>NZ_JBITHE010000015.1:73576-208268 GCF_044457665.1 Streptomyces sp. NPDC050535
CCGGGGCTCGAGGGGGTGGGTCTGGGGGGTGTGGGCGGTGGGGTGGTCGGGGGGGGGGGGGGGGGGGGGGGGGGGGGCCCGGGGGGGGGGGGGGGGGGCACCCCCCCCCCCCCCCCCACGAGCCCTACGCGCTCGCCAGTTGAGCTTCCGAGGTCTCCGCGAGCTCCGCCTCCTCGGATTTGACAGCACGCAACAGCACGATGGGCGTGGCGATCTTCCAGACGAGGTAGGCCATCGAGGGGATCACGTTCGCGAGCAGCCCGTTCCATGCCAGCGGACCGGTCTTGTTGAGGAAGACGAAGGCTCCCGGGATGAGGAGGATCCCCAGCACGATGTTGAGGTGACCGAACCATCGGGGGAACACCGGCTTGGGACCACGGTCGACAAGAGCCGCCAGCCCGATCGACCAGACCTGTAGGACAAAGATGCAGGCATTGCCCACATACATGAGCCAGAACGTGTCACTCATCGCGGACAGGAGGTCGGGAGAGTGGATCTCCGGCCGGTACGCCGCGGCCGCGAGTATCGCCAGCGGGAAGAAGAATCCGATGGGGGCGACCACACCGGTGGTGAGCTGGATCATCGACAGCATGCCCCACCCGCCCTCGATCCTGCGGATCTGCAGGCTGGTCACGATGACGAACGGATACTCGAACGGGATGAACAGCACCATGAGCGCGACGCAGAGCAGAATCCGCGTCTGGTTGTCGGTCAGGAAGTCGACGATCTGCTCAGGAGTGTTTGTGGGGCTCATGGGCCTGAGGAGGTTGCCTACCGCGAAGGTAGCCAGCATCCCCACCAGCAGGACGAATCCGAACCACGCCGAGAGGCGTTCCAATCTGATGTGCAGCTCTTTCCGCATGGACGATCTCCTTTGATCGTGTCTGCCCTCTACCAGCCGACGAGCCTGTCCAGCACGAGAGTTGTGGTGGAGAGGTAGTCGCCGTATCCGCCGCGGAAGAAGAGGAGTGGGGTCCGCTTCGACTCGACGCGAAGATGTCGGACGCGTCCGACGACCAGGAAGTGGTCACCTATTTCGACGACTTGCTCCAGCGCACAGTCGACCCACGCGACGATCCCTTCCAGAACGGGATTTCCGAGGGGGGACGTCTTCCAGGTCACGCCCTCGAACCGGTCGGTTCCCCGGGCCGCCAGCTGCCGGGACAGTCGTTCCTGGTTACCCGCGAGCGAGTTGCCGCAGAAGCGCCCGGCGGTTCGAATCGTCCGCAGTGTCGTGGAGGAACCGTCCACCAGGAACGAGACCAGGGGCGGGTCCAGGGAGACGGACATGAAGGTTCCGACGACCAGACCCTGGGGCCGCTGGTCGGTGTCCGTGGTGGTTACCGCGACCACGCTTGTCGGGAAGTGACCCAGGACGTTGCGGAAGTACCGCCCGTTGATGGTGTCCATGCGCGGCCTCAGATCAGGACGCGCATCGACTCGGGGAGCTCCAGACCCATCTGGGCCAGGGCATTTGCGTGGTACGCGGTGCCGGGGACGTGGATCATGTGCTGGAGTCCCACGTGCGCGTCCCGCCAGTACCGCTGCAGCGGGTTGCCGTGCCGGATCGCGTTCCCGCCCGACCTCGTGAAGATGTCGTCCAGCGCCGAGACGGCCCGCCAAGCACAACGCACCTGGTTGCGGCGGACGTTGGCCCGGTCCTCGATGGTGATGGGCCGTCCGGCCTCGACCTGGTCGTACAGCCGGCTGATGCCGTCGATCAACTGGACCCGTGAGGCGGCGATCTCCGCCGCCGCTTCTCCGGCGGCGTAGAGCACGTACGGATCGTCACGCACCTGGACGCCCGTCACGGCGACCCGCTCGCGCTGCTGGCTCAGATGGAGCGCCAGCGCTCCCTCACAGATGCCGACGACCGCGGCGGTGATCCCGAGCGGGAACATCGCGCTGAAGGGCAACTTGTACAGGGTCTCGGTGAGCCCGACCGCCTCGGCGGCCGCCCCCTCGGTGACCAACTCCTGGCGGATCGTACGGTATTCGGGGACGAAGGCGCCTTTCACGACGACGTCCTTGCTGCCGGTTCCCGACAGTCCGATCACGTCCCAGGTGCCATCGATGATCTCGTAGTCCGAGCGCGGCAGGACGACGTGCAGCACGCTGATCGGCCCCGCCGGCTTTCCCTTGCCGTCGCCGACGAGCGCTCCGAGAAAGTCCCAGGAGCAGTGGTCGGAGCCCGAGGAGAACGGCCAGCGTCCGTTGAGGACGTATCCGCCCTCGACGGGATCGGCGATTCCGTTGGGCATGTAGGGCGAGGCGATCCACGTGTCCGGGTCCTCGTCCCACACCTCGTGGGCCAGCCGGGAGTCCAACTGGGCCAGCTCCCACGGGTGCACCCCGACCACACCGCACACCCAGCCCGCGGCCCCGTCGTGGCTCGCGACCGCCATGACCGTTTCCGCGAAATCCCGGGGATGGGCTTCGTAGCCGCCGAACTCCTTCGGCTGCAGGAGCCTGATCACGCCTGCCGAGCGAAGCAGTGCGACGGTCTTGTCGCTCAGCTTGCCGAGCTGCTCGTTCTCTTCGGCGAGCGCGGCCAACTCGGGCCCGATCTCCTCGATACGACCGACTACTTCGTGCGCCACGCCGCACACCTCCTGCGTACCGGTGAATCACGTGTGCCGCGCGTCGGCGGCGGGATCGCCTCATTGTCATTTCGCGGCCCGAGCGGCCGCTGAGGGCTTTCCGCTGACCGGGACAGACACGGACGGGAACCGGCGTACCGGGCGCTCGAAAACTCCTTCTGCGCCGTTCATTGATTGTACCGACCGTTAGGTCTACGTTACGGACGTCGCGTTGCCGACAGGTCGAAACGGACGCCGTTCCCGATCCGTTCAACCCCGGCAAAGGTACGGCCACCGCGACACGGGAACCGACGAGCACCGCTCTCCCCGCACCCTCCGATCACCCACGGAAGGCCCCTATGTCCGAGACCCGAACCGCTCCCCCGCAGGCTCCCGAGCCCACCCGCTCCACCGCGCGTAACGCGTTGATCGTCGTCGCGCTGCTGTGGGCGGTCCAACTGGTGTCGCTCGTCGCCGCGTTGTCCGGCATCGCGCAGGCAGAGGTCGCGATCCACTTCCGCACCACCGAGATCGCCTGGTTCACTCTCATGACCCTGCTGACCGGGACCTTCTTCCTGCCCTTCGTGATCAAGGCAGCGGCCATCTTCGGCAAGAAGCGTGTCCTGCTGGTCGCCACCGGGCTCGGCCTCGTCGGCGACCTGATCGCCGCCGTCGCCACCGACTACCGCACCCTGCTGATAGGCCGCGGTATCGCGGGCCTCTACGCGGCGGCGGCCCCCCTGGGATACGCGATGACCCGTGACGTGTTCCCGCGCCGCTGGGTCGGAGTCGCCAGCGGCATCATCGCGGGCGGCGTGGGCCTCGTCGCCTTCGGCGGGCCGTTCCTGTCCGGCTGGCTCCTGGACAGCTACGGTTTCCGTGGCGTGCTGTGGTTCATGGCCATCGCCACCGCCGTCGGCTTCGTGCTGGTCGCCGTCTTCGTCCCCGAGAGCCCAGTCCGCGAGCGGGGTGGCCGGATGGACTGGCTCGGCGGAGTCCTCCTCGGCGGTGGGGTCACCCTGCTCATCTACGCCGTCGGCCGGGGGACGCACTGGGGTTGGAGCAGCGGCAAGTTCGCCTCGTGCATCGCCGGAGCGCTGATCGTGCTGATCGCGTTCCTGCTCGTCGAGCGCCGGGTCGCCGAACCGCTGTTCCCGCTGTCCATGACACGGCGCCGCTCGGTGTGGAGCGTCCTGCTGGCCACGTCCATCGCGGCCGGCTCACTCAGCGCCGTCGGCGTGGTGATACAGCTGCTGATTCTGATGCCGGACATCCCGTCCGTCTCCGAGGGGCTGGGCTGGTCCGGCACGCACAACGCCCTGGTGACCAGCCCGATCAGCGCCATGATCATCCTTGCCGCGGTCGGCACCGGCGTACTCGCCCGCCGCGTGGACGCCCGGATCCTGCTGGGCACCGGCTCCGCGCTGACGGTCCTCGGGTACGGGATCGGCACACAGTTGCACCACAGCGCCGCGCAGATCATCGAGATGGGCCTGATCGCCGGGGTGGGCACGGGCATGGTCCTGGCCGTCATACCCATCATGATCATCGAGGTGGTCAGCCCCGAGGAGCAGGCCCTGGCCAACGGCGCGCAGACCCTCGCGCAGGGCGTCGCCCAGATCGTGGTCTCCCAACTGGCCTTCGTCGTCATGGCCCAGAACGGGACGGTCCTGCACGGAACCCAGTTCTACCTGGACGCCGGCTTCACGAACGGGCTCTGGCTGGTCGTCGGATGCTGCAGCGTCGGCGCGTTGCTCGTCTTCCTGATCCCGAAGAGCAAGCGCCTCGACGAGGCCACCGTCGGTCAGGCGGCCTGACACACCGCGGCGGTGAGGGGGTGGCCGACGGCCCGCCCCCTCACCGCGTGATCCGCGGCTTGAGGGCCGCGGTGGAACGGCCCTTGAGGGCGGAGAACGATACGCCGGCTCCGTAGGCGAGGTCGTCGAGACGCCGGGCGACGCCGTAGCGGACCGGGTCGAGGTGCGCGCCGTCGCGCCGGTACTCAAGGACGGTGTCTGCCAGGGCGGCGACCGCCGTGGCCCGGCGCACCCGGCGCGACACCGTGCAGCCGAGCGCCGTGAGCGGCCACCAGTGCCGGGTCATCAGGGCGGAGGCCTGCGTCAGGGCGCCCGCGACTCCGTTGGCGGTGAGCCGAAGGGCCAGCCGGTGGGGATGGCCGGTGCCGTCCAGCTTGCGGGCGATGCCCAGGGCGGTCGCTCCGGCTACGGCTGCCGCGACGGGCAGCGACCAACGGCGTTGGGCGAGCAGTACGGCGACCAGCGCGGTGCTCCACGGGGCGAGTACGGCGGGAGCGATGAACTCGGGGTGGCGTTCGGCGAGCGGGTGGGCGCCCGTGCCGTAGACCGCCTTGCGCAGCAGCCAGTCGCCCAGGCGCCCGCGGTGTTCATGGGCGGCCTGGACCGCCGGCTCGTACCGTACCCGCCAGCCGTTCTCGATCAGTCGCCAGCACAGGTCCACGTCCTCCCCGACACGCATGCGCTCGTCGAAGCCGTCTGTCAGCGCGTCCACCCGCGCCACCGTGCAGGCCGTGGACGCCCAGGAGACAGGACTCCCCGGTCGTACAGCGGCCGGGTGAGCACCGAGGTCGAGCGAGGAACGAGCGTTCTCGTAGCGTCCGATCCAGGTCGTGGCCGCGACCGGCAGCCCGGTGATGCGGGGTACGGCCATGGCGAGGCGGGGGTCGGCGAAGTGCCGGAGCAGTGTGGGGACGGTATCGGGGGCGAGCACGATGTCGGAGTCGGCGAAAACCACGAAAGGGGTGGTGACGAGCCGGAGGCCGGCGTTACGCGCTCCGGCAGGGCCCGCGTTGGCGGACAGGGTGTGCAGTCGGGCCCCGTGCCTGGCGGCGACGGCGGCGACGGTCTCCGGGCGCCGTGAGGCGTCGTCGACCACGATCACGGGGTGGCCCCGCTCGATACTGCCGAGCAAACGGTCGAGTTGGCGGGGGCGGTCACGGACCGGCACGACGACGGTGTAACGCGGGTCGGGATTCGGTGGGAGCGCGTGGACGACGGGGTTGGCCATACCTGTGTCGAGCAGCCGGCCCGCCAGAAGCGCGCCCGCCGCGTCCCGTACCGCGACCGTCCGGCCGGTGAGGAGACAGCGGGCTCGCGGGGTCAGGCGCAGTAGTCGGGTCGGGAAGCCGCCGAGAAGGGCGCGGCCGCCGTCGATGACCCGGGTGTGGCGGTCGAGCGCGACAACGAAACCCACGGGAAGAGTCATCCGCGCGCCGCGTTCGGATGCGACCTTCCCGACGGCTCGACGAGGCGGCCCCGACCGTCCACCACGTGAGCGGCGATCCGGCGGACGACGGCGGCCACCATCGACTCCACGGTCCGGCGCCCCTCCGCGGCCGAGGCACCCGACGGATCACCGAGTACGCCCGAGGGCGAGACCGCGCGGACCCCGCGGGCCATCAGGTCCGGCAGCAGAACGGCCAGGGGCCGCGTGTCTCCGGCGACGGCCCTGTCCGTCCGCACCGTGTCGGGAGCAAGGTGCAGCATCACCGAGGTCTCCGTACGGCCGGCGTGTGGATCGCCTCCTGGCACGTCGCAGCCGGTCCACGCGGCGTCATGGCCCTCGGCACGCAGTCGGCTCACCGCCGCGTCCAGGGTGGTGAGGTTCCCGCCGTGGCCATTGACGAGGACGACGCGCCCGGCCCAGAGCGCCAGGGACCGCACCATCTCCACGATCACCGCCTCCAGCGCCTCGTGCCCCATCGAGACGGTCCCGGGGAAACCGGCGTGTTCGCCGCTGGCGCCGTAGGCCAGCACCGGTGCCACGAGCGGCGGGCCGGCCGGTCCCCCGGACAAGGTGTCGGCGGCCCGCCGTGCGACGGCTCGGGCCACGACGCTGTCCGTGTCGAGTGGCAGGTGCGGGCCGTGCTGCTCGGTGGACCCGATCGGAACCAGGACCAGCGCACCGTCAGGTACCGCCGGCCACACGGTGCGTGCGAGATCGCCGCCGCCCGGCTCGGTCACGCGACCGTTGCCCGGCCGGCGGCCGGCACATCCGGGCCCCGGGTGTCCGCGCCCGCGCCGAGGGCCAGGGTGAACCCCGAGGGGATCACCAGGTCGTCCGGCGACAGTTCGTGGACGGAGGAATGCCCCAGGCCCAGTACGGCCGAGTCGAGGCCACCGCGCAGGATGTCCAGGACGTTCTCGACCCCGGCCTGTCCGTTCGCGGCCAGGCCCCACAGGTATGCGCGGCCGATCAGAACGGCCCGGGCGCCGAGGGCGAGTGCCTTCGCCACGTCCCCGCCGCGGCGGACACCGCCGTCCAGGAGGACCTCCACCTGGTCGCCCACCTCCTCGACGACGGACGCGAGGACACGGATGGTCGCCGGTGTGGTGTCCAGGTTGTTGCCTCCGTGGTTGGAGACCGAGAGCGCCGACACGCCGGCGTCGACCGCGCGCCTCGCGTCGTCGACCCGGGTCACACCCTTCAGGAGGAACGGGCCGCCCCACTCCTCGCGCAGCCACCTGACGTCGTCCCAGATCGGCGGTGTGGTCCGCATCCATTCCCCATAGGCACCGAAGAACGTCGGCGCCTCACCGCCGGGTGGCCGGAGATTGGGCACCGTGAGGTCGGGGACACGGCCGGACTTCGCGTACCGCCACAGCCATCCCGGGCGGGGCAGTACGTCGGGGGCGTACCGCAGCACGGCCCTCAGGTCGAGTTTCTCCGGGATGGCCGGGCTGCCCCAGTCGCGGCCGTGGGAGAAGGACCAGTCGAGGGTGACGATGAGAGCCTTGGCGCCGGCCGTCCGGGCGCGGTCCATGCGCTGCACCATCGTCTCGCGGGTGCCGCTCCAGTACAGCTGGAAGAAGAGGTTCGGATTGGCCTGGGCGGCCTCCTCCACGGGCTTGCTCGCGTATGAGCTGAGCCCCATGATGACGCCGCGGCTCGCCGCCGCACGCGCCACGGCCACCTCTCCGTCCGGGTCCACCGCCTGGACCCCGGTCGGGGAGATGAGCACGGGAAGTGCGGTCGGCACGCCGAGCACGGTCGTGGAAAGGTCGCGCTCGGCACGCTGGCCCACGACGTGCGGGGCGAAACCGAGTTCGGCGAACGCCGCGATGTTGTCGTCGATCGTGCGGCCTCGCTCCGAGCCGGCGACGAGTGCGCCGTAGACCGAACTCGGCAACCGCTTCTTCGCCCGGCGCTCCGCCTCGGCGACCGTCTCGAACCAGGGGTTCCTGCCCATGTACGTCGTCCCCTTTCTCTCTGCGTGAAGCGCAGGCCGGTTGTCTCTACGTGAAGCGCAGGCCGGCCAGTGGATCCTCGGCGCAGTCGGCCACCGGGGGCCGGTCCAGCTCCTCACGGCGTGTGAGAACCAGGTCGACGGGGGCCGGGCGCCCGGGCGGAGAGGTCCGGTGGGAGTGGTCGGCCGACGGTTTGGGGAGGTGGGCCCTGCCCTGCGGGCGCCGGGCGAGTCGCTCCTCGCCGCACCCGCGCACGCACTCGGGGTCGGGGCCGTCCAGCGGGAGCCCGGTGAAGAACTTCGCGGCCATGCATCCGCCCTTGCATCTGTCGTAGAAGCCGCAGGAGGCGCAGGCTCCCCCCTGCTGCGGGGTACGCAGGCGCCGGAAGAGTTCCGACCCGCGCCACACCTCCGTGAAGCCGCCCGGCTCGCGGATGTTGCCCGCGAGGAACTCCTCGTGAATGGCGAACGGACACGCGTACACGTCTCCGACCGGGTCGATCAGGCAGACGACGCGTCCGGCGCCGCACAGGTTGAGGCCGGGAAGCGCCTGGCCGTAGGCCGAGAGATGGAAGAAGGAGTCACCGGTCAGCACGTTCTCGCCGTGCGCGAGCAGCCAGTCGTACAGCTCGCGCTGCTGCCCGGCCGTCGGACGCAGTTCGTCCCACACGTCGGCGCCACGCCCGGAGGGGCGCAGCCGGGTCAGGCGGAGCTGGGCGCCGTGCCGGTCGGCGAGTTCCTTGAACGCGTCGAGCTGCGGGATGTTGTGGCGGGTGCACACCACGGAGAGCTTGAAGTTCCGCACTCCGGCGTCGGCGAGGTGGCCCATCGCGCGCAGTGCCGTCGCGTACGAACCGGCGCCGCGCACCGCGTCGTTGACGTCCTGCGTGGCGCCGTCGAGGGAGATCTGGACGTCCACGTAGTCGTTGCTCGCGAGCCGTCGGGCGGCCTCGGGGGTGATCCGGACGCCGTTGGTTGAGAACTTCACACCCACCTGGTGCGTGGTGGCGTAGTCCAGGAGTTCCCAGAAGTCGGGGCGGACGGTGGGCTCGCCGCCGCCGATGTTGACGTAGAAGACCTGGAGCCGCTGCAACTCGTCGATGACGGCCTTGGCTTCCCCGGTGCTCAGTTCGCGTGGGTCGCGGCGGCCGGAGCTGGAGAGGCAGTGGGTGCAGGCCAGGTTGCAGGCGTAGGTCAGTTCCCAGGTGAGGCAGATGGGAGCGTCGAGACCGGACTCGAACAGGTCGGTCAGCCGTGTGGAGCTGGACGCGGTTCCGGGTGCCTGGGGTGATGAGACCCTTCCGACGACCATCGACGACTGGGCGAGTGCGGCCAGAGCCCTTCCGTAGTGCGGCAGTTCGGACTCGCGAATGCCGACGGCCAGGCAGGCGTCCCGGGCGGTGGGCGCGTGGGAGAGGGACTGAACGACCGCGAGCAGTCGGCGGTCCTTGAGGAACGTGAGCTTGCGGGTTCCGAAGTGGTACAGCAGCGCGCCGAAGGGTTCCGGTCGTACCGAGACCTGCGTGTGCAGGTCCCAGGCGTGGTCGAGGTCCGTCGTGGTCATCTCGTGGCCTAGTAGACGCCGCACATGCCGTCGATGGAGATCTCCTCGATCAGGTCCTCGGCATCGATCAGCGACTCCGTGGTCACGGCCTCCCCGGCCTGGACCTCTTCGGCCCGGACCTCTTCGGACGGGGCGGACTGGAGCTCGTTCATGTGACTCTCCCTAGGCATCCCACGGCTCCGCGGTCGTGCACCACGGGCCGCTCCCATCGGATGACGGGAGGCTATGGGCACCGTGAGCCGGAATCGAAGCCTCGGTCCCGGTCACCGGAACGGTCGCGCCGGGCCGTCGTCACGAGCTGATTCGCTTGCCCATGGAGCAAAGCGACCGCGAGGAGAACCTCTCGCGCCTACCGTTGCGCCGCGGCCGACAACACATGCGGCAGCGCGGCGAGTTGTGCACCGCGGACGACACGGATGCGGCCCGGTGAACCGCCCTGATGTCATCGTCGTGGGAGCGGGGGGCAGCGGTGCCGCACTGGCGGCCCGCCTCAGCGAGGACCCCGCCCGCACCGTGCTGGTGCTCGAGGCCGGCCCGGCGCCGCGTCACCGCTCGGCGTTCGCGCCCGAGTTGCTGGACGCACGGCTCGTCCCGGGTGCGCAGCCCGGCCATGCCGCTCTCCAGCCGTACGCCGTTCACCTCACCCCGCGGCATCCGTACACGGTCGTCCGGGGGCGCATCCTCGGTGGCTCGACCACCGTCAACGGCGGGTACTTCGTCCGCGCCCGCCGCGACGACTTCGACCGATGGTCGGCCGTCGGCGGCGCCGCCTGGTCCTACGACCGGGTGCTTCCGCTTCTGCGCGCGCTGGAGACCGACCTGGACTACGGTGCCGACGACCTGCACGGTGCCCGCGGGCCGGTACGGATCCGGCGCACGGATCTCCGTCACCCCGCTGCCGTCGCGTTCCGGGAGGCCGCCCGCGAACTGGGCTTCCCCGCGGAACCGGACAAGAACGCCCAGGCCGCTGCCGGGTTCGGCCCACTGCCGTCCAACGCCGAGGACGGACTGCGCATCAACACCGGCATCAGTTACCTCCTGGACGCGCGCGGTCGCCCGAACCTCACGGTGGTAGGCGACAGCACGGTCCGCGGTGTCGTCGTCGAGCGTGGCCGGGCCACCGGCGTGGCGGTCGAGCGCGACGGGCGCCGCAGCACGGTGGCGGCCGGCGAGGTGGTGCTCTGTGCGGGGGCCTTCTCCTCCCCTCACCTGCTGCATCTGTCGGGAATCGGACCGCGACACGATCTGGAGCGTCTGGGCCTCCCTGTTGTCAGGAACGCTCCCGCCGTCGGGGCCCGTTTCAGCGACCACCCCCAGGTGGTGATGGAGTGGACGCCTCGGTGGCCGATGGCCGAACCCACCGGCTCGTGGCTCGGCGGCGCCCTGCATCTCTCGTCGTCGGGCGGCGCCTACCCGGGCGACCTCGAGATCCTTCAATCTCTGGTCCCCATTACGGGGTTGGTCAGCGGGACGGTGGCCCACCCCGGCGCACCTCTCGCGTTCCTCGTGTCGGTCCAGTCACCAAGGCTCAGTGGCCGGATGCGCACCCGGTCCGCCGACCCGGCCACTCCCCCGCGCCTCGACTACGGATATCTGAGAACCTCCGAGGACAGACGCCGCATGCGTGAAGCGGTCCGCACCACGGCCGCGCTGGTCGCCACCAACGCCTTCGACGAGATCTCCGTCGGGCTCGCGGAGCCCGGACCGGAGGAACTGGACGACGACGATGCGCTCGACCGATGGATCCAGAGGCGCCTCGGGACCTCCCAGCACACTTGCGGCACCGCTCCGATGGGCCCTGCCGAGGATCCCCGGGCGGCCGTCGACCACTACGGAAGAGTGCACGGCGTCAGCGGTCTTCGAGTCGCGGACACCTCGATCCTGCCCGCGGCACCGCTGCGCGGCCCGGCGGCAACCGCCGTTCTGATCGGCGAACTCATAGCCGACGCCATGCGGCGTGACCTGACCTGAAGCGGCTCGAACCCACGGACCCGTACCTGGGACACGGCAGCTCGCGGCTCCAGGAAGGCGCCGTCCAAAGGCACTTGGCGGATGCTACGCGCGGACCGGAGCCTGCGTGGCAGGGATCACATCCGAGCGCCAAGGCGCTTGTGGGCTAGGGTAGTTGCTCTGTCGCCGCCTCCCTCTCGGGAGGCGGAGCTGAGTCCGCCGAGCGGCTTTCGCGCTCGGTGCACCGCCTCAGCGACCGGGGCGGATGGCCGGTCCCGAGGAGCGCTTCGCAGGGCTCGATGGCTGACGCGATCAACGGGGACACCCTCCCTTGGTGAGGCTCCGCACGTCCGGGCGGTTCGCCCGACCCGGAACCGACCCGCCCTCTCCAGTTGCCAGGCTTCGAGATCCGAGCAAGTTCCGCCACCGACAAGGAGCTTCCGATGGCAGACCCGAATTCGTCCCAGCCGGCCGCCGCAGGAGTGGGCCGGGACGCGGCAGCTCTCGCCCTGCGCGGCGTTCTGGGGCCGATGCTGTTCGCACACGGCTGGAACAAGGTCGCGGGACCGGGGGGTCTCGAGGGCACCACAGGCTGGTTCGAGTCCCTCGGCCTGCGCCCTGCCGCGGTACACGCCCGGTTGGCCGCCGGCACCGAGATGGCAGCCGGGGCCGGACTCGTCCTCGGGCTGGCCAACCCCCTGCCGGCTGCCGCCGCCGTCGGGCTGATGGTGGTGGCCGCCCGCACCGACCACCGCGGCAAGGGCTTCTTCGTCTTCAAGGGCGGTTGGGAGTACACCGGAGTTGTCGCCGGCGCTGCCGTGGCCCTGGCCACGCTGGGCCACGGCCGCTTCTCCTTGGACGGCTTGCTGGGCCGCCGCAGCGAGGGTCCCGCGCAAGCCGTGTTGGCCGGCACGTTGGGGGCCATAGCTGCCGCCGGGATGTTGAAAGCCTGTTACCGGCCGAACCAAGCAGAGGTGGAACCAAGTGACCAAGCGAGTGGCCTGATCCAGCCAGGCACCACAGTCTCCTGATTCGTCCTGCCTCCGAGGCGTCCTGATCGAGCCGCGCACGGCTCATTTCCCGGCCGGCGTCCAGGGCACCCGGCATCGGAGGCGGGCGGCGACGGCGAGTGAAGCGACCGATCCGGCAACCAGCAGGGGGTGCCCGACCAGCCAGGTCTGGACGCCCTCGAAGGGGTCGGAGGGCGTCAGCGTCGCGCGCTCCAGCATCCAGGACACCGAGAACACCAGCCCGATGACGGCCACCCCGATACGGAAGGCGGGGTAAAGAGGCGTGCGGGCCAGGAGCAGCAACGACGGCATCATCAGGGCGACGACGAGCAACTGGGTCAGTTCGATGCCCAGGTTGAAACCCAGCAGCGTGGTCACGAGCGAACCGCGGTCGAGGCCGAGGTCGCCGATGAGCGAGGCGAAGGCGAGGCCGTGGACCAGTCCGAAACCGGCCGCGATCAGTACTTCGCCGCGTGCCACCAGAGGCCGTAGCGCATGGACCGCGGACACCGCGATCGAGAAGGCGATGAGCGTCTCGACCGGCCGGGAGGGTACGTGGACCACTCCAGAGGCCGCCAGGGCGAGGGTGAGCGAGTGGCCCACGGCGAACGCCGACACCACGTGCACGACGCGTAGGACACTGCGGCGGGGTGGGCTGTCTCCGGCACGCCATCGGCCGCGGGCCGCCACCAGCGGAGCCGGGATGAGCAGCATCAGCAGGAACAGCAGGTGGTCGGCGCCCTCGCCGACATGCTCGATGCCGAGTCCCGCCGTGGTGGCGAAGCCCTTCAGCCAGGAGCCCTCGGCGGCCGGCACCTTCAGGCTCTTGGTGTCCCAGTCGAGGACGCCCAGGGTCTCGGCGTCGTCCGTCTTGAGGATGCCGCGGTCGAAGTCGTACCGGACTGTGGCGATGACCTTGTGGGTGAGGAGTTCCTCGACGATGACGTCGTAGCGCAGGTCGAAGTCGGTGACCTGGCCGTCCGGCGGACGGATGGTGAGCGGATAGACGAGGTGCGCCGTCCCGTCGATCGTCCGCACCGACCCGGTGCCGAGCGTGACGGTCCAGGAGTCGCCGTCCTCGCCGGCGGCGCTGATGTGCCGAGCCGCGTACCGCTTCAGGAACGCCCGGTCGGCGCCGAGGACGCTCTCCCGGGTGAGGTCGCGGTCGACGGCGATCGCCAGGCGGTCGATGGGCAGCTGCACCTCGCCCTCGACCCGGTCGTCCCGGATGTCGAGCAGGACGGCCGAGGTGCTCATCGGGTGGGCGCCGGCCGGCGACGCGAGGCCGCCGACCAGCAGGAACGCCGCGAGCAGGAGCGTGGTGAAGAGACGGCGCACGGACGTCATTCCCAGCCGTAGTCGGAGGTCTCGTCCCGGAAGATCGTGTGCTGGTGGATCTCGTCGGTCGAGGCGCCGGGCTGGTTGGAGAACTCGATCCAGGCGGACGGCCCGTCGAGACGGACGTACGTCTGGTCGTTGTCGATGGTGGTTCCGCCGCTCCACCCGATGTATGTCTCGTCGTACTCGGAGACGTACTTCTTCAACAGCCGTGACGCGGCCTGCTCGTCCAGGTCGTCGACCCAGGTGCGCAGCATCGCGGTGACCTTGGCCTGCTGCTTCTTGGTGAGGTCGCTGACGAGGACGCCCTCGGGATCGGTCGGGAAGGGGCCGTCGTTGCCGGGGCCGAGGTAGAGGTCGTCGAAGCTGCCGTCGATCTCGGCGGCGGCCAGCTCGTCCTCCGTGAGCGACTGCACGGCGCCGATGGTGGCGGCCCGCTTGTCGGCGAGCGGGGCGTAGGCCTTGTCGTTCCAGATGAACTCCTCCGGCTCGACCGCCGTCAACGTGGGCGACATCGTCACGTTCTTCCCGGCGTAGGTGATGTTGTACGCCGCGTGGTGGCCGCCGTACTGCACGGTGAACTCGCCGGTCTTGCTGGGCGTCCCGAAGAACGAGATGTAGTACCACTCCGAGCCGAAGTTGGCGCCGCCTCCGCCTCCGCCGCCTCCGGGGCCGCCACTGGGCGTACCGGACGGTGTACCGGACGCCGTGGCCGTGGGCGAGGCGGTGGACGTGGCGTTGTTGCCGCCCTCCGAGGCGTCCGTCTCCGCGGCGAGGTAGTCGTCGGCCTTGCGGATCTCGACGAGCTCCTCGTAGCCCTGCTTGCTGAGCGCGGCCTCCATGACCTTCATGGCCGCCGCGTCCTGCTCGGCGGTGAGGTCACCCAGCTTGAGGCCGTTGCGTTCCACGACCGGCGTCGGGAAGTTCGACCAGCCGGTCG
Organism: Streptomyces sp. NPDC050535; assembly: GCF_044457665.1. Classification (NCBI taxonomy): domain Bacteria; kingdom Bacillati; phylum Actinomycetota; class Actinomycetes; order Kitasatosporales; family Streptomycetaceae; genus Streptomyces; species Streptomyces sp. NPDC050535. Next base: position 88,182 of record NZ_JBITHE010000015.1, read on the forward strand.
TCTTCGCCTCGTCGTCGAAGTCGTAGAGAACGGTCTCCTTCTGCTCGTCGGACAGCGTCGCGAGGAAGGCGCCCGCGGCCTTCACGACCTCGGCGGTGTTGGCGCCACCGGCTCCGGTGCGGGCCGCGGACGCCGGGATGGCCTTCTTGGCGACCGCCGCCGAGGCGGACCCGGGGTCGAACGCGAGGTAGCCCGCTGTGCCGAGGGCGATGCTCAGGCACGCGGCGAGCACCACGGGACGGCGCAGCACAGGGCGAGTATGGGACGGCATGGCACTCCTGTGGCGTGAGGGGTTGGTGCCCTCATCATCGGAGCGCGGTCTCAGAGCCCGGCGGGATCCTGTCCGGAATCCGATGAGAACCGGTTCGACCGGATCACAGGATGCTCTGGCCCTGACCCACAGGATGCTCCGGCCTCGACTCACAGGGTGCTCTGCCACGATGCGGGCATGCCGGATCGTGTGCTCGTCGCCGACGACGACCGCGCCGTCAGGGAAGCTGTCGCGCGGGCCCTGAAGCTGGAGGGGTATGACGTCGTCACCGCTGACAACGGGGTGGAAGCCCTTGTTCTGACGCGCCGGGACTCCTTCGGCGCGCTCGTCCTCGACGTGATGATGCCGCACATCGACGGTGTGGCCGTGTGCCGGGTGCTGCGCGCCGACGGTGACCGCACCCCCGTACTGATGCTCACCGCACGAGCCGGGATCCCCGACCGGGCGAACGGTCTGGACGCCGGCGCCGACGACTACCTTCCCAAGCCCTTCGAGGTGCCCGAACTGCTCGCGCGCCTGAGGGCACTCCGGCGCCGGGCCGCCCTGACGGCACCGCCCGCCTCGCCGGTCGAGGAGGACGAGGCGGGAGAGGTCGGCGATGCGGGTGAGCGCCCCGGTGACGTGCTGCGGATGGCGTCACTGCGCGTCTCCCCCGGCACGCGACGCGCGTGGTGGGGCACGGTGGAACTCCAGCTGACCAGAACCGAGTTCGACCTGCTGGAGCTTCTGGTGCACAACGAAGGTCTCGTACTGGACCACGCCGCGATCTACCGGGACGTGTGGGGACCTGACGCCGGTGTGGACACGAAGAACCTCGCCGGTTACGTCGGCTATCTGCGGCGCAAGCTCACTGAAGCGGGCGCACCCGACCTGATCCGCACGGTACGCGGCGTGGGTTACGCGGCGCGGCGGCCATGAGCCTGCGCTCGCGGTTCGCGCTCGCCTTCGCCGCCGTCGGTGCCGTGGTGGCGGTGGCGGTCGGTGCGCTGAGCTACCTGGCCGCCTCCGACCGCGTCTTCGCGGAGGTCGACCGGACGCTGCGATCGACCACCGTGGCGCTGACCCGTGGCATGGAGGAACGCCAGGAGAAGCAGGTTCCGGCCGACGCGGTCACCCGGAGCCCCGTCCCCGCCCCCTTCTCCGGGCTGGACCTGCCCGACCTGGGAGAGGCGGCACCACAGCCGGTCCTGCAGGCCGTGGGCCGGGACGGTACACCCATCCGCCTGAGCGGCCCGCTGGAGGAACTGGCGGTGTCCGACGCGGCGCGCGCCCTCGCCGCCTCCGGCAGGGCCGGGCAGTCGGACACCACCGAGATCGACGCGGACGGCCACAGCTACCGCCTGCTGACGACAGCACTCGGCGAGAGCCGCGGCGCGCTGCAGGTGGCCGTCCAGGTCGATCAGACCCGCCAGGTGCTGGCCGGCATGGCACGCCAGATCGCGGTGGTCAGTCTGGCGGTCATGCTCGTCGCGGCGGCTGCGGGCAGACTGCTCGCCGGACGCATCACCCGGCGCCTGGCCCGGCTGGCCGAGGTCGCCGAGGAGGTCAGCACGGACGGACGGGTCGCCTACGTCGGCACGGAACTGGTGGGCGGACGCGACGAGGTCGGACGGCTGTCCGCGTCCCTCGGCACGATGCTCGGCCGCATCGTCGCCGCCCGCGAGGCCCAGGAACGCCTGGTGCACGACGCCGCTCACGAGCTGCGGACCCCGCTGACCAGCCTGCTGGCCAACGCCACCGTGCTGCACCGGGTCACCGAGCTGTCCCCGGACTCCCGCGACCGGCTCCTCCACGACGTCCAGGACGAGACGCGCGAACTCAGTCACCTCGTCGACGAACTCGTCGAACTGGCCCTGGCCGGTGGCCGCGAGGAAGCCGAGGAACCCGTGGACCTGACCGAGGTGGCCCGCCGTGCGGCGCGGCGCGTGTACCGGCGTACCGGCCGCCTGGTCCATGTGGACGCCGATGACTCCGTGGTCCGCGGCCGCCCCCTGGGCCTCGAACGCGCGGTGGGCAACCTCCTGGAGAACGCCGCCAAGTTCGACGCCGATGGCGGCGAGCCCATCGAGGTACACGTCCGCCGGGGAGCGATCACCGTCCGCGACCGGGGCCCCGGCATCGCCGCTGACGACACCCGCCGGGTGTTCGACCGCTTCTACCGGGCCGACAGCGCTCGCGGTCTGCCCGGGTCCGGACTCGGCCTCGCCATCGTCCTCGACGTCGCGGAGGCCCACGGCGGAACCGTGTCGGCGGGTACGCGGCCCGGCGGCGGCGCCATCGTGGGCTTCACCGTGAGCCCGTCACGTCTCCTGCCCGGGTCCGGCCGACGAAGGACGACCGCGGCGACGGACAGGACCACGACCACAAACTGAACACACGGCCGGCCTCACCGCGCAGCGGCTACCGGGAACTGGTCCGCGAGGACTACGGCGACCGGGCCGGACACGTCCTGGAGCTGTACCCGCTGCAGAACTTCGACTACCCGTGGGACGCCATCATCCAGAATCCGGCCGGACGCCCAGCGGGCCTGCGGCAACCACCAGGCCGCGCAGGGCCGGAGGAGGACTACTGCGGGCGGCCGAGCCGGTACTGCTGTCGGGGGGGGAGGCCCCTCTTGGCGACTCGCGCCACCACGACCAGTCGGGCGGGTGGCACGGTTCGGGGCGGTGAGGGGGACGGGCCCGCGCCCCATGGCGTGGGGCGGCGGGTCACTTCCACCCGTACGCGTACGCCGCCACCCACGTGATGTCGATCTGAGCGCTGCTGCCGGGCGCCGCCCCAGGGCCTTCCAGGGCACTTTCGTTCTGCATCACCCAGGAGAGAGGGCCGTCCGGCACACCGCGGTTGTCGTGACCCGTCTCACGGCCGTCGACGAAGAACCGCACATGGCCGGGCGTCCATTCCGTGGACACGGTGTGCCACTCGGTCCAGTCGTCGGCGCCGGGGAAGTAGCCCTGTTCACCGCCCCCGCACGGATGGTGGAAGGCTGAGAGCGCGCCCGTCCACTCCCCCTCGGGATGGTCCATCTCGCATCCCCCGCCGTAGTGCAGCCAGGCGGACTTGTAACCGGGCGCTGCTTTCGTCACCTTGATGCGTGCCGAGTACTTGCCGTAGGCCATGCCCATGACCGCGCGAGGCACCACCGCCGCGGAGTGGACGGGTCCGCCGTCGGCGGGACGCCACATCCGGATGAACATCCGTCCGTCGCCGTTCGGAGCGGGACCCACGCTCACGGTGTCCTCCGGGTGGTACACACCCACCACCTCCCGGCCCCGGTTCTCGGCCGTGTCGGGCCAACCAGTGGGATAGGCCCACCAGTTGTCGCGGAACGTGCCGCGTAGTCCTCCGCAGTAGGCACCGGAGGTGTCGACGTGGTGATCGCAGTCGCTGAACGAACCGCGCGGCACGCGGTCGCCGTTGAAGTCCTCCGCCAGAACCTGCCAGAAGGGACCACAGTCTCCGCGGGGCAGACGCACGGCCGTGGAACCGCAGGCGTCGGCCGAAGCGGGTGCGGCGTCGGCACGGGGAAGCCACAGGAGCGCGGCCACGAGCACGACCACCGTGGCCACCAGCAGGAAAGCGGGCCTTACCCGGTGCGTCGCCGCGTGCGAACCCATCACAGACTCCTCGGCTCTCGACTGCCGGAGTCGTCCGCCCGCACGAAGAACCAGGCGCCGAACGCCTGGAACCGCCCGGGAGGACGCCGCGTTACGTGAGAACATCCTCGCCGCTGGGATCGGCCGACGCCATCCCCAGTACCGCGGTACCGTCCTGGATCCGTCCGAGCGTGTTCCTGGGCGGCCGGGCACGATTCACCCCACGTCGACCCCGGCGGCGACGAAGCAGGGCCGTGCGCAACGCAGTTGACGGAGTCCGTGACCAGAGGAGCGCCGCCGTCGCCCCACGTCAGGACGGTCGCCCCACAACACGCCGATGGTGCAGCGCGGCGGAACCGGCCCTACGCCGATTCCCGAACCACCAGCTCGGGATCGAAGATGATCGAGGTCGGCTCGGTGCGCACGCCCCTGATGTGCTCGGCGAGCAGCCGGGCCATCGCCGCCGCCATGTCCTCGACCGGCTGACGGACGGTGGTCAGCGGTGGCCTGCAGGTGACCGCCACGCTCGAATCGTCGAACCCGACGACCGCGACGTCGTCCGGCACCCGGCGCCCCCGCTCCCACAGCACCTGGCAGATCCCCTGAGCCATCAGATCGTTGGCCGCGAACACCCCGTCCACGTCCGGGTGTTCGGCGAGCAGCTCCGTCATCGCCGCCATGCCGCTGTCGACCGTGAAGCCCCCCTGGACGAGCGGGACGTACGCGTGTCCATGACGGGCCATCGTGTCGCGGAACCCGGCCAGTCGCTCCTGGCTCGCGGACACGGCCAATGGCCCGGACACGGTGACGATCCGTCGGCAGCCCCGGCCCAGCAGGTGCTCGGCCGCGAGACGCCCGCCGTCCCGGTGCGCGAGGTCGACATAGCTGAGGGCGACCGGCCGGGAGGGCCGGGCGAACAGCACGGCGGGCAGTCCCGCACCGGCCAGCAGCGCGGGCAGCGGATCGTCCGCATGCGTCGAGACCACCAGGGCCCCGTCCGCGCTGCCCTGCCGCAGATACGTCACGACTTCCTGTCGCGCCTCGGCGGTCTCAGCGAACATGAGCACCGGATGCATCGAACGCGGACGCAGATGACCGACGACCCCGCTCACCACCCGGCCGAAGAACGGGTCGGCCAACGCCCGCGCGGCGAAGGCGTTCTGCTCCTCGTCCGAGACGTCACCGGCGCCGGACACCACGAGTGCCACAGTCTCGGTACGCCGGGTCACCAGCGATCTGGCCGCCTGGTTGGGCGCGTAACCCGTTCTGCTGATCGCCTGGCGGACTGCTTCCTGGATGGCGGGGTCGACGTTGCGGACACCGTTGATGACGCGGGAGACGGTCGCGCGGGAGACGCCCGCCTCCCGGGCCACATCCTCCAGGGTCGGGGCCAGTCTGCTGCTCATCCCCGCACCCTAACGGCACAGGTTACGGACGGCATAGAGCGCTCTCCCGGAGCACCGGATCACCCGCTCACCCGCTCACCCGCTCACCCGCTCACCCGCTCACCCGCTCACCCGCACCTCCACGCCGAGGGCCAGCGGGAGGTTCCCCGCCGAGCACCCCGCGAGCACCTGGCACGGGCCCGGTTCCGTGCGCCACGCCCTGTCCCCGATGGACCAGTGGCGCAACGCCCTGGCCGGTACGTACACCGACGCGGTCACCGTCTCACCGGGCCGCGCGCGTACCGCGGTGTATCCCGCGAGCCACCGGTGTGGGTACTCCACCTCTACGCCGGCCCGCACCAGGTAGACCTGAACGACCTCACGGCCTGTCCGCGAACCCGTGTTGCGGACCCTGACGTGCACGGTGAACGGCTGGCCGGCGGCGACCTCGCGCGGCCCGGTCAGCTCCTCGTAGACCCAGTTCGTGTAACCGAGTCCGTGACCGAACCAGTAGGCGGGGGTGCGATGTCGGCGGAGCCATGCGCGGTAGCCGGTGTGGAGGCCCTCGTCGTAGTCGAGTCCGCCCCTGACCGGCTGCGTACAGCTGATCGGAGCGTCGGAGAGTGCGACCGGCCAGGTCGTGGGCAGGCGCCCGCCCGGTTCGGCCCGCCCCAGGAGCACGTCGGCCAGGCCGGCGCCTCCCTCCTGCCCCGGGAACCAGGCCAGCAGGAGGGCGCCGACCTCGTCGCGCCACGGGAGTTCGACCGGGCCACCGCTGTTGACGACGGCAACCGTACGAGGATTGGCGGCGGCCACCGCACGGACCAGGGCGTCCTGCGCGTCCCCCAACGCGAGGCCGGAGCGGTCGTATCCCTCCGACTCGCTGTGCTCCGGGGTTCCCACCACCACGACGGCCGCGTCCGCCGAACCGGCGGCACGGGCCGCTGCCGTGATCGACCGCAGGACGTCGGGGTGCGGCGGGAGCGCGCTCACGATCGTCGCTCTGCCGGTGCCGGGCGCGAGTTCGCGCCGCGCCACGAGCAACACGTCCTGCCCCGCTGTCAGTTGCGCGACGGCGTTGTGCACCGGCGGGTTCACGTGCACGAGTGCGGGATCGTCCGTCTGTCTGGTGAACTCGTCGTCCACCAGGACGTGTTCGTCCAGGCTGAGCCACAGGCGCCCGAAGCCCGCGATGCCCAGTGTCCAGTGCCCCGTCACCAGCGGGCGCAGCCGGGCCCTGATCTCGACGGTGTGGGCGCCGGGAACAAGGGGCGGCTCCAACTGCCGTGCGCTGCCTCGGTGTTCTGCGTACAGCTCGGCTCCCGACGAGTCGAGCACACGCAGCAGAACCCCGGGCCGGCTCGACCGGGGATCCTCGCACAGGTCGACGCCCAGTGCCCGAGCGGGCTCGTCGGGTGCCGGACCGGGAACGTGGACTACCTCGGCCCGGCCGCGCAACAGAGCCCGCAGGCCCTCCAGGACGGACACCTCGTGCCGCGGGAAGACACCGGCGCTGCCCCCGCCCTGCGAACGCGTGCGAGCGGCGTACGTCCCGATGACGGCGAGTGTCCGCAGCTCCCGCCCCAGAGGGAGGACGCCCCGGTTGGCCAGCAGGACCGCCCCCGCAGCGGCCGCGCGACGCAGTTGAGCCCGGGCGTCGCGAGAGCGTACCCCCGTCGGCGCGTGGCGCTGCCGTTCATCCCGATCGCGCTCATCCGGATCGCGGTCATCCGAACCGTGATGATCCGAATCGTGGTCAGCCGATCCGCCGAGTGCCCCGACGTGCGCCGCGAGCCGGAGCAGGTGACGCACCTTGTAATCGACGGTCGATTCCGGCACGCCGCCGTCCTCCACCGCCCGGGTGAGGGCCTCGCCCCAGACGCTGTCGGGCCCCGGCATCGCGAGGTCGAGACCGGCCCGTGCGGTGTCGAGAGTGGTGCGCACGGCACCCCAGTCGGATATCACCACCCCGTCAAAGCCCCACTCGCTCCTGAGCGGGTCCGACAGCAACGGACTCGCCGTCATCGTGCGGCCGTTGACCGCGTTGTAGCCTGCCATGACGGCCATCACCCCGGCGGCGACGGCGGTTTCGAACGGGGCGAGATACACCTCCCGCAGGGCCCGCTCACCAACCCGCACATCGACGGTGAGCCGCTCGGTCTCGGAATCGTTGGCCACATAGTGCTTGGCCGCGGCGGCGACACCCTGCGCCTGGATACCGCGGATCAGCGCGGCGCCGATACGGCCGGTGAGCTCGGGATCCTCCGAGAAGCACTCGAAGTGCCGACCACCGAGAGGGCTGCGGTGCAGATTGAGGTTCGGCGCAAGGACCACGTCCACGCCCTTGCGCCGTGCCTCGGCGGCGAGGAGTGTCCCGAGCCGCTCGACCAGGTCGTCGTCCCACGTGGCACCCAGCGCCGATGCCGACGGCAGCAGCAATGCGGTCCGCCGCTCGTCCCACGACTCACCGCGTACCCCTGCCGGGCCGTCCGACATCACCAACTCCCGCAGGCCGACCGCCGGTTCGGCCGCGGTGCGCCAAGTGGACGCCCCGCTGAGCAGCCGGACCTTGGCCCGGAGTGTCAGCTTGTCGAGCAACCGGTCGAGATCGTCTTCGGTCATCCTCGCCCGTTCGTCCCTTCTCCGGGCCCGCGGGACAGGCCGGCTGCCCGCGCCGGCCGTCCGCAGGTCAGTTGTAGACGCCGAACTCGTAGAGGGAGTAGCCCCATCCGGTACCGCGTGCGGTGCCGTTGACGCGGACGTAGCGAGCGGTGCCCGAGAGGTCGAAGTCGTCGACCCCGCCATTGCCGTCGGTCACCTCGCGCAGGGTCTGCCAGTTCTGACCGTCGTCGGACGTCTGGATCGTGTACGCCTTGGCGTACGAGGTCTCCCAGACCAGTTGCACGTGCCTGAACGTGCTGCGCGTACCGAGGTCGACCCGCAGCCACTGCGGATCGCTCCAGTCACTGGCCCAGCGGGTGTCGTTCTTCCCGTCCACGGCACCCGCGGCGGTGCAGGGGCAGTCGCCGCCGCCCGTCTGGTACGAGGAGGCGGTCGCCGGCCTGCCCAGGGCGAGGTTGGTCCCGTCGACGATCGGCGGCACCACCCGGACGGAGCGCGTCTCGACGCCGACGTTGCCCCTGCCGTCCGTGGCCTTGACGTAGATCTTCCAGACACCCGGCCGGTCCGGTGCGGTGACTCTCAACCGACCACCACCGAGGTCGGTGTGCGGCCGTGGCGTCAGCTGCTTGCTCTGGTCGACGTAATTGCTGTTTTCCAGGACCTCGTACGAGATCACGTCCCCGTCCGGGTCGCTCGCCCTGACCGACAGCGTGAGGTCACGCCCCGCCTGCACGTTGCCCGCGTCGCCCTCGACGGACAGAGCGGAGACGACCGGCGGAGTGTTGTCGCGCGAGGTGTCGGTGCCGTACGCCCGCTTCACCGCGTAGTACGACAGCCGCTTCTGTCCGGCGGGCAGCAGGTTGAACCAGATACCGCCGAAGTCGTACTCGGTGCCGTAGTGGAACATCGTGGCGCCGAGCGCGACACCCCGGTGCCCGGTGACACAGCCCCATGCCCTGGTGTACCCCTCGGCCTTGGCCTGGTCGGTGGGCTCCCGGGGGACGCCGTTGGCGTCGTCGGGCACCTCCCACTCGCCCGCTGGGCCGCTCTCGGTGACGATGTAAGGCTTGGTGTAACCACCCTGCTCCCAGGCCGACTTGATGTCGCACACGGCGTTGTAGGCGTTGACCGCGTACAGGTCGAGGTCGGGTGCGTTCCTCTTGTAGTAGGGCCATGCGCCCACCCACGCGTCGGTCGAGGTGACCGGATGGTTGGTGTCGACCGCGTGGATCTTCTTCGTGACGTCGTTGACGAAGGTGGTGTAGGCGTTGCGCTGCCGTTCGAGCTCGTCGCCGCTGTAGCAGTTCTGCAGGCCGAGCACCGACTCGTTGCCGACGTTCCACATCAGCACACCGGGGTGGTCCTTGTACTCCTGGACCCACTTCGGGAACTCGTCGAGCATCTGGTTCTTGTACGCGGTGTCCGTCAGGTAGTTCACACAGCCGCCGCTGCCCGGACCACCGCCGGGCTGCAGCCAGAACCCGGCGACGACCTTGATGCCGTTGGCGGCAGCGGAGTCGAACAGGGCCCTGCTGGAGGCGTCGGTGCCCCAGGTGCGGATGGTGTTGACACCCATGGATCTGACGTCGGGCATGTACCGGCCGGCGTCGGCCACCGCCGGGCCCCAGGTCAGGCCCTTGACCTGGTACGGGCTGCCGTCCACGGTCAGCTGCCAGTCGCCCTGGGAGCCGGTCACCCTGACGACGCTGCCGGCGGCGTGTGCCTGCTGCGCGGGCAAGGAGAGGGCGCCGGCGGCCAGCAGCCCTGCGGTGAGAGGCGCCGCGATGCGGCGCGTGCGGGTACGAGGTGGGCTCATGCGGGGTCTCCGATGTGGGGGTGGAGGAGGCGGCCGGGCCGTGGCGGGGTGTTCCGGCCCGGCCGCCCCGGTTCAGGGAAGCTCGTAGTTCTCGTTGAGCGCCGCCCCGGCTTCGGGGTGTGTCTGGTCGTAGCCGCGCGCGTCGCACTGCAGGCCGCCGACGAGACAGTGACCGACCAGCGCGTTGAGGGTGGGCGCGTCCCAGGCGTTGAAGAAGTCGTAGTGGAACGACCAGCTCGGTCCGCTGGCCAGCCTCACCTGGGAGAGATCGCCGTTGACGGGGAACGCCATCTTGAACTCGACCATCGGCAGGGCGACCGGGTGGCTCGCGGGGCAGATGTTGTTGTTCGTTCCGGGATTGACCACGGGATAGGCCATGTGGCTCTTGTGGTCCGGTGTGTCCAGATACCGGCCGTCCCAGCAACTGGGCGCCTGGAAACGGATGTTGAGCTGAACGTCCGGACGGCTGGGGCAGTTTGCCGGGAAGTCGACGTTGAAGAAGCTGTCGCCGCACTCCCAGCCCTCGACGAAGCCGCGGTGACCGCGGAACTCCTCACGGGTCTGGGTCGGGCTACCCACGAGGAACCGCAGCCCCTTGGGGAAGGGACGCACGCTCGTGTAGTCGGTGACGCCCGCCTTGTAGTAGATGACCTGCGGGCCGACGGGCCGTACGGGCTGGTCCCCCTTGAAGAGGGTGGGCATCCAGTAGCCCGACCTGTCACCGGGCGCGTTGCAGGTGGTGGTGGCCCCGCCGAGCGAGTCCGTCGTGCTGTTCGCGTTCGTCGACCGGTTGCCCATGAAGGTGTGGTCGTGGGACTTGCCCGGCTGCTGCGGGTAGACGATCGGGTCGTCCGGCTTGGTGTGGCTCACCGAACAGTTGGCCTGGAACTCGTGGAAGTAGCGGTGGGGCGGTTCGTTCGTGGACGGCTGAACGCCGGTCACCGGCGGGTTCGCGGGGATGTAGCCGTCACCGTCGGGGTCCTCCGGGGAGGCGGCGGTCGACACCGCCATGGTGTGGCCCGCGTGCTGGGCGGTGGACGCCGCTGTCGCATCGTTCGGCGGTGTGGAAGTGCCGGCGGTGGCCGCGACACCGCCCAGACCGAGCGAGGTCAGCAGTAGGGCGCCGGCGATCAGGGTTCCTGAGACGATCCGCGATCTCCGTGGCATGGAGACCTCCTGAAGACGTCGATGGGGGAACTGCGTGTGTGGGGGCGGCCCATGAGACGGAGCCGCGGAAGCGGGAGATCAATGGGAGAGCGCTCTCCCGTGACGGAGTGTTGAGGCGGGGTGCAAGAGTGTCAAGGGATCCGACGGAAGGGGCGGCTGGGTTTCTCTCGAATACCTCTTGAACACGCCACCGAGCGGAAGATCGGCCATCAGGTGGGTGAAAGACCGTCAAATGCGCCTGTAGTTGCAGGACTTACTGGGTGGTGAGTCACAACCTCCTTGACTCCGGTCGCAACTCTTGACGCGCGGTTCACACGGATGAAGCATGCAACGGCGAGAGAGCGCTCCCCCACTCCCCCGCCGTTCGTTTCCTGAACCGGGAGAGCCGCCCTCATGCCCGCTTCCCCGATGGATCCCCCCCAACTCCCACCCCTCCGTGGGCCGTCGAACCGTTCTCGGTGCCGCAGCCGCCGTGGCGACCGGTTCCGCTCTGTCCGGACTGTCCTCATCCGCGTCGGCCGCCTCCACGGCGACGAAAGCCGCCCGTGCCCTTCCCGGCGGCGGCGACCTCGGCCCGAACGTGATCGTCTTCGACCCGTCCATCGCCGGGATCCAGGCCGAGCTGGACGAGGTGTTCCGGCAGCAGGAGTCGGCGCAGTTCGGCGACGGCCGCTTTGCACCACCTCCTCGCCGTCTCGCTCGGCGGTGCGGGTCAGTACGCCCACGTCGTCAACGACATCGGGGCACCCACATCGGGCACGTCCACGGTGCCGTCCACGGTGGTCTCGTATCCCTGAACGGGAACCTGCCCCTCGCGATCGCCCCGCCCCGCCTCCGCCTTTGACCGGCGGGGACGGCGGCGGAGGACGGGTGTGCAGTCGGCGAACGGATTACCGCGCCCTGACAACTGGTCCGGATCCACGCGCAGGCACGCATCACCTTCCTGTTGCCATCCAGGGCTGGTGTGCATGCCACCCCGTCGGAACCGGCATAGGTCGTCAGGAGAGGACCGTCCCAGGGAGCGTTGGCGCTTGGGTGACGTTCGCCTCGGGCGGTGCGGTGCGCACGGTTATGCCTCAGGGGCGAGATCCGGACGCGGCAAGTCACTCCACTTTGGATGCCTGCGGGCGGTAGACCGACGGTTCCCGGCTACACCGACTCGCCGAGGTCTTGCGCGATCCAGCCGGGTGCGTCCAGGCGCACGGGCTGGGCGCCAAGCAGCGCCGCCAAGTGCGTCTCAAGGCTCGCGAGTTCGGCAGAGCCGATCTGCCGCTCCCACTGGTCGCGCAACTCGTCGAAGATCGCTTCACCCTGTCGCAGCACCTCGAAGCCGAGTGCGGTGACCTGAAGGCGTTTGCGGCGGGCGTCCAGGGGGTCCGTGTCGCGTGCCACGTATCCGCGTTCCTGCAGCACCGCGATGGTTTTCGCCGCTGCCTGCTTGGAGACCGACAGGCGTCGGCCCAGTTCTGAAGCGTTGTCCGCACCGGCGGTGATGGCCCGCATGGCGAAGTCGTGGACGGGACGCACGTCCTCGTAGCCGCGGCGGGCCAGTTCGGCGGTCGCGGCGTCCACCAGCGAGCGGAAGCCTCCGAGCAGGAGCAGTGCGAGATCAGCGCCGGATCGTGACATGGAAGAAGAATACGGCCACGAGCTGGACAACGACAACCTTGTTGTCTAACGTCATGGACAACAAGGTTGTCGAAATGAGGAGAAGCAATGGACGCCATGCCTACTGGCCGCACACTTCCGGGGATCACGCACCACCGCGCGGAGGTCAACGGAACCCGGTTGCACTACGCGGCGGCGGGAACCAGCGGATCGCCGGTCCTCCTGGTCCACGGGTTTCCCGAGACCTGGTGGACTTTTCACAAGCTCATCCCGCTCCTTGCGCAGACCCACCGAGTCTTCGCCGTCGACCTGCGCGGCTTCGGCGACTCCGACAACGGACCTGGTCAGTACGACAGCACGACCTCGGCCGAGGACCTGCACCTCCTCATCGAACATCTCGACGTCGGCCCGGTCCACCTCACCGGGCAGGACATCAGCGGGGCGACCGTCTTCCGCCTGGCGACCACCCACCCGCAGAACGTCCTCAGTTTCACCGCGATCGAGATGGGCCTGCCGGGGTTCGGCCTCGAAATGCTGGCCGACGTCACCCACGGCGGAGCCTGGCACATCGGCGTTCTCGCCGCCCCCGGCATCCCCGAGATGCTCCTGGCAGGCCGCGAGCGCGAATTCCTCGGACAGTTCGCATTCCCCGCCTTGAGCACGACTCCCGGAGCGATCACTGACGCCGACATCGAGGAGTTCGCCCGCACCTACGCGCGCCCCGACGGCTGGCGCGGAGCGATCGGCCTCTACCAGTCGATGCTGCGGGAGGGCCCCGAAATCAAGGTTCTCGCCGACACACACGGCCTGAACGTGCCCGTACTCGCGGTCGGCGCGGGCGGAGGTCCCTTCACGGCCGGCACCATGTCCCAGGCCACGGCCACCGAAGTGGACTCGGTATCACTCGACGGCGTAGGCCACTATGCCGCGATGGAGGCCCCCGACGAGTTGGCGAAGGTCATTCTCGAATTCGTCGGAAACATCGACGCCGTCCAACAGTCCAGGTGAACAACGGGAAGGATCACCCTGCCGTGGGCCTTGACCCGGAATCCTGGACACCCACCCCGAAGCCGCCCTCACCCTCCACGGAATCCCTCGACCAAACCGGACGAACGTGACTCTCCCCGGGGCCCTGGAGAACCGTGAGAGGTGGCAACCCCAGGAAATCAGGAACTGAACCATGTCAGTTCGCGGTACATCGCACCGTACTGGCGTGGTCCCGCCGTCGGGCCGCCCGCGTGGAGCGGGGCGGCCCGATCCGGCTCAGCCGAGGTTGATCTTGTCGACGGCGAAGCGCGCCCCCGTCTGTACGCTGCCGTTGACGTGGTAGGTGAGGTGTGCCGCCGTATTGCGGCCGTTGCCGCACACCGGGTCGCCGGTGTTGCAGAATTCCTTCGCCTTCGCGCCGTAGAGCCCGCCGGCCGAGTTGATGGTCCGCCCCGACAGCCGCAGCGGGTTGCCGAAGACCACGACGGCCTTGACCTTGGGAGCCAGGTCGGTGGGGATGGTCCGGCCCCTGCCCAGCGTCGTACGGATACCGAGGGCGATGTCGGTGACGCTGGCGCCCTGGGAGTAGCCGCCGAGAACGAACGAGGTGTTCGGGCAGTTCGCGGCGGTGGACCGGACGTGGTCCGTCATCTCTGTGGCGCCCGGTCCGGCGCTGGTCTGCGAGAAGTTCGCCGCGTAGTCGACGGCGTGGGAGGTGACCGTCTTGCCGGGCAGCCCGCTCTTGATGTTCCGCACCAGCGGTGCTCCCGTGATGCCGAGCCCCGGGGCCTCGCCGGAGCCGCGTGCGAAGACGACCTCGACGTCGGAGCACGGGGCGGCGGAGGCCATCGACGGCAGGAGCGTGAGTCCGGCGGCGCCGAGAGCACCTGCGGCGGCCACGGACACGATCGTGAGCCGACGGCGTGATGCGCGGTGAGACATGGGAGTACCTCTTTCCTGAGCGGTGGTACGAGCGCTCCCGAGGCATCCGTTCGGACCTGTTCGTCGAGCGCAACAGCAACGTAGGAAGCGCCGCGCCCCGTGCGTATCAGTGGAATCACCAGTCGCCCACCGGTCAACCTCTTGCCGAACGGCAGGTCGAGCAATACGGGGAATCGCGCCCGAGCAGATCCGTCGCTCGCTACGCTCGGCACAGCGAGGCCACAGGGAACGGTGGTGCACGTGGGCCATGAAGCGACCCGGGAGGACTCCGACCACCGGGCCACTCCCCCTGTCGGCGACGAACTCCCGCAGGCGCACGCGGAGATGAGCCAAGGTCTCCTGCTGCTGCGGGACGGCCCGGTCTCCGACGCGTACAACCTGCTGCTGCTCACCTCCACGACCCTGCGTACGGCCGACCCCGCCCGCTCACGCACGGCCTGCGTGCACGCCACGCTCGCGGCTTGGGCAGGCGGTGATCGTGACGGCTACCGCAGAGCTCTCGACGAGCTGTGCACCCCCCTCGGGCCCCGAAGCGCTGTCGTGCACGACGCGGATGACCGCGGCCCGGCCGACACCCTCTGGCGGACCTACCGCGACGGCATGCGCTGCCTGGTGGACGGGGACTTCCACCGCGCCAACGCCCTCCTCCGTCCCGTACTCGGCGTGCTGACGGCTCAGACCGAGGTACCGGGCTTGATGTCGGCCGGCACGATCGCGCTCATGCTGGGCGACCTCGCGACGGCACGCCATGTGCTCGGCGTCGCGCTGGCCACCGCCCGTGCCGACGGAGCGACGGCTCTCGTTCCCCGCGTCCTGGAGCATCTCGCGTACGCCGAACTGCGGGAGGGCAGCTACCACCAGGCCCGCGTACACGCCGAGGCCGGCCTGGAGGCGGTGGGCGAGCACGGGCAG
This sequence comes from Streptomyces sp. NPDC050535, assembly GCF_044457665.1. Lineage (NCBI taxonomy): Bacteria > Bacillati > Actinomycetota > Actinomycetes > Kitasatosporales > Streptomycetaceae > Streptomyces > Streptomyces sp. NPDC050535. Next base: position 103,488 of record NZ_JBITHE010000015.1, read on the forward strand.
CGGAACGTGGCGGCAGGGCTGTCGGCCGTGCTGGCGCTGGCCGCCTCGATCGCGGGCGGGGCGGCGACTGTCGCCACGCACGCCCAGGCGGCACTGCGCACCGCCCACGCCCACGGACTCAGTCAGACGAGCACGCTCGCGGAGTGGGCACAGGCCCGCGCCGACCTCGGGAACGGCAATGCGGAGCATGCCGCCGCACGGCTCGCCCCGCTCGTCCACAGCGGCCCGCGGCAAGGGCATTTCGGACTGTGGGTGATGACGGTTCCCTGCTACGTCGAAGCCGCCGTGCTCGCGGGTCACGACGTCGAAGCGGGAGAGGTGATCGACCAGTACGCCGTCTGGGCGGCCATGGGTGCCGACCCGCAGGCGCCGGCGCTGCTGTCGCGCTGCCGGGCGCTCGTGGCGGGTGACGAGCGGAGCGAGGAACTGTTCGCCGAGGCCCTCGCGCGGCACGAGAAGGCCAACGGCCCCTACGAACACGCCCGGACGCATCTCGCGTACGGGATGTGGCTGAGGCGCAGGCGCCGACCCGGCGAGGCCAGGGTCCAACTGCGCTCCGCCGTCATGGGGTTCGAGCAGAGCGGCGCGGACGTATGGACCGACCACGCCCGCGCGGAACTGCGTGCGGCGGGTGAGGCGCCGCCCGCCGGCACACCCGGACCCGGACCACTGAGCCTGCTCACTCCCCAGCAGTTGCGCATCGCCCGCTCCGTCGCCGGAGGCGCCACGAACCGCGAGGTGGCCCGGCAGCTCTCGATCAGCACACGCACGGTCGAGTACCACCTGCGGAACGTCTTCACCCAACTCGGAGTCCGCTCCCGGGTCGCCCTCACCCGGCTTCTCGCGGACTAGGTGTGCGCAGACGCGGGGCCCGCTCGCGTACGGCCGACGGGACGGCCGCAACAGCTACTGCCCGACCGCGGCCGGACCGCCCTGGACCTGCTCGCCGGGGAGGACGGTGCGGGAGGGGACCGGCCGTGCAGACATGAAGGCGATCCCTCTGCTGGACGCCCCTTCGCGGAGAAGCCGCTCAGGACATCGCGCGTGCGCCGTGCCCACCGCGCACGAACGCGTCGACGCGCAGGAAGTCAGCCCGCGGGCGTGTTGTAGTTGACGATCCCCTCCACCATGAGAGCGACCGCACCGGCCAACGGGTTGGTCGTTCCTATGCCCACGACGTCGGGCAGCTTGTGCGCCTCGGTCTCGGTGACGGCCACCATGCCCCAGAACGCGTTGAATCCCGAGGGATCCGCAGGCTTGTCGGTGGCCGCCCCCACGGTCAGAACGCCTTCCGTCTCGGTCACGGCCAACGCGCCCATCTGCCGGAGAATGTCGTGATCCCGTTCCTTGGCGGCCACTACGCTCCAGCCCGCCACCTCCACCTGCCGTAAGGCGTCAAGGAGCTTGCCGGGCGTGTCCGACCCCACGACAACGATGTCGGGAAGCACGAGGGCCACGGGCCCCTGTGTCATCGGCAGGGCGGACCGGATGGCCCCGTCGAGACCAGGTCCGACCGACTCGTCCTGGTAGACGAAGACCATCTGAAAGGTGTCGGCATAGCGAACGAGATAACTTACCGTCTCCAGCTTGTGCGTTCCGAACACGACGACCAGGCGCACATTGAGTCCGCTCTTGGCGAGTTCGACGACGGCTTCCAGGCTGCGGTCCAGCACGGTGACCCCAGGAGCCAGACAGTGCAACTCCTTCGGGTAGGGCGCCCCGAAACGTGATCCGTATCCCGCACAGGGCAGGATGACCGAAACATCAGGTACGGGTGTGGACGAACTCTGCATCGAGTGGCACTCCGGTCGTGTGGACGATGGGGGAACTTGCACACCTCGCCGAGCACAGACTGCCCAGAGCCGACCGAAGCTGAACCTCCAGCCCCACGCGCACCGTAGCCACCGCGCTGACTGTTCCCGATACCTCCCGATGGCACAAGTCTGCTGCGAAATAGCCGAGTTGACCATCGCAACCAGGCGCGAGGATGCGAGGCGACCATCGCCTACCCTGGCCGACACGCGACCTACACTGCTGCCGATCATTTCCGACGATCGACGTGTCGCCGCCGCCCGCCAACACCCCAGAGCCTGGGCGGAAACGACAGAAACGCATGGAAGACCCGACGAAAGAGGACGCTGAATGCGGGTGCTGTTGTCTACATACGGGACACGTGGCGACGTCGAACCGCTGGTGGCACTCGCGGTACGGCTACGGGCGCTCGGCGCGGAAGTGCGGATGTGCGCCCCGCCGGACGAGGAGTTCGCCGAGCGGCTCGCGGGTATCGGGGTGCAGCTGGTGCCGGTCGGGCTACCTGTCAGGGAGTTGATGCGCGGGAAGACCCTGCCCTCGGCGACGGACCTGGCCCGCTACAGGAACGAGTTGGTCGAGACGCAGTTCGACGCCTTCCCTGCGGCGTTCGACGGATGTGACGTGGTGGTGGCGGCAGGTCTGGGGCAGGTCGCCGCGCGATCCGTGGCCGAGGCCGCGGGTATCTCCTACGTGTACGTGAGCTATGCGGCGGTCCACCTGCCGTCGCCGTACCACGCGCCACCGCCGCGGCCGGGCTGGCCGGAGCCCGAGGCCGCCGACAACCGGACACTGTGGGAGTTGGACGCCCAGAACGTCGACGCGCAGTTCGGCGAGGCACTCAACGGTCACCGGGTGGCGCTCGGCCTGCCGACGGTGGACAACGTGCGCGATCACATCCTCACCGACCATCCATGGTTGGCGGCGGACCCAATCCTGGGATCGTGGCGGGAGACCCCAGGCCTCGACGTCGTACAGCCAGGCGCGTGGACCCTCGCGGACGAACGACCCCTCCCGGCGGACCTGGCGGGGTTCCTGGACGCGGGCACCCCGCCGGTCTATGTGGGCTTCGGCAGCATGTCCCCGGCCGAAGGCATCGGCGGCATGGCCGTCGAGGCGATCCGCGCACAGGGGCACCGCGTGCTCGTGTCCCGCGGTTGGGCCGACCTGGATCTCATCGACGGCGGGGACGACTGCTTCGCCATCGGCGAGGCCAACCATCAGAACCTGTTCGGCAAGGTGGCCGCTGTGGTCCACCACGGCGGCGCGGGTACGACGCTGACGGCGGCCCGAGCGGGCGCGCCGCAGGTGGTGATACCGCTCCGGCTGTCGGACAACCCGTACTGGGCCGGCCAGGTGGCGGCATTGGGCCTCGGTGCGGCCCTCGACGCTCCGACCACGACCGTCGAATCCCTGGGCATCGCGCTCAAGGCTGCTCTGGCACCCGAGACCCGGGCGCGCGCGAAGTCGCTGGGAAGCCGGCTCCGCACCGACGGAGCGGAGGTGGCCGCACGCTGGTTGGTCGACGCGTCGCGGTGAACGAGGCCGGCCCGCAGTGCCCGGACCGATCCGGGCGAGGGGACCCCGGGCGGGGTGAACCCGTCCGGGGCTTCGCCATGTGGGGACCATGGCCCCGCAGTTGACCGCGCTGCGGCTGACACCGCACCCTCGGTTGCTACCGTTCGGGTTCATGGATGACGGCGTGTACGTAGGCAATGCGGGCAGCGACGCGGCAGGGAACCAGGGATGGCTGCTCGGGCACTTCAAGGAGCAGGGCGATCCCCGACACAGTGACGCCGTCGAGGTCAAATGGGGTGTCCATCCACGCGGTGAGCAACGAGCACAGTGGGTGCAGGGCGAGGTACGGACAGCTCTGCTGGTTCTCATCACAGGACGCTTCCGTATGGAGTTCCCCGGCCGCAGCGTGCTGCTGGAGCGACAGGGCGACTACGTCGTCTGGGGCCAGGGGGTGGATCACTCCTGGTTCGCCGAGGACGACTCCGTGGTCATGACCTTGCGATGGCCCTCTGTCTCCGGATACGCCATCCCCGACGAGGCGCGCGCGGCACGGCCGAGGTGAACCATTGACCTATTGTCGTCCACTATCTCCGGGCAAACCCCTTAATGTCGCACGCCTAGCGCGAACAAGGTTCCCTTACCGATTGGGTGTGACGTGGGTCACGGTTGACCACCCTTCAATCGGAGCACATTTAGCAACAACGGAAATCAGCCACCGCAAGGGTGGCCGAGCAAACAGAAGCGTCCGCAACCGTCACGTCGCATACATTTCGCGAAACTTTACGGAGTTCTGGTAGACAGATGGCGATTCTCAGAAGCTTGCGTGAGCCCTCACCGAGTCCGTGAAAGTCCGGTTCGAAATCCGGAACGGCCCGCGCTCCGTGTTGCTCGCACGGCAGCCAAGCGCGCGCTGACCAGGCTGGACAGCCGATCGCCCCAGTTGGGGCCCCCTGGAAGGACCTGGACCCGTAGGCATTACTTTCGCCCTACTTCGATTGCAACGCACACATTCCGGACGTCGATCTGAAGCCGCGCGAAGGTGACCATTCCGGCACGCTCGTGCTGGATCGCGTGAACCACTGATACTCCGGGAACGCCTGGAACTGTTTTCCGCCGCGTTCTCTTCTCGTGAAGGGTAATCCGTGTCTTTACCCCGGATCGCAGTCAGCACTCATTCCGACGAAGAGACGAAATCCGCGCCTTTGTCACTGGCGCAGGAACGTCTGTGGGTCATGGCGCGCATGGACGGAGATGCCAGCGCCGCCTACAACGAGCCGATGCCCTTCGATATCCGGGGACCGCTGGACAGAGACCTGCTCATCAAAGCACTGCATCTGCTCGCGGCCCGGCACGAGGCCCTGCGCACCCGGCTGGTCCCCTCCGAGGGTTCGGCCCTTCAAGTCGTCGATCCGCCGGACACGGGGTTCCCCGTGACCTTCGAGGATCTGACGGGACTGCCGGACGGGCCCGAACGGTTCACCCGAATACGGTTGGAGGTGGAGAGCACCCCGTTCCGCCTGGGCGAGGAGCCCATGGCGCGCGGCTGCCTGATAGCGCTCCAACCACACCATCACGTACTTATCCTGACGGTGCATCACCTCGTCTTCGACGGCTGGTCTCGCTCCCTGCTGCTGAGAGAGCTGGGCCTGGTGTACTCCGCGCTTCAGCAGGGACAGGACGTCACGCTGCCCGAACTGACCTGGCAGTACAGCGATTACACGCGCCGGCAGTGGGAGTGGATGTCGGGAGACGAGCCCGCCTCACACTCCGACTACTGGACCAGCGCACTGGCCGACACCCCGGCCGTGATCTCCCTGCCCGCCGATCGGCCCCGCCCGCCCGAACAGGACTTCCACGGCGACCGGTTGCCCGTGACTGTCGACGAGGACCTGACGCGAGCCCTGCGCGCGCTGGCCGCTGACAACGATGTCTCCCTCTACGCGACCGTCCTCACCGGCTGGTCCGTACTGCTGTCCCTGCTCTCCGGGCAGGACGACATCGTGGTCGGCGCCCCCACGTCGAACCGCCGAGGCGGCGACGTCGAGGGTCTGATCGGCTTCTTCGTCAACACCCTCGCCCTGCGCGCGGACCTCTCCGGCTCACCCAGTGTCAAAGACGCCCTGAAGCGGGTGAACCAGCGGATCCGTGACGCCCTCAAGCACGTCGACCTCCCCTTCGAGCGAGTCGTCGAACTGGTCAACCCACCGCGGAGTCCCGCCTACACGGCCCTGTTCCAGACCGCGTTCGCCTGGGTCCCCTCCATGCGGAGGGAATTCGAACTCCCGGGTCTGGAGGTCGAGTTGCGGGAGGACGCCGCCCACGTACCCGCGAAGTTCGACGTGGTCCTGGCCCTGGCCGACGAGGGCCGGCACCTCACCGGGGAGATCGACTACGCGGTGGCGCTGTTCGACCGGGCGACGATCGAACGGTGCGTACGTCAGTTCCTGCGCGTGCTGCGTCTGATGACCGAGCGGCCCGATGCCGAGATCGCCGACCTGACGCTGCTCGACGAGGAAGAGCAGCGGGTACTCCTCGCCACCTTCAGCACAGGGCCCACCGTGGCCGACCCGGCATCGGCGGACGTGCTGGAGCGCTTCGCCGCGCAGGTCCGCGAACGACCCGAGCAGTGTGCGGTGGTGGCCGACGACACGGAACTGGACTACGCGACGCTCGACCGCCGGGCCAACCGTCTCGCCCATGCGTTGATCGCCCGCGGTGCCGGCCCCGACCGTGTGGTGGGCCTGCACGCCGGACGTACGGCCGGATTCGTCATCGGTGTGCTCGGGATCCTTAAGTCCGGAGCCGCCTATCTGCCTCTCGACCCCGGCCAGCCCCCGGAGCGGCTCACCGCCATGGTGAGCGACGCCGCACCGGTCCTCGTGCTGACCGATCAGGGGGACACCACGGAGGGCGACGGACAGCTGTGGGAGCACCTGGCGAAGGTGGAGGCAGCGGGGACGCATGACGAGGCACCGACCATCGACATGGACCTGACTCGGCTCGCCTACGTCATCTACACCTCGGGCTCGACCGGTCGGCCCAAGGGCGTGGCGGTGACGCACGGCAGCGTCGTCAATCTCCTCGACCACTGGCGTGACCTCATGGGGGATGCCCCCGGCGAGGCGTCCTCAGCCTGGTCGAGCATCGGCTTCGACGCGTCGGTGCACGAACTCCTCGTCCCGCTGACCACCGGCGCCGTGCTCCACCTCGTTCCCGACGAACTCCGTGGTGACCCCCGGGCATTGATGGACTGGATGCGCGAACGCAGGGTCACCCAGGCGTTTCTGCCCCCGTCCTACGTCCTGTGGATCGGCGAGGATCCGGCCACACGCTTGGCCGGATCAAGCCTGCGTCAGCTCCTCACCGGAGTGGAATCCCTGCCTGAGAGCACCCTGCACCGTATGCGTGAGCTGCTGCCCGGCCTGCGCATCTGCTTCGGCTACGGCCCGACCGAGGCCACGCTCTACTCCACCGCCTACACCGACCCGCAGCCGTACGAGCGGTCGTGTCCCATCGGGCGGCCCCTGCGTGGCACACGCCTGTACCTGCTCGACGACCGAATGCGCCCGGTACCCGTGGGAGTTGCCGGAGAGGTCTACCTCGGTGGAGCGAGTCTGGCCCGTGGATATCTGAACCGCCCCGACCTCACCGACGAACTCTTCGTGCCCGACCCGTTCGTCCCCGGTGAACGCCTCTACCGCACCGGCGACTTGGCGCGTTGGCTGCCGGACGGCAACGCCGAGTACGTCGGCCGCCGCGACGAACAGCTCAAGCTGCGCGGCTTCCGTATCGAACCCGGCGAGGTCGAGGCGGCGCTGCTGGCGGTCCCCGGGGTGCGGGAGGCCGTCGTCCTGGCCGATCGCGAGACACCCGGTGGCCCTTACCTGATCGCCGGTGTGGGATGTGACGCCGAGGGCACGCGGATGTCGTACGAGTGGCGAGCGGCCCTCAAGGACCGTCTGCCGGACTACATGATCCCCTCCGTGGTGGCCGAGTTCCCGCGACTGCCGTTGAACCGCAGCGGCAAGGTGGACCGGACGGAGGTGCTGCGCGCAGCGGCAGGAGTCCGCACGGAGCGGGTCAACACGGCCGCGCCCCGTGACCATGTGGAGATGGCGCTTTACCGGGTCTGGCGCGGGGTACTGCTGCACCCGGACATCGGAATCGGTGACAACTTCTTCGAGCTGGGCGGCACTTCGATATCGGCGATCAAGATGGCGTCTGCTGTCCAGGAGGAACTCGGTGTCGCCCTGGCCGTCCGGGACGTCATGCTGCACCCCACCATCGAGGCGCTCGCCGAGCGGGTGCGCGGAGGCGGAGGCGATGCCGCGCGGTCCACGGAACGCAGCAACCTGGTCGAATTCCGTGCGGGTAGCGACCGGCAGCGTGTGGTGTGTGTGCACCCCGCCGGCGGCACCGCGTTCTGCTACCTGCCATTGTCCGCCGAACTGGCCGACGACATCGGCGTGGTGGGGCTTCAGGCGCCCGGTATCAATCCCGGCGAGCCCACCCTGCCCGGTGTCGAGGCGATGGCCGAGGAGTACCTGCGACTCGTCGATCCCGGCGCCGACGAGGCACTCGTGCTGTGCGGGCTCTCCTACGGCGGTCTGATCGCGTACGAGATGGGCCGCCGTCTGGTGGCGGCCGGACACGACAAGGTCAGCGTGGTCCTCCTCGACACCCACGGTGCCCAGGACGACGAGCAGCGCGCCGCGATCGCGCCGGTCGGCATGGAGGAGTTCCGGGAGAAGCTGGTGCGCTTCAACGGCATGTACCCGGGTATCGACGACGACCAGGTAGCCCGGTACCTGAACGTCTACAACCACCATCGCGAGACGGCGCGTGACTACGCCGTACCCGAATCGCCCGCCCGTACCGTGCTGATGCAGGCGACGGCCGTGGAGGACGAGGACGCGAACGGCGAGGGTGCCGCTCGTCTACGCGCGTTCTGGCGCCAGCGGGTCAGCGGTGAGTTCGTGGTCGAGCCGGTTGCCTGCGGCCACTGGGACATGTTGGAGAGCGACGAACTGCCCCGCGTCGCCGCCGTACTCACCGCCGAACTGCACCGGATGACGTCCGCCGCCGGCCAGGGCGACACGGAACGCACAACACCTTCAGGCACGTCGGAGGCACGATGAAACCGCGCGTGGAAACGTCCCCCACCGGCGTGGCCGAGGACGTGAGCGCCCCAACCGGGATAGCCCTTGAGATTCACCGCCGAGCCCTTCGCACACCACACGCCGAGGCGGTCGTCGACGGCGAAGTCAGCCTCGACTACGCGACGTTGAACAGGGCGGCCGCCACCGTCGCCGAGGAGCTGAGGCGCCGGGGCGTCACCGCGGGGCAGGCCGTGGCGGTGGCGCTGCCGCGGTCGTGGCGGCTGGTCTGCGTGATGCTGGGCATTCTGCGGCTGGGGGCGCAGGTCGTGCCCCTCGACACACAGAGCCCCGCCGAACGGCGTCGCTTCATCCTCCGGGACTCCGCCGCGGTCGCCACGGTGTACGAGACGCTCGAGAGCGTCACCGGGATCCCGCAGGACGTGAAGGCGCTCGCCGCGGACAGCCTCCTGCCCGAACTTCCTGATAGCGCTGCCGCCGTAGAGGCACCGTCCGTCCCCGGCGAGGTGTCCTTCCTGTTCTACACCTCCGGAACGACGGGGCAGCCCAAAGGAGTCGAGGTCCGTGACGCCGGAGTCCGGCGACTGGCACAACCCGGCTACATCCGCGTCGACCCCGGTCTGCGCTATGCCTGCCTGGCCAATCCGGCGTTCGACGCGCTGAGTTTCGAAGTCTGGGCGCCCCTGCTGACCGGCGGTTGCTGCGTGATCCTGAGCGACTCGGACGTGCAGACTCCCGAGCGGTTCGCCGCCGCACTGCGGCACGAGCGCGTGGACACCGTCTTCATCACCACGGCGCTGTTCGACGCTATGGTCACGGCTGTGCCGGACTGCTTCGCCACGGCCGGCGAGGTTCTTGTGGGCGGTGAGCCGCTCAACCCTCAGGTGATGCGCCGCTGGTACCGGGACAACGCCGACAGCGGCACCCGTCTGTTCAACATATACGGGCCGACGGAGTCCACCACCTTCGCCCTGTGCCATCCGATCCCGCGGGACTTCGACGGGGACGTGGTGCCGATCGGCCGCCCCTTGCCGCAGAGCGGTGCGGTCCTGGTCGTACCGGGCCGGGAACGGGTCGCCGCGCCCGGTGAGGTCGGCGAACTCCTGTTGAGCGGAGCCGGACTCGCCGTCGGATACCGCAACCTTCCCGAGGAGACCGAGCGGCGTTTCGTACGGCTTCCGTGGCTCGACGGTGGTGAGGAGCCGTACTACCGCACCGGTGACCTCGTACGGGCCGACAACGAGGGTTTGGTGGAGTACGTCGGACGAACCGACCGCCAGGTAAAGGTCCGTGGCTTCAGGATCGAGCCGGGCGAGGTGGAACGGCACGTTCTCACCCACCCGGCGGTCCAGCGGGCCTACGTGTGCACGCACCGCGCGGGCCAGGAGGGTCCCAACGAACTGCTGGCGTTCGTCGTCCTCCGTCAGGAGCTGTCCTACGAGGAGTTCACCAGCCACCTGACGACCCACCTGCCCGCCTACATGCGCCCCCACCAGATCCATCTCGTAGCTGAGCTGCCGCTCAACGCCAACGGCAAGGTCGACCGGGCCGCCCTGCTGCGGCAGGCCGACCAGCCCTGGCGGGCCGCCGCCTCCGACTCCGACGGACCGCCCGCGACGGAGACCGAGCGCCGGGTCGTCGAACTGGCCGAGGAGATACTCGGCACCACCGGTCTCGGGCTCGGCGACCGGTGGATCGCCAGCGGCGGTGACTCGTTGAAGGCGCTTCGGTTCTGCTTCGCCGTACGACAGCGATGGGGCCGCGAGCTGACTCAGGCGGCCGTCCTTCACGGCGACCTGGCCACCGTCGCCCGGTCCCTCACCATGGTCCGTCCCGGCGAGGAGAGCGCCCTGCCGGCACCGGTGGTCTCCGGTGCCCGCTCGGCGCCCGCCACCAGCGAACAACAGCGGCTGTGGCTGGTACAGCGCCACACCCCGGGCTCCCGGGCCTACTCCGTCAACCAGGCCTTCCGCCTGGACGGACCCGTCGACACCACTGCCCTCCGGCAAGCGCTGCGCAGCCTGGTGGCACGTCATGAGTCGCTGCGGACGAGCTTCGGCCTCGGGCTGGACGGCCTGGAGCAGACCGTCGGCAAGCCGTACGACCCCTGGCACGAACCGGGCCCCCAGCGGGCCTGGGACGAGGAGGAAGCGCACGCCTTCGCCGACACCTTCTTCGCCGAGCCCTTCGACCTCGCCGTCCCCCGCATGCTCCGGGCCTGCTGGCTGCCGCGTGAGGGCGGCGGCACTCTCCTGCTGCACCTGCACCACATATCCGTGGACGGCTGGTCGTTGAGCATCCTGCTGCACGACCTGTCGGCCGCCTATGCCGAAAACGGCCGGCACGAGGTCCCCGCTCCGACCCCACTGGACTTCGCGGTCTGGCAGAGCGACCGGTTCGCGAGCACGGCCTACCAGGTGCGGCGGGATGAACTGCTCGCCTTCTACCAGGGTTTGGAGGAGCCGCAGGAGCCGCTGCCCGCCCGGGACACGGGTCCGGCACCGCGGGCGCACCTGCTGCACACGTCGCTCGACGTCGTTCGGCGGGCCCAGGTGGACCAGCTGAGCGCCGAGTTCGGACTGACCCGGTTCCAGGTCCTGCTGAGTGTCTTCTCCTGGTGCTTGTACGGTGTGACCGGCCTGCTCCGCCCACGCATCGCCGCCCCGGTCGCCAACCGCCAGGTACGCGAGTTCGAGAACAGCGCGGGCATGATGGCGAACACCGTGCTGCTGCCTCTGACCGTCGTGCCCGGTGAGGACCTACGCTCACACCTCGCCCGCACCAAGACCGATACGGGGCAGGTACTGGGACGCCAGGACGTGGCGCTCGCAGACGTCCTGACCGGCTGGGAGGGCGTCGGCGACAGCACACCGTTCGACTTCCTGTTCGTCCTGGAGAACACCGACTTCGGTGCGCTGCGGCTGCCCGGCTGCGCCCAGCAACCCCTGTGGTGGGCGGCACCGGAGGCCAAGTGCCCGATGACGGTCTCCGTGGTCGAGCACGCGGACGGACTCGACGTGCTGTGGGAGTACGCCGAGGACCGGTTCACCGGCGAAGACATCGAGGCCATGGCGGAACTGTTCCGGCGGGGCGTGGACGCGCTCGCGGCCGGTGGCCGCTCCACCGCTCGTGACCTCGTCGTGCCGTACCGGCGGTCCCTTCCGGAGCACGGGCGCGGACCCGCAACGGAACCCGGCTTCACCACGGTCGCCGAAGGCTTCGGCCGGCAGGTCGCCCGTACTCCGGACGCCCCCGCCGTCGTCACGGCAGACGGCGACACCCTGAGCTACGCGGCCCTCGACGCACGCGCCGAAGCCCTCGCCACGGAACTCGCCGACCGCTACCCGATCCCGGCAGACAGCAGCCCCTGCCGGGCGGCCCTGTACCTGGACCCCTCCGCCGAACACGTGGTGGCGCTGTTGGCGCTGGCAAGGCTCAACGTCACCGCCGTCCCCCTCGACCCCTCCTACCCGGCCGACGTGCTGCGCCGCGTCCTGGAACAGATCGACCCGCTGTGCGTCCTCACCACGCAGGACAGCTCGCCGACACTGGACACGCTGCTCCCGGACGGTGTGGTGCGCCACCTCGTCGAACCGGCGGACCAGGCGCCGCGGAAGGGCGACGGCACGAGTGCGTCGTACGACGGGCACACGGATGACCGACGCACGGTGGACGCGCCGTCACACGACGGCGCCCGCCCCCTGTACACGCTGTTCACCTCCGGCTCCACCGGCGTCCCCAAGGGCGTGCAGATCCACGACCGCACACTGTGCGACCTGATCAGGTGGCAGTCCGGTCCCGGCGGCCTGAACGCCCCCGCGGCAACCCAGCAGTTCTCGATGCTGGCGTTCGACGTGTCTTTCCAGGAGATCTTCGGGACACTGTGCACAGGTGGCAGCCTCCAGCTCATACGTCCCGAGTGGCGTCAGGACGCGCCCGCGCTCCTGGACCGGCTGGACTCCGTGGGCGCCGAGCGGATCTTCATGCCCTACGTGGCCCTGCAACTGCTCGCCGAGTACGCCGTCCGTCTGAACAGGTATCCCTCCCGGCTGCGTGAAATAGTCACCGCGGGCGAGCAGTTGGTGTGCACTGACAGCATCCGGCGCTGGTTCGCCGGACTCCCCGGCGCACGCCTGTTCAATCACTACGGGCCGACCGAGACACATGTGGTCAGCGCCCTGTGTCTGGAGGGAGATCCTGGGCAATGGCCCGAGCGGCCAGCCATCGGACGCCCGGTGGCCGGCGCCGATCTGCGTGTGGTGGACGCCCAGGGCGATCCGGTCCCGACCTGGTGCACCGGCGAGCTGCTGATCGGCGGCACCATGACCACCCGCTGCTACCTCGACGAACCCGCACTCGTCGACACCCGCTTCGTCGAACTGCCCGGCGCGGGCCTGTTCTACCGCAGCGGTGACCGGGCGTTCTTCGACGGTGAGGGCCTGCTGCACTACGCGGGGCGCGACGACCAGCAGATCAAACTGAGCGGGCACCGGCTTGAACTCGGCTCCGTCGAGGCGGCCCTGCTGCGCCATCCGGCGGTGGTCAACGCGGTCGTCACACGTGTGGGAGACCGGTTGACGGCCGGCCTGGAAATCCGTGGCGAAGCGCCGTCCGCCGACGACCTGACCGCACATCTGTCCGCCCTTCTGCCCTCCTACGTGCGTGTGGACCGCTTCCGCAGGCTGGAGAGGCTGCCCCGCACACCCAGCGGCAAGCTGGACCGGCAGGCGGTCGTCCGGGCACCTGGGGAGGAGATAAGCCGTTCCGCGATCGCCCGCACGGGCCTGTCGGCCGAGGAGGAGCGCCTCACCGCCGCCTTCGAGGAGGTCACCGGGTCGACGATCGCACCGGACCAGACCTTCTTCGAAGCGGGTGCCTCCAGTCTCGCCCTGATGCGCTTCCACCTGCGCTGCACCACGGCACTCGGTCTACGCTTCAGCGTCGCGGACCTGTTCGAGCACGTCACCGTCCGCTCCCTGGCCCGCCACCTCAGCGCCCCGCGGCCACTCACCCCATCGGCCGCGACGAATGACGGGACCCCCGAACCCGGCGAGCCGATCGCGGTCGTCGGCATGGCGGTGCGGGTGCCCGGCGCCCCGGACCTGGCCGCCTTCTGGGAGCTGGTGGTCTCCGGCGGCACCGGGATCCGCCGCATCGACGCGCCGGAAGGAGTCGTCGGCGCGCACAGCACGCTCGACGGCATGCTCGACTTCGACCCGGGCCATTTCGGCATCAGCCTCCAAGAGGCACGTCTGATGGACCCCCAGCAGCGCCACCTGCTGATGGCCGGCGTGCAGGCCCTGGCGCACGCCGGAGTGGCGGACACCTCGGCCACACGGGTGGGCCTGGTGGCCGGCGCCGGGGAGAACACCTACTTCCAGTCCCTGCTGCGCGAGGCGGACCCCGGCCGACTGCCGGACGGCTTCCAGCTCGCGCTGCACCATGAGAAGGACTTCCTGGCCACGAAGGTGGCGTACCACCTCGGGCTGACCGGCCCCGCCTTCAGCGCCCAGACAGCCTGCTCCAGCTCTCTCGTCGCCGTGCACCTCGCCGCCGGTCTGCTCCGGCAGGGCGAAGCCGACGTGATGCTCGCCGGAGGAGTACTCATCGACCCCGGGCTGACCGGCGGCTACCGCTACCGCCCGCAGCACATCTTCTCCGCGGACGGCGACTGCCGGCCCTTCAGCGCCGACGCCACCGGCACGGTCGGCGCGAGCGGCGTCGGCGTCGTGGTCCTCAAAACACTGCGGGAGGCACGGCGCGACGGTGACACCGTCTACGCGCTCATCACGGGCTCCGCGATCAACAACGACGGTGCGGCGAAGATGAGTTACACAGCGCCGTCCCTGGCCGGGCAAAGGGAGGTGATCCGGACCGCCCTGTCCCGCGCCGGACGCACAGGCGCCGACCTCGGCTATGTGGAGGCCCACGGCACCGGCACCCGGCTGGGCGACCCGATCGAAGTGGCGGCTCTACGGCAGGCGTTCGACGTGAGTGAGTCCGGCCGCTGCGCCCTGAGCTCCGTCAAGAGCCAGCTCGGTCACATGGGCGCGGCCGCCGGTGTGGTGGGCCTCGTGCGCGCGGTCCTCGCCGTGCACCACGGGACGCTTCCGCCCAACCTCAACTTCCGTGCCTTCAACCCGGAGATCGGCCCCGATCCCACGCCCTTCTACGTCCCGGTCGAGGCGACGCCCTGGCCCGAGGGACGCGAACGGGTCGCCGCGGTCAGCAGCTTCGGGATCGGCGGCACCAACGCCCACGTCATCGTGGAGCAGGACACCGCGCCCGTACCGATGAGGGCCCGCGAGGTACCCAAGTGCCTGGTGCTGTCGGCCTCCAGCGCGGACGCCCTCGCCGCCGACGCCGCTCGGATCGCCGACCACCTCCAACTGCACCCGGAGCGCCACGGGTTCGTGCTGCGTCATCTCCAGGCCGGGCGGGTCGCCCGCCGCCTGCGGACCGCGACCACCGTGACGGACGCGGCTGCGGCCGAGCACTGGCTTCGCGCGGTGGCCACGGGAGCGGTGCCGCTCGGCACCGCGGACCCGGACGCCGTAACGGTCTCCGCGGCCGGTCGCACGGCCGACGACCTCGCTGAGGACTGGACCGCCGGTCGCCCTGTCGACTGGGGGGCAGGCTCCGCTCCGGCGCCCTGGGACTTCCCGCCCCCGTCCTTCTCCCTCGCGGAGTACGACTTCGACCGACTGCCCGAGGAGCCGCGCGAGGCCCCGGCCGCCACACCCCGGCGGCTGCCCCGGGCGAACTGGCTGCACCAGCCGCACTGGGTCCGGCTGCGCCGCGCCGCCGTCGCGGACACCACCGTGCCGGCCGGCCGCGCGTCCGCCGTGGTCGTCGTAGCCCCGGAGAACACCCCGCGGACAGCGCTCGCGCCCTTCAGAGCGGTGGCGTCACAAGTGATACGGGTGCACCCGGCCGCCGCCTTCGCCCGCAGAGGGCCGGACGCCTACGACGCGGACCCTGCGAATCCGGCGTCTCTGCGCCGGCTGCTCGATGCGCTGTCCGAGGACGGCGTCCCAGCTTCCGCCGACATGGAGTGGGTGCACGCCCTGCCCCTCGACGTGACAGGGCCGGTCGGTCCCGGCTCCCTGGAACACGCCCGTCACACCTGCGTGGACAGCACGGCGGCCCTGGCCCAGGCGCTGGCAGGGCGAAACGACTCCCCGCGTGTGTGGTGGCTGTCGTACGGCGCCCGGCCCGTGACGGGAACGGTGGACAGACCTGAATTGGCGCTCCTCGCCGGGCCGGTCGAGGTCGCCCACCAGGAGTCCGCCCTGAACGGCCACTGGCTCGACCTCCCCGACGGCGACCTCACCCGCTGGGCCGGACACGTGGCCTCGGTCGTCGCCGATACACGTGGGGCCGGTCATCCCGACGGACCGGCACTACCGCGCCAGCTCGCGCTGCGGCAGGGTTTCTGGTGGCGGCCGGGCACCATGCCGGTACCGGAGCCTGAGGGTACGCGGTCCCTCGTACCGGCCGGAGCGGACACCGTCCACCTGGTGCTCGGCGGCACGGGCGGCATAGGCCGCGCCATCGCCGCCTGGCTGCTCGAACACACCCGTAGTCGCGTCCTGTTGCTGTCGAGAAACCCGCGGCTGCCCGAGGAGTTGAACGGATGGGCCGACCGCGTCGGGCTCGTCCCGGCGGATCTCGCGACCATGCCCGTTCACGAAGTGGCGGCGGCCGTCGCCGGCCAAACGTCTCGGCTGGACGGCGTCATCCACGCGGCCGGTCTCGGACACGGCGCGCTGCTCGTGCGACGCGACGCCACCGCCATGCGCGACGCCGCCGCGGTCCGCGAGAGGGGCGCACTCGTCGTCGAGTACCTGATCGGAGCCTTCCGACCCGAGATCGCGGTCTACTGCTCCTCGATGTCAGCCTTGCTCGGCGGTGTCGGCCAGAGCGACTACGCGGCCGGCGCGAGCCTCCTCGACGGCTTCGCCCACCACCGGGCCTCCGAGACGGAGACGACCGTCCGGATCGGCGTCAACTGGGACATCTGGAGCGAGACCGGAATGGCGACCCGGGTCCTGAACACGGACAGCCGCCATCAGGCCCACCTCGCGGTCGGCCTGACCGTCGAGGAGGGCAAAGCGGTCTTCGCCCACGCCCTCGCCCTGCAACTGCCGCAACTCCTCGTGTCCACAACCGACATCGATGTCTCCCGAGCCTTCTACGCTCCCGCCGAGAACGCGGATCGGTCCTCGTGCTCCGGACCACCGCACCCGACGGACGGGAAGGAGGGGGCCACCGACGCGGGCAGTACCGGAGAGCGAGGGGACGCCATGGCCAGGGTGATCCAGGATCTGCTGGGCGTGGCCGAACTGGACCCCGAGGACTCTCTCTACGACCTGGGCGCCGACTCGCTGACCCTGATCAGCCTGATCGACCAGATCGAGGACGACTACGGCGTCGAGTTCGACCTGGCCTCGTTCAGTCACCGCGTCAGTCTGGCGGAGATCCTGAAACACATCGAGGCGGCTCTCACCTCCGTCGAGCCCAGCACCGAGGCGGCCGGAAGCACCTCCCGGGTCGTCCTCGACGTCTGGCAGGAGGGAATCGGTTCGGCCGTCCTGTGCCTGGTGCACCCCGTGGGCGGTGACATCCAGGCCTACCGCTCCCTGGTGGCAGCGCTCGGACCCGCCCCGACGGTGTGCCTCATCGCCGACCCGGCCCTCCGCGACACCGAGATGCCCGCATGGTCACTGGCCGAGCGGGCCCATCACTACGACGCGGCACTACGTGAGCGCTTCGGCGGACCGGACCACCGGCTTCACCTGGCCGGATGGTCCTACGGCGCCCGTGTGGCGATGGAGATGGCGTGCCTCGCCGAGTCGGCCGACCGGCCGCTGGAAGCGCTCTATCTTCTGGATCCGCCACCGCCCCGGGCGGAGGCGCTGGTCGCCGCCTACGACGAGGCTCACCTGGAGAAGGTGTTCGCCGCCGAACTCGGCACCGGCGCCTCCTCGTTGCCGACCGAACACGCACAGGCGTACGCCGAGAGGCTGGCCCGCTGCTGCCGAGCGAACCTGCGCAGCCTCGGGGAACATCGCGTACGGCCGCTCGCCTCCGTCCCTACGTATCTGTGGCTGGCCGAACACCCCACGGCGGGCATGCCCACTCCCGCGGACCCTCAGGAGCCGGACCGGCAGTGGAACACCTGCCTGCCCCCGTCCGCCGTACGCAGGTATCTGCCCACGGACCACTACGGCATCGTCGCGGCACCCCATGTGGACACGGTGGCCGAGACCATCAGGGCGACGCTGGCGTCCCCTGGTACCGGTACTCGCGGGACCGCTGACCTGTAAACCCCACCCCGCCTCTGGAGGATGACATGGAGTCATACGAACGCGAAGCACTGGAAGCGGTGACCACGCGTCCCGCGTACCCCTACCGCACTCTCACCGTCGAACGGATCACCCCTGTTCTGGGGGCGGAGGTCTCGGGCGTCGACCTGTCGCAGGAGATCCCGGCGGAGCAACTGGAAGAGATCCGGGCCGCCTTCCGCGACTACCACGTCCTCGTCTTCCGCGATCAGACGATCACCGCCGAGCAGCACAAGGGCTTCGCCGCCGCGTTCGGCGAACTGCGCCCCGTCAACCCGCCGCCGCCCGAGGGCGATCCCTACGTCCTGGAGATCCGCACGACGTCGGCTGCGGCGGACGTGGCGGGCAACGGCTGGCACGCGGACGGCACCGCCGACGCCGAACCGTCACTGGGGTCGATGCTCTACATCACCGAGATACCCGAGCCGGGATGCGGCGGCGACACCCTCTTCGCGAACATGCACCTCGCCTACGGCATGCTCTCACCGGCCATGCGCGCCCTCCTGGACCCGCTGACCGCGATACACGACGGCGCGCATGCCCTGGCGGGGTACACGCCGCCCGCGGACTACGTCATCCCCAAGAGCGAACACCCGCTCATCGCCCGGCACCCCGAGACCGACCGCAAACTGCTGTACGTCAACAAGGCCTACACCAGCCGCATCCCCCAGCTCTCCGCCGACGAGAGCCGGGCCCTGCTCGACGTACTCTTCGACATCATCGCCCGCAGGCCGGTCCTGCACTGCCGCGTCCGCTGGACCCCGGGCACGCTCGTCTTCTGGGACAACCGCTGCGTCCAGCACCACGCGACGTACGACTACTACCCCTACGCCCGCTACGGCCAGCGCGTCGCCATCAACGGCGGCCCCGTCAAGGGCTGATGTCCTGACCCCGGTGAGGCGTCGTGCACGGACCCCGGTCCCGCGTACGACGCCTCACCGCGCTGCCTGCCGCTGCCACGGCGGCGGGCATGACAGTGCTGATGTCGGAGTGGGGCCTCGATGCGGAGCGGCACCGACCTCATGAGCTGCCGAGTCCGCACCATCGCGCTTCACAAGAGCGACAGCGACAGCCCAACTCCACAGGGATCAGGGAAGACCAAGATTCCCGCGACCCTCCCCAGCACCAGGAACTACTGTCGCGCCCATGGTCGAACACGACACCCTCAACGCCACCCGCCAGGCTTACGACGCTGCCGCCCCCACCTACGCACACCTCTTCCGCGACACACTGCGCGACAGACCTCTCGACCGCGCGATCCTCAACGCCTTTGCCGAAATCACCGGCGCCGGCACGAGTGGGAACAGCGACGGGAACGGCCAAGTCGCGGACCTGGGATGCGGACCCGGCCACATCACCGCCCACCTCCACGAGCTGGGACTCGACGCGTTCGGCATCGACGCCTCACCCGCGATGATCGACCTGGCCCGACAGGCCTACCCCGGCCTCCAGTTCGACGTCGGATCGATGGCCGCGCTGAACATCGCGGACGGCACACTGAGCGGGGCACTCTCGCGCTGGTCCATCATCCACACTCCCCCGGAACAACTCCCCGCCATCCTCGCGGAGTTCCACCGCGTGCTCGCGCCCGGCGGACACCTCCTCATCGCCTTCTCCGCAACCGATGGCCCATCTCACCCCACACAGGTTTTCGACCACGCCGTCACACCCGCCCACCGGTGGTGGCCCGATCACCTCGCCGCACTGCTCCACAAGACCGGGCTCGTCGAAACAGACCGCGTGATCCGTGAACCCCGGCCCACCGACCAACGGCAATTCCAAGAAGTCCACATCCTCGCCCGCAAGGACTGAGGGGCTCGGAGAGCGAGGCGAGCCACCGATGTCCGCGTGCTTCGTCGAACCGCGTGGGCGTGCCGCTTCCCGCTCAGTCCTGCGGAGTGGGGAAACGTCGGCGGGGGAACTTCCGGTTGATCTCAGCGCGCATGGCCTCATAGGACTTGGATTCCGCGTGGACGGCAAGATGCTCGAACGACCCCCACAGACCGCCGGCCTGTCGCTCCTCGAGCCGTCGGCGTTCCGCCCGGATGAAGGGCTCCAACGCTCGCCACACGGTCTTGATTCCGGTGTAGTGCATCACGATGGCGATGTCTTCCTCCAGGACCCGGGTGACCACGAGGGTTCCGAGGTCTTGGTAGAACCCGCCGACCAGCATCACCTGCTCCCGCTCGGGCGACGGCAGACCTGAGATGCCCAGAGCGGGGTCGTACCCTTCCAGCCCCGTCGTGATGAACACCGCGGCCTGCTTGAACTCAGGCGTACGCGTCCGGCTTCCCAGCTCCGCAGTGAACAGCAGAAGGTTCGTGCGCCGCGTGTCCGAAGCCTGCCGCAGGGCCGAAGCCGCAGCGATCGTTACCGCCACGAGAGCGACGACCAACGTGAGGATGTTGAAGAACACTCCTGCCTCCACACCCCAAGTGTGGTGCAAATCAGGCAACTTCGACACCCCGACCGCGGCTTCGCCGATGCCCTCTCATGATGTTCCCCGATCCGGCCCGTAGTGCGTGGGCACCAGGACACGCGAGTGGCTGGTCCGGTCGCACCAGGGGAAGACGGCGGCGGGTGACGATGCCCGGCGGGACGCCCGAGGGAAGTGTTGGAGGCGCGTAAATATCGCGCATTCCCCTTACCTATTGGTGTCTGGAGTGATCAACAGGTGGCAACACTTCTTTACCGGATCGGACGATGGGCCTTCCGGCGGCGCCGGCTCGTGGGCGGTCTGTGGCTGGGTGTCCTGGTGGCGGCCGTGGTCGGCGCCGCCGTGGCGCCGGCCGGGGAGGAAGAGGACCTGTCCATGCCCGGCACCGAGTCGCAGAAGGCGTTCGACCTGCTGGACGAGCGCTTCCCCCAGAGCAACTCCCAGGGCGCAGAGGCGCGCTTGGTGTTCCAGGCCCCGGACGGACAGCGGGTCACGGCCAAGGAGAACAGGGCAGCAGTCCAGGACACGCTCGACTCGCTGGACGGGGGCGATCAGGTCGCGTCGACCACCGACCCCTATGAGACCGGCGCTGTCAGCGAGGACGGCACCATCGCCTACTCCACGATCACCTACACCGCGGACGCCGTCGACCTCACCGACCCGACGAAGAACGCCCTCGAGGACGCCGCGATCCAGGCCCGGAACGCGGGGTTGACCGTCGAGATCGGCGGCTCGGCCCTGGATGCGGAAGTGGAACTTGGCGGTACGACGGAGCTCATCGGCGTGATGGTGGCGGCGGTGGTGCTGGTCCTCACCCTCGGATCACTGGTCGCGGCCGGATTGTCACTGCTGACCGCCTTCTTGGGCGTGGCCATCGCCTTCGGCCTGATCTCCGCGCTGGCCGTTCCACTGGGCCTGACGTCCACCGTCGCCATCCTGGCGCTGATGCTGGGGCTGGCGGTCGGCATCGACTACGCACTCTTCATCACCTCCCGCTTCCGCGACGAGCGCGCCCGGGGCAGCGAGCCGGAGGAAGCCGCCGGCCGGGCGGTGGGCACGGCCGGATCCGCCGTCGTCTTCGCCGGCGCGACCGTCTTCATCGCCCTTATCGGGCTGGGGGTCGTCGGAATCCCCGAACTCACCAAGATGGGCATGGGCGGCGCGGGCGCCGTGGCCCTTGCCGTACTCGTCGCACTGACCCTGGTCCCCGCGCTGTTCGGCTTCTTCGGCCGACGGGTACTGTCCCGCCGTTTCCGCGAGGCCACCCGGCCGGGAACCGGGCGCCCGCACCCTGACCCCACCGCGGCCGGCCGGCCTGGGCTCGGCATCCGCTGGGCGCGGTTCGTGCTGCGCCGGCCGGGGACCGTGCTGATGATCGCCGTACTCGGTCTCGGCTGCGTCGCCCTGCCGGCGCTGAGCCTCGAACTCGGGCTGCCCGGAGACGAGTCCAAGCCGGTGGAGACCACCCAGCGCCGTGCCTACGACTTGCTGTCGGAAGGCTTCGGCCCCGGCTTCAACGGCCCGCTGACCGTGGTCGTCGACACGTCGGAGTCCGGGGACACCCGGGCCACCACGAACCTGGTCGTCAAGGCCGTACAGGGAGTGGACGGGGTCGAGTCGGTCGGTGATCCGGTTCTCAGCCAGAACAAGGACACGGTCGTCCTCACCGCTGTTCCGCGGACCGCGCCGAACAGCGGCGAGACCAAGGACCTGGTGAACGCGATCCGGAGCGCGGCCGACGGCGTCGAGGCCGACACGGGCGCCGGCATCGCGGTGACCGGCACCACCGCGCTGAACATCGACATCTCCGAAGCCATGTCCGACGCCCTCATCCCCTACCTGACCGTGGTCATCGGCCTGGCGGTGCTCCTGCTGATGGTGGTCTTCCGCTCGGTCCTGGTCCCGGTCAAGGCCGCGCTCGGCTTCCTGCTGTCGGTGGGTGCCGCCTTCGGGGTCCTCGTCGCCGTCTTCCAGTGGGGCTGGGCGGCAGACCTGCTCGGCATCGAGCAGACCGGACCGGTCATGTCGCTGATGCCGATTCTCATCATCGGAATAGTGTTCGGCCTCGCCATGGACTACGAGGTCTTCCTCCTCACCAGGATGCAGGAGGCCTACGTCCATGGCGCGCCCCCCGGCGAGGCGATCGTCAGCGGTTTCCGGCACAGCGGGCGCGTGGTGGCCGCGGCGGCGATCATCATGATCAGCGTGTTCGCGGGATTCATCGGGATGAGCAGCCCGACCATCCAGACGATGGGCGTCGGCCTGGCCTCCGCAGTCGCCTTCGACGCCTTCGTGGTCCGGATGGCGATCGCACCCGCGGTCCTGGCGCTGCTCGGCCACCGGGCCTGGTGGCTGCCTCGTATCCTGAACCGTGTGCTGCCGAATGTGGATATCGAGGGTGAGGCACTGAGCAGGCATGTACCTGCCTCCGCGACCGAGCAGGACGCAGCGGTGCGGCGGCTCCCCGTCGGCCGCGACTGAGCCGGCCATGACGAACACGGGTGGCGGTGGCCCACGACCACGCGGCACGTGGCGGCGGGAGGGAGCGATCACGGCAACGGCGTTCGCGCTCTGTCTGCTCGGCGGCGTGGTGCAGGACGACGGCAGCACGCTGTCACCCCCGTCTGCCGCCGCCTACTTCGTCGCCGTGGTGTCCTGTGCCGTGATTCCGGTGCGGCACCGGGTGCCCCTGGCCGCCATGGCGGTCACGACCGCGAGCGGCGTGCTGGCGCCGTTCCTGGGCCTCCTGCTGAGCCCGCTCATCGCGGCCCCCGCCGTGATCACCGCCTACTCCTACTCGCTCACCGCGCGCACCGAACGGCGCGCGGCGAGCGCGGTGGCGCTCATCTCCGTGGCGCTGCTGGTCGCCTCGACCCCCTTGTTCGGGGCCCTCTCGTGGAAGGACGCGAGCAGGGTGGGAGCGGTGGCGGCGTTCCCGCTGGTGGCCGGCGTACTCGGTCACTCGGCGCAGAACCGACGGGCCTATCTGGCAGCCGTCGAGGAGCGGGCGCGGCGGGCCGAGGAGAGCCGGGACAGCGAGGCGCGCCGGAGAGTGGCCGAGGAACGGGTGCGCATCGCCCGGGAACTCCACGATCTGGTGGCCCATCAGATCACCCTGGCCAACGCACAGGCCACTGTCGCCGCCCACCTCTTCGACACCCGCCCGGAACAGACCCGCAAGAGCCTGAAGGAGCTGGTCGCGACCACCAGCGACGCGCTCGACGACCTGCGGGCCACGGTCGGTCTGCTGCGCCAGTCCGGGGACTCGGCCGCGCCCGCCGAACCGGCGCCCGGGCTGTCCCGGCTGTCCACGCTCCTCGAGTCCTTCCGGCGCGCGGGTCTGGATGTGTCGGTTCACCAGGAGGGCACGGCCAGGCCGCTGCCGCCGGGAGTGGACCTCACCGCCTACCGCATCGTCCAGGAGGCCCTGACCAACGTGACCAAGCACGCCGCTACCGGCAGCGCCCGGGTGCGCCTCGCATGGCACCGCGATCGCGTGACCATCAGCGTCGCCGACGACGGAGGGGGCGCCCGTACGGCACCGAACACGTCCACGGGATCGAGCGCGTCCGCGGTGCCGGACCGCCCGCCCGGTTACGGTCTGATCGGGATGCGGGAACGTGCCACCGCGGTCGGCGGACACCTCTCCGCGGGCAGGCGCCCGGAGGGTGGCTTCCTCGTCTCCACCCAACTGCCCCTCCCGCCCGCCAAGGACACGACGCGGATGACTGACGGAGCGACAACCACCGAGGGACGGATGGCCGACGGAGTGACCGGCTACGGACGGACGGGCGACGGACAGGCCGGTGATACGCCGTGACGCACCGCGTACTACTCGCCGACGACCAGGCCCTGCTGCGCCAGGCCTTCCGGATGCTTCTCGACACCGCCGACGACATCACCGTGGTCGGCGAGGCCGGCGACGGCAGGGAGGCGGTGAGACTCACCCGGGAGCTGCGCCCGGACGTAGTGATCATGGACATCCGCATGCCCGAGGTGGACGGCCTCACCGCCACCTCGGAGATCTGCGCGGATCCGGAACTGCGATCCAGCCGCATCCTGATCCTCACCACGTACGAGACCGACGAGTACGTCGCTCAGGCGCTGCGCGCGGGGGCCGGCGGCTTCATCGGCAAAGGCATCGGGGCCGAGGACCTGCTGAACGCCGTGCGTACGATCGCCGACGGCGACACTCTCCTGTCCCCCGCCGCGACGCGCTCCTTGGTCACCCGTTTCCTGGCCACTCCGGACAACCCACCGCCGCACCACCCCGAACAGCTCGCGGCGCTGACCCCGCGCGAACGCGAGATGGTGGCTCTGGTCGCAACCGGTCTGTCCAACCAGGAAATCGCCGAGCGGATGTTCCTCAGCCCCTTCACCGTCCGCGCCCACGTACAGCGCGCCATGACGAAGCTCGAGGCCCGCGACCGGGCACAACTCGTCGTCATCGCCTACCGGACGGGCCTGGCCCAGACCTCCCCCGACGACGGCACCGAGCCCCTGGCGTAGTCAGACACGGGCGACTCCACGCGTCCGGCCGCGCGGTCGCGAGAGATGGACCGCTGGTGACCTTCGCCCGCAGCGGCGTCTCCGTGCCATTCCCCCGACGGCCTGCGCAGCGCGCTCGAACTCGCTGACGCCTGCGACGTTCCCAACATCCCGCTCTCGGATGATCCAGGGGCGTCAGAATGGCGTGATGGATCATCACTTCGTCGGCATACCAGAGTTGACCGACGTTCCCCGTGTCGCCGTCGTCATCGACGTCATGCGTGCCTTCACCGTGGCTGCGTGGGCCTTCGCGCGCGGCGTCGAGAGGATCGTCCTGGCCCCGACGGAGGGTGAGGCACTTGCCTTGAAGGAGAGTCACACGGGCTGGCTGGCTTTGAAGGACGGACCTCCGGCAGCGGGCTTCGACGCGGTGAACTCACCTGGCCTGCTCAGGTCACGCGATTTCGCCGGGCGCACGCTGGTGCAGAAGACGACGGCAGGAACCGTGGGAGCGCTGGCCGTCGCGAACGCGCCGCTGGTCCTGTGCGCGAGCTTCGTGGTGGCCGGCCCGACCGCACGGTTCCTGCGGACCAGGGATTCCGGTCCGGTCACGTTCGTTGTCACCGGCGAGGCAGGCCAGGCCGACGAGGACCTGGCCTGCGCTGAATACATTGCTCGATGTATGGCCCGAGACGATGTCGAGGCGACCCCGCATCTCCACCGCGCGAGGACTTCTCGTGCCGCGACGGAGCTCGTCGGCGGGCTGCGGAGCGGATACCACCCAGACGACGTCGACCTCTGCCTGGAAATCGACAGGTTTCCCTTTGCGATGATGGCTCGCCAGGAAGAGTCCCTGACGGTGCTCCGCCCCGTCACGGTGCCTGACATCCCGCCAAGTAACCAATGACCAGCTGGCGCACCGACGTCGCTCGTCATGGCGTGATGGCTCACTGAACCGCGTCGGACCGCACGCTGCTGTCACTCTTCCGCTGACGTTCCGCACGCTGCTGGACGAGTTCCTCGACGGCGCTGGGCAAGGTCGTCTCGAAGTCGATCAGCTTCGCCCAGGTCGGCGTCATCACGATGCGGACCATGCCGTCGTAGAGCGAGCGGATCTCGGCCTCCCACTCGACCCGTTGCTCGGCCGTCATCTCGTAGGAGCCGTTCATCTCGAGGTACTCCTCGGGAATGCCGTCGACCTCGTCGAGTTCGACAGTGCCGCGGACGAGCAGGATCGTGGGCGGGTGCACCTCGGTGTCGATCGTGATGGCGACGGCCGGGTTCTGACGGAGCGAAGCCAGCTTCGGGGCGTTCTTCGACGTGCACATCACGGCCTCCTCGCCGTTCCAGGCGAAGGCGATCGGGATGTTCCGCGGTGTCCCGTCCTTGGCCACGTATGCCAGGCGACAGAGGTCACGAGCCAGCATCTCCTGGCTCAGCGGGCGGTTGAGGATCTCGATGATCTGGTCGTTCGTCATGGCGGGCCTCCTGAGGACCGTGCGACCGCGGTGGTCGCTTCTGCCCTGGGACGGAGCCAGCACGCCGTTCTCGACATCCCTGCCCGACTTTCCCCCGCGACCCTGCGGACACGTATCCACAGGGTCGCGTAAACGGTGCCGCCGACCGCCCCCGATCCGCTCAGCGGAACAAAGCGTGACAGAACCAGTCCGAAGGACCACCCTTTCTGTCAGCAGTCCTAGAGGTAGCTCTCGGACATGTCCGGGGAACCGAATTCCGTCGGCGCACCGAGTGCAGTGGGGGACACGTGAATCCAGGCTCGGTCGATTCTCGGCCTCGCGGTACCCGGTTCGCGATATTGGGCCCGCTCTCCGTCGTCGGCGGTGACGAGCGCAGACCGGTCCCGCTCGGGCCCCTCAAGCAACGCATTGTTCTCGCCGTACTGCTCTGTCATCCCAATGACCTGGTGTCCGTGGAGTCGCTGGTGGACGCGCTCTGGGACGGCGGCCCGCCAAAGACCGCACGGAAGAACATCCAGGTGTACGTCTCCGCACTGCGCAGGCTGCTGGAGGACGTGGAAGCCGGCGGACGACTCGTCTGCCGGGCGGGCGGCTACCTGCTACAGGTCGGCGACGAGGAGCTGGACTCCCTGCGGTTCCGCGATCTCAGCCACGCCGCCAGAGTGGCGTCGAGACAGGGCGCTCTCGATTCCGCGGCCGGGCTGCTCAGGGAGGCGCTGAACCTGTGGAGCGGTCCGTCACTGCCGGAACTGCGCTGCTCCCGGGCGGTGTCCGACGAGGCGGACCGCTTGGGCAAGCGCTATCTGCAGGTCTACGAGGACTGGGCGGAGACCGAACTGCGGCTGGGTAATCCTGAGGTGATCGCCGACACCATCGGTGAGTTACTGGAGCTGCATCCGCAGCGTGAGCGCCTGCGGGCCGCTCACATGGACGCCCTGTTCCAACTGGGTCGGCAAACCGAGGCGTTCGGCGTCTACGACGAGTACCGCCAGTTCCTGGCAGGCGAGTTCGGGC
Organism: Streptomyces sp. NPDC050535; assembly: GCF_044457665.1. Taxonomy (NCBI): domain Bacteria; kingdom Bacillati; phylum Actinomycetota; class Actinomycetes; order Kitasatosporales; family Streptomycetaceae; genus Streptomyces; species Streptomyces sp. NPDC050535. Next base: position 130,696 of record NZ_JBITHE010000015.1, read on the forward strand.
TGGATCCCAGCCCGGCACTAGAAGCCCGGTACCGCTCGATGCTCACCGGCGGCCGGTCCCTGTAGCCAGACCGATCAGAGGCATTGGGCGGATTGGACGGATCAAGCGGATCAAGCGGATCAAGCGGATCAAGCGGCCGGACGATCGCCGGACGTGACCGCGATGTGCCGCGCCCCAGCGGTCAGCCGCAGTCATCGTCGCGGTCCCCGTTCCGGCGTGTGGACACGAGAGCCGTCCTCCGCGCGGATGGCGCCGGTGCTTCGGAGCGCCGCCACGGCGGCCGGGGCATGCGCCTGTCGCCCCGCGAGCATCCGCAGCGTCCGGATGCGCCCGGTGCCGGTGAGGTCGAACGGTACGAGGACGATCTCGTCGACGTCCAGAACGCCCACGATCCGCTCGATGCCCTCGATCACCTTGACCCGGCCCCCGTGGACCACCTGCTGGTCCTCAAGGAACCTGCGCGCGAGGAACTCCTCCCGGACCGGCGCCGGAGACTCGTCGGGCGTGGTCCCCGTGCGGTGCCGTACGGCGTGCGAGGCGGCGTGCAGTGCCAGCCGTTCGGCCTCGTCGTCGTTCGCGGCGCACAGTACGTTCAGCGAGGCCATGACGTAGGGCCGGGCGTCGTGCGGGCCGGACACGAAGGTCGCACGATAGCGCTCGACCGCCGCCGGACGGCACTTGGACCGACCCAGGTGGTGCCCGTAGACGAAAGGCAGCGAGCGCTCGGCCGCGGTGCGCGCCGCGCTCTCGCCGGCACCCAACACGTACACCTCGGCCGGTGCGTCGACCCGCGGGGACAGGAGAAGGGCCGGGCTCTCCGACCGGAACGGTTCAGGGGCCCGGACAGCCGGGTCCATGAACCCGACCAGCTCGTCTATCAGGGCGGGAAACTCGATCGTCACCCTGGGGTCGCGCCGCAGCGCCGCGTCCAGCAGTCGACGGTGGTCCGCGGTCCCGGCGCTGCTCGGCGAGCGGCCCACACCCAGGTCGATGCGGCCGGGATGCAGAGCGCCCAGGGTGGCGAACTGCTCGGCCACCACGTAGGGAGCGTGGTTGGGCAGCATCACCCCGCCCGAGCCCACCCTGATGTGCCGGGTGCGGGCCGCGACGTGCGCGATGAGGACCACCGGGGCGCTGCTGAGGACGTCGGGCGAGGCGTGGTGCTCGGCGAGCCAGAAGCGGTGGAACCCGCACTCCTCACTGACCTGGGCGATGTCCACGACCTGTTGGACGACCTCCTCGGCCGGCTGCTTCCGGTCCGTCGCGCCCAGTTCCAGCACGGACAGGAGGACGGAGGGACGGGCGCCGGCGGCGCCGACGGGTATCTGTGGTGTGATCACGAGGAACTCCCGGCAGATTCTGGTGTGTTCGACGGCGACGGGTCGGGAAGGGCGAGGGGAACACCGGCCAGCAGGGCGAGCCCTGTCGCGAGGACCGCCGCGGTCGTCGACAGCGACAGATGGGCCAGCAACAGCCCGGCGGCCAGCGGCCCACAGGGCTGGAGGATCTGCGCGACCAGGCTGCTCGTACTGCTGACCCGGCCGTAGATCTCCTCCGGCACCGTGACCGCCATGATCGTGCTGAACCTCGCCGAAACCACCGGGGTGAGCAGGCACAGAGCGCAGAATCCGGCGACGAACGCGACCAGGCTCCCGCTGATCCAGGCGACAGCCAGCAGCGCGGCGCCGGCGGCGGGCGCCGCGCCGAGGGTCGCTCTCAGGGAGACGCGGCGCTGGACGAACGGGGTGAGCACGGAGCCGGTCAGGCCGACCACGGCCGCCGCGCTCATCGCCGCTCCCACCATGACCGCGCCGTCGGGCCGGCTGCCCACACCGAGGATCAGGGCGAACGCGAGGGCGGAGAACGCCAGGTTCAGCCCGGCGAAGTACACCGCGGACCAACGCATGAACCGGTCCCGTAACAGGTATCGCCACCCTGCTGTGAACTCCGTCGTGAACCGCGCGCCGGCCGACCGCGCTCCCCCGGCCCTCGCCTCCTTGCCGCGAGACGCACCGGCGGAGACGGAGCCCCCGCCGGCACGTCTGGCACGGACCGCGGCGGCCACACAGAGTGCCGAGCACCCGAAGGTCAGCGCGTCCACCGCGAGCGGCACCGAAGGTCCGAGCGCCAGCAGCAGCCCGGCCGCCGCCGGCGCGGCGATGTCCGCGCCGTAGGCCCGCGCCTGGTTCAACGACACCGCGGCGCCCAACTGCTCGGTCGGCACGATCCGTCGGACCACCTTGTTCTGAGCCGGCCGGAACACTTCCAGCGCCGCGTCCGACACGATCACCATGACCAGGGCCAGCACGATCGGCACAGGGCGAAGAAGCACGTACACCGCCACCGTCCCGACAGCGAGGAGCCGCACCATGTCGCAGCCGAGCATCAGCGCACGCTGGTCGTAGCGGTCGCTGAGGTAGCCGGCCGGTATCCGCGTCGCCAGTCCGACGACCAGGGAGACCGTGCCGATGGTCGCGGCGACCGTGGTGGAGTAGCCCGCCGCCAGGAGCACGAGCGGCAGCACGACGTACGTCATCGAGGACCCGAAGTCCGACAGTGCCTGGCCGATCCACAGCAGCCGGAAGTCCCGGTTGCGGCTCAGCCGCGGCGCGGCGGCCGTCGTCGGCGCGGCGGTGGCGGTCATCCACTGTTCCCGGGGGCTGTCGGCAGGTCGCCGAGCAGGTCGTCCAGCAGGAAGTTGGTGTTGGTGCGGGCGCCCGGGCGGGTGCTGCGGAACCGGTCCAGGAAGAGCGCGACACCGGCCGAACCGCTCGCCAGGTCGCAGCTCTCGCGCACCGTCTGCTCGCCGGGGAACACCACGCCCTCCGGCCGCCGCACAGCACTGCACAGCACCGCCTCGGCCGCCCGCTGCGCGTCCCCCAACAGGTCCGGGTCGCCCAGGAACTCGTAGGCGTCCAGCAGGACGTTGCCGATGCCGCTGATCCCGTGGAACAGCTGGGGAAATGTCGTGTACTTTCGCCGCACGTCCGGCAGTAGTTCTTCGACGTGCTTTCCCAGGGCGCCGTCCCCGGTCACGTGGTGGTAGCGCAGCAGGGTGGTCAGGACGCCCGCCGTGCCCTCGTCCCAGTAGTGGCGCAGTACCGCGGCAGGTTCGTCGGTGCCCGCGACGGCCGGGAAGGAAAGCAGGCCGGTGGGCGAGTACTCCGCGCAGGACAGATCGAACTCCAGCCCCGCACGGCCCAGTTGCAGCGTTTCCGGGTCGCCGGTGGCCGCGTGCAGGGCCAGGAGGAACATGGCCACGCCTGACGCGCCTTCGCCGTAGCCGACGGGAATGTCCTTGCCGGAGCCGGACCAGTGGGCCCGCCCTCCCTCGTGCCGTGCGCCGCGCGCCAGGTGCTCACCCGTCTCGCGGGCACGGTCGAGGAACTCCGGATGCCCTGTGTCACGCCACAGCCGCAGACACGCCATGCCGTGCCCGGCCGCTCCGGTCAGCACCCCCGGCTCGGTGTACAGCAGCGGATGCCCGGCGGCGTCGCGCAGCACGCGGGCCGCCACCTCGCGGTGGCCCATCGCCGACAGCGCCCAGGCGACACCCGCCGAACCGTAGTACAGGCCCGGTGGCAGCGCCCTGTGCGAGGTCGGCTTGCGCAGCGCCCAGGCCAGGAAGGTGTCCGGGACCGGGCAGCCCATGGTGTGCAGCGCGTAGAGGCAGCCGTACGCACCATGCGCGACGGAGAGCGGATTGGTCTCGAAGACCAGCATGTCCGCCGGAAAGAGCCGGTCCTCACGCTGTACGTCGGCGGTGCCGTGAAGGTACTTCGCCACGCCGTCGAGCGTGGTCGCGATCCGCTGCCGCAGGTCGGCTCCGGATTCCGGGTCGGCCGCCACCGGGTGTGCCAGCGGCGGGGGTTGCCGCCAGGCCGTGGTGAAGGGCAGGTCGGTGAGGCGGCGTCGCAGGGCCGCCGGATCCGGCAGTGGCGCGTTCTCGTCATAGAGGTCCCGGATGAGCGAGACCAGTTCTTCGGGCAGAGCCAGATCGGCGGCCAGCTCGTCGAGCAGCCGCAGCGGTACGGCGTGGTCGACCAGGTCATTGGGCTGGCAGGTCAGCACGCAGCACAGCATCACTCCGCCCAGCGCGTAGTAGTCGGAGCGCCGGTCGCCCTGTCCGGTGGCCATCGCCCGCCGGGTGACCGTGCCCGGGGTGCCCAACCCCGCGCCGCCGCCGCGTCCCTCGTGGAAGGCGGATTCCAGGTCGATCACGCGGATACGGTCGTCCAGGGTGACCATGATGTTGGTCGGTGACAGGTCGCCCAGCACGATGCCGCGCTCGTGGCATGCGGCGATCGCGTCCGCCACCTGTAGCCACAGCAGCCGGAACCGGTCGTAGTAGTCGGCCAGTCGGGCAGGGGTCAAGTCCAGGCCGTAGAGGGGATTCTGCGCGACGCTGAGGTGACCCAGGTGGTTGCCGTCGATGTAGTCCTCGGCGATGAACGCGTGCTCCCATTGCTCGAAGTACGCGACAGGACGTACGAACAGGCCGGTGTCTGCCAGTTCTGTGAGCAACTGATGCTCATGGCTCAGCAATTCGACCGCGTCGATGCCCAGGGGGCCCACTTCGACCCCGGGCCGGGCCTCACGCAACACCACGTCAGCGCCCGTCTCGGTGTCCACACCGCGGTAGATGCCACCGCGGTTGCTGAACGCCAGCGCGCTCTCGACCTTGAACCGGCCGCCGAGCAACCCGTTGCCTGCGCCCGAGCCGCCTCCCGCTTTCGTCGCCGGTGGCCGGTCCGCGCTCGTGTACGGGTCCTGCGTCCAGTCCGGGACACTCCAGTAGGGGGAACGCACATCCGGGACGAGTGAGCCGTCCGGGGCCTGGATCATCAGATCCCGGAGGCCCAGCGGAGTGAGTTCGAAGCGGCTGGTGAACCCGCCGTACCGGTATGACACCACACGTGATCCCGGACAACGCCGGTCGGACAGGATGTACGGACCTTCCAGCCCCGTCAGCGCCTTCGTCAGTTCCGACGCCACCAGGTGGAACTGCGCGTCGTCGACGGGGTAGACGGTGATGAACTTGCCGCTCGAAGCACGGGGAAACGTCTTCCCGTTGGCCTCGCGCACCGCTAGGGGATCCATCAGGAACTTGAAGCGCACCCCCGCGTCGCGCATCACCGGCAGTGACCGTTGCAGGGTCTCGGCGCTGGTGCGTGAGGTCGCCGAAACGTGCAGTTTCCAGCCCTCCCCGACCACGGGCGCGTCCGGCGGCTCGACGATGATCCAGTACCCACGGCGCCAGGTGCGCCAGCCGTCGGGCACAGCCGCCTGGTACGCGCGCAGGTGCTCGCTGCTCGGCGCGCGCCTGCCGAAGTCCTCGAACCACCGCGGATGGTGACTCATGTAGGACAGCACGATCTCCCATGGCAGTTGCATGTGAGTCCACCCCTTCTCGCGCTCGTATTCGCAGCCGTGCTTCAAAACTTGTCGTCCTGAGAACGTGACACCGCGGGCGGTCCCGGACGGAGTTACGGCCGTTGACCGACGCCGTCCGGGACCACACGCGCTCAGATGCTGGTCAGCAGCTCGTGATGGCGCAGGAGCTGCAGCTGAAGACGATGGAGCTCGTCGGAATGTCGATCTCCATGCTCTGCAGTGCCAGGACGAACTCCGCGTCGACGGATCCGGTGTTGTCGGTCATGACGGTCTCCCATTTCGATCAGAGGCGAATCGCTGCGCGGCGACGCCCGACCAGTGCAGGCACGGGTTCGGACACTCCGTCAGCCGATGTCAGCGGCTCCGCTGACATCGCCCATGCTGGGTATGGCCGCTTCAGAAACGGTTCGCCATCGGTATGGATCCCGCATATCTCCAGGTCCACGGGAAGCCAGCGGGCATGAACTCCCCACAGCCACACCCTGCTACTTACGATGGACTGGTCTTCACCCGTCCGAGCGTGGCTCGACCCGCCGGCCGTTCAGCGCGGCGCTGATGGTCCTGCCGGTCACCTGCACGGCATGCGTGAGCCGGTCCAGTCGGTGTACGGAATCGGTCACGGCGGACAAGGACGCCACCGGCACACCACTCGGGCCGAGCAACGGCACCGCGACACAGCACACCCCGGCCATCAGTTCTCCGCGGTCGAGCGCGACGCCCTGCTCCCGGATCGCCGCTGCCTCCCTCCGCCAGGCGGCGGGCAGCGGTCCCAGCAGAGGCGGCGAAGGAGACCCCGCCACCAGTACCTTGCCCGCGGCGGTGAACCAAGGCCAGGTGACGCCGTTGTGCAGCGGATCGAGCAGCTCGTTGGTCTCGCGAGCCGTCCAGTCCAGGACCAGCGTCTGTCCGTCCCGCAGCACGTTGACTCCCACCAGCGCACCCGTGGCGCAGGCCAGACGGCGTGCCGGTCCCCGGGCCACGGACCGAAGACCGGGGTAGGGCTGCCAACCCTGGCCGAGCCGGAACATCCGCGAGCCCATCCGGTACCCCGAACCCACCCGCTCCACGGCATGAAGCCTGATGAGTTGCTCCAACAGCCGGTGAGCGGTCGACTTGGGCAATCCGCACTCCGACGCCAATCTGGTCAGACCGGCCTCTCCGGCCCGTTCCACCGCTGCCAACAGCCCGAAAGCGCCCTCCAGCACACCTCGCCCACCGGCATCCGGCGAAGGCACGGCTGCCGGCTGGGACGGCCGGACCAGCTGCCGCACCGACAAGGAGCGGGACATTCCCGTCTCCGCTTCCCACGTTGTCCTTTGGTCGTCCACACCCATCGCACCGTCACTCCCCCTGGGCGGCCATGTAGCGGACGGGGCCCCGAACATGCCCGGAGGACCACCGCTCGGCCGATCGCATCTGTCATCCGGTCAGTTCCTGTCTCACTCATCCACGCGCCCCCCGGTCCTGGCACCACGAGCGTGCGACGGCCGCAACGCGCGGACGGATATCGACAGTCGTTCGTCAGCGTGGGCTCCGGGTGTGGGCGGGGACGTTGTCGATAGGTTGTCGCTGAGCGCGAGCGCGTACGCAGAGGGGTGACTCGGACCTGTACGGGGGGTGTGACTCGTGGTCGAGTTGAGGCTGCTGGGGCCGGTGGAGCTTGGAGTACGAGAGCGGACCGTGGAGATCGGGCCGCCGCAGCGCAGGGCTGTGCTGGCAGCGCTGGCCGTGGACGTCGGTCGCCCCGTGGCAGTCGCCGTTCTGATCGGACGGGTCTGGGGTGCGGACCCTCCGGACGGGGCACGACGTGCGCTGCACGCGCACATCGCCCGGCTCCGACGATTGTGCGAGCGGACCAACAGTGAGGCCGGGGACGTCGAGTTATGCCTGGCACGCCGTTCGGGCGGGTACCTTCTCGAGGCGCACGCCGACCAGGTGGACGTGTTCCGGTTCCGCCGACTCTTCCACCGGGCCCGGGAAGCCGGTCGGACAGACGCCGTGCGGGCCTCACTACTGCGTAGGGCACTCGGCCTGTGGCGCGGTGAGCCGCTGGCGGGCTTGGGCGGACAATGGGCGGAGCAGGTGCGCGAGGCGTGGCGACGCCAGCGGGTGGACGCCGCCGTCGCGTGGGCAACCGTGGAGTCGCGTCTCGGGGATCCCGCCGCCGTGATCGGTCCGCTCGCAGACCTGCTCGACGAGTATCCGCTGGTGGAGCCGCTGGCCGAGGCACTGATACTGGCCCTGCATGCCGCCGACCGCAGCGCGGAGGCACTGAACTGCTTCGCCAGCGTCCAGCAGCGGCTGGCGGAGGAACTGGGTGCCGACCCCGGTCCCAGACTGTGGGAAGCACACCGGACGATCCTGCGGGGAGCCCGAGACCTCTCCACCTCCGCAGGACGGCAGACACCTCGGACAACGGCCAGGACCGCTCCCGTCACGCCTTCCCGCCCATCGCCCGCACCGGAGAGAGCGCCGTGGCCCGCCACGGTCCCCGCACAACTACCCCTGGGTGTAAGGGCTTTCGTCGGACGCCGCAACGAGCTCGCGCACCTCGACGTGATCCTCGCCTCTGCGGCTGTCCAGCCGTCGACGGTGGTGATCTCGACGCTGTCGGGCACCGCGGGAGTGGGCAAGACCACGCTGGCATTGCGGTGGGCACGCCACGTGCAGAAAACCTTTCCCGACGGGCAGTTGTACGTGAACCTGCGCGGGTTCGGTTCAGGCGCGTCGGTGATGAGTCCGGCGGAGGCGGTGCGGGGATTCCTCGACGCCTTCGGGGTACCTCCGGCCCGCATCCCGGCCGGCCTGCAGGCGCAGACCGGCCTGTACCACAGCCTGCTGGCCGGGCGGCGGGTCCTGGTGGTGCTGGACAATGCCCGCGACTCCGAGCAGGTCCGTCCGCTGCTGCCCGTGGCGCCCGGCTGTCTGGCACTGGTGACCAGCCGCAAACTGCTCATGGGCCTCGGCGTCGCCGAAGGCGCCCATCTGCTCACCGTCGGACTGCTCACACCCGACGAGGCCCACGACCTGCTTACGGCCCGACTGGGTACGGACCGGGTCGCGGCCGAACGCTCCGCCGTCCGGGAGATCGTCGCACGGTGTGCGGGACTCCCGCTGGCGCTCGCAATCGTCGGGGCCCGCGCCGCCAGCCGGCCCCGGTTTCCCCTTGCCGCACTCGCCGAGGAGCTGCGCCGGACCGACAACCGCCTCAACGCCCTGGACGGCGGGGAGGCAGCGACTCAACTACGAGCCGTCTTCTCCTGGTCCTACGACGCGCTGAGCCCCGAGGCAGCCCGGCTCTTCCGGCTGCTGGGCCGGCACCCCGGTCCCGACGCCGCACTGCCCGCCATCGCCGCGCTGGGCGGCGTACCGGCGACTCGCGCGGCAGCGCTGCTGGCCGAGTTGGTCAGCGGCCACCTCCTCACCGAACACTCTCCGGGCCGGTACACCTTCCACGATCTGCTGCGCGTGTACGCCGTCGAACTGCTCACAACGATCGACAGTGACAGGGACCAGCACACCGCGGTGCATCGGCTGCTCGACCACTACGTGCACACGGCCCACACCGCGGACGTCCTGCTCACCCCTCAGCCCAACCCGGTTCCGCTACCGCCCGCCCGCGCGGGCGCCGCCCCCCAGGCACTCTCGGACCACCAGCAGGCACAGGCCTGGTTCACCGCGGAGCACGCGGTTCTCGTCGCCGCCGTGGAGCAGGCTTCCGGCGAGGGCTTCGACAGCCACAGCTGGCAGCTCGCCGCGGCCCTGACCACCTTCCTGGACCGGCATGGTTACTGGCGGGCGCTGGCCGCCCTCCAGACGACCGCTCTGCATGCCGCTCGGCGTCAGGGCGATCGGGCGGGCCAGGCCGGCGCCCACCGGGGGCTCGGACTCGCCCAGGACCGGCTGGACCATCTGGACAACGCCCGCTACCACTACGTGCTCGCCCTCAAGCTCTTCGGGGAACTCGACAACGACGCCGGCCAGGCCCGTACCCACCAGCACCTCGCCCGGATGTCATCCGCTCAGGGCCACCACCAGCAGGCACTCGATCACGCGCACCACAGCCTCAGGCACTATCGGGCCGCCGCCGACCTGGCAGGGCAGTCCGCGGCCCTCAACCAGATCGGCTGGCTCCACGCTCAGCTCGGCGACCACCGCCGAGCCCTCGCACAGTGCCGCCAGGCCCTCGACCTGGCCCAGGAGACCGGAGACCTCAACGGGCAGGCCCACACGTGGGACAGCCTCGGCTACATCCGGCATCATCTCGGCCAGCATCTCCGGGCCGTCGACTGCTACCAGCAGGCCATCGACCTCTTCCGCCGGACCGGGGCCCGTCAGAGCGAAGCCTCCGGCCTCCTCTGTCTCGGCGAGATCCACCGCGTCACGGCCCAGCCCGACACCGCGCACACCGTATGGAGCCAAGCCCTGGCCATCACCAACGAACTGGGTCTCCCGGACGCGGATCCGCTCCGCGCTGAACTCCTCCGCCGTCTCGGACATGCCCCGGTCATCCGGAACGGCTCGCTGGAGACATCGGGCGAACCGGAAGGGCGATCGGTGTCGGACAGTGCGGCCAGGCCGACCGCGTTGAACAACACGCCTCGGTCGTCAGCACTCAGTTCACTTCGTGGCCCCGCGGGCGAAGCCGTTGTAGATGTACCGCTGGAGGAAGAGGAAAACGGCAAGCGTGGGCAGGATGACCAGGACCGTACCGGCGGAGATGTTCTCCCAGTGAGCGCCGAAGGGGCCCTTGAACCGGAAGAGAGCGGTGGACATCGTGCCCAGTTCCTCGGAGGGCATGTAGAGGAAGGGGATGTAGAAGTCGTTGTAGACGGTGATGCCCTTGACGATGACGACGGTCGCCACGGCCGGCTTCAGAAGCGGAAAGATGATCTTCCAGTAGATGGTCAGCGCGTTCGCGCCGTCCATGCGTGCGGCCTCGTCCAAGGATCGGGGGATGCCTCTGATGAACTGGAGGAAGATGTAGATCGACAGGATGTCCGTCCCCATGTACAGCAGGATGGGGGCCCACCGGGTGTCGAACAGGCCGAAGCTGTTGACCACTTGGAAGGTCGCGACCTGGGTCGTCACACCGGGGACGAGGGTGGCCACGAGGAACAGGCCCATCACCGGTTTCTTGCCGCGGAAGTCGAAGCGGTCCACGGCGTAAGCGGTCATGGATCCGATCAGGACTGTGCCCGTGATGGAGAAGGCAAGGATGAAGGCCGTGTTGCCGAACGCTGTGAGCAGGTGGCCGTCGGCGAAGGCGGTGGCGTAGTTGTGCAGGTTGAGCCAGTCGCCCGGCAGGCTCAACGCCCCTCCCCCGTCGGCTACTTCGCGCGACGTCTTCAAAGAGGTGAGGAAGACGACCGCGAGAGGCGTCAAGACGACGAGTGAGGCGATGACCAGGGAGACGTAGACGAGCGTCCGGGCGACAAAGGGCCGTCGGGGACGGTGGGTGACGGCGCTCATACCAGGTCCACCTTGTCGTCGGGCACGAGGAGTCGCTGCAGCCAGGTGATCAACAGGATGATGAGAAGCAGGACCACGGCCGCGGCCGACGCCAGTCCCGTCTTGTTGAACTGGAAGGCCAGCTTGACGGTCTGGATGACGAAGGTGGACGTGCCGGTGGCGCCGCCGGTCATGACGTAGGGGATCTCGAACACCGACAGCGATCCGGAGATGGCGAGGATGACGCTGAGGCTGATGACCGGCCGGATCCCGGGAAGGATCAGGTGCCGGAACTGCTCCCACCGGTTCGCCCCGTCGAGTTCCGCGGCCTCGTAGAGCTCTCCGGGGATCGACTGGATGGCGCCGAGGAAGAGCACGAAGTTGAGCCCCGTGAACCGCCACACCGAGACACCGGCCAACGAGACGTTCGCCGATTCTGGATCACCGAGCCAGGCGTGGCCGGAGCCTGCTCCGAACCACGACAGGATGGTGTCGAGGGTGCCGCCGTCCTGGAAGAAGTACAGGAAGACGAATCCGATGGCCACGCCGTTGATCAAGTAGGGGAAGAACAGGATTCCCTTGAAGAGGTTACGCAGCCGCAGGTCGAAGCTGAGGACCGTGGCGAAGTAGAGAGCCACGGCGATCTGGACCACGGAAGCCGCCAGATAGTAGAAGCTGACGAAGAACACACGGAACAGCTCTGGGCTGGTGAACAGGTCGGTGTAGTTCCGCACGCCGGTGAGATCGCGGTCCGGGCTCACCCCGTCCCAGTCTGTGAAGCTGTAATAGATCATGTTCCCCACCGGTACATAGGTGAAGGTGATCAGCAGCCCGACGGGGATCAGGAGGAACAGCCAGGGCGTGAGCTTGCGCATCGGAGCGGAACGCCACGAGCGCGGCGGGACTCCCTTGCCCGCCCGAGTCATGGCGCGGCGCGGGGACGGTGAGGGCCGGGGCGCCGCCGGGGCGCGAGTGGTGTCGGACATCTCGGCCTTTCGTTGTCCATTGGACGCGAAGGATGGCGAGGGCCGACCATGGCGCATCGCCGCCCCCGCACGGACCCTCACGAACCTGCGGTCTTCCTCGCCTCGGTCCATCGCTTGTCGAGCTCTTCGAGGAAGTCCTCCAGGCTGCCCTTCTGCGCTCCGCGGGCCAGGTCGACGAGCTTCTGACGGTAGTCGGGCTTGTTCAGGCCGATCTCTGCCGCGTCGTCAATGGAGTTGACCTTCCCGGTGTCCGCTTCGGAGCGCTCCACGAACTGGACGTCGCTGTCGGTGTAGGCCTTGAGCGTGTCCGGCATGGGCGCGGACTTGAGGGCCGATACCGCTCCCTCCTTCTCCGCGTACCCGGACTTCTCGGTGAACCAGTCGATCCAGGCACGGGCTGCGGCCTTGTGCTCGGAGTGGGTGTTGACGGCCTGTTGGTAGTCGGACAGCAGGGTCGCGCAGAACTTGCCGTTCTTCTGGGCCGGGAAGGGCATGAAGCCGATGTCGCGTGGGTCGGCGCCGGCCGTCCGTGCCGCGTCCTGCATCTGAGTGATCGCCCAGGAGCCCAACTGCATGCTCGCGATCTTCCCCTGGGCGATAAGGGTCTTGGAGCTTTCCCAGTTGGTGGTGGTGGGGTCCTTCTCGGACAGCTTGTCGTGCACGATGTCGTAGAGCAGCGTGTCGATGACGTTCAGGTCGCTGCCGGGACCCCACGGGGAGTCGGTCGTGGCCAGCTTGTTGCTCGACTGCGGGTCGCAGCTGACCGAGCCCAGGTTGTTGGTCCAGGCGGTCAGTGGCCACATGTCCTTGAAGTTCGTGTAGTACGGGTCGGAGCCGGTACCCGCCTTGATCTTGCGCAGGGCGGCGATGAACTGCTGGGGAGTGGCCGGCCATTGCGTCACACCGGCCTCCTTCCAGACGGCCTTGTTGTAGACGAAGCCGTTGGCCGTGCCGAAGCTCGCGACGCCGTACACCTTGCCGTTCACGTCCGTCTTGTCGGTGAACCGGTACTTCTTGGCGAGTTGCGCGGTGCTCCCCAGAGGTGCGAAGAACTTGGGGTAGTCGTCCTTGGAGATGGCGGCGGGAATCATGAGTACGTCGCCGTAGTTCTCCGTGTTCATCCGGATTTTGACTTCACCCTCGTAGTCGGTGATGCCCTGGAACTTCACCTTCACCTTCGGGTAGGTCTTGTTGAACTCCGTGGCGTACTTCTTCATGGTGCCGTTCTGCACCAGGTCCGTCCGCTGCGTCAGAACGGTGATGTTCCCCGACACGCTGCCGGGATCGGCCGGCGCGCTGGCCGCCTCGCCGGACGGCGCGCCCGCCCCGCTGCATCCGGCGAGTGTCAGTGTCGTAGCGGTGAACACGGCGGTCACGAATGGCCTCTTCGCCATGTGCCCGGCTCCCTTCCACGGTTGCGGCTCGAGCTTCCAGGTGGGCTGAGCGGCACTATGGCAGCGGCCAAGTGAACCGGTAAAGCTTGCGGTCCTCCTATGATGCGCAATCGTTATGGGACAGTGGCGGCAACATGCTGTCTTCCCATTTCAGAGCCGTAGAGGCAGGTGAATCCAGCCAGGATGAGTTAACTGAACCGGTCTATGGACAGAGCTTCTGGAGAGGGCCTAGCTTGCCTGTAGCCCGTGGACGGCGGGCAACGGGCCGGCGATGGGAGCTGCGTCATGAAGGACATCACCCTGCTCACGAAGGGGTGGAGTCTGCATCACGAGGGGAAGGCGCTGAGCGCCGAGGTTCCCGGCTGTGTGCACACCGACCTGCTGGCCGCAGGGCTGCTGCCGGACCCGTACATCGGCACCAACGAGCTCGACGTCGCCTGGGTGGCGGAACGGCCGTGGACGTACTCGACGCAAATCGACGCGGCGACGACGCACGAACGCACCGACCTCGTCTTCGACGGTCTCGACACCGCTACCGAAATCATGCTCGACGGCGCGGAGTTGGGTCGAACGCGCAACATGCACCGGGGCTACCGCTTCGACGTCACCGGCCGGTCCGGTGAACTGACGGTGCGCTTCCTGTCGGCGTACGCGGAAGCCGAGGCCGTACGGGAGCGGACCGGCGACCGTCCCAACGTGTATCCGGCGCCTTCGCAGTACATTCGCAAGATGGCCTGCAGCTTCGGCTGGGACTGGGGGCCCACCCTCGTCACCGCCGGCATCTGGCGTCCCGTCCGCCTGGAGCACTGGTCCACGGCCCGCGTGGCCCGAGTGCGCCCGGTGGTCACCGTGACGGAAGCGGCGGGACGCCTCGAGGTGCACCTCGACGTCGAGCGGTCCATCGCGGGCGACGGGCGTCGGCTGACGGCCTGCGCGACCGTCGCCGGAGCCCGCGCCGAAGCGCACTTCACCGGCGCTCGTGCGGTCCTGACGCTGGATGTGCCGGACCCCGCCCTCTGGTGGCCGCGCGGCTACGGCGAACAGCCCCTGTACGACCTGGAGTTGACGCTGTCGGAAGGTCAGGGCGTGCTCGACGTGTGGCGGCGGCGCATCGGCTTCCGTACGGTCGAACTGGACCGCACACCCGACGAGTTCGGTACCGCTTTCACCTTGGTCGTCAACGGTGTACGCGTCTTCGCGCGCGGCGTGAACTGGATCCCCGACGATGCCCTCCCCTCCCGCGTCACAGCCGAGCGCTACCGTCGGCGGCTCACCCAGGCCGCGGAGGCCAACGTCGACCTCGTCCGGGTGTGGGGCGGCGGAATCTACGAGGACGATTCCTTCTACGACATCTGCGACGAACTCGGCCTGATGGTCTGGCAGGACTTCCTCTTCGCCTGTGCCGCCTACCCCGAGGAGCAGCCGCTGCGCGGTGAGGTGGAGGCCGAGGCGCGCGAGAACGTCGTACGCCTCATGCCGCACCCCTCCCTCGTGCTGTGGAACGGCAACAACGAAAACCTCTGGGGGTTCCGCGACTGGGGCTGGGAGCCGGAGCTGGCCGGTGATTCCTGGGGCGGGGGGTACTACCTCGATCTGCTGCCGCGCCTCGTCGCCGAACTGGACCCCACCCGGCCCTACACCGCCGGAAGCCCCTGGTCCGGCAGTTGGGAGCGGCACCCCAACGACCCGGCCCACGGCACCCATCACTCGTGGGAGGTGTGGAACCGGCGCGACTACGCCGAGTACCGGGACAGCGTGCCCCGGTTCGTCGCGGAGTTCGGCTGGCAAGCCCCGCCCGCCCTGAGCACCCTGTGGCGGGCGCTGCCGGGAGAGACACTCTCGCCCGGGTCGCCCGGCATGCTCCACCACCAGAAGGCGGAGGACGGCAACGGCAAGCTCGACCGGGGAGTGAGCCGGCACTTCGACCTGCCCGAGGGCGACTTCGACCGCTGGCACTACCTCACCCAGGTCGTCCAGGCCCGTGCCGTGGCCGCCGGGATCGAGCACTGGCGGGCGCATTGGCCCGTGTGCGCGGGCACGGTGGTCTGGCAGCTCAACGACTGCTGGCCGGTGTCGTCCTGGTCCGCCATCGACGGGGACGGACGGCTCAAACCGCTCTACCACGAACTCCGCCGCCTCTACGCCGACCGTCTGCTCACGATCCAGCCCGATCCGGGCGGACCGACCGTGACCCTGGTGAACCAGTCGGCTCACCCCTGGACCACGTCGGTCACCCTGCGCCGGCTCACCACGGACGGCTCGGAGACCGGCCGCATCACCTGGGACGTCGAGATAGCTCCGCGCACGGTTGCGCGGACGCGGGTATCACCGAAGGTGGCGGTGGCGCCGGGCGCCGACAAGGAGTTCCTGGTGGCCGACGCGGACGGGCTCCGCGCTCTGCACATAGCGGTGGCGGACCTGGCCTTCGACTACCCGAGACCGCGGTTCGACGTACGGATCGATCCGGTGGATGGGCAGGGCGATAGAGTCGATGTCGTGGTCACCGCACACACCCTGGTTCGCGATCTGCTTCTGCAGCCCGACCGCCTGGCCCCCGACGCGACCGCGGACCGCGGGCTGATCAGCCTGTTGCCCGGTGAAGAGGCACGCATCCGCGTCCAGGGATGGACGGGGCACGACGTCCAAGCCGTACGAGCTGCCCTGTTCTGCGTGGAGCCGGCGTGAGCGCTCCGTCCGACCGTGTCACCATCCGGGACGTCGCCCGGCACGCGGGGGTGTCCACGGGGGCCGTCTCCATCGCGTTCAATGACAAGCCCGGCGTCTCCCCGGCCACCCGCGAGCGGATCTTCGAAGCGGCGCGCGAACTGGGATGGACACCCAACAGCAGGGCGCGCAGCCTGTCCGGGACCCGGGTGGACACCGTGGGGCTCGCGATCTGCAGGCCGGCGCGACTGCTGGGGCTCGAACCGTTCTACATGGAGTTCATCTCCGGCATCGAGAGCGTATTGATCGACCGGTCCTGCTCACTGCTGCTCCGGCTCGTGCGGGATCTCAACGAGGAGGTCGGGCTCTACAAGGAGTGGTGGCAGGGGCGGCAGGTCGGTGGCTCGATCGTCGTCGACTTCCACCAGGACGACCCGCGCGTCTCCGCGCTGGAGGATCTCGGCATGCCCACGGTGGCCGTGGCCCACCCCTCCCTCACGGGGGCCCTGACGTCCGTTTGGACCGACGACGCCACCGCGGTCGGGGAAGCCGTCCGCTATCTGGCCGCGCTCGGACACCGCCGCATCGCCCGCGTGGGAGGTCCAGCCGGTCTGGGACACAGCGCCATCCGCGCCACAGCATTCGAGTCGGTGGCACGTGAGCTCGGACTCGAGGACGGCCCGCAGGTGGCCACCGGATTCGCGGGAGAGGACGGCGCCCGCGCCACTCGCTCGCTGCTCCTCACTCGCGATCGGCCCACGGCCATCGTCTACGACAACGACATCATGGCGGTGGCGGGCGCGGCCGTGGCACAGGAGTTCGGGCTCGTCGTCCCCGGTGACCTGTCGCTGCTGGCTTGGGACGACTCACAGCTGTGCCGTCTGACCCATCCCCCGCTCTCCGCGATGAGCCACGATGTGCACGGCTTCGGAGCCGAGGTGGCCCGCACGCTGTTCGCCGTCATCTCCGGTCAAGGTCCCGCTTCCCACCAGGTCTCCACACCAAGCCTCACCCCGCGCGGGTCGACGGGGCCCCCGCTGCGCTGACGGGGTCGGCCGGGGGCGCTCTTGGGCAGCCTCAACCCGCCCGGGCGTCGGCGGGTGAGGGAGCCTCGCGCGCGGGCTGGAGTCGAGGTCGTGACCACTCCGCTCGGTACGGCCGTTCCATGCGGACTGGTCGCACCTTTTCAGAAAGCCCGACGTCCGACCGGCCGACTGCGGACTGTTCCCGAGTATCGGCTTCGTGCGGTGTTGACGCGCCGAGCCAGGGCCGTAACGACCGTGTGTGAGCGCTCAGGTGCCGGTGGGGTCGAAGCCTGCGACGGCGAGCCGGAAGGCGCGGTCCGCCGGCGTCGCCGGGTCGGTGTAGTTCTCGGTGGCCAGGGCAATTCCGACGATCAGCGTGAGCAGATCGTCGATGGTGATGTCCTCTCGGACAACCCGGTCGTCAATGGCCTTGCGCAGCAGCAGGGCGCCGGCCGCCCCGATGTCCGCGGCACAGGAGTCCTGGGTGGCCTCGTCCTGGAGAGGCTCGTACGAGAGGACGTCGGCCAGACCACGTGCGGCGAGCGAGTAGACGAGCAGCTCCCGCAGCCACTCCACCAGCGCGGAGCGGCTGTCGTCCTCGCCGCGGAGGGTGTGAGCGCGATCGCACAGAACATGGACACGCTGTTTGAAGACCGCGTCCAGCAGGGCTTTGCGAGTGGGGAAGTGGCGCCGCACGGTGGCTGATCCGACGCCTGCGTTGCGGGCGATCTGCTCCAGGGAGGCCTGGGCTCCATGGGCCGCCACCTCGGCCTCGGCCACAGCGAGGATGTGAGCGTAGTTGCGGCGGGCGTCCGAGCGCTGGCCGGTCATGTTCTCCCCAACGTTGTTAAGTGGCGGGCCCCACCGTATTGTAGCGAACACGAAACGGCGGGCCCCGCCATTTCGTGCGTACGTGACCGCTGGGGAGATGCACTCATGACCAATGCCGCAGCACCAGTCCTCGTCACCGGTGCCACCGGCCGCCAAGGCGGCGCCACCACCCGCGCCCTGCTCGCGGAGGGAACACCGGTGCGCGCCCTCGTGCGCGACCCGAGCACACCGCGCGCACGGGCTGTCGAAGAACTCGGCGCCCGCCTGATCGTCGGCGATCTCAACGAGCCGGCGACCCTGAAGACAGCCGTGGACGGAGTACGGGCCGTCTTCTCCGTACAGATGCCCGCATACACCGATCAGGGGTTCGACTTCGCCGGCGAGGTCAGCCAGGCGGACAACCTCATGACGGCCGCACGGGCCGCCGGGGTCGAGCAGTTCGTCCAGTCCTCGACCAGCGGCGTGGATCAGCACGTCAAGGCTCCGGGCTGGGCCGAAGGACGGTGGGCGATGCTGGAAGCCCCGCTGGGCACGAAGGCCGCGATCCAGCACCGACTGCGCGAACTCGACTTCCCTTACTGGACGTTGCTCAAGCCGTCGTTCTTCATGGAGAACTTCGAGCCGTCCATGCGGTTCTACTTCCCCCGCGGCGTCCAAGGCGGTCTGGTCACCGTCGTCAAACCGGACACGCACCTGGCGCTCGTGGCGGCCCAGGACCTGGGCCGAGCCGCGGCAGCCGCCCTGACCGCACCCGCCAAGTTCCACCGGATGGAACTGGAGCTCGCCAGCGACTACCTGACCATGACTCAGATCGCCGGAGTCCTCTCCCGCGCCCTGGGAATCCCGCTGTCGGCGCCGGACATGACCGAGGAACAGGCCCGCGCCGCCGGCATGCCGGACATGGGTGCCACTCACGAGTTCATGGAGGTGGTCGGCCAGCCGGCCCGGCCACAGTTCGCCCGTGCGCTGGGCATCAACCTGACGAGCTTCGAACATTGGGCGCACGAACACCTGCAGACCACCGCCTGAGCAGAAAGCGCGGAGCGTCGCCGGGGTACGGGCACGCGCCGGGGTCCGTGAGCTACAGACCATCCACGCGACAGGGACCGGCCTCCACCCGAGCGGTAGCGACTCCGGCCGGTGTGGTCTCCCGTAGGGCTCTGACCGATCGTCACCAAGCGTGAAAGCTCGCGTAGACGTGTCTCCTGTTTCCATGACGGCCCGTCACCTGCCGCGACCTGTGCGGAAGTTGACGGCGTGGACGAAGCCAAGGCGCGGGCATGGACGCCTCCGCCGTCTTCATCGCGTCCGAGGTATTGACGCCCCATGAAACAATTCAATAGTTTCAGTATCATCGACTCACAGAGGGCTCCGATGGAATCCAGAACAGCCGGATCCCCCGCTCCAGGGCCGTAGAGGCAGGCCAGGTGCTGGTCATGTCGGAGAACGTGCCCTTCTCCGACATGACCACTCGCACCGCGAGCCGGTGGCCGCGATTCCGACAGGAGGGATCACCATGGGCCGCTACAGCCGGCTCCGCCGCATCCAGCAGATGGATCCACAGCAGGACTTCGAGCAGATCTTCCGGTGGATCATCCACTACGAGTTCCCTCGCTCCTACCTCAACGGGACGTCGATCGCGTTTTTACGCGACTACGGCGTCCCGCGCATCTCCCGGCTCCTGGACCGCACGCAGGAGTTCGAACGTGCCGGCCAGAAGCGGTACGACGACACGGTGCTGATCACGTACGAGATGGTCCGTGAGGGGATGGACTCGGAACACGGCCGGGCGGCCGCCCGGCACCTGAACCGCATCCACGGTCGCTACCAGATCCCCAACGAGGACTTCCTCTACGTCCTGGCCACCACGGTGGTGGGGCCAAAACGGTGGATCGACCGGTTCGGCTGGCGGCGCCTTTCCGAGCAGGAGACCGAGAGCCTGGCGCTGGTGGGCCGGCGGATGGGCGAGATGATGGGCATCTCCGGCGTGCCCGGCACCTACGCCGCGTTCGAACGACTCCACGACGAGTACGAGCGGGAGATGTTCGCCTACGACCCCGCCAACCGCAGGGTCGCCGCCGCCACCCTGCGGATCCTGGCCTCCTGGTACCCGGCCCCCGCACGACGACTGGCGACCCGGGTCCTGCTCGCCGTCCTGGACGAACCACTGTTAAAGGCGCTCGGTTTCCGCCCTGAGCCGCGCTGGCTGCGCACCGTCGCCCACCGCGGATTCCGCGCCCGGGCCGCCTTGACCCGCCTGTTGCCCGGGCGGCCGGAGCGATTCCCTCGCAAGCCCAAGTCGCGCACCTACCCCTTCGGCTGGACCCTGGACGACCTGGGTCCGCACTGGGCACATACCCGTCCGCTGACCCCGCTCGGGGACGAGACGCTCCCGGAACGGGCCCCCGTCCCGGAGCAGCCGTCCGCCCCCGAGGTTCCCCATCAGGAGACCCGATGACCGACACAGCCCCGGCCGTCGCACCACCCGCCTCGGTCTTCACCACGCATTCCCCCGCGAACGGCGAACCGCTCGCCGAGCACCGGGTGGACGGGCCGGAAGCTGTCTCCCGCGCCACGGCCCGCGCCCGGACCGTCCAGGCCGGCTGGGCGGCGCTGCCCGCTTCCCGGCGACGCGACCATCTGCTGCGCTGGAAGAAGTCCCTCGCCACCGACCTGGACGCCATAGCCCGCACTATCGCCGAGGAGACCGGCAAGCCGGCCGGCGACGCGGCGCTGGAGGTCGTACTCACCCTGGAACACCTGGGCTGGGCCGCCCGCAACGCCGAACGCGCACTGCGCCGGCGGAAGGTGGGCACGGGACTGTTCACCGTGCACCAGCGGGCCTCACTGGTGTACCGGCCGCTCGGCGTGGTCGGTGTGATCGGTCCCTGGAACTACCCCCTCTACACACCGATGGGCTCCATCGGGTACGCCCTCGCGGCGGGGAACGCCGTGGTCTTCAAGCCGTCCGAACTGACCCCGGGCACCGGGGTCCTGCTGGCCGAGCTCTTCGACGCAGCCGTGCCCGGGTACGCCGGGCTGCTCACCACTGTCACCGGCGCGGCGTCCACCGGGGAGGCCCTGGCCCGGTCCGGGGTCGACAAGCTGGCGTTCACCGGTTCGCCGGGAACGGCTCGCACGGTGATGGCGGTGTGCGCCGAGACGCTGACACCGTTCCTCGCCGAGTGCGGAGGGAAGGACGCGGTGATCGTCACCGCGGACGCGGACCTGGAGGCGGCCGCCGACGCGATCGTGTGGGGCGCGCTGAGCAACGCGGGCCAGACCTGCGCGGGAGTGGAACGCGTATACGCGGTGCGGGAGATCCATGCGGAGCTGTGCGAACGGGTGGTCAAGCGGGCCGAGTCGCTGCGCACGGGTGCCGAAGCGGACGCCGCCTACGGCCCGATGACGCTGCCGGGCCAGGTCGCGGTCGTCGAGCGGCATGTGACCGGTGCGGTCTCGGCGGGTGCGCGGGCTCTGCTGGGCGGGCCCGAGTCGGTTCAGGCTCCGTACGTCGCACCGGTCGTGCTGAGCGGCGTTCCGGAGGACGCGGCGGCGATGACGGAGGAGA
The DNA here is from genome assembly GCF_044457665.1 of Streptomyces sp. NPDC050535. Classification (NCBI taxonomy): domain Bacteria; kingdom Bacillati; phylum Actinomycetota; class Actinomycetes; order Kitasatosporales; family Streptomycetaceae; genus Streptomyces; species Streptomyces sp. NPDC050535. Next base: position 152,012 of record NZ_JBITHE010000015.1, read on the forward strand.
CCTTCGGGCCGGTCGTGGCGATCAACCCGGTGGCCGACGTTGACGAGGCGGTGGAGCGGGCCAACGCCTCGCGTTACGCCCTGGGTGCCGCGGTGTTCTGCCGCAACGGGCGGGCCGGTGCGGCGATCGCGGCGCGACTGCGCGCGGGCGCGGTGTCGGTGAACTCGGTGCTGGGCTTCGCGGCCGTGCCGGCGCTGCCGTTCGGCGGTTCGCAGGACTCCGGCTTCGGGCGGATCCACGGCGAGGAAGGGCTGCGTGCCTTCACCTCCGTGCAGTCGACGACGGTGCAGCGGTTCACCCCGCCGATCGCGCTGACCTCATTCGATGTTCCGGCCGCCACACGGGAGCGCGCGGTGCGGCTGGCCCAGGCTCTGCACCGGCGGCGCTGAACGGCCGGGCGGCACCCCGCCGGAGCGTCCGCCCGGACGGTCCGGCCGGTCAGGCGTCCAGCAGCGGGGCCAGGTAGCGACGGGCGAAGGCCCGGGCCTGGTCCTCGTCGTCCATCTCGATGCAGCTGGCGGGGTTGAGCAGGAAGGACACGGCGACTCGCACCATCAGCTCGGCGACCGGACGCGGATCCTCGTCGGGACGGCCCTCGGTCTGTTGCGCGCGACGCAGATGGACCGTCAGGTACTCGACGGTGGCGGAGAGCGAGGAACTGCCCTGCACCGTCAGGTAGGGCAGAACCACCTCGGGCTCGAGGAGCAGCAGGCCGCCGAAGAGCGGATGGGCGCGGGTGTGGCGCAGGGCGACCACGAAGCCCTCGACGACCCGCTCCTTCATGGTCGGCAGCGCCGCCACCGTCGAGTCCAGTTGCTGGAAGAACCGGCTGAGCTCGCGCAGCAGGGTTTCCTCGACCAGCTTGTCCTTGGTCTGAAAGCGCCGGTAGACGGTGACCCTGGAGACGCCGGCCCGCTTGGCGACGTCGTCCACCGAGGAGCGGCGCAGGCCCAGGAGGGTGAACTGCTCCAGTGCTGCGTCGAGGATCCGCCGGGCCATGCGGTCCTCCGGCTCCGGCTGGGCGAGCGCCCGGGCGAGCCACGCGTCGTTCGTGTCAGTTCTCATGGTGCTCCTCACAATACCGGCGAACGTTTCCCCGGAGAGGCTCTGAAACATCTACCATCTCTTTGTAACTCAGCTGCCGGCCCGAACCTGACCGAGCCGCCGACCGGCACCCGGATCCCGGAGGACCTGATGGGCAGTCGACTCACCGAGGAACAGGCCGCTTTCGCCGCGGCCCTGCGCGATTTCACCAAGCGCGAGTGCGGTACCCGAGAGCAGCGCGACGCGCTGACAGAGGGCGGTCACGAGGCCCACCACCCCGAGCTGTACGGAAGGCTCGCCGACCTGGGCTGGCTCGGGGTGTGCCTGCCCGAGGAGTACGGAGGCTCCGGCGGCGGGCTGGCGGACGCCTGCCTCTTCCTGGAGGAGACCTCGTACGGGATGGTCCCGTGCGGTGGATTCATCACCACCGTCATCGCCGCGAAGGCGTACGAGAAGTTCGGCAGCGAGCAGCAGCGGCGGGAGGTGCTGTCCGGCGTCGTGCGTGGTGACGTGCTGGCCATCGCCATGTCGGAGCCGGGGGCCGGGTCGGACGTCGGCGCGCTGCGCTGCCGCGCCCGGCAGGAAGAGGACGGCACGTGGGTGATCGACGGTCAGAAGACGTGGATCTCCAACGCGCACTGCGCGAAGGGCATTCTGCTGGTGGCTCGCACCGGCGAGGACAAGCACGGCGGTCTGACCATGTTCCATCTGCCCGTCGACGCCCCGGGCGTGGAAGTGCGGGGCATCGAGACCATGCGCGGCCGGGAGGTCAACGACGTCTTCCTCACCGGCGTACGGCTGCCCGCGGACGCCGTCGTCGGCCAAGTGGACAACGGCTGGCGGCAGTTGATGGCCGGCCTGAACTACGAGCGGCTCTTCCTGGCCGCGAACATGCTGGGCCTGGCACGCCGCGCCTTCGACGACACCGTCGCCTACGTCCGCGAACGTGAGCAGTTCGGGCGGCCCGTCGGCTCCTTCCAGGCGTTGCGGCACCGGATCGCCGATCTCGCCACCGAGATCGAGTGCACCCGGCTACTGGTGCGCGAGGTTGCTCTGGACTGCGACGCGCAGCCGGACAAGCTGTTCCCGCGCGAAGCGTCCATGGCCAAACTGAAGGCCACCGAGATCGCCAAGCGGGCAGCCCTGGAGGGCATGCAGATGATGGGCGGCTACGGCTACACCACGGAGTTCGACATGGAGCGCCACCTGCGGGTCGCGGTCGTCTCCACGGTCTACGGCGGGACCAGCGAGATCCAGCGGGACGTCATCGGCAAGACCTACGGCCTCTGAGACTGCCCGGATACGACAGGGCGGGCACCCAGGGGTGGGTGCCCGCCCTGTCGTATCGGCGAAGCGAGATGCGCCGGCTCAGCCCTGATAGAGCCTGGACAGTGAGTCGGCATGCCTGTCCCGGATCACCCGGCGCCGCATCTTCAGCGAGGGCGTCAGTTCGCCGGTCGCCGGACCCCATTCCTCCGCGAGCAACTCGTACCGCCTGACCTGCTCGGTGCGGTTGAGCCGGGTGTTGGCGGCGGCCACCGCGCGGTCCACCTCCGCCCGGACGGCGGGGTGTTCGGCCAGCCCGGCCAGTCCCCCGTCCGCCTCGACGCCGTTGGCCGCGGCCCAGGCGGGGGCGGCCTCCGCATCGAGCACCAGCAGCGCGACCAGGTAGGAGCGGTTGTCACCGTGCACCATCGCCTGGCCGATCAGCGGGTGTTCCTTGAGCGCGTTCTCCACCAGCGCCGGCGAGACGTTCTTGCCGGTGGAGGTGATGATCATCTCCTTCTTCCGGTCGGTGAGCCAGAGATAGCCGTCCTCGTCGATCCGCCCGATGTCGCCGGTGGCCAGCCAGCCGTCGGCGTCCAGGCCGGACCGCACCGAGCCGTCCGGCTGAAGGTAGCCGGAGAAGACCGACGAGCCCCGCACCAGGATCTCGCCGTCCTCGGCGACGCGAATCTCCACGGAATCCACCGGGCGTCCCACCGAGCCGAGCCGGAAGCCGGTCTTCGGGCTGTTGCTGGTGGCGACGCCGGTGGTCTCGGTCAGCCCCCAGGCGTCCATGATGACGATGCCGAAACCGGCCCAGAACTTCACCACGTCGACCGACATCGGCGCCGACGCGCTGGCCGACCAGGTCACCCGGCCCAGACCACCCGCGGCCAGCATGGGCAGCAGCACATCCTCGCGGGCGCGGACGTAGCGCTCCTCGAGCTCGGCGGGCGGCGTCTCGCCCCGCTCGCGGTACCCGACGTGCTCGCGGGCGATCTCGAACGCCTCGTCGATGACCGCCCGTTGCTCGGCAGGCATCAGCGAAAGGATGCCCCGCACGGTGGCGGACAGCTTCTCCCAGATCCTCGGCACCCCGAAGAACTGCGCGGGGCGTACCTCGCGCACCACGGCGGCGACGCGCGTCGGGTCGGCACAGAGGTAGACGTGCGAGGCCCGGTGGCAGGGGAGGTAGATGCCGAGCATCCGCTCGGCGATGTGGGCGAAGGGCAAGTAGCAGATGTGCTCGACGTGTGGGGGGAGTTCCACCACGGCGTCCAGTGCCAGGGCGTTGGACATCACCTGCCGGTGGGTCAGGACGACGCCCTTGGGCTCGCCGGTGGTGCCGGAGGTGTAGACGACGGTCAGCGGATCCTCGGGTTGGGCGGCGTCCAGTTCCTTGGCGAACTGCTCCGGCACCGGCTCGCGGAGCAGCGCGGCGTACGGGAAGTGGCAGTCCTCCGCGCCCTCCTCGGCCACCACCAGCCTCTCCAGCGGGGTGTCCGCGTCGGCCAGCAACGGCTCCCACACCGCCACCTGGGCCGCCCCCTCCACGACGGCGAGGCGGGCCCGGCAGTTGCGGGCGATGTGAGTGATCTGCTCAGGTGCCGAGGTGCCGTAGACACTGACCGGGATCGCGCCCAGGCGGACCAGCGCCAGATCCGACAGCCAGTGTTCGGGCCGGTTGGACATCATCAGCAGCACATGGTCGCCGCGGCCGACGCCGAGGACCCTGTAGCCGGCGGCGAGGCTGCGGGTGCGCTCGTGGATCTCCGCCCAGCTGAAGGTCGACCAGCCGCCGTCCGGGTCCGGTGACTGCCAGGACAGGCCGGGGAGTTGGGGATAATCGCGTGCGTTTCGGGCCAGCAGCTGCGGCAAGGTCCGGTCGGCCGGATCGTCGGGCAGGTCGCCGGTGGTGCGGGGAGCTGATGTCATCGGGGGCCTCCTTGCGGGTCGGAAGGGAACGGCTGGGGAGACCGGGGGCCGGGTGCCCCTGCGGGCTTGCTCGGCGGAGCTGAGGTGAGGGGCGGGGCGGGCGAGCCACTCGTGGATGCGCCCGTGGATCCGCCCGTGGATGCAGACCCGGGGAAGACGGCCCTGCCCATGGGAACCGGTCAGTGCTCAGGAGGTGCGGACTCGGGCCGTGGGGGCGACGCAGGCCCGCGGAAAGGATCAGGTGTCGGTGAAGGTCTCGCCCCGCTCGGCCTTGCGCTGCAGCAGTTCGGGCGGGGCGAAGCGCTCGCCGTACTTCCCGGCCAGCTCACGCGCGCGGGCCACGAAGCCGGGCAACCCGGTACCTCCCCCGGCGCCGCCGTCGTAGCCGTTGATGTACTGCAGCACGCCGCCCGTCCACGGCGGGAAGCCGATACCGAGCAGCGAGCCGATGTTGGCGTCCGCCACCGAGAGCAGCACACCCTCCTCCAGGCAGCGCACCGAGTCCAGCGCCTCGACGAAGAGCATCCGCTCCATCATCTCGGTCAGGTCGGCGGGCTGCTTCGCGGGATCCGTGAAGTGCTCGCGCAGTCCTGGCCAGAGCCCGGCGCGCCTGCCGTCGGCGTAGTCGTAGAAGCCCGCTCCCCCGGACCGTCCGGGGCGGCCGAACTCGTCGATCATGCGGTCCACCACCGCGTCCGCGGGGTGCGGCTCCCAACTGCGGCCTGATGCCTCGACCGCACGACGGGTCTCCTCGCGGATCCTGCGTGGGAGGGTGAGGGTGAGCTCGTCCATCAGGTTGAGGACCTTGGCCGGGTAGCCGGCCTGGGCGGCGGCCTGCTCGACGGAGGCCGGTTCGATGCCCTCGCCGACCATGGCGACGCCCTCGTCGATGAAGCGGCCGATGACGCGGGAGGTGAAGAAGCCGCGCGAGTCGTTGACCACGATCGGCGTCTTACGGATCTGCCGCACCAGGTCGAAGGCCCGCGCCAGCGCCTCGTCCCCCGTCTTCTCGCCCTTGACGATCTCCACCAGCGGCATCTTGTCGACCGGCGAGAAGAAGTGCAGTCCGACGAAGTCCTGTGGCCGCTCCACCCCCTTGGCGAGGACGGTGATGGGCAGGGTGGAGGTGTTCGAGCACAGCAGCGCGTCCGGGGTGGCAATCTCCTGTGTCTCCTGGAACACCTTGTGCTTGACGCCCGTGTCCTCGAAGACGGCCTCGATCACCGCGTCGCAGCCGGCCAGGTCTCGGACGTCGGCGGTCGGGGTGATGCGGGCCAGCAGGGCATCCGCCTTCTCCTGCGTCGAGTTGCCGCGCGAGACCGCTTTGGCGCACAGCTTCTCGGAGTAGGCCCTGCCCTGTGCCGCCGCCTCGGCGGAGACGTCCTTCAGCACGACGTCGATGCCCGCCTCGGCGCAGGAGTAGGCGATACCGGCGCCCATCATCCCCGCGCCGATCACGGCCACCCTGGTCACCTTGCGCGGCTCGACGCCCTTCGGTCGGCCGGAGCCGGAGTTGACCGTCTGCAGGTCGAAGAAGAAGGCCTGAATCATGTTCTTGGTGATCTGCCCGGTGACCAGTTCTGTCAGGTATCCGGCTTCCACCACGAAGGCCGTGTCCATGTCGACCTGGGAGCTCTCCACGGCCGCCGCGAGGATGTTACGCGGGGCCGGGTACGGGGCGCCGCCCGTCCTACTCGTCAGCATCGCGGTGAGGACAGGGAGTTGCGCGGCCAACTCCGGGTCTGCGGGGTTGCCGCCGGGAATGCGGTACCCGGGGGCGTCCCAGGGCTGCGTGGACTGCGGGTGGGCGTCGATGAACGCCTGTGCCCTGGCGAGGAGTTCGTCCGGGTCGTTGGCGATCTCGTCGACCAGGCCGGCGTCCAGGGCACGCGCCGGTCCGTACTGGGTGCCCTCGAGGAGGACCTTCCGCAGGGCGTCCGCCACGCCGAACATGCGGACCGTGCGGGTCACTCCCCCGCCTCCGGGCAGCAGGCCCAGGGTGACTTCGGGCAGTCCGACGCGGGCGGCCGGTCCGTCCAGCACCACACGGTGGTGACAGGCCAGGGCGATCTCGTAACCACCGCCCAGCGCCGCTCCGTTGATCGCGGCGACGACCGGCTTGCCCAGCGTCTCCAGGACACGCAGCGAGCGCTTGACGCGCATCCCGGCCGCGAAGGAGGCGCCGGCGGTCTCGGGAGTGACGGAGATCAAGTCGCGCAGGTCGCCGCCGGCGAAGAAGCTCTTCTTGGCGGAGGTGACGATGACGCCCCTGATGGCGTCGCGGCGTTCCGTCAACCGCGCCGCGACGGCGTCCAGCGAGTCGATGAACGCGGCGTTCATGGTGTTGACGGACTGGTCCGGGTCGTCGAGGACGAGGGTGACGACATGGTCGTCGGACTCTTCCCAGCGGATGGTGGAGGGTCGTGCGGTGGTGTCCATGGCTGAGATCTCCCGTGAAGGCGAACGGCTGTGGAGGTGGTCGGCCGGTCAGAGGCGTTCGACGACGGTGGCGATTCCCATGCCGCCGCCGACGCACAGGGTCGCCAGCCCGTACCGCAGGTCACGGCGCTCCAGTTCGTCCATCAGTGTGCCGAGGATCATCGCGCCGGTGGCGCCGAGGGGGTGTCCCATGGCGATCGCGCCGCCGTTGACGTTGACCTTGTCCAGGCTCAGACCCATGTCCTTGACGTAGCGCAGGACGACGGCCGCGAACGCCTCGTTGATCTCGACCAGGTCGATGTCCTCGACGGTCAGGCCGGCCCTGGCGAGCGCCTTGCGGGAGGCGGGCGCGGGCCCGGTCAGCATGATGGTGGGGTCGGCGCCGGAGACGGCGGCGGAGACGATCCGGGCTCGTGGGGAGAGGCCGTGGCGCTCCCCCGCCTCCTTGTTGCCGATGGCGACCAGAGCGGCGCCGTCGACGATGCCGGAGGAGTTGCCCGCGTGATGGACGTGGTCGATCCTCTCCACCCAGTGGTACTTCCGCAGCGCCACCGCGTCGAAGCCGGCCAGTTCGCCGGCCTGCGCGAAGGAGGGCCTGAGCCCTGCCAGGCTCTCGGTCGTCGTGCCGGGCCGGATGTGCTCGTCCCGGTCGAGGACCAGCAGCCCGTTGCGGTCCCGCACAGGGACGACGGAGCGGTCGAAGCGCCCGTCCTTCCAAGCGCCGACGGCACGCTCCTGGGATAGCGCCGCGTAGGAGTCCACGTCGTGCCGGGAGAAGCCCTCCAGAGTGGCGACCAGGTCGGCGGCGATGCCCTGCGGGACGAATCCCGTGGCGTGGCTGGTCCGCGGGTCCAGCGCCCAGGCGCCGCCGTCACTGCCCATCGGAACACGCGACATGGACTCCACGCCGCCCGCCAGAACCAGGTCCTCCCAGCCGGAACGGACCTTCATCGCGGCCATGTTGACGGCTTCGAGCCCGGACGCACAGAAGCGGTTCTCCTGTACGCCTGCCACCGTCTCCGGCAGACCAGCGAGGATGGCGGCGGTGCGGGCGATGTCCGCGCCCTGGTCGCCCACCGGGCTGACCACACCGAGCACGATGTCGTCGATCGCCGCCGGGTCGAGCTCCGGGAAGCGGTGGAGGGTCTCGTGGATCAGGCCGACGACGAGGTCGATCGGCTTGGTGCCGTGCAGGGCCCCGTTGGCCTTGCCGCGACCGCGCGGGGTGCGGATCGCGTCGTACACGTACGCTTCGGTGCTCACCTTGGGTGCCTTCCATCTCGGGTCTGCGGGAAGCCTCGGACGCAACACACGTGTTGTTGAGGGAAGTTGGCCTGGCGCTCAACCAAGCAGGGAGCGACCGATGATCTCCTTCTTGATCTCGGTGGTGCCGCCGTAGATGGTCCGGATGCGGCTGTCGAGGAACGCTCGGGCCACCCGGAACTCACTCATGTAGCCGTAGCCGCCGTGGAGTTGCAGGCAGCGGTCGACGATCCGCTTCTGCAGCTCGGTGGGCCCACCACTTGGCCATCGAGGCGTGCACGGCGTCGAGCCGGCGCTGGCTGTGCTCGGTGACGGAGCGGTCCAGGAGGGTTTGGGTGACCGCGGTCTCGGTGGCGATCTCGGCGATCTCGAAGCGGACGCGCTGAAGCCTGGCCAGTGGCTTCCCGAAGGCCTCGCGCTCCTTCACGTACCGCATGGTGACGGGTCCTTCAGCAGTTCGGGCACGCCCCAGTCGCGGGCCACGTCGGGGGTGTGCGCACCGGGGACGGCCGGGGGGAGCCGGATGGTGCCGGGGGTGTCGGAGAACCGGGGCGCGGGAGCGGGCTGGGTGATGCCGTACGCCTCGGTGTAGGTGCCACGTCCGGTCAGGTGCGGATGGCCGGCCGCCTCGTGCAGCGAAAGCACGGGCGATACGCAGGCGTCGGTGCCTTCGAAGACGGCTGTCCACTCCTCACGGCCTGCGGCCCTGAACCGGTTGGTGAACAGGGCCCGCAATTCGGGCCAGTTGCGCGGGTCGGCGCGATCCGGCAGGTCCTCGCCGTCCAGGCCCAGCAGGGAGACGAACACGGCGTAGAACTGCGGTTCCAGGGCGCCGACCGCCATCCAGCCGCCGTCGGCGGTCTCGTACACGCCGTAGTGGGGGCAGCCGCCGTCGAGCAGGTTACGGCCGCGGCCGTCCTGCCAGGTGCCCTCGGCGAGCATGCCCCAGAACATGGCGGTGAGGTGTGCGGCACCGTCCACGATCGCGGCATCGACCACCTGACCGCGACCGGTGGCACGGGCGGTGAGCAGCGCGGCGAGGACGCCGGTGGCCAGATAGAGGGAGCCGCCCGCGTAGTCGCCGAGCAGGTTGACAGGGAGAACGGGTGGTCCGTCCGGTGCGCCGATCATGGACAGGGCGCCGGTGGTGGCGATGTAGCCGATGTCGTGTCCGGCCAGGGGCGCAAGGGGGCCTCGCTGACCCCAGCCGGTCATCCGGCCGTACACCAGCGCGGGGTTGACGGCCATGCACTCCTCGGGACCGACCCCGAGCCGCTCCGCGACACCGGGTCGGTATCCCTCCACCAGGATCTCGGCGCGCGCCGCCAACGCCCGCACCGTTCCCGGCCCTTCGAGCGACTTGAGGTCGACCAGGACGGAGCGTTTGTTGCGGTTGGTCACGTCGTAGACGGGATCGCCGCCGAGCGGCGAGGGACCGGGGCGGTCCACGCGCACCACGTCGGCGCCCAGGTCGGCGAGCAGCATCGCGGCGAACGGACCGGGACCGATCCCGGCCAGTTCAACCACTCGGACGCCGTCCAACGGGCCCGCCATGTCGTGGCCGGGCAGGTCGGTGGAGTGCCTGCTCATGTGTTCCCTTCTCAGCGCAGAGCGGGCTCACTGCCGCCCAATCGCTAACTTACTGAGCGTTCGCTAAGAACGTAGAAGTGTGACGCCGGTCGGTCAACTCCCCGCGTAGCGAGAGTTTTTGTGGACCCGCACTGGGGAAGTGACATCAGACCGGACGCCGGTTACCAGGTTCTACTGATCGATCGCTAAGCAGCTTGAGGGAGGGGTTTCCGACTCACGGCCATACGATGTCGCCGATCACCGCCCGCTACGAGGAGAGTCGTTGAACGCCGAGCCGAGCCAGGACACCACGCACCCAGCAGAGCACTGGCGCTCCTACGAACCGCTCGACCTGCACCCGATCCTGATGCACACCATGGAGGCCTTCAACGAACAGGGCTACCACGGCACTTCGGTCCGGGACATCGCAAGCAGGGTCGGCGTCACCGTGCCCGCGCTGTACTACCACTACGAGAACAAGCAGGCTCTGCTGGCCACGTTGCTGGAGACGTCCATCAAGGATGTCCTGGACCGCTGCCGGGCAGCGGCGGGAGAAGCCGGGGACGATCCGCTGGCGCGGTTCTGCGGCACGGTCGAGTCGATCGTGCTCTACATGGCACACCGTCAGCAGTTGGCCTTCCTGGACACCGAGATCCGAAGCCTGGAGCCCCAGAACCGGGCGCGCTACGTCGCCCTGCGCGACTATCTCGAGCACATGCTGCTGGACACGGTCGAGGCGGGCCGCGCCCAGGGCGTGTTCACCACGCCGATCCCGGCCGACGCGGTGCGTTCGGTGCTCGTCATGTGCCAGGGGGTCGCCAACTGGTTCCGCGAGGACGGCCCGCTCACCGCGGAGGAGGTCGCCGAACGCCACGTGCTGCTGAGCCTTGGCACCGTGGGCCACCCCGGCGCGGTTACCGGCGACCTTCCGTTCCCGTTCCCACGCCGCTCTTCCCTCCAGCCCCGCTCCCTCTCACGGACCTACGCCCCCCAGGGTTCCGCTCCGCGCAGCTCCGGGTGACGCGGCGCGGCACCGCGCCCACCGGGCTCCACCGGGCTCCACCGGTCGGCAGCGGTCGGCAGCGGTCGGCAGCGGTCGGCAGCGGTCGGCAGCGGTCGGCAGCGGTCGGGCGACCGTCTCCGGTACATCCCGCAGCGGCAACATCCTGACGTTTCACTTCCACGGTGTCAGCACCGACGAGAGGTCATACAGCATGGACATGCTCGATGCCCGCGCCCGGTTCCAGGAGTTCCGGAACAAGGACGGCATGGTCGCCCCCGCTGAACTCGACCAGATCTGGGCGGCGTTGGCCCCCACCCGCCCCGAGGAGATACTCGGTGAGTGGAAGGGCGGCGAGTTCCGCACCGGCCACCCTCTTGAGGGCATGCTGGCGGAGGCCAACTGGTACGGCAAGACGTTCGTCACCGTGCACGATGCCAAGCCACTGATGTGCCGGAACGAGACGGGCGAGCTGTACTCCAACCGCGAGCTCGGCCAGGGCGAGGCCAGCCTGTGGACCGTCGAGTTCCGCGGCGAGCCGACAGCCACCATGGTCTACGACGGCCGACCGGTCTTCGACCATTTCAAGTGGGTGGACGACACCACGCTGATGGGGATCATGAACGCCAAGGGGGTCCCCGCCGAGGGCCCCTTCTACTACTTCTTCCTCGATCGCGTCCCCGGACCCCCGCACGAGGGCCCGCGTGCCGAAGAGTCCGCGTGAGGCATGTCCGCGCCGCGGTCACCGAGGAGCCGGGTGCCCCGTTCGCCCTCCGGGACGCGGACCTCGAGGACCCGCGGCCGTGCGAGGTCCTGGTGAGGATGGCCGCGGTCGGCGTCTGTCACACCGATCTGGTCATGCGGGACACCTGGCCCCGGCAGCTCACCCCGATGGTCTTCGGCCACGAGGGCGCCGGCCGGGTCGAGGTGGTGGGCGCGGAGGTGACCGGCGTCGAGCCGGGGGACCATGTCTGCCTCACCTTCGCCAGTTGCGGTGCCTGCGATCAGTGCGTGGCGGGCCATCCGGCCTACTGCCTCGCCGCGCGGGCCCGGAACTTCTCCGGTGGACGCGCCGACGGCACCACTCCGCTCTCTCTGGACGGCACACCGCTGCACGCCGGCTTCTTCGGCCAGTCCAGCTTCGCCACGCACGCCGTCGTCGACCAACGCGGTGTGGTCAAGGTGCCCTCCGACCTGCCGAGCGCGGTCGCCGCGCCGCTGGGCTGCAGCGGCCAGACGGGAGCGGGCACGGTGCTCAACCGGCTGCGCCCCGAACCAGGCTCCTCGCTGGTCGTCCTGGGCGCGGGCGGGGTCGGTCTGAGCGCGCTGATGGCCGCGGTGGCCTTGGGCTGCGACCCGGTGGTGGCCGTCGATCCCGTCGCCGCCCGCCGTGTGCTGGCCACCGAACTCGGCGCCAAGGCGGCCCTGGCCCCCGGAGGCGGTCTGGTGGCGGCGCTGCGCGACCTCACCGGCGGTGGTGCGCACCACGTAGTCGAGACCACCGGCCGTCCGGAGATGGCACGCCGGGCCGTCGGCGTGCTGCGCCCGCGCGGCGAACTCGCCCTCCTGGGCCTCGGCGGTGAGGTGACGTTCGACGTGATGGGCCTGCTCGCCAAGGGCGTCCGCGTCCACGGGGTGATCGAGGGAGACTCCGACCCCGGCCGCCTCATCCCCGAGCTGATCGGCTTGCACAGGCGTGGCCTCTTCCCAGTCGACCGGCTGATCACTACGTTCCCGTTCGAGGACATCGGATCGGCCGTGGCCGCCATGGGGGACGGCAGCGTCATCAAGCCTGTTCTCACCTTCGCCTGACCGACTGCTACGACAGTGTGACTGTCGGACGGCGCGGATCCGTCGACAGACGACAGCCGCCTCCTGACGGCTGCCTGCCCTCAGCTATCAGCCCTCAGCTGTCAGCCGCCCCGGCGGTCGGCACGAGCCGATCACGCCGCGGGGCAGGAAATCAGCTGGTAAGTGATCCTGGAGTCACGTCCTGCGCGGCCGCGCCGAGACATCCCTGCCTCCTGACGGAGTGTGATTGACTGATTCGTATGGCCTCCGCCTCCCCGTCCGCCCGTTCGGCGGCGACAGCCGATGCGACCGCGGCCACTCGGCCCCGCAACCGCAAGCAGCTGATCATCGACGCGGCCGGGCGGGTCTTCAGCGAACGCGGTTATCACACGGCGTCCATGGAAGAGGTCGCCGCCGGCGTGGGCATCTCCGCGGCCGCTCTGTACCGGCACTTCCCGAACAAGTACGCGCTGTTCGCCGAGTGCGCCGACGTCATGGTGGACGGACTGGTCGCCGCGCTCGACGAGGTGCCGTCCGGAGCGACCCTCACGGATGTGCTCACCGCCATCACCCGGATCACCATCGCTCATCGTGCGTCAGGCGGCGTGTACCGATGGGAGGCCCGGTACCTGAGCCGCGAGGACCGCCGGCGTCTCGGGGCGAAGTTCGGTCGCCTCGTCGAGCGGGTCGACGAGGCGGTACAGCGCGAGCACCCGCTGCCTGACGAGCGCCTACGGGCCATGGCTGCCCTCGGTGCGATCGGCTCCATCACGATGCATCACACCTCGATCGCCCAACGCCGGGTCGAGGAACTGCTGTTGGCGTCCTCGCTGGGCGTGGCCGCGACTGATCCCGCGGCGGGCCGACTGGGCGCGCACCCCGTCGAACTGCCCGCCCGGCCGGTGCCGCGCACACGACGCGCGGAGATCCTCGCGGCTTCCATCCCGCTGTTCGCCCGGGACGGATTCGCCAGCGTCACGAACGGACAGATCGCGGAGGCGGTGGGACTGACCCCGTCCGCGCTCTACCGCCATTACCCCGGAAAGATCGACATCCTGGCGGCGGCTTGCCTCCAGGCGGCGGGGCTGCTGGCCCAGGGGGTGGAGCAGAGTCTGCACGAGGTGGCGGGCCCGCACGACGCCGTCGTCGCGTTGGCAGCGACGTATGTCGCCTACAGCTTTGAATACACCGAGCTCAACAGCGTTGCCGAGGCCGAGATCGCCGGCTTGCCGACCGGTCTGCGGCGGCCCGTGGTCCTCGCGCAGCGGGAACACATCGCCGTCTGGGAGCAGCAGTTGCGGCTGGCCCGTCCGGAGCTGGACCCGCGCCAGGCTCGGGTGCTGGTGCACGCGGGGTTCGGCGTGGTGGTCGAGGCGGGCCGCAGACTGCGGTGGCGGGCCAGCCCTGACCATCGTGAGGCCGTGACCGCCCTGGTCCTGGGCGCCCTGGGTATCTGAACGACCGTCGGAACCCAGCGGCGACGAGGCGCCTCAACCTGCCGTGCCTCGTGCGGGAGCGCCCTGATGCCCGCCCCTCGACTCATCTGCCGCGGGGGCGGGCACGGGAGATCGGATCGCCGGGTCACCCCGCCCTGTTTCCGGTGGGGATCGTGATGGGGGTGGTGGTTCCGGATGAGCCCTTGTTGAGGAACAGCATGGCCAGGGAGCGCACGAACTGGTCGAACATGTAGAAGGTGCCGGGCATGACGGGCGACAACCCCTCACGGAACAGGATGAACGTCGGCCATGCGGTGCGGACCAGGGCCGCCGACGCGTAGTCGCGTTTCAGTCCCAGCCAGTCGCCGACCTCGTTGCTGAGGACGTAGCGCACGAACTCGTTCAGGAACCCGCGCGTGACGCCGAGGTCGATCTGTGCGGTCAGGCCGAGCAGGTCCTCGGCCAGTGCGATGCCCTCGGTCGACGGGGTGAGGATCGGTGTGAGCACCTGCGCCGACTGCCTTTCGGCGGCCGCCCATGTCGGGGGGATGTGCTCGTCCGGCACACCGAGCAGGTGGACGGCGACCTGCCATGAGTGCAGGAACGCCTCCTGGTCCGCAGCCGGGAACGGGATCTTCCAGTCGAGCAGCTTCCTGTATACGTAGGTGCCCAGGCTGTGGAAGGTGACCAGGATGTCGGCGGCGCTGATCGGAACGGTCTCGTCGGCGACCGCCCGCCAGTGCGGCGACTGCGGCAGCAGATGACGCACCGCCGCGTGCACCACCCGCGTCTTGTTCGCGGTGACGACGAACTGCCCTGTCGGCTCGAAGGCTCCCAACTGGGACAGGTCGTAGCCGAACGTGAACGTCTTGGCCGCGCGGTCCTGCATGTTTGCGCCACCGGCGGACCAATAGACGCTCTTGGCCTCGCGCGGAATCACGGTGCTCATGATTCCGCTGCCGAGGCCGTACAGCATGAAGAGGTACGTGTCCCTGCGCCGGTTGAAGTCGGCGGCGCGGGCCAGCTTGGCGGGGTCTGCCCAGGAGGGCAGCCGGTTGACCTGCTGCAGGTATGCGGTGAACTCGGCCGGCAGGCCGCTGGGCAGGGGGTGGTTGTTGTTCACCCACGGCGCCCATGCCGTGTTGATCGCCGGCACGTGTCCGTTGTCGAGCATCGAAGCCATCAGAGGGTCCGCCGCGTTGTCCCAGATCCACTCCGGACCGGTCCCCGCGGCGGCTCCGGTCGCCGAGCCGGTCGACGCCCACGCCCGGACGGGGTTCGCCGCGCCCACGAGACCGAGTGCGACACCGAGGGACAGAGCTTTTCGCCTACTGAGGTTCTCCATTGACTTACCTGCTTCCCTGATGGGCCAGATGGTTCCAGGTGCACTCGCAGACTTGCCAGTTGCGTGTCCAGTGCGTGATCAACCTTGTCGCACAGATGTGATTTTCGATTAACATAGCGAGGTGTGTTGCCGTCGGCAATGGTGGTGCCCGAAGGCTCGGCGCCAATGTTTGTCCACGGTCCGCCGGCGCCTCGCCGGCTGCGATCCCCGGCAGCGTTCCGACATCCACTCCGCCCGTCGACGTGGTCGCGACGGGCGGTCGCCGTCATCAGCCCGCTTTCTCCTCGCTGGTGGTCGGCGACACCCGGACCAGCACCCCCTCTCCCCCGCTTCCAGCCCTACCAACAGGCGCAGCACGTATGAGAGTTCGTGCAACCTGGCGCCGCCTGGACGGACCCGGTTCTCTACCGTGGCTCGTAGGGTTGATGCGTGTCAGCCGCTGTCCATGCGGCACGCACCGAGCGGGGCCAGGCCTCCTTCGCCCACCGGAGACATCTCCAGGCTGCGGCCATGAGCACCCCACCGAGAGGCAGCGGCCAAACTCGCCCTGCCAGTTGTCCGGCCGATGGACTCTTCACACTCAAACCGGTTCCGGCCCATGTCACACGTGTGCCGCATCCCAATGGCGGCGTCCGGCACGGGGGCTTAGAAAGGATCGAACGCAACTCTCGGGCCGCACATTCGGGCCACGACAGTGACTGCACCCTCCGTAGGAGCCGAGTATGACAACCCAACCACCTTTCGACTCCGATCGAGACGGTATATCGCCCGAGAACACGACCGACGCCCTCATGTCGCCGCCACCTGTCTCCGCCCCCTGGCCCACCGCGCCGGACGAGACGGCGGACGGGCCGCGCAAGGCTGGTCAGCGGTACCCCGAGCCCGCCGAGGCTGTCGACCGGCACGCCGACCCGCTCGACCACCCGCACCCCGACCCGGCGGACGAGGCCCACCGCTCGTACTTCAACCCGGTCGACGGACTGGTGCACGCCGCCGTCGCCGACCGGCCCCTGGGCGAGGTGATCCAGCTCATCGAGTTGCTGGAGCAGTCACCGACGTACGCGAGAGCCACGGTCGACGCGCTGCGAGCGGTCGGCACGGACCGGTCTGTGGAGGACGTGTCCCGGCTGGTGGCTCTCTTGACCCGGCCGCCGAGAAGCGCGGACAGCGCAGACGAGGCGATTCGCGCGGCGGCCGAGGTCCGGCCCGTGGAGGACGTCACCAGGCTGATGTCGCTGCTGCACCAGCCCTCGCTGGAGCCACACTGCGGCGAGGCCGCGGTACGGGCGGCCGCCACCAGCCGGCCGGTCGAGGAACTGGTGGAGCTGATCGGCCGCATGGCCCAGGAACAGGACGTACGCGAGGACCGGCAGCGGGATTCGTCGACGCGCAAGGGGACGCACGGGGCCGCCGACCGAGCTGACGCGGCCTCGTCCGAGGACGGACCCTCCGGAAGCCGCCTCAACACTGAGAAGGACACGGTCGCCATCGGCCGTACGGCCCGAGCACGCCGTGGCCGGACGGCCAAAGGCGGTGACTCCCCCGCCTGGCCGCGGTTGGTCGCGGTCCTGCTGCTCGTGGCGTGCGGTCTTGCCCACTTCCCGCCTCATCGGGACGGAGCCTCCGTCAACGCCTACGGGTTCGCCATCGGCGCCTGCGGCCTGTGCGTCCTGCTGGGTCTGGCCCTCGTCCGCAAGAGCACGTTGCCGGTTCTCGTCCTGGGAGTCGTGGCTCCGGCGGCGCTCGCCGTCGCCCAGCTCCTGGAAGGCCGGATCCAGTCGGCCGGACTGACCCGGGCCCTGGATCTGACCCTCGCGCCACCGTTGCTCGCCGGTCTCGCGGCCGTGCTCGCCGCGCTGGCGTCCCTGACGGCGCTGGTCACGCTCCTGGCCTCGATGAGGCCCCGTCCGCGGCCCGACGGGCGACGTCTCAGGCCGCTGCGCTGGGCATCCCCCCAAGACGTCACCGCTGACGCTCGCGGCGTGTCCACGGATCCAAGCGATGCCAGAAAGGTTCGCTGACGTCCGGGTGAGTTGGGCCGGCTTCGAGTGAGACGCCTCAGGGCACGTCGCCGAGGTCTGCAACGCACCGACGTCTTCCTCGTACCTGCTGAGTTCGTTCAGCAGGAGAGCTGCCAGCTCTAGGGGCGCGGACGTGGCGGGTTGGGCCGGGCCGGTCCTGTGGTGTGACGATGGGACAGCAGGAGAGCGGCGGCACCGCTCCTCGCAACATGGCCGACCATCGTGGAACCACTGCTGGGCCCCGGGCCGACACGTACTCCACCACGCTCGAACAGGCGTAGCAGATGTTCCGGGCGGCTCAGGATGGGCGGCCTGTAGACCCGGCCTCTGCTGGTGTTCTACGCGGACGTCACGGTCAGCGGTCAGCGGTCAGCGGTCAGCGGTCAGGGAGTGTCGCCGGACCAGTCCCACTGGCGCCGGGCGCCGGGGCGTGGGTCGTACATCGCCCGGCCGCCGGGGCCGAACTGCCCGAGCTCCGTCTGGAGGGCGCCACCGGTGTCGATCTCGTCCGGCGTCCAGCCGGTGATGTCGAGCAGCAGACCGTCGAGCGGCCCGCCGACCAGTTCGACATAGTTGCGGCCGGGTTGCGGGCCTTGGCGTGGGTCGTCGTGGTCCTGACCGTAGACCCGGCCACGCAGCAACTGCTCATCATCCCTGTCCATACCGTCCAGCGTCCCAGCTGCCACCGACAATGCGGGCTCCTCCGGGGCCGCCTTGGGCTTGCGCGCGAGGTCGGTGAACTTGTGACTGCGATCAGTGCACCGCACTGGCACCCGCACGACACGTGCTTTCCGGTCAGCCGCAGTTCTCGCAATCCGCGGAGCCTTCCAACTGCTCGAACCCGAGTAGTCGGGCGAGATCGGAGCCTCTACGCGGTGTTCACCAGCTGATCGCGGCCGCCACAGGCAGGTGATCGCTGCCGGTCGCGGGCAGTATCCACGAGCTCTCCGGGTCCACGCCCCTGACCAGGATCTGATCGATCCGCGCCACCGGGAAGGACGCCGGCCAGCTGAACCCGAAACCGTCCCCGGCCGCGTCCTGGGCCGAGTGCAGCTGCGAGGTGAGCCCGTCGAGCGCGCGGTCGTCCGTGGTGCCGTTCATGTCTCCGAGCACCATCACCCGCTCGACCTGCTCGGCGGTGACGGCCTTGGCGAGCGCGACCGCGCCGAAGTCGCGCGAGTCCGTCCAGAAGCCGTTCCTGGGCATCACCCGCACGGACCCCAGGTGCGCCACATACACCGCCAGCGGCCCGTGGTCCGTGGACACCACGGTGCGCAGCGCCCGGGGCGCGTCGACCGGGATGTCGACCGGCCGGGTCTCCGCCAGCGGCCCGACATTGCCCCGTACGACGTTGACCGGCCGGGTGTCCGACAGCGGCAGCTTGCTCCACAACCCGACCGTGCCCTTCACCGCGTGGTACGGGTACGCCTCCGCCAGCTCCTTCTCGTACGTGGCCGTGGCCTGCGGGGGCATCTCCTCCAGCGCCAGCAGGTCCGCGCCGGAGGCGGCCAGGTCGCGCGCGGTGCCGGCCGGGTCGGGGTTCTCGGCACCGACGTTGTGGCTGACCACGGTGAGGTCGCCGCCCGACCGGGACCTGTCGAGGAGCAGCCCGCCGAAGAGGCTCAGCCACGCCACGACCGGCAGCAGCAGCGCGACCACCGCCGCGGCGGAGCGGCGCCACAGCGCCCCGGCAAGCAGCCCCGGGATGAACAGGCCGAACCACGGCAGGAATGTCTCCACCAGGCTGCCGAGGCCACCCCTGTCCGTGATCTCCGCGTGCATCAGCATGAGCAGGCCGAGCAGCAGCGCCAGCGCGGCGAGCACCGGGCCGCGCTTCCAGGGCCCCGGCCGGGCGAGTGCGCGGACAGCCCGGCGGATACGCGCGCGCCAGGCACCCGAGGCGGTATCCCCGCGAGGGGCTCCGCCCTGCCCGGTCTCCCCCGTGTCCGGGATCTCGGCGCGCTCCTCGACGTCGACCTGCTGTCGCGCATCCGGAAATTCTCGTAGTGCTTCACTCACTGCTCAGACGTCCTATCGGTGAAATGTGCCGGCGGGGCGGGCAGTCGAACGGCGATACGGAGTCCGCCCGCAGCGCGCGGGGTGATGGCGAGGGATCCGTCGTGCACCTCGGTGATCCGTTTGACGATGGCCAGGCCGAGGCCGACACCTGCGTGGTGGCTGCGAACGCGTTCGGTGCCGCGCTGAAACGGCTCGGTGAGAGTCGAGACCAACTGCGGGGAGAGCTTCTCGCCGCTGTTCTCGACCGTGAGCAGCACGGCCTCGGGGCCGACGCCGGTCTCGACCCTCACCGTGCCCTTCTCGGGCAGGTTGTGCACGATCGCGTTGTGCACCAGATTCGTCGTCAACTGCATCAGGAGCGCCCCCGACCCGAAAGCCGGGGCGATGTCGCCGGAGGTCTCGATGGTGACACCGCGCTTCTCGGCGAGCGGGAGCAGTGTCTCGGTGGCCTCTTCGACGAGCAGGGACAGGTCGACCGCTTCTCGGGTGAAGGACCTCTGGTCAGCACGGCTGAGCACGAGCAGCGCCTCGGTGAGGTCGATCGCCCGGGCGTTGACGGCGTACAGGCGGCCGATGACTACGCCGAGGTCCTGTGTCGGATCGCTGCGAGCCACGTCGAGAAGCGCCTGCGAGATCGCCAGCGGGGTGCGCAGTTCGTGCGAGGCGTTGGCCGCGAATCTCCGCTGCTCGGCGACGTGCGCTTCGATCCGGGCGAGCATCGTGTCGAAGTCGTCGGCGAGTTCGCGGAACTCGTCCTTACGGCCCGGCAGCCGGATCCGGTGGGAGAGGGATCCTTGCGCGGCCATGCGTGTGGCGTCCGTGATGCGGGTCAGCGGGGCGAGCATGCGGCCGGCGAGGAGCCACCCTCCCAGGAGGCCGAAAACCAGCAGGAACGCCAGTACCGCGGCTGCTCTCGGAGCGAAAATGTCCAGGAGTGTGGACCGGACGGGGAAAACGCCATTCGTGGGCTTGTCATCGGCGTTGATGAGCATCGCGCGATCGGGGACGTAACGCAGGAGGAACACCCACACCGCCGCGAGCAGCAGGACGCCGGCAAACATGAGGAATCCGGCGTAGCTGAGGGTGAGTTTGAAGCGCACGCTGAACCCAGGCGCCCTATCCATGCGCTTCCCCCTCACGTCCGGTCTCCGGCTGAGTGTCGATGCGGTATCCGGCTCCAGGCACCGTGGCGATGAACCAGGGTTCGCCCAGCCGCTTGCGCAGAGCCGAGACCGTGATGCGTACGGCATTGGTGAACGGGTCCGCGTGCTCATCCCACGCCTGTTCCAGAAGCTCCTCAGTGCTGACGACGCCGCCTTCGGCGGCGACCAATACTTCGAGCACGGCGAACTGTTTCCTGGTCAGTGCGACGAAGAGGCCGTCGCGGTAGACCTCGCGACGGAACGGATCGAGCCGCAGGCCTGCGATCTCCCGTACAGGCGGTCTGTTGTGCGCGCGTCTGCGGTCGAGTGCTCTGAGTCTGAGCACGAGTTCCTGGAGCGCGAACGGCTTCGTGAGGTAGTCGTCCGCGCCGAGCTCGAACCCGGTGGCCTTGTCGTCGAGACGGTCGGCGGCGGTGAGCATGAGAATCGGCATTCCGCTGCCGGAGGCGACGATGCATTTGGCGATCTCGTCGCCGGTGGGTCCGGGGATGTCCCGGTCCAGGACGGCGATGTCGTAGGTGTTGACGCTCAGCAGCTCCAGAGCAATGTCGCCGTCTCCTGCGATGTCCGCCGCGATCGCTTCCAGGCGCAGGCCGTCGCGGATGGCCTCTGCCATATATGACTCGTCCTCGACGATCAGCACTCGCATGCTCCGAGGCTACGAGTCGGCACATATCGTGGGCATATCGAAAACCACATACCGCACTGCGGCCATCCGCCAGCGCTGCTCATCAGGAACGAGCGCGTCTGGTCGACGGGGCGTCGGCCCGCGAGGCGGACCCGCCCATGGGGGTGGCAGCCACACTTCTCGACGCCGAGCACAGCAGGCTGCGGGACGACGCCACCACCTGATGGTGCCTTGGCAGCCGCCCAAGGCGTGACGCCCCGTCACGCCGCCTCCGTAATTCGTTGGCGGACTCGGGAGTTCGCGGCCCCAGGACGTACCAGCGGAATCAAGCGTGCGCAGGTGCCGCTCATCGGCTTCCCGACCGTGGAATGCAACAGCGGCCGCGCGCGGGACCTTGCCCCGTGAGCCTGTCTGAGGCGGCGGGGCGCCCGGCTGGAAAGCCTCAGCCGGGCGCCTGCTCGGACCGCTCGCGGTCTGATCACCGCGACCACGTGATGCGGGGACCTTCGGCTAGGAGCCGATGTTGCGCCCGGCCCGGGGCGGGTTCAGCGAGTCGAACGCTGGATCAGCTCGTACTGGGCGGAGGTGGACTCCCCGGTGATGAGTCCGTAGTCGCCGACCGACCAGAACTGACCAGTGCGGCCGGCGGGCGCGAGGGCCTCGATTTCGTACGACTGAGTCTGACCGCCGGGGACGGCGTCGCCGGCGACCGAGGTCCAACCACCGTCGCGCAGACGCCAGTAAAGAGCGGTGCCCTCGTAGCCGTAGGGATCGCCCGAGACCCACACGGTGCCCTTGCCGTCGCCTGTGATGGCGTTGGCCCACAGTCCGTCGACCGGCCCGGTGACGTCGCGCCAGCTGAGACCGTCCCAGTGCAGCACCTTGGTCCGCTGGGGTTCGTCCTCGACGTACGGGGTGAGAGCGGTGACCCACACACTGCGCGCGGACTCCTGGTACACAGCCGTCACCGCGAGATCGCTGCCGACCGGCGCGACGTCATTCCACGAACGGCCGTCCCAGTGCAGGAGCACCGACCGGCCCGGCCGGCCGGCATACGCGAACTGCCCGACCGCCCACGCATCACGGGAGGACCGCGCCTCGACCGCGCTGATCATGACACCCTCCGGGAGAGTCGTGCTCCGCCAGACGCCATGGGCGTAGACGCTGATCGCGGTGTCGCCGACCAGCCAGGCCTTGCCGGGCACGGCGGCCAGCTTCGCGAAACCGTAGCTCTCCCCCGCAGGCAGCGGCACCGACTTCCACCGCCTGCCGTCGTAGTGGGCCAGCGTCTCGCCGTCCTGGCCCCAGCCGTACGCCCATACGTCCTGCGCCGACACCGCGTCCACGGCATGCCACACTCCGGTTCCCGGCATGCCGGGGGTGGCCTGCTCCTGCCAGGTCCTGCCGTTCCAGCGCAGGATGACGCCCTTGCCGATGCCGTCGACGTACTGAACTCCCACCGCCCAAGCCGCGTTCGGACCCACCGACGCGACATCGAAGAGCGCGGAGTTGTCCGAGAGCGTCCCCGCCAGAGAGGTGCGCCAGGCCGGAGCCGACACCCGGCTCGTGGCCGACACAGCCGGAATCGCCGCGTCCGCCGCTGCGACTCCGGCCGGGGCCACGGCCACGGTGGCGGCCGTTAACGCCGTGACAATCGAGATCCTGAGGTACTTGCCTGTCTTCATGACTGCTCCCCGTTGTGCACGGGGGTGCCGCGTGGATCCCGCGACTTGGCCCCCGTTGTCGCCTGGTCACTCATGAGACCGCCCGCCCCGCCCGACGGTTGTACCGACCACAGGAATACGCGCAGGCGTCGGCCCAGGACCGCACCAACCCCGGACCCGAGCTACCCCCGGCCTTGGCCGCGCGGGGTCACTTCACGAAGCGGTACTTCAGGTGGGTGGCCAGGGGCGTGCCGACCACCCTGGCCGGGTCGAGGCTCCGCTGCCCGGCGCGCAGTCCCGCAAGGTTGTGGATCCACTCGAACAGGGGCTCGGCGCCGTCGCCTCCCGGGTTTTTATTCACACGTCGATCGGCAACCGGCGCTTTCGACACTCCCCTGACCACTCCGATGAACTGCCGAGTCCCCCCACTGTGAGAACCCCGATGCTCGCGGCTGGAGTACGGGCGGCGGCGCCACCGGGGTGGGCGACAACAGGTCTATCAAGCGGTGTTCGCGCCGGTGACCACCACGGTGCGGCCGTGCCCCGACGCATACGACAGCGGGAGTACCAGCGCGAGAGAAGGAACCCGCAGTGGACTCCCGGAGTGCCCTCTCTCCGCCATCAACACCCCGGGGGCTAGCACTGCTGCTCGTACTGGAGGCCGTCATACTTTCGGGCCGCGATGTCCTCCCGTGTGCCCACGATCAGGTTCATGGTGAAGACGTTGTAGTCGATCGCCTGCCCGGCCATTTGCGCGAAGAGCACGAGTTCGCCCTCGTCCGGTGCCATGTCCCACGGGTCGGAGAACCCGCCGATCTGCACACAGACACCGGGGCACTCTCCACCAGCGGCAAGGTCGAGGACGGCTTCCTCGAAACTGTCCAGCGCATCCTCGTCACCGCCGCCGGCCAAGAACGCGCGGGTCTGCGGGCCCTCTTGCCACTCGTTGTCGAAGGTCAGTCCGGCCACGGGATACAGGGTGAGTGGTTCATAGACTCTGACCTGCATGGCCTCACCGTTCAACTCGTACGTCGCGGCGCGCTCCGTGGTGTGTGCTCCGGCAGGGACGTGGAGCACCACAGACGACTCCGGCGGGTACTCGATCTCGGTGAAGAACAACAGATGCCCGTCCGCGGGGAGTTCGATGTCCAGCACGTCCTGGGGCAGGGCCGCACAGTCGACACTCAGCACGAGGGGCTCCCTCCCCTCAGGCCATTCGACCCCCACCGGCAGCGCGGGTAGCCCACCCGTTCGTGCCACTGGGCGGACGTTCTCCCGCCGGGACACAGGCACTTCCTGGTGCGGCACCAGGTAGAGGCACGGCCGGGACCGGGCCATCAACTCCTGTGCGACGGGGCCGGGAACGCCGTACTCGGCGGCTGTCTCATGGACGAGCCGCTCGTCGATCGATGTCATGCCCGCGATCGTGCCACGGGCCACTGACATGCCGCCGATCGTCTCACTCCGACGGCGGCCAACTGCGGTACGGCTGACGCTCGCAGGACGAGTTCGTCGTTCGTGACTTTGTCCTGTCCTGCCCTGAGGACTAGAAGAAGTCCGCCCAGGGCTGATCCCAGACCTGCTTCACGCACAGGACCAGGAAAAGCAGTCCGGCGATGGCGAGCATGGCGTTGCTGAGCGGCCCGTTGCGCCACTCTCGCGGCGTGCGGGAGGAGTTGAGGAGCCAGATCAGGGTGAGGGCCAGGAAGGGGAGGAAGGCGGCGCCGAGAACGCCGTAGAGAATCACCAGGCGGAACGGCTGGCCCTGGAAGAGGAGGACGATCGGCGGGAAGGTCAGCCAGAGCAGGTAGGCACGGAAGGGCCAGGACTTCTCCCGGGTACCCGACGCGACCTCCTCCCCTGTCGTCCTGGTCCCGCGATAGCGCTCCACGAAGTCCGCGAACATCAGGCTCACGCCGTGCCAGACGCCGATGAGCGAGGTGAAAGAGGTGGCGAAGAAACCGATCAGGAAGAACTTGGCGGTCGCCGTGCCGTACTCAGCCTCCAGGATGTCGCTCAGCTGGATGAGGCCCTGGTCGCCGCTCGCGATGGCGACGTTCGCGGAATGCAGGAGTTCCGCGCCGACGAAGAGCATCGAGATGACGAAAAGGCCGGTGGTGATGTACGCGACGCGGTTGTCGAGGCGCATGACCTTCATCCAGCCCGTGTTCGTCCAGCCCTTCGCGTTGACCCAATAGCCGTATGCGGCAAGGGTGATGGTGCCGCCTACCCCGCCGATCAGACCGAGTGTGTTGAGGATCGAGTCCTTCTCGTCCGGGAGGACGGGGAGCAGGCCGGCGAAGGCGTCGCCGAGGTTGGGGGTGACGCGAATCGCCAGGTAGACGGTGACGACGAACATCACGCCCACCAGCACGGTCATGACCTTCTCGAAGACCTCGTACTTGTTGAACCACACGAACACGAGGCCCACCAGGCCGCAGATGACCGCCCACGGCTTGATCGACCAGTCGTCCGGGAAGACGTCGGGGAACAGCGCCTGTAGCGGCAGCGCGCTCGACGACATCGCCGCCGCGCCGTACACGAAGCCCCAGATGACCACGTAGACGACGAAGAAGTACGTCGTCCACCGGCCCAGGCTCGCCCAGCCGTCGAAGAGGGTACGGCCGGTGGACAGATGCCAGCGGCCGGCCGCCTCGGCGAGAGAGATCTTGACTACACAGCCGATGACCGCGGCCCACAGCAGGGTGTAGCCGAAATTGCTGCCCGCAACGAGCGTCGCGACGAGGTCACCGGCGCCCACGCCCGTCGCGGCGACGACAATGCCGGGTCCGATGTACTTCCAACTCGACTTGCGCGGCTGGGCGATGGACTCCCCTGACTCTGACTTCCCAGTGGTCTCCGTCATACGAATCAAGAAAGCGTAAAGAGTGCCTGGCCACAAGAGCGCGCGCTTCGATCACCACTTGACGTACACAGCGCCCGAAAATGGAGACGCGCGGTGCCGTCCGCGTGCGCCACGGTTACCAGGGCACTTCCCCGTTTTCGTCCTGGAAGGTTCCTGTCGGACCGTCCGCGTCGAGAGTTGCCATACGCACGACGACCCTGGCGCTCTGCTCCGGCGCCCTTCCGATTCCGAATGCCGCGGTCAGATCGGTCGCGGTGGTGCCGGGCTCGACAGCGTTGAACTTGATGCCCGGCTGGGACTTGGCGTACTGGACCGTGAGCATGGTCGCCGCGGACTTGGACGCGGAGTAGAGCGCCAACGGCAGGTTGAATTCCGGCCGGTCCGGATTGGTCACTGCCCAGAAGGATCCGGCGCTGCTGGATACGGTGACCACGGTCGGGTTCGAGGAATTGCGCAGCAGGGGAAGCGCCGCCTCCGTGACGCGCACGATTCCCACCGCGTTGGTGTCGAAGGCCCGGAGTGCGGTGGGACCGTCGGTGACTCCGTCCCCCAAGATGCCCGCGTTGTTCACCAGGACGTCGAGCCTTCCCTCGGCCGAGCCGATCGTCGCCAGCGCGCTGCTCACCGATGCGTCGTCGGTGACGTCGAGTTGGACGAATCGTGCGCCGAGCACAGCCGCGGCCTTCTCACCTCGCTCGACATCACGAGCGCCGATGTAGACAACGTGGCCCAACGCCAGAAGCTGTCTGGCTGCCTCGAAGCCGATGCCCTTGTTTGCCCCGGTGATCAGTGTGACCGTCATGCGTATCCTCACGAGTCATCTGGCCCAAGTGGGCGGTTCAGTTGGTGATGTACGGGCTGTTCTTTGAGTTGCCGGCGCCGACCTCGGAGGTCAGCCGGTCAACTGCCGGAGAAGTTCGCCGGCGTCGTGCAGGGCGGTCATATGCACGAACCGCCCGTCGCGGACCTGATAGATGGCGTACTCGACGATCTCGAACGAGGCGCCGGTGGGAGTCACGCCGAGCCATTCCTTCGCCGGGGTACCCGTGTTGACCAGACGCGCGGCCAGACGGTCACCGTCGAAGAGCAGTTCCTTCAGCTCCCAATGGAGGTCCGGAACCGCGTCCACATCATGCTTCTGAACCGCGATGAGGTCGTCCCGGGTGGCCGGTTCACCGTTCAGAGTGGTCCGGTCGTTGATGAACTCGTCCATTCCATCGAACTTGTGGGCGTTGAGCGCCTCGATGTAGCGCAGGTAGAACGCACGCAGATCGCTGTCGGACATGACGATGACCTTTCTGTGGGGCAGCTCCGGATCGGGGCCGCGACCGGATGTCGACAAGGTCCTTCAGTCACGCCTCTCATATCTGGTTCAGGCCGCCGTCGACGTACAGGCTCGAACCCGTGATGAAGCTGCTCTGTTCGGAGGCGAGGAAGGCCACGGCGGCGGCGGTCTCCTCCGGGCGTCCGAGCCGGCCCAGCGGCACACGCGTCGCCAGTTTCCGCTTGAACTCCTCCGGGGCGGGGGTGAGCGCCGACAGTGCCGGAGTGTCGGTCGGGCCGGGCGTGATGGTGTTGACCCGGATGCCGCGTCCCTTGAGCTCGTTGGCCCAGGTCCGGGAGAACGATCGAGTGGCGGCCTTGGTCGCCGCGTACACGCCGAGCGCCTCGTCGCCGACGTCCACGTTGGTGGAGCCGTTCAGGATGACCGAAGCCCCGTCGTTGAGCAGGGGCAGTGCCTTTTGGACGGTGAACAACGTGCCCCGGACGTTGATCCCGAAAAGGGTGTCGAAGTGCTCCTCGGTGACCTGCTCCAGCGGTACGAGCGAGGCGACGGAGGCGTTCGCGAACAGCACGTCCAGGCCCCGTCCCCGGCTGCGGATCGTCTCGTAGAGCCGGTCCAGGTCGGCCAGGTTCGAGATGTCGCCGGTCACCGCGGTGGCCGCTGAACCGATCACTTCGACGGCCGCGTCCAGTTCGGTTTTGCGCCGACCGGTGATGAACACGTGTGCGCCCTCGGCCGCCAGCCGGACGGCGCTGGCCAGGCCGATTCCGGCACTGCCTCCGGTGACGAGAGCGGTCTTTCCTTCAAGCAGTCCCACGTGAGTAGCCCCTTCCACTTCCGCAGCGATCGCTGCGGAAGTCCGACGTTAGCACTTCTGCAGCGATCGTTGCGGAAGAGGTAGACTCGTGGGTGTGGAGACGAGACAGAGCGGCCCCATCGGCCGACCGCGAGGATTCGACGCCGACGAGGCTCTTGAGCGCGCCATGCTGGTCTTCTGGCAGCACGGCTACGAGGGAGCCAGCACGGCCGGCCTGACGAACGCGATGGGCATCTCCACCACCAGCATGTACGCAGCCTTCGGCAACAAGGAGAAGCTGTTCCGCAAGGTTCTGGAGCGCTACACCGAAGGCCCGAGCGCATACCTGGCCCGAGCCTTGGAGGAGCCGACCGCTCTCGGCGTCGCCACCGCGATCCTGGCCGGCACCGTTCGGACCACCACCCGCCCGGCCAATCCCCACGGGTGCCTGGGCGTCCAGGGCGCCCTGACCACCAGCGAGTCCGGGCAGGAAGTCCGTGACCTCCTCGTCGCCTGGCGCCACAAGGGCTACTCCTGCGTCCGAGAGCGGTTCCAGCGGGCCGTCGACGACGGCGACCTGCCTCCGCGGACCGATCCAGGGCTACTGGCCCGCTACCTGACCACCGTCGCCTACGGCATCGCCGTACAAGCCGCGAGCGGTGTCTGCCGCGACGAACTCCAGGAGCTGGCCGACGCCGTCCTGCGCAACTGGCCGATCTCCTGAGAACCTGAGAACCCCGGCATCGGCCGTTCCAGCTCACGAGCAGTCTCCGCGAGCGAGCTGGAACGGCCGATGCCTGTCAGCTATCAGAGGGTGGCGGCGCGCAATCCGATGAGGACGGCGGCGACGATCGCTAGGACGGCTGCCGGGGGCGCGCCCTTGAAGTCGCTGACGTGCAGGTGTGTGGTGACCGCGCCGATGAAGTAGAGCGTCAAACCGACAGCCGCGGCGATTCCGAGGGGCCCCCACCAGAGCCCGACGACAAGGCCAGCCACTCCGGCGATCTGAGCTGCGCCCAAGAACGGCAACATGCCAAAGGGCAGTGCAAGGGTGGACATCTGATCAACGAGCCGCTTCGGCCGGGTGAACTTGGCACCGGCCGAAGCCAGGAGCACCGCCGACATGAGTGCGGCGACGACGGCGTAGGCGATGAACATGCGAGACCTCAACTGTTCGACGAGGGCGTGTAGTTACACATCAGATGCCTTGGCGGGTCGTGCCCTGTTTCGCGAGGCGGGCGCCTTTCAGCAGCAGGTCGCTGAGTTCCACGGGCTTGGTGATCATGCAGTCGTGACCGCACTCCAGCTCATGGACGCGAGACGGCTCGCCGTTGGGCTGAGTCCCGGGGATGGGTCGCCGGGTGACGCCATCGAGCTTGCTGCCGACGCAGAGAATGTGAGACCGGGGAATCGACGCCTGCGCGGGGTTGTCCAGCTGGACCGGCTGCTGAAAACAGAGGACCGACTCATCTGCGAGCGTGGTCTTGAGCCAGTCGATGTCATCGGGGTCTATGACGCCGAACAGGCCGAGCGGCGACGGGAGTTCCGGTAGCGGCGGAATGCGCCAGGGCTCGGCGCTCTCGGCGGCAGCGTCGATCAGAACCTGCGTGAGCGGCATGACGTCGATGGCGTTCTCACCGTGCGTCGGCACCATCGCGTCGATGTACACCAGGCTTGAGATGCGTTCGGGGACCTGGTTCGCCACGCTCGAGATGACCATCCCCGCGTAGCTGTGCCCGACGAGCACGATGCCGCTCAGATCGTGGTCGAGGATGAGACCGACGATGTCGTCCACGTGGGTGCCGAGCCCGACTTCGGGACTGAGCAGGTGCGCCTTGTCCCCGTGGCCGGTGAGGGACGGGGCGAAGACACGGTGGCCGTGAGCGGAGAGCAGTGGGGCGACGCGGTTCCAGGACTGCCCGTCGTGCCAGGCTCCGTGGACGAGGACGTAAGTGGTCGGGTTGGCCATGGATGCTTCCTTGGGGTGAGGCTCGAACTGTTGGCAGGTGAATTTGCGCGCGTACGGACACGCACGTGCACGGGCGTGGATGTGTACGGGCGTACGGGCGTACGGGCGTGGATGGTTGAGGAATCCAGGCAGGTTGCCCAGGCAGGTTGCGGTTGAGCAGACGACTCAGCCGGATTCGCGCCGCATGTCGGGCGAAGAGTCGGAGGCGAGCTTCTCCGAAGACCCCAGAACGCTCGTGCGCGGCGGCCCGTCGAGATCGAATCGCCCGATGAACCGGTGGGCGCCGAACGGCCGGTCAGCCGCACCGGCGGCTTGCGGCTCGGGCCCGGAACGATGGTGACGTTCCGCGGCGGGGACGGAACCGCCCGGCCCACGTGATGGCACCCTCGGTGCCTGGGCATTCATCGGGGTTGTGTGCTGCATGCTGTCGACGTTAGGGATCCGATAGGTACCCGGAGGTACCCTACGGATCATGAGCCTCCGTCCTGGCACCGTCTTCCTCGCGGACTGCCCCGCCAGGCTGGCCATCGAGATCATCGCCAGCAAATGGTCCGTCGTCACACTCTTCGCGCTGAGCGACGGTCCGCTGCGGCACGGCGAACTGGTCGAACTGATCGGGGGCATCTCGCGCAAGGTGCTGACGCAGACGTTGCGTCACCTTCAGGACAACGGGCTCGTCGAGCGCCATACCTACGCCGAAGCACCACCGCGAGTGGAGTACAGCTTGACCGAGCTCGGGCGCACCCTCGAAGAGCCCATCAGGATGTTGACCCAATGGGCGAAGTCCCACGGTGAAGCGGTGGTCAGTTTCCGTCAGGAGTCGGCTGAGGAGGACGTCTAGAGACGTGTCGCGGAGGGTCCGCGTTCGCGTAGCGTCGGGCCAAGTGGGCGGCGGTGTCAGTGAGTTCGGGTGGAGCCACGCCGCCTTCGGGCAGGTCGCGTGGGGTGAAGCGGGGCCCCCTGGGGATGCGCGGGGTTATCCGTTCGGCGCGGAACGTGCGCCAGTCCTCACAGTCGAGATCCCAGACAAGCCAGTCCTCACGGTCGAGAACCCCGACAAGGAGGTACCAGCGTCCGCCCCAGGTGACGAGGTGGTGAGGCTGCACCCGGCAGGGCGGGGTTGCTGGGCGTCGATGCGGCTGCGCAGCCGGGCAGGCATGACCTGCCGGACAGTGGTGAGCGCGCGGGTCGCGGCTTCCTCGATACCGGCACCGGTGGCAGCACCGGCGGCGGTGGCGATCTGGAGTGCGATCGCGAGGGCGACGGCCTGCTCGTCGTCGAACAGCGGCGGAGTCAGCTCCGAGCCGGCGTCGAGGCGGTATCCGCCGTCGGGCCCCTTGACGGCCACGATGGGCTACCCGAGGTCGCACAGGCGGTCGACATCGCGGCGTACGGTGCGCGGGCTGGTGTCGAGGCGCTCGGCCAATAGCGCGCCCGGCCAGTCGCGGCGCGCCTGGAGCAGCGACAGCAGGCGGAGCAGTCGCGCTGAGGCCTTCGGCACGACTCCCATGACGCCCAGAGATGCGGACACACCCTGACCGCTTCCCTTGCGATCGTCATCCCGTACCGGAGAACAACCGGAAGGACCTCAGCACGATGACCGCCACCACTTACATGGCGACGTTCCCGACGACGGGTGACCTGGCCGCGAGTACGGTGTGTCCTGCACCCCGGCCGCCATCGAGCACTCTGTGCCGCACTGGCGAGCGGCCGATGAGCGTGACGCGATGACGGTTCTCGACACCCGGGCGCTGGGCCGCGCGACGCTCGCCCGGCAACTGCTGCTCGACCGCGCCGACCTACCGGTCCTCGACACAGTCGCGCACCTTGGCGGCCTGCAAGCGCAGGAGCCTCAGGAACCGTTCACCGGGCTCTGGTCGCGGCTGCGCGCGTTCGATCCGCTGGCGCTGGACGACCTGTTGACCGGGCGGCGCGCGGTGCGTACGCACCTCATGCGCCGTACAGTCCACCTCCTCACCGCCGACGACGCCCTGGCCTGGCGGTCCCGCCACGACACCATGCTGCGCCAGCGGGTGATGGGCACCTACCGCCGCGAGCTCGAAGGGGTGAACCTCGACGAGCTCGCGGCGGCGGGCCGGGCGGTCATGGCCGATGGCGAGCCCCGCACGATGACCGAACTCGCACGGGTACTGGCCGACCGCTGGCCCGCGCCGGGCCGGAGGGCACTCGGCGAGATGGTGATCGCCGCCCTCGTCCCGATGGTGCAAATGCCACCGCGCGGGCTGTGGCGCACGAAGGCGGGAGTGCGCAATGTACCGCTCTCCTCCTGGCTGGGGCGTGAGATCCACCCGTCGGCCCCGAACGGCTCCGATCCGGTCGGTGAGTCCCTGGTACGCCGTTATCTGGCCGCGTTCGGCCCCGCGGCGTCGGCCGACCTGCGCGCCTGGTGCGGTCTCGCCGGACTGCCGGCCGCGGTCGCCGCCGTCCGCGGGGAGCTGGTCCCCTTCCGCGACGCGCGCGGCCGCGAACTGCTCGACCTTCCCGACGCGCCGCGCCCCGACCCCGACACGCCCGCCCCGGTACGGTTCCTGCCCGCGTTCGACAACGCGATCCTCGGCTACCACGACCGCAGCAGGATCATCGACGACGACCACCGCGGCCTGTCCGTCGCGGGTGCCCGCGTTGTGCTGGTGGACGGCCGCGTCGCCGCGACCTGGAGCGTCGACGCGGGCACCGTGATCGTCACCCCGCTCCGCGCCTTCTCGCGAGCCGAGCGCGACGCCGTCGCCGAGGAGGGCCATGGACTGGCTTCCTTCCTCTCCGACAAGGACAGCGACCGCGTACGGATCACGGACTGTCCCCGTTGAGCGCCGCACCAGCGACGCTTCCCGTGGCTCCGACACCCTCTAACTCCGGCTCTGCCACCTGGATTTCCCCACGCGATGCTCCCAGGCTCCCCCGTGCTCCGGCGCTATCCACCGAGGCGTTCAGTCCAGGTCGGACATGTCGAGGACGAAGCGGTAGCGGACATCGTTGCGCCGGAGCCGGTCTAGAACCTCGTTCACGCGGGCCGAGGGGAACAGTTCGATGTCGGCGGTGATGCCGTGTTCGGCGCAGAAGTCCAGCATGGCGGCGGTCGCGAGCCTGCCGCCGCTGCCCGCGGAACTGAGCTTCTTGCGTCCCAGGAGCAGGTCGGTGGTCTCCACGGTGACGGGTCCCAGGTACCCGAGGTGGCTGAGTGTCCCGTCCATGGCGACCAGGCGCAGGTACGGGCCCAGGTCGTGCGGGGCGGAGATGGTGTCGATGACCACGTCGAACCGGTCGCGGGCGTCGGCCAACTGCGCCTGGTCAGTGGAGACGATGACACTGTGAGCGCCGAGACGACGAGCGTCGTCGGCCTTGTCGGGTGAGCGGCTGATGACCGAGGTATCGGCACCGAGCGCCACGGCGATCTTGACCGCGAGGTGACCCAGGCCGCCAAGCCCCGCCACCGCGACGCGGGTTCCCGGCCCCACCCCGAGAGCGTGCAGCGGTTCCCAGACAGTGATCCCGGCGCAGAGCAGTGGCGCCGCGCCGGCCGGATCCAGACCGGCGGGAAGAGGGTAGGCGAAACGGTCGCGGACCACGTACTCGCGGGAGTAGCCCCCCAGTGTGGTCGATCCGTCCTTCCGGTCGATGCCGTCGTAGGTCAGGGTCGGGAAGGCGTGGCAGAAGTTCTCCTGGTCTGCCCGGCACATGGCGCACTCGCCGCACGAATCGACGATGTTGCCCACGGCGACCGGGTCGCCGACGGTGAAACGCGTGACCGCGGGTCCGGTCTCGGTCACCACGCCCGTGAACTCGTGCCCTGGCACCAAGGGGCTACCCCCTTCGCCTCCCCGGGCGCTGACGGCGTGCAGATCGGTGTGGCAGACGCCGCAGTAGTCCACCCTGACCGCGAGGTCGTCAGGGCGCAGGTCCCGGCGTTCCAGTGGCACCCGCCGCAGCGTCGTCGACGGTCCTTCCACCTGCCAGCCAACGGTGTTCCTCATGATGCCGACTCCTCATAGACAGACTGGTTGGTCTATTTGAGGTTAGGACCATCCGCCGCTCCAGGCAAACCAACTGTTCTGTTTGGTAGCGTGGGAACATGCCCGATCAGCCTTTGACCTCGCGTGGAGCCGCGACCTACCAACGCATCCTCGATGTGTCGACGCGGGAGTTCGCCGAGCACGGGATCGCCGGAGCGCGCGTCGAGCGGATCGTGGCCGCCGCCCGCACCAACAAGGCGCAGCTCTACGCCTACTTCGGCAGCAAGGAAGGGCTCTTCGACGCCATCTTCTTCGGCTCGCTGGAGCGGATCATGAATGTCGTCCCGATCGACGCCACGGAGCTCGCGGACTGGGCCGCACGCCTCTACGACGAGTACCTCCGCCGTCCCGACCTCATCCGGCTGGCCACCTGGGCGCGCCTGGAGCGACGCCCGGTCGGCCACCTGGTCGACGACCCTGACCGCCTCGACGACCACAAACTGCGTGCCATCGCCGAGGCCCAAGCCGCCGGCCTGGTCCGCCAGGGCGACCCGTTCGACGTCATGGCCATGGTCATTGCCATGTCCATGGCCTGGTCGCCGGTCAGCAACGTCTACGCGGCGACCGCGGAGGAGCCCTCCGAAGTGCACGAGCACCGTCGCGCCCTGCTCCGCGAGAGTGTCCGCCGCGCCATGTCGGCCGACTGAGGCCGGTTCAACCCTCGCCGGCCGGCTGCGCGCCCTCCCGGGCAGCACCTCAGGTATTCGGCGTCCGAGATTCATCTTAGAGTTGCCGTAGCGCACAAAAAAGGCTTACCGGACAAAGCAATTCGAGAGAAGGCGAACGCCATGAAGTTCGCAGTCATCGGCGGCACCGGGCTGATCGGGTCACGGGTCGTGGAAAACCTCAACGCGGCCGGTCACGAGGCCGTACCGCACTCCCCGTCCTCCGGCGTGGACATCATCACCGGCCAGGGAGTTGACGCGGCCGTGGCCGGCACCGACGTCGTCATCAATCTGGCGAACTCGCCGACCTTCGACGCCGCTTCCATCGCTTTCTTCCAGACCTCGATGGACAACCTTCTCGCCGCGAGCGAGAAAGGCGGGGTCGGGCACTTCGTCATCCTCTCGATCGTGGGTGTGGACGAAGTTCCCGATCTGGATTACTACCGGGCGAAGGTGCTTCAGGAGAACGTTCTCAAAGCCGGGCCGATCCCGTACTCCATCGTCCGCGCCACGCAGTTCATGGAGTTCATGGAGTTCATGGAGTTCATGGACAGGACCCTCGCGATGACCACAGACGGCGACACCGTCCGCCTGCCGCACACACCGATCCAGCCGATCGCCGCCGCGGAGGTCGCCCAGATTGTCACCGAAGTCGCTGAAGGCAGCCCTCTGAACGGGATCCTCAACATCGCAGGTCCCGACGTCTGCCCCCTCGACGAGCTTGGTCGGCTCACCCTGACCGCCAAGGGCGCCCAGCAGTCCGTCGTCACCGATGACACCGCGGGCATGTTCGCCGCCGTCCCCGGCGACGTTCTCACCGCCCCGAAGGATGCCCGCATCGCTCCCATCCGTTACACCGACTGGCTTTCCTGAGCCACCGGGCCCGTCGAGTGAGGAGCCCTTCGTCCTGATCTGGGCGGGGCAGCAACGCTGAACTCGTCAGCCTCGCCCGCTGGACCGCTCACGCCTCGGTGATCAGGCGTGCGACGTCACGGGGGTGCAAGACGCTCACCGCGTGGGAGGCGACGACGGAGACCGAAGCAGCCTGGCGCGCTCGGCCATGAAGGTCTGCGTCCCCGGGGGGATGTTCAGGTCCTCCGTGGCCACGAGAACTCAGGATGGGATCTCTCTCCACGCCGTGGCGGAGGCAGCTTCAGCCAGGGCGGTATTGGTCACGGAACGCCGCCCGAGCCACGCTCGAAGCGGCGATCGAACGCCGCGTGAAGCCCGCGGAGTCTCCCCCCTCAGGTGTTCCGTCATCCGGCACACCTGCCTCCCCCGTCTCTGTTCGTGCGGACTCGGCCATGGGCCACCACTCGCAGCGATGAGTTCCGGCCGGGTCGCGAGTCAGTTCTGGTGACCGTCGTGCGACGTCGTACGGCGTCGTCGGCGTTGCCTGGCACGAAACACCACGGAGGCCACCATGACAACCGCACCGGACGATCCGACCACCGCGCTGCCTGGCCGTCCGCCCGTCACTGACCTGGCCACCTGGCGGGTCGCCCGTGACGAGCTTCTGGTCCGCGAGAAGGCTCATACCCGCGAGGGCGACGCCCTGGCCTCGGCCCGTCGTCGGCTGCCGATGGTGGAGCTCGACGGGATGGTCGAGGTCGTTGGACCCGACGGCCCGGTCCCGTTTCTGGACCTGTTCCAGGGGCGCGACGAGCTCGTTGTCTACCAGCACATGTGGTACGACGGCGCGCCGCACCAGGGGCAGTGCGAGGGCTGCACCACCACGGCCTGGCACATGAAGGACGCCGTCTACCTCAACGCCCGGGGGGTCTCGTTCGCCGTCCTGGCCCCGGGACCGTGGGACGAAGTGGCCTCCCACGTCGAGTTCATGGGTTACGAGTTGGTGCGTGATAGCGGGTGGGCCGTGTTTGGCCTGGTCGTGGCCTGATGTCAGGCGGTGCTGGTGCGGTCGGAGACGAGGTTGGCGATGGCGCGGTAGGTGTCGGGCAGTCGGTCGCGTCGGTGGGTCCAGCGCAGCAGTTGCTTCCAGCGTTTGTGGTCGGCGAGGGCGTGTTCGACGGTGATGCGGTCGGATGAGTGCCAGTGGCGGTCGCGTTCCCATTGTTCGACTCTGCCGGGCAGTGCTCCGGGCCGCGGTTTTCTGGGCGGTGTGATCGCTTGCCCGCGGTGGTCGCGGCTCAGGCCGAGGTAGCCGTCGTCCAGGAGAACCTCGACGTCGGGGAAGTGTTGGAAGCACACGGCGATGCCCTCGTTGCGGGCGGCCGTGGCATCGTGCATCCGACCGGGCCGCAGGGTGTCGGTCCATAACGTGCGGCCCCGCCAGTCAGCGATGACGGTGGCTTTCATGGTGTTCTGCTTCTTCTTCCCGGAAACGAACGCGCGCCGTCCGCCGCGGCCGGCCGGTGGCCTGCGGACCTGGATCTCCGTGGCGTCCAGGCGCAGCTCGATGCCATCGGCCTGGGCGTAGGCGAAGACATCCGGCAGCGTCCGAAGTCGCAGGCCGGGACGGTTGGGGACCGCGCATCCCCGCTCGGCCAGGAGCGGTCGTATCTCTGCGATGGCGCGGGTGATGGTGGAGCGGTCGACGCCGAACAGCAGGCCCAGTACCGAGTGCGGCAGGTCGTGGCGCAGATGGATTAGCGTGGCCACCAGCCGGTCGACGAACACCAGTTGGTGGCGGGCTCCGGCCCCTTCGGCCCGCTTGCGGATTCCGCCCCGCGCAGCGTGACGGCGGCCTTCAAGGCCGGCCTGCCACGGCATCGCCAACTCCTCGATCAGGCGCGCGAGATGACGCCTAGAAATCCCCGTGAACAGCCGATGCGCCAACACTGCCCGATTGACCATGATCGCCACAGTTGGATCATGCCACCGGCCCGGCGCCTCACCCGCTATCACGCACCAACTCGTTACACCCAGCCCTGGTACTCGGTCCGGGGCGTGGCGGCGCCGGTCGGCGGAGAAATGGGGCACGTCCTCTGTTTCCTGCGCGACGGAGACCGCGTGTTCCTCACCTACTCCACGACGGGCCGTGGCAACGAGCCGGTCAACGGGTCCCTCGGCCTGCTCGACATGACGCCATACGGCCGCGGCGAGGCGTGGGAGGACAACCCCGAGGGCCGGCCCGTGATCGGCGATGTCCGCGAGGGGCACCCGTCCCAGGGCGGCCAGGCCTGCTGGTACTGGCGCGCGGATGCGGACGGCAACGCCACCTGGGGCCCGACCAGCCGCCCCGTGCCGCAGTGGACCCGCCCCGCCGCGACCTCCGTGGAGGCACTCGGCCGTCACGGCAACCACCACTGACGCGCCCGCATCGACGGCGTCGGCAAAAGGCGCACGTATCGCCCAAGTGCCGGTACTAGTCGTGCTCGGGGGGATAGCCTCACCCGCTTCCGGGGTCTTGCCGCAGTGTGCTGAGGTGCCCGCCGCTCTTAGCGTGCGGACATGTCAGCTTCCCGACCCATCGAAATGTTCGTAGCGTGCGTGGCGGTGCTCGCCGCCACCGCGACGGCCGCCACCAGTGCCGCCGTCGGCCCGGACCCGCTCACCCGCTTACACCGCCAGCACATCGGCTGGCACGCCTGCGCGCTCGGCCTCGATGACGAGGTCGGCCAGGCGCTGGACGCAGCCGGCGCCGAGTGCGCCGACATCACCGTGCCGCTCGACTACGCCGACCCCGGCGGTCGCACCATCACCGTCGCCATCTCCCGTCTGAAGGCCACCGACACCGCTCACCGCGTCGGCCCGCTGCTGCTCAACGACGGCGGACCGGCCGGCCCCAGCCTCCACATGCCGCTGACCAAGTCGAAGGTGATGGGAAAGGTCGCCGACCGCTACGACCTGATCGGCATGGACCCGCGCTTCGTCGGCCGCAGCACCCCGCTCGACTGCGGCTGGGACATCGGCTCCGCCCTCGTCCGCTCAGCCGGCACCGACCTGGCGGGCTACCGCGAGGAGGTCGCCATCGCGCGCGAGCTCGCCGAGCGGTGCGAGCGCACCAAGGGCGACGTGCTGCCGTACGTCACCACCCGCAACACCGCCCGCGACATGGACGTCATCCGCGCCGCCCTCGGCGAGGACACCCTCTCCTACCTCGGCTACTCCTACGGCAGTTACCTCGGCGAGGTCTACACCCAGCTCTTCCCGGGCCGTACCGACCGCGTGGTGCTCGACAGCGTCAATCCCCCGGAGCGCTACAGCCAGACCCTGCTGCGCGGCGCCGAGGCGGCCAACGAGGAGGCCCTGCGCGCATGGGCGTCGTGGGCCGCCGCGCGGCACGGCACCTACGGGCTGGGCGACACGCGCGGCGAGGTACTGGCGACGGTCGAGCACATCCTCGGCGCCGCGGCGGAGAAGCCGCTACGGATCGGCGAGGCGTACCTGCTGGACGAGCACGTGCTCCCCGCCATCTTCATCGGCGGCCTCGGCAGCGACCTCGACGAGCGGCGCGCCGACCTGGCCGGGACCGTACGCCTACTGGCGCGCGCCGCGGACCGCAAGCCGGTCGAGCCGTCCGAAGCGCTCGCCGGGCAACTGGAGTTCCTGCTGACCGCGGCGGGATCGGCCCCCGCCAGTCAGATGACCGCGATCATCTGCGGTGACGTGGCCGAGCGGCGCGGCATCGGCAGCTACTGGCGCGCGGTCGAGGAGTCCCGAGAGCGGTTCCCCCTCGCCGGGCCGCTGGCCAACAACATCACTCCCTGCGAGTTCTGGGACCGGCCCGCCGAGGCGCCGACCGTACTCGACAACGACGTCCCGGCCCTGCTCGTCGCCGCCACCGGCGATCCACGCACCCTCTACGCCGGTGCCCAGGCCATGCGCGACCAGTGGCCGAGCTCCCGGCTGCTCACCCTGAAGGGCGCCCGCCAGCACGGCCTCTACGGCGAGTACGGCAACACCTGCGTCGACGCGCGCGTCAACGCCTACCTGCGTACGGGACGGCTCCCCGCGCATGACCTGACCTGCGTGGCGTAGCCCTGGCACCGGATGTCCGAGTCGCGGTCGCCGTGCCGCCGAACCACCGCTCGGCAAAGCGGTGTTGGCTGCACGGCCATCGCCCCGGGCAAGGGCATGGTCGTACGCAAACCGCGCCATTCGGGCGGAGATCGGGTGTGCGACGGATAGCGGCGCCGAGCGACTTGTAGCATCTGATCAGCACCGCACAAGGGGGAACCGTGATCGAACTGGCCGACATGATCCGGGAGTTACGGAAGCAGTTGACCGCAGCGCCGGCCGACGGGGACGGAGAGGTCGTCCGCTTCGAGTTGGGGCCCGTGGAGGTCGAGGCGTCCATCGCCGTCACGCGGGAGGCCGGCGGAGACGCGAAGGTGCGGCTGTGGGTCGTGGACGCGAGGGCTAACGGCAAATACGCG
Organism: Streptomyces sp. NPDC050535; assembly: GCF_044457665.1. Classification (NCBI taxonomy): domain Bacteria; kingdom Bacillati; phylum Actinomycetota; class Actinomycetes; order Kitasatosporales; family Streptomycetaceae; genus Streptomyces; species Streptomyces sp. NPDC050535. Next base: position 191,549 of record NZ_JBITHE010000015.1, read on the forward strand.
CACGCCGAGACCCAGCGGGTCACGCTGACCCTCACCCCCAAGGCGGTTCCGGCGGACGGGAGTTCGCCCCGGACGGTACTGATCACGGGTGGCGAGGTTGACGGCGAGCGCTGACCGGGGCCTGCGGCCGGAGCCGGCCGCGGAGATCATCGTCGGGCCGGCCGGTGAACAGGGTCGTCGCGGCTCGGGCTATCTCGTTGCACCGGGCCGGGTCCTCACGGCCGCGCACGTCGTCGAGGACGCGGTGGGCATCCGGGTGCGTTTCGAGGCGGACCGGCCGGGAGAACGGATCGTCGACATCGACCCGGACGCCCTGCCCCCTGCGCGACGTCGTCTTCGCGTACCTGGGGCTCGACGACCGAGGGACCACCGACGCCTGACCGGGGCGCGGCACGCCCCTGGTCCTCTGCATCCCGCCTCGGTGATCCGGCTCCCCGCGACGATTCAGCCCGTTGTGCCGAAGCGGCTGCCGGTGATTTCTCCGTCTTCCGTGGTCGCCGCGGCGACACAGCGGAAGACCCGCAGACCGTCTGCCCACTGCTGCGCGGTCGGCGGAAGGATGTCGGTGTTCCACTCCGCGGTCACCTCGCGGCCCGCGGCCGATCTGGACTTGAGCATGACCTCCTGCGAGCACAGTGAGCGGACGTCGGGGTGCTTGACCAGGTCCCGGGCGTTGTTCGTCATCCCGTCCGCGGGCAGCGGGGCGATGGCGAAGGTCTCCCAGACGTGTTTCACCTGGCAGTCCGCACGGCTGACGGTGATCGTCCCCGAGATGTCGGTGATTCCGCTCCAGCACTCAGGCGTCGTCAGGCACCTGCCGCCCAGGCCGTCGACCGCGGCGGCCGGGCAGTTGTGCGTGCTGGTCGACACCCCGCCGAAACCCGTGTTCCCGTCGGCGCTCGGGCTCGTGGACGCAGTCGCGGTCGAAGCGGTTTCAGGGCTGTCCGACGACCGGTTCTGATAGGTGATGACCGTGACGGACACACTCACCGAGACCGCCACTGCCGCCAGAACGGCGATCAGACGGGGTCGATTTCTGTGGGGGTGCCGGTCGCCCGATCCCGGGCTGGTGACCGGCGGTTCCGCCGCGTCCGGTCGATCCGACGTTCCGGGAGCCACCGTTGGGGCTACGGAGTCCTGAACGGTGTGGTGCGCCGGCGCGGCGTCCCGCTCGGCTGGGACCGTGGCGTTGGTCGGGGGTGTATGCCCGAAGCCGCTCCGATGGACGGTGTCCGTGTTCACGGCGGCGAGGGCGTCTCGCAGTACGCCGGCGTCGGCTATCCGGTACCTCGGGTCAGCGGTCAAGGCGTGTCCGAGGACCTCGTTGAGGCCCGCCGGTACGCCTGGCAGATCGGGGTACGGCCAGGCGTGACGCACGATCAGTTCCGCGATACTGAGCTGGCCACCATCCTCGGGGAAGTGCGGTGGGCGGCCGAGAAGGAGGGCGTAGAGCGTCGCCGCGAGTGAGTACACATCGCCTGCCGGGGCCGGTTCGGCCATGTGGAAGGCCTCGGGCGGCGCGTACGCCGGAGTCAACGCCTCCCGGGTGACCGAGACTTCCCGTCCCGGCCTGGGCATGGCGGCCAGTCCGAAATCGGCGAGAGCGACACCGCCGTACCGGTTGACCAAGATGTTGCCCGGCTTGATGTCGCGATGAAGTACCCCGGCGGAGTGAGCCGCGGCCACCGCGTCGGCTATCCCCACGCCGATGTCGCACGCCGCCTTGACGGACAGCGGTCCGTCGCGGTGCAGACGGTCACCCAACGAGCCGCCGGGACACAACTCCAGGACCATGTACGGGCGGTTGTCGCCGAGTACCCCCGCGTCGTACACGGACACCACGTGCGGATGCCCGGACAGCTGACCGGCAGCGGTGACCTCCCGCAGAAAACGCTGCCGGTCCCGAGGCGAGACCAGCACCCTGCTGTCCACCTTGAGCGCCACCTCGCGGCCCACCGCGAGCTGCGACGCCCGGTACACCGTGGCGAAACCGCCCTGCCCCAGGACCCCTTGGATCTCGTAGCCGGACAGTTCCAGCCGTTCGAACCCCATCGTGCCGTCATCCCCCCACGCACAAACACCCGCGGCAGAGCGTCTGTCCGGGGACGCGCCGACTCTAGCGGAGGCCCCCGACAGCGGTATGCAGGAGTGCCACAGCCCCTGTAGGGAGCCCAGGGTTCCGGCTGCATTCCATGGGGCGCATCCGGCGAAAAGAAATCGGGCGGTGATGTCGAGATCCCGTGGCCGGCTACGTCCCGGGAGTGAACGCGGCCACAATGGGTCGCACCAGCACCGAGGAGAAACATCATGGCCAAGTACTTGCTGCTCAAGCACTACCGCGGCGCTCCGGCTCCGGTCAACGACGTGCCGATGGCCCAGTGGACGCCGGAGGAGATCTCGGCGCATGTGCAGTACATGAGCGACTTCGCGGCCCGGCTCGAGGAGAGTGGCGAGTTCGTCGACAGCCAGGCGCTCGCTCCCGAGGGGACGTTCGTCCGGTACGACGGCGAGGGCCGCCCGCCGGTCACCGACGGCCCCTTCGCCGAGACCAAGGACCTCATCGCGGGCTGGATGGTGATCGATGTCGACACCTACGACCGCGCCCTCGAACTGGCCGGAGAACTGTCGGCAGCCCCCGGAGCGGGCGGGAAGACGATCCACGAGTGGCTCGAACTGCGCCCCTTCCTGTCCGCGGCGTCCACCGTCACGGACTGCCTTTGGAAGTGAACGAGGTTCTGCTCCGGAGCCTCACGCCGAGCGTGCTCGGAATCCTCGTCCGCCGCGGAGCCGACTTCGCGGCGGCCGAGGACGCCGTACAGGACGCACTCATCCAAGCGGTCCGCGTCTGGCCCGCCAACCCGCCGCGGGACGCGAAGGGCTGGCTGGTGACCGTGGCCTGGCACCGGTTCCTCGACGCGACACGGGCGGACGCCGCCCGGCGTCGGCGCGAGGACCTCCTCGAGGAGGAGCCGGCGCCCGGGCCTACGACCGCGGCGGACGACACACTCCAGCTCTACTTCCTGTGCGCCCACCCGTCGCTGACACCGTCGTCGGCCGTCGCGCTCACGCTGCGCGCCGTCGGTGGGCTGACCACCCGGCAGATCGCCCAGGCCTACCTGGTGCCCGAGGCGACCATGGCGCAGCGCATCAGCCGGGCCAAACGCACCGTCGCCGGCGTGCGCCTCGACCAGCCCGGCGACGTGGCCACCGTGCTGCGGGTCCTCTACCTGGTCTTCAACGAGGGCTACTCCGGTGACCTCGACCTCGCCGCCGAAGCCATCCGGCTCACCCGCCAGCTCGCGACCGCGATCGACCACCCCGAGGTGGCGGGGCTGCTCGCCCTCATGCTGCTCCACCACGCCCGCCGCGCCGCCCGGACCGCACCGGACGGCAGCCTGGTCCCCCTCGCCGAACAGGACCGCGGCCGGTGGGACACCGCGTCGATCACCGAGGGCATCGGCATCCTGCAAGCGGCGCTCGCCCGCGACCGGCTCGGCGAGTACCAGGCCCAGGCCGCGGTCGCGGCCCTCCATGCCGACGCACCCACCACCGAGGAAACCGACTGGGTCCAGATCGTCGAGTGGTACGACGAGCTCACCCTGCTGACCGACAACCCCATCGTCCGGCTCAACCGCGCGGTCGCCCTCGGTGAAGCCGACGGACCGCGCGCCGGCCTGACCGCCCTCGCGGCGCTCGACCACACACTTCCCCGCCACACCGCGGCCGCCGCCTACCTCCACGAACGAAACGGCGACCTCCCCACGGCGGCACGCCTCTACAGCGAAGCCGCCCACAAAGCCCAGACCCTCGCCGAACGCGACCACCTCACCCGCCAGGCCGCCCGCCTCAACACCGCCACGTCACACCGCCGCACGTGATGGCCCCGCGACGACGACACGGAGCGCGGGACGGGCCGTCGACGCCATCGCCGCGATCAGACAAGGTGCGGTTTCGACCGAGTGGCCGCTTCCGGCGCAGGAGGTGGACGGCCAGAGCTTCAGCTCGGATACCGTCGTCTCACACTTCGCGCACAGCCGCCAACACAGCGACTCCCTCACCGTAGTCGCGTTATATGGAGGCCAAGCCGGCGTGCGCCTCGCCTCGCAGGAGGCGTAGTTCCGGGAGCGGAAGGGTCAGGTGACGGGTCAGGTGCTCGGTGCCGGTCGTGCCGCCTGTGCCCGGACGGGATCCCAACAGCTTGGACGCCACGGCGACATGTGTGATCTTCCACTGCCAGAAGCCGTTGCCGATGTCCATCAAGAGTTCGCATGCGCGGTGGAAAACACCGGCCTGGGCTCCGAGGCGGCACACCCGGGAGACCGATGTGCCGTGGTGCTCCAGCGCGGCGGCGAGTGCTCCGTACAGCCGCCCGGGCCGCTCGCCACCCCCCAGAATCGTTTCGAGCCGGGCGAATTGTGGAGACTCGGCTCCGCTCACCTCGCCCAGGTACGGACGGAATTCGGCGAAATGGCGCAGCGGCAGCTGGTCGAGAGCGCGCGTCTGGGTCACTATCACTTCAAGCAATCGGTTTGCCCGATGCAGGAGTTCGGTCACCGATTCGACGTCCGCGATCGTAGGCAAGGAATTGAGGCTGTCCGTCGCAGCGTCCAGGTCGCCCAGTACCTGCTTCAGCATCAGTTCACAGCACTGATGACTGATGATGAAGAACTGCTCGGACAAAACGACTGAATCGCCCTCTGCATCCCGGGACTCCGGGTTCTGGAGGCCGAGGAGCACATCCAGGTGAAGGTACTCCTGGTATGTGGACGCGGTCATGGTTGTCCTTTCACGACGAAAACGTACAACGGCACCACTTCACACCGCGCGGGTAATCTCCGTCGCGTCTGCGATCGCCAGGCGCACGCAGACGGCTATCACGTACATCGCCTCACGTAGATCCCCCAGGGGCAGATGTGTTGGCGCAATTCGGATATGCCTGTCCCGTGGATCGGCACCGCCAGGAAACGCGGAGCCGGCCGGGGGCAGCGCGACGCCGGCCCGGCCAGCGAGACGCGTCACCACGCTCGCGCAGCCATCCGGAACGTAGAGGCTCACGAAATAGCCGCCACTGGGACGGGTCCAGCTGACCGCGCCCAGGGAACCGACTTCCTCGCGCAGCACCATATCGACCGTTTCGAAGCGCGGGGCCATGAGTGCACGATGACGATCCATGTGAGCGTGCACTCCGGCCGAGTCGCCGAAGAATCGCACATGCCGAAGCTGGTTGATCTTGTCCGGCCCGATCGTCTGCTTGCTCATCAGGTCCAACAGCCATGACACGTTGGCCTGTGAGGAGCCGAAAAAGGCTACACCCGAGCCCGCGTGAGTGATCTTCGACGTCGAACCGAAGACCATGGCACGGTCCGGATTGCCGGCTGACGCGCACTCATCGAGTACCGGGAGTACCTCCCTCCTGTCGGGAGTCAGGTGGTGCACGGCATAGGCGTCGTCCCAAAGCAGTCGGAAGTCCGGCGCCGCCGTAGGCATGGCTGCAAGGCGCCGTACGACCTCGTCGCTGTAGATCTCGCCGGTCGGATTGCTGTACTTGGGAACGCACCACATACCTTTGACTCGCGGATCTGCCGCGACGAGCGCCTCGACGACATCCATGTCCGGGCCATGACCCGTAAGCGGGACGGGCACCATGCTGATTCCGAAGCGCTTGCAGATCGCGAAATGGCAGTCGTAGCCGGGTACGGGGCAGAGGAAGACGATCTCCTCCTCATCGGCCCAACGTCTTTGGGCTCCCGGCAAGGGAGAGTGCAAAGCCTGCGAGACGACCTCGTGCATCAGGTTCAGGCTGGAATTGCCCAACGCCAGCAGGTTCTCCGTCGGCACGTGCAGCAGGTCGGCGAAGATGGCGCGAAGCTCCGTCAGCCCCGTCAGACCGCCGTAGTTTCGGCAATCGGTGCCGTCCGCCGCCTTGAAGTCGCCCGGCCCCGGCAGGGCGAGGAGTGCGTCGGCCAGGTCCAGTTGTTCCGAGGACGGCTTGCCTCGGCTGATGTCGAGAGCAAGACCGCGTGCCAGCAGCGCCGCGTAGTCGGCGCGTGCGGTCTCGATGTCGACATCTGTCAGGGTGTCGAATGACATGGGGGCATCCCGGCACTAGGTGTGCGGCCGAACGTCGTCAGCCGTCGGCGGGCGGCCCGCCTGCCACGCGCACTACGGCTGCGGACGACCAGTGGTTCAGGGCCGGGCCTCAGAGCGATGTGAGCGGGTCAGCTTCGAGGACTCGCAGGTCGCCGAGGTGATCGGGCCAGTGCCCTCAGAGGCGGGCAGGCCGACTGACCCAGTCGAGGCGGAGCACGGCCAGGTCGTCGGAGTGCCGGCCCGCGTTCAGCGCATGGGTCTCCTTGATCAGGAGGTCGATGTGCGCGTCCGGGTCTGTCGGCGGCAGGTCCCCGATCAGCGCGAGCAGCCCTTCGACACCGAGCCGCTCGGCCTTCGTTCCGTTGTGTCCCTCAGTGAGGCCGTCGGTGTAGAGGGTCAGGGCTCCGGAGGCCGGGAGCGGGATGACCGTGGAGGGCCAGCTTCGGATCCCGGGAACGATGCCCAGGGCGATGCCGTGCGCGGCGTCCAGTTCCCGGGTCCCCTCAGCCGTGGTGAGGAGGGGTTGGTGATGGCCGGCGAGGTGGAGGGTGGCAGTGGCGGAGTCCTGATCGAGCGTGAGCAGGGTGCAGGTGGCGAACAGCTGTTGGCTGTCGCGTTCGGCGACCAGGATGCGTTCCATCAGATGCAGCAGGTCGTTCCCGCGGTGCCCGCCGAGAACGAGGGAGCGCCAGGCGATGCGGAGACAGACACCGAGCGCGGCGGCGTCGGGGCCGTGGCCGCTGACATCGCCGACGACGGCGTGCAGCAGCCCGTCGTCTCCCTCGACCACGTCCAGGAAGTCGCCGCCGAGCAGGGCCATGGTGGCACCGGGCAGGTACCGGGACGTCACTTTCACCGTGGAGGTGTCGAGCATCGGCTGCGGCAGCAGGCCGCGTTCCAGGCGGGCGTTCTCCTCCGCCCGCAGCCGGACGGCCTGGGCTTCGGCGCTCGCGCGTTCGGTCTGGCTCCGGTAGACGGCGTAGCGCAGTGTCCTCTGCAGCAGATCCGCTTCGACCTTGCCTTTGACGAGGTAGTCCTGAGCTCCGGCGGCCATGGCGTCGGTGCCCGCCCGGTCCTCGGACAGCCCGGTCAGGACGATCACCGCCGTGTGCGGGGCCTGCTCCCGGACGGCTGTGACCGCGTTGACGCCCGACACGTCGGGCAGGTGCAGATCGAGGAGTATGCAGTCGATCGGGTTGGCCGCCAGTTCGGCACGGGCCTCGGCCAGAGTGGTCCGGGTGGTCAGCGTGAATCGCAGCCCGGTGTCGTGGAGGAGTTCTTCCACGATCAGGGCGTCACCTTCGTCGTCCTCGATCAGAAGGATTCGGTACATCGGCTCGTCGGAAGCCCCTTGCGGGGCGGCTGTCGTGGTCGACGTCATCGTGCCTGCTCCGTGACGGAGCGGGCGGCTTCCGGCAGGGTGGACGGGCCGGGGCTTTCCGGCGGTTGGGGTGCAAGGGTGAAGGTGATGCGTGCGCCGTCGTGGTAATCCGGGTCCACGTTGATGGTGCCGCCGTGGAATTCGACGATCTTCTTGCACATCGCGAGGCCGATTCCGCTGCCGCTGTAGGCGTCCTTGGTGTGCAGCCGCTGGAAGATCACGAAGATCTTGTCGGCGTACTCCGGCGCGATGCCGATGCCGTTGTCGGTGACGGTGAACCGCCACAGTTCGCCTTCGCGGGCCGCCGTGACGTGGATCTTCGGCGCTTCGCCCGGGCGGCGGAACTTGACGGCGTTGCCTATCAGGTTCTGCCAGAGCATGCCCAGTTGGGTGGGGTCGGCAACGATGGTCGGCAACGGATCGTGGGTGATCGCCGCTCCGGCTTCCTCGATACCGACGCTCAGCGTGGACAGGGTTCTTTCCAGCACCTTGTCCAGGTCGACGCTCTGCTGGGCGTTGTGCATCCGCCCGACCCGGGAGAAGTCGAGCAGGTCGTTGATGAGCGTCTGCATGCGGTTCGCCCCGTCGACCGCGAAGTCGATGTACTGATCGGCCCGGCTGTCGAGCTGCCCTCCGTAGCGGCGCTGGAGGAGCTGGGTGAAGCTGGAGACCTTCCGCAGCGGCTCCTGAAGGTCGTGGGAGGCCACGTACGCGAACTGCTCCAGCTCGGCGTTGGAGCGCTGGAGGTCCGCGGCCTGCGCGTCCAGGCGCAGCCGGGTCTCCTCGCTGAAGGCCAGCTCCCGTACGAGACGTTGGCGCATGAAGTCGATCTCGGCGCTGAGCCGCCGCAGGTCCAGCGGGCCGGTCGGGGTGATGGGGTGGTCGAAGTCCCCGCCGGAGATGGCCCTGGCGTCCGCGCCGAGCTGCTCCAGCGGCCTGTTGATCCCGCGGCGCAGTCCTTCGAAGACCAGTGCCGTGAGGAGGGCGATGAGCACCGCGATGGCACTGAACACCCAGTTCCGCGAGGCCGTCGTGGCCATCAGGTCGTCCCTCGCCTGCACGCGTTCCGCGCGCAGCCGCTCCTGCTGGCCGCTCAGGGCGACACGTACCTCGTCGAAGGCCCTCTTGCCCTCCGCCGACCGTTCGGTGGCCAGCGGTGAGGCGGAGCCGGGGGGTGCGGCGGCGATGGGCCGGGCGATCCTCTCCTGCCAGTTCGTCACGGCATCCCGCACGGTCTTCAGGTCGTCCAGGCCCGCGGAGTCACCCTTGAGCAGCTCGGTCAGTTCCGCAAGGGTCGTCTTCTGCTCGGTGAGTCCCTGCCGGTAGGGAGAGAGGAAGTCCGGTGTGCCGGTGAGACCGTAGCCCCGGATGCCGGTCTCCTGGTTGAGCATGGCCGATTCCAGGCGGATCGCGCTGGTCAGCGCCGGAGTCCGCACATCCACGAGCTCGCCGCTGATCGACTCGGTCCGTTCCAGGACCCATGCTCCCGCCACCCCGAGCAGGGCGAGAACCGCCAGGGACACGCCCACCCCGACACGAAGCCACCGGCGGGTCGTCCACGTGGAAAGCCCTCGCATACGCGATTGCCTCTCATCGCCGGTCATTCTGTGGGCTCCTCGCTGTGCAATCGGTCGTAAAAGTTGGGGCAGCACACCTTAGAGGGTGACAACCCTTGTTGTCGCGGAGCTGCTCCGGGACCTAAAGTGCCGAGCATGCCCGGCAAGGATTTCGCATCGCAGATCGCCCCGCAGAAGACAGCCGCCATCGCGGACGCGGCGGTCGGCGACCTTGCGCAGCGGCTCGCCCACACGCTTCGGAGAGCCCCGTCCCACCCGGCACCGGACGACCCGGCACCGGCTCTGGCACTGCTCCACGTGCTGGATCACCTCAAGCAGGCCACCGAACGACTCCAGCAGCAGGCGGCCCTGGCCGCCGCCCGGGCGGGTGCCGGGTACCCACAGATCGGCGCCGCCTGCGGCATGACCCGGCAGGGCGCCCGGCGCCGCTGGCCGGGACTTTTCCACCACTCCAACGAGAAACCCACGGAGCATCCGAAAATGACCACGCCCAGCCGCCCCTTCGACGTCCTGCTCGTCGAAGACGACATCGCCGACGCCATGCTCATCGAGGAAGCCCTCTCCGAGCGCGGAGCCCGCAATCTGGTCCAGGTCACCGACGGAGTCGCCGCGCTGGAACACCTGCGGACCCCGGGCACCCCGCGGCCGGACCTCATCGTCCTCGACCTGAACATGCCCCGGATGAACGGCCGGGACCTGCTCAAGGTCCTCAAGGGCGATGACGATCTCCAGACGATCCCCGTGGTCGTCCTCACCACGTCGACCGCCCCGGACGACGTCACCGGCGCGTACAGCAGTCACGCCAACGCCTACGTGACCAAGCCGGTCAACCTGGAGGAGTTCGAGCGGGCCGTCCAGAGCATCGACGCCTTCTACCTCGACACCGCCGCCCGGCCCCGCCCCTGAACCGACCGGGTCCGACCTCCGATGCACGGGGTCCCGGCTGCCGGTGCGGCAAGCACGGAGTCGGGCCCGTTCACGCGTTCCGCCGTGAACCCGGAAGTCCGTCGATCATCAGGCCGATGGTGAAGTCGAAGCGGTCGGGGACGGTCCCGGCGGTGAGCTCGGCGGCGTAGCGCTTGGTCTGGGGGAAGGTGTCGGGCAGTGCCGCGAATCGGCGCAGTAGCTCGTCGCGGCTGACGACCCAGTTGTCGTCACTGCGGCTGAGCCGCCGGTTCGCCAGGGAGACCTCGAGACTGTAGGCGCTGACGTAGAGCGACAGTGAGTCGACCGCCCAGGCGGCAGCCTGCGGGGCGATGCCCCCGGCGAGCAGGACGCCGAGCATCCCCTCGGCGACGCGCAGCGTGTCCAGATTGGACGGCGCGGCGGCAAAGGCCGCCCGGGAGATCCCGGGGTAGCGCAGATACTGGTCACGAAGCTGAGTACAGATGCTGACGATCTGCTGCCGCCAGGCGGCCGGGTCCGGCTCGGGCAGGTCGATCTCCGCGCACAGACGGCCGATGAGCAGCTCGTCCAGGTCCTCTTTGTTGACCACGTGGGCGTAGAGGGACGACGGCCCAGTCTCCAGCGCGGTGGCCAGGCGCCGCATCGTCAGGGCTTCGTAACCCTCACTTTCCACAAGGCCGAACGCCGCGCCGATGATCGCATCGACCGTGATCGGTTTCTTGCGCCCGCCGGAGGGCCCACGCCGGGCAGCGGGTGCGTTCGAGTCGGTGCCGAGCTGGTGCCGCGCCGCGCGCCGCTGCTCAGGAGTCGGTGACATACGGGCAGTCTAGCGAATTGACGAACGGTGTTCCGAATCACAAAGAACAGTGTTCGTATTGAACAGAACGTCGATCCGATATAGAACAGTGTTCGTGTCTACTACCCAGCACATATCCCCAGCGCCCACCACCAGCACACTGCCGCTGCGCACCGCGTGGCTCGTCCTGGCCGTCGTGGTCACGGCCGACATCATGGATCTGATCGACTCCGGCATCGCCAACCTCGCCGGCCCCTCCATCCGCGCCGACCTCGGCGGCGGCCAGGTGACGGTGCAGTGGGTGCTCAGCGCCTACACCGCGGCCTTCGCGCTCGGCCTGGTCACCTCAGGACGGCTCGGGGACCTCCTCGGGCGGCGACGGTTGTTCCTGCTCGGCATGACCGGCTTCACCCTGGCCTCGCTGGCCTGCGGACTCGCCCCCAACGCGGTCTTCCTGATAGTCGCCCGCACGCTGCAGGGCCTGTGCGGGTCGGTCATGATCCCGCAGGGTCTTGCCCTGGTGAAGGTCGTGTTCCCGCCCCAGCACCTGCGCAAGGCACTGACCCCGGTCGGCCCGCTGATGGGCCTGAGCATGGTGGCCGGCCCCATCCTGGCCGGCTGGCTGCTCCACCTGGACCTCTTCGGCAGCCAGTGGCGCTCCATCTTCCTGATCAACGTCCCGTTCGGGATCGCCGCCCTCGTACTCGCCCGGCGTGTCCTGCCCCACCACGGCGGGGAGGACCCGACCGCCCGCCTCGACCTCACCGGCGTCGGCCTGCTCACCGCGGCCTCCGCGCTGCTCATAGTCCCTCTCATCCAGGGACGCGAACTCGGCTGGCCCGCCTGGACCTACGTCATGATGGCCGCCGCGGTCGTCATGCTCGCCCTGTTCGTCGTCTCCCAACGGCGCAGCAAGCATCCCGTCATCACACCGTCGCTGTTCCGCAAGCGCAGCTTCGTCGTCGGCCTGATGATCGTGGCCGGGTTCTACGCGTCACTGAGCGCGTTCGTCCTCGTCATCAACCTGCTCCTGCAGCAAGGCATGCACTGGACGCCGCTGCACACAGGCCTCTCGCTGATTCCCTGGGCCCTCGGCACCGCCGTCGCCGTGCTCCTGGCCGGCGCCGTGCTCGCCGAGAAGCTGGGGCGCGCCGGCCTGCACCTGGGACTGGCCATCGCCGTAGTCGGCCTGCTGGGCCTGTGGTGGTCCATCGCCCACTGGGGCGCCGACATCACCGTCTGGAAGCTGGCGCCCGCGCTGCTGTTCACCGGCTTCGGCTCCGGGCTGGTGTTCGTCCCGCTGGTCGATTTCATCATCGGCGATGCCACCGCCGAGGAAGTCGGCACTGGTGCGGGCCTGCTGAACGCCGTCCAGCAGTTCGCCGGCGCCATCGGCGTCGCCGCCCTCGGCACGGTGTTCTTCGCCCGGGTCGGGCACCCGTCCGTCCATTCCTACTTCGCCGCCGCGGAACTGGTCTTCGGCATCGCCGCGGGCCTGAACCTCCTGACGCTACTGCTGGTGGGCTTTCTGCCCAAGCACGCCCAGCAGGCGCACGGCTGACAGCGACCGGCAGCGGGCAGGCCGCTGCCGGTCGATCGGGGCACGGCATTCACGGGACCGACTCCGCGGCCAGGTCGTCAGACGTCGTCAGCGGGGGGAACGAGCAACCGCGGACCTGTTCATGAGCCGCCTGATTCCTGAGTGCTTCTGGGAAACGGTGGTCCGATGCCGGTGGGAGCCGCGGCTCCGGTCGTTTCTACTCGAGTTCGGCGATGTCCTCCGCGCTCGGCCTCAGCGCACCGGCGGCGATGTTCTCTTCCAGGTGGTCCAGCGAACCCGTGCCGGGGATGAGCAGGATGTTCGGCGATCGGGCCAGCAGCCAGGCCAGGGCCACCTGCGGCGCGGTCACACGGTGGCGGGCGGCGACGGCGTCCAGATGCTTGGCCGTGATCGGCTGGAATCCGCCGACCGGGAAGAAGGGGACGTAGGCGACGCCGGCCTCCGCGCAGGCGTCGACGAGTGGGTCGTCGTCTCGCTGGGACAGGTTGTAGAGGTTCTGGACGCAGGCGATCGGCGCGATCTCGCGGGCCTCGGCGAACTCGGCGCTCGTGACGTTGGAGATGCCCAGATGACGGATCAGGCCCTCCTCGCGCAGCGCGAGCAGCGTTTCCAGGGGCGCGGCGAAAGGTGCTTCGGCCCGGTCGAGGTCCCCCATCCGCAGATTGACCACATCCAGGCGGTCCAGGCCGAGTGAGCGCAGGTTCGCCTCGACGGCCCGGCGCAGGTTGTCGGGGGTGAGGCCGGTCTTCTCCCCCGCTGGCAGGGCGATGTCGGAACCCTCGACCAGCGCGCCCACCTTGGTCACGATGACCAGGTCGTCCGGGTAGGGGTGCAGCGCCTCGCGGATCAGCTCGTTCGCCGCCACCCCGTCACGGGAGTAGTAGTGCGCGGTGTCGATGTGGTTGACCCCGAGTTCCACGGCACGGCGCAGGATGCCCAGTGCCGTCTCCCGGCTGGGCCGGTCGCCCCTCGGCCAACCGGTCAGCTTCATCGTGCCGTACCCGATCCGCGCGACACTCAAGTCGCCGCCCAATGCCCATCGTTCTGTCGTCACGATCAGCACCCTAAGGGCTGTCCCGTAATCCCCGGCGGGCGCACGACGACAGCTACGGCACCTCGCCGCGTTGTCGGATCACCCGAATACACCCGGTATGAGGACGACCCTCCGCCTTGCGATGCACCGCATCTGACGCCGCGCGCTGATCCACCGGGGATTACGGGACAGCCCTTAGTGCCGTGATATCGCCGGCGCGGCCCGGCCGGTCAGGATGAGTTCAGAGCAACGGTCCGTGGGTCCAGGAACCGGCGAGCATGGTGGCGTGCACCGGCATGTCGCGCAGGGTGCGGGCGTCGGCTGTCAGTGGGTCGGTGTCGGTCACCACCAGATCCGCCGGGTCGCCGACCCGGATCAGTCGGCGGCCCCGGGTGGAACCGGCAAGGGCGTCCGCGACCGGAATACGTTGTTCGGGGTGCCAGGCCGGACGCCTGTCACCGGTCCGGGTGACCGCGGACGCGATGGTCAGCCAGGGGTCGAGCGGTGCGACGGGGGCGTCGGAGCCCAGTTCCAGAACGGCTCCGGCGGCGAGCAGGTCGGCGAAGGCGTAGGCGCGATGGGTCCGCCCCGCCCAGTGGTGGTCGGCGACATCCCGGTCGTCCACGGCGTGGGTGGGCTGGACGCCGACGGTGACGCCCAGTTCGGCGAAGCGCGGGATGTCCTTCGCGGCGAGCAGTTGGCCGTGCTCGATCCGGCCGTGGCAGCGGACCGCCTCGAAGGCGTCGAGAGCCATTTCGTTGGCGCGGTCCCCGATCGCGTGTACGGCGGGGACGATCCCGTGGGAGGAGGCGCGGCGCAGCAGGGTGACCAGTTCCTGCGGGGTCAGCTCCTCCAGTCCGTGGGAGCCCGGTTCGCCGGAGACCGTGCCCGGGTACGCCTCGTGGCACAGCGCCGTACGCGTGTTGAGCGAGCCGTCGGTGAAGAGCTTGAACGGCCCGACCTCCAGCAGCCCGTGGGGGGTGTCCAGAGTCTGGCCGGTGCGCAGCCCGCGGCTGATCGCCGCTTCCAGGTGCGGGGGCCAGATGGAGGCCGCCACCCTGAGCGGGACTGGTGCGTCGTTGATCCGGCGGGCCCAGTCGGCGATGTTGTCGGCGTACTCGAAGTCGACGATGCCGGTGATCCCCCGCGCCGCGGCGGCGACGCAGGCGTCCCGGACCCATTGGTCCGTCAACTCCGGCGCGGCGGCGGGCATGGCGGCCACGGCCTCGATGCAGTCCTGTTCGCGCAGCAGTCCGGTGGGATGGTCGCCGCGGCCCACCAGGGCGAGTCCGGCCGAGTTGAGCCAGGCGGAGTGCAGATCCATGCTGATCAGCAGCGCGGGCCGGTCCCGTACGACGGCGTCGAGCAGGTTCTTGTGGGGCGGACTCGGCCACAGTCCGTCGCGGAAGCCGTAGCCGATCATCGCTTCGCCGGGTGGCAGGGTGGCGGCCTGTTCGCCGGCCGCCTCCGCCGCGGCCCGCGCCGATCCGGCGCCGGACACGTCGAGGCGGCGGCGCGACACCGCCCACTGGACCATGTGGACGTGCGAGTCCCAGAGGCCCGGCAGCAGGGTGCGGCCGTCGAGGTCGTGGCTCTGTCCGTCGGCGTGCGGTGCTTCGCCCGCCTGGTGGACGGCCGTGACGACGGCGTTCTCGATCCGTACGTCGCTCAACGGCCCGCCCGCGCCCAGGTGTACCCGGCGCAGGGTGACCGCCGGGGCGGTGGTCGTCGTCGTAGTGGCCTTCGAGATGGTCGTCGTGGTGGTGGTCGTCGTGGTCTTCGCGGTGCTCACGGCTTCCTCCGGATGTCGCGCATGGCGCGGGCGAGTTGGGGATGAGCGTACGGCGGCTCGCCTTCGAGGGCTTCGGCGAACCCGATGACGACGCTTTCGCGCTCGTCCTGGCCGAGTCTCGCCTCGGCCGTCAACTCTCGTGGCGGGCAGCCTGAATCCGGTGACGGCGGGGGCGATCCGGTGGCGTAGGAAGACACGCGGCCAGCCGTCAGGGCTCGGGAAAGCGGTCCTCGAAGTGGTCGATGGTGGCGGACAGCACGCCGTAGGTGTCCGCCGGGCCGAGGATCTCGGGGCGGCCGTGGACGTGGAGGACGGTGAAGTTCCACCGCCGCGAACCGGCAGCGGGGTGGAAGCTGATCGGTACGAGGCCGAAGAGGGAGTGGTCCGGGATGCCCGTGCCTGTCGATCACGGGGTCGGCCTCGTCGGGCAGGATTCCGGGTTTCTCCCTCGGAGCGCTCGGAACGGCTCGGCCGACCGCCCATGTCGCGCACTGGCCAGTTGCACGGGCCGCCGGTGGGGTGGGGAACCCTCATCGGGACGCTTCGGGCTACGACCCCGCCGGGACGCTCCCGGGCTCCTGCCTCACCGGGGCGAACGCCTCCAGATGATCCCTGGCCCACTCCCGGAAAGACCCCGGCGGCCGCCCCGTCACCACCCGCACCGTGTCCTCCACCTGCGTCTTGACACCCGCTCGTTGCCGCTCCGCGCTTTCCAGCAGCGCTTCCGCCACCGCCGCCGGATAACGTCGCAGCCAGCCCGCCCGTGCCGCTCCCCGGGTCAACTCCTCGAAACGCAACGGTGCCTTCAAAAGCTGCCCCAGTTGCCGCGCCTGGTCCGCTGCCGTCAAGGCCTCCGGTCCCGTCAACGTGTAAGCGCGTCCCGCGTGCCCGGGCTGCGCCAGCACCCGCGCCGCGACCTCCGCCACATCCCGCGGATCCACACACGCGCACGCCGACTCCCCGTACAGCGCCCTCACCACCCCTTCTCCCCGCACCGAAGAGGCCCACCCGAGCGCGTTCGACATGAACGCCCGCGGGCGCAACAACGTCCACTCGACCCCCGACACCCGCAGCAGCTCCTCATTCGCCCGTTGCCACCGCGTCACCAGGTCAACCGATCCCTGGTCCAGCACGGCCGCGGCGGACAGCTTCACCACCCGCTCCACTCCCGCCCGCTGCGCCGCACGAACAAAGCGCACGTCATCGTCGGCCCCGATGCGCACCGTCACCACGAAGGCCGCGCTCACCCCGTCCACGGCCCGAGCCAACGACGCGGCATCGCCGAAATCCCCCACCGCCACGTCCACTCCCGACCCCGCGAACTCGGCAGCCTGCCCCGGATCCCGCACCATCACCCGCACCCCCAGGTCCGAAGGAAGCCGCCGGACCACCTCCCGCCCCACTACACCGGTCGCACCCGTCACCAAAATCATCCGGACCCCCCAGAACCACCGAGAACCAACACACCGGTCACCACCACCGCCCGCGCCCCGCTCTGGTCACGCCCCGTCTCCGCCCCACCCCGCCCCGTTACGGCCACTTCCCCGCAACTCATTGAATCCAGTACAGCCATAGTGCAAGATG
>NZ_JBITHE010000016.1:0-185193 GCF_044457665.1 Streptomyces sp. NPDC050535
CCCCCGTCGGCTCCGATGAGCGTGGAGAGGATCTTCACGACGGTGGTCTTGCCCGCCCCGTTCGGGCCGAGCAGCGCGAACACCGACCCCGCCGGGACGGCCAGGTCGATGCCGTCGAGGACGGTCCTGTCGCCGTACGACTTGCGCAGCCCGTTCGCCGCGATGGCCAGGTTGGTCATGGGGAGTGCTCCTTCAGAGACTCGGGCGACGGTCAGAGGCTGCGGGCGGTGATGTCGCCGTAGGCGGTGGTCGCGTGGATGTCCAGGCCGGCGGCGGCGCCGTCGGTGTTCCTGAGCGCGTTGTGGACCCGGCCGTAGGCGGTGCCGGCGTCCAGGGAGGCGGAGACTCCGTGCGCGGCGCCGACCGAGATGTCGCCGTGCTCGGTGCGCAGTGTGACCGTGCCGTGCGCGGCCTCGGCGATACCGATGTCGCCCTTCTGGGTGCTGATCTCCGCGGGACCGCCCAGGCGGCCTACCGAGATGTCACCGGCGAGGACGGTGAGGCGGGCGCTCCCGGTCTCGTCGAGCTTGACCGAGCCCTGCGCGCCCTCGAAGGCGACGTCGCCGAGCCGTCCGACGCCCCGGAACTCGGCGCTGGCCGCCTTCGCCTCGACGCGGGAACCGGTGGGCAGTTGGACCGTCACCTCGATGGATCCGGAGGTGCCGAGGATCCGGTTCTTCGCCGCCGGGACCTCGATCCGCAGGACGCCGTCGCTTTCGCTGTACGCGACCTCGGTCTGCTCGGCCGCCTTCACGTCGCGGCCCTTGGCGGCGTCCGCGGGCAGGATCTCGACCGTGGTGTCGGTCCGGTCCGCGGCGATGAGGCGGATGCGTCCCGCGGGAATGTCGAGGACGACCGAGACCGGGGCGGTGGTGTCGAACTTCTGCATCGTGCTCTCCTTCGGTTCCTTGTTTCTGATGTTTGAAACGCTACGTTGCATTTACAGTTTCGACAACGCTCTTGTTGCACCTGACTTGCATCGACGCAGGTGAAAGCCGAGTAATCGTTGCAATGGTGCTGAGAGTTAATGCAACAGCGGCTATCCTCGCGTTGCAATGGATTGAGAGTGAACGCTATGGTGGGGGCATTCGAGGAGTACGAAGGAGATCGCGAATGCCGGGCGGCAGGCTCACTCAGCAGGAACGTCAGCAGATCGCGCTGGGGCTGGCCGACGGCCTCGCCTACGCGGAGATCGCCAGACAGCTCGACCGTCCGACCTCGACCATCACGCGTGAGGTGATGCGCAACGGCGGCCCCACCGGCTACCGCGCCGACCTCGCCCACCGCGCCACCGAGCACCGCGCCCACCGGCGTGGTCGGACCGTGCCCCGCGGGCCCGAGGCGGCCCCGCAGGACCACGGACGCGACCCCGAGGCCGTGCGTGAGTACGTGGAGACGCTCACCACCGTCTTCATGCAGTCGGGCATGCCCAAGATGACGGCCCGGGTGCAAGCCTGCCTCTGCACGACCGACGCGGGCAGCCTCACCGCGTCCGAACTCGTCCAGCGCCTCCAGGTCAGCCCGGCGTCCGTCTCCAAGGCGGTCGCGTTCCTCGAAAGCCAGGACCTCATCCGCCGGGAACGGGACGAACGCCGCCGCGAGCGCTACGTCGTCGACGCCGACGTCTGGTACCAGTCGATGATGGCCAGCGCCCGGTCCATCGCCCAGATCGTCGACACCGCACGGCAGGGAGTCGGCACCCTCGGGCCCGGTACCCCGGCCGGCGCCCGCCTGGAGAACATCGCCCGCTTCCTCGACTTCGTCAGCGAGAGCACCGCCCGCGCCGCGGACCAGGCCCGCGAGATCCTCCACGCGAAACCTGAGACGGCCTCGGGCGGCACCGCCGAGCCGGACGCGGATCACTGACAGACAAGCGGCCGTCGGTCAGCGGCGGATGCCGCCCGGCCGACGGCTCGCGCCGTGCCGTCCGCCCGGGCCGGCGGCCTACAGCGTGCCGAGGTCGGACGACACCCAGCGTTCGGGTCGCATGCGGACGATGACGTAGGTGTCGTGTTCCTTCCAGGCGGAGTCGACGTAGCCGTCGACCTTGTCGGCCGAGAGGTAGCGGGCAGAGATCTCCTGGAGCTGCTCGCGGGTGGCGGAGGTGGTGTCGATCACCGGCCCCTCGACCGACACGTACCGGATGGTGGGTTCGAGCCGGTCGACCATCAGCGAGTACCTGCCCGCCGCGCTGATCAGCGCGTTCTTCCGGGACTCCCGCTCAGTCATGATCCACACGGTGCCGTCGGGCTCGTACTGGTACCAGATCGGTACGGTGAGCGGGGCCCTCCCTTCTCCCGCGTCGACCGCGATCGCGGCGATGTGCGGTTCGGCGAGAAAGGCTTCGCGCTCTGCGCGGGTCAGGGCCATGTCGGTCTCCTCCGTGCTGCGGACGTGTGCGGACGTACTGCGCGAACAGTGGATGTCCGCGTCAGCGTGCCCGGCACCGTTCCGTATTCCGGGTGACCGGCGATTCCGGGGCGACCCCCGGCCGGTGGTAGGGCTAGCTACACCATGAGTTGGGTAGTGCACCTCCTCGTGCGGAGGAGCGGGCGACGACATTGTTGAACCCAGTTGATCCCAGAGGTTCACGGCCCCGCCCGGAAGGAAACCCCTCCCATGAAGTCGCTGCTCTCGTCGAAGCCGGTGACGACGTGCGCGGAGACGGCGCTCGCCGTGTCGGCGTGCGCGGTGCGGGAATCCGAGCCGGCGCCGGTGACCCCAGCGGCTCCCGGCCCGCTCGCCTCCTTCGCCCGCTTCGTGCTCTGCGGCGGCGGTGTCGGTCTCCTCTCCAGCGCAGCCGTGGCGGAGCTCGCCGGGTCGCTGCCCTGGGCCGTGGCGAACGCGCTGGTCACCATCGCGTCCACCCTCCTGTGCACGGAGTTGCACGCACGCTTCACCTTCGGGGCCGGGCGGCGCGCCGGATGGCGCCAGCACTGGCAGTCGGCGGGATCGGCCGTGGGGGCGTACGCGGTGACCTCCGCCGCGATGTTCGCCCTGCACCTCGCGCAGTCGTCGCCCGGGACGCTGACCGAACAGGCCGTCTACCTCAGCGCCTCCGGACTTGCCGGAATCGGGCGCTTCCTGGTGCTGCGGCTGTTCGTCTTCGCCGGCCGCCGGAACCGGACACCGGCGCCGGCGAAGACGCCGACGCCGGTCAGGGCGATACGTCAGAACCGGTCAGCGCCGAACTTCCTGGTTCTCTCGGTGGGTTGAGGTGTTCAGGACCTCGTCCATGCGGCGCAGCCGTCGGTGCTGGAGCCTGCTGTTGCCGATGGACCAGGCGAGAAAGACCACGGTGAGCAGGGCGAAACCGACCGTCTGCCGCGGGCCCGCCGTCATGGCCGTCGCCGCGGTGACGGAGCAGAAGAGCAGTGCGAGGAAGACCAGCGCGGCCACCCGGTGCCGGGTGCGGTGCAGCCGCTGCCCGACCAGGGCGCCCATGGCGTCCCGCTCCTCCGGGTCCGTGGGAACCTCGCCCCTGCGGAGCTTTCCGTCCAGCGAGACAAGGCTGTTCGTGGAGCCGCCCGCCGCGCGCTTCTCCTTGCGCCGGACGAGGAACACGACGAACACCCCGCCGACCGACGTGAGCGCGACGCGCAGGAGTACCGACAGCGCCGAGTCACCGGGATACACCAGCATGACCAGGGCGGCGGCGCAGAGGACGGACAGGGCGATCTGAAGCCACAGATGCCTGCCCAGGAAGACGTGGATTCTCTCCATGGTTCAGAGACCCCTCACAGTCGCGCTCTGCGCCGGAACGTCGTGACGCGCAGAGCCACCGTGACGGCCAGCAGTACGCAGGCCACGACGCTGTACGCCCACCCGGTCGTGCCCCGCGCGGCGCCGACGATGCCCGAGATCGCCCAGAGCAGCAGGACCGTGCACAACGCCGTCCACGCGATGTCAGCGAGACGGAAACGCAGTTGAGCGCGCTGCCTGGTGCCGGGTTCGAGGTCACCGAGTTCGTGGCCCTGGACAGGTTCACGGTCCTCGACGCCGTTACCGCGTTCGGATGATGCCTGTGGCGATCCCCGCCTTGCCATGAACCGGCCCCTCTCCAGTCGCCTCACCACTTGCCTACGGATCTCCCGCTTACCCCACGGACTGTCCGACATGCGAGTGAAGTGCCGTACACGGTGATGGCGTTGAGGATCCGAGGGGTCGGTCGCGGCCTACCCCCGCCCCAGCACCACCGTCCCCGAGGAGCAGAACCACCCGCCCGTCCCCGAGGCGACCGCCAGCTCGGGAAGGCGCCCGCCGGCCTTAGTCACCTGGCGGTCCCCGGCCTCGCCGCGCAACTGCCGTACGGCCTCCACCAGCAGGAACAGCCCTCGCATACCGGGGTGTTGGGCCGACAGCCCGCCGCCGTCCGTGTTGACGGGCAGTTCCCCGCCGACCAGCAGCCGGCCCTTCCCGGCGTCCACGAACGGACCGCCCTCCCCCTTCTCGCAGAAGCCGAGGTCCTCCAGGGTCACGAGCGTCATGTAGGTGAAGGCGTCGTAGATCTCGGCCAGGTCGATCTCGTCCGGGCGGACCCCGGCGCGGGAGAAGGCGAGGCGGCCGCTCACCGCCGCGGGGGAGACGGTGAAGTCCGCCCACTCGGACATGGTGGTGTGCGAGACGTGCTCACCGGTGCCGAGAACCCAGACAGGAGCGGTACGGCAGTCCCGTACGTACTCCTCGGCCGCCAGCAGGACCGCCGCGCCGCCGTCGGAGCGGATGCAGCAGTGCAGCTTGGTGAAGGGGTCCGCGATCATCGGGCCGGACAGGACGTCGTCGACGGTCACCGGGTCGCGGAACATCGCCTCCGGGTTCGCCGCCGCGTTCGCGCGGGCCTGGACGGCGACGGAGGCGAGCTGTTCCAGCGTCGTGCCGTACTCGTGCATGTGGCGGCGGGCGGCCATCGCGTACTTGGCGATCAGGGTGTGGCCGTACGGCACCTCGAACTGGAGGGGGCCCCGGGCGCCGAAGGACAGGTTGCCGGTGCGGCGGCCCGCCCTGATGTCCGCGCGGGCGGTGGAACCGTAGACCAGCAGGACCGCGTTCGCGTGGCCGGCCGCGATCGCGTCGGCCGCGTGGGCCGCCATGACCTCCCAGGTGGAGCCGCCGACGGAGGTCGAGTCGACCCAGGTGGGCCGCAGCCCCAGGTACTCGGCCACCTCGACGGGCGCCAGCGTTCCCAGGCCCGCCGACGCGAAACCGTCGACCAGCTCCCGGCCAAGACCCGAGTCGGCCAGCGCGCGCCGGGCCGCCTGGGCGTGCAGGGCGTACGGGGTGGCCTCGTCGACGCGCCCGCAGTCGGAGAGGGATACGCCGACCACGGCCACCTTGCGCTTACCGGAAGTCCTGGGAGTTCCTGGCGTCATGAATCTGACGGTACATCAGGTAGTGCCGGCCGGGGAGGGTGTCAGGGGCCTGTGCATTCCTCTGGTGCGGGCCTAATATGACGGTCCGTCAGATCTGGGGAGGAGGCCGCCATGGACGCCCGTTTCACCGCCGAGCAGGAGGAGATCCGGCGCACGCTGAGGGAGTTGCTGGTCAAGCGGTGCGGGCTGGAGGAGGTGCGGGCCGCCGTGCGAAGCTCCGCCGGGTACGACTCCGCGCTCTGGGACGCGCTCGCACAGCAGCTCGGGCTGCCTGGACTCGCCCTGCCCGAGGCGTACGGCGGCGTCGGCTGCTCCGTCACCGAACTCGCCCTCGCCTGCGAGGAGTCGGGGCGCGCCCTGGCACCCTCGCCGCTCCTGGCCACGGCCGTCCTCGCGGCCCCGCTGATCCTCGCCCTGGGCACCGGGGCCCAGCGCGCCGAACTGCTGCCGCGCCTCGCCTCCGGCGAGCTGACCGCGGCCCTCGCGGTGCCGGGCGCGCGGCTCCCGACGGCGCTCGGCCTGGTCGGCGACAACGACGGGGACTGGGCCGGGGGAGGCCGTTCGGGCGGCGTGCAGGCACGGCGGGTCGACGGCGGGTGGCGGCTCTACGGGCAGGCGGCCCAGGTGCTCGACGGACACAGCGCGGAACTGCTCGTGGTGGCCGCGCACACAGGGGGTTTCGTACGGACACGGACGCTGCTGTTCCTCGTACGGGCGCAGGCGGGGGGCGCGTTACGGGAGCAGACGGGGGCCGCCGGACGAGCGCGGGCGGAGGCTGTCGACGGGCTTGTGCGGATTCGGCAGACGGCTCTCGACGAGACGCGGCCCCTGGCCAGGGTCGAACTTCGCGACGTGGCCGCCGAGTTGCTCGGTGACGAGGACGCCGATGTGGCCGGAGCGCTCGCCGGTGCCGGTGACGTGGCCGCCGCCGTGCTCGCCGCCGAAGCCGTGGGCGCCGCGGACCGGGCGCTGGAGCGGACGGTCGAGTACGTGCGGCAGCGGGAGCAGTTCGGCCGGGCCATCGGCTCGTTCCAGGCGGTGAAGCACCGGCTGGCGGATGTGTACGTCGGGGTACAGGCGGCGCGCTCGGCGGCGTACTACGCGGCGTGGGCGGCCGGTACCGGTGCCGGCGGTGAGCGGGTGGGCGGGCTCGCGCTCGCCCAGGCGCTGGAGTCGCTGCGGACCGCCGCGTCGGAGGGGATCCAGCTGCACGGCGGTATCGGGTTCACCTGGGAGCACGAGGCCCACCTGTACTTCAAGAGGGCGGCCGGTGACGAGCTGCTGTTCGGGCCGGTGCACCGGCTGCGGGGGCACGCCGCCGATATGGCGCACCTGTTCGATTGTGGTGCCGATGGTGTAAGCGGCAGTGGCAGCGGGAGCCGTGCGGGGGTGGCTGTCTGATGGCCAGGGGCAGGGCCAAGGCGGGGGCCGGGAGCGGCGGCCGGGTTCCCGGTGTGCGGCTCGTGCAGAAGGTCTCCTCGACCCGGACGTTCGCGCGGGTCGCGCCGCACGTCATTCCCGCACTGGACCGTGCGGTGCACCGGCTGACGCGCGGCAAGGTGCTGCTGAGCGCGCGGATGCTGCCGGGGATCATCCTCACCGCGCGCGGCGCCAGGAGCGGACTGGAGCGGCGTACGCCGTTGGCCTGTATGCCCGAGACGGCCCCCGCGGGTGTCGCGGGACCGCAGAGCTGGATCCTCGTCGGTTCCAACTTCGGGCGCACGGACCACCCCGCCTGGACCGCCAACCTCCTGGCGCGGCCGGACGCCCGGATCAACTGGAACGGCGAGGACATCGCCGTGACCGCGCGTCTCCTGGCAGGGGACGAGCGGGCCGAGGTGTGGAAGGCGGCGGTGGCGTTCTGGCCGCCGTACGTCACCTATCAGCAGCGGATCGACCGGGAGATCCGGTTGTTCCGGATCGTGCGGCGCTGAGCCGGCCGGATCGTGCGCCGCTGAGACGGCCGTATCGCGCGGCGCCGATCCGGCCGTCGGCTCTCGCGACCTCTCGCGACCACCACCCGCGACCTCTTCCGCCCGCCCGTTCGCCCGCGGGCACAGCGCAGCAGGCGGCAGTCCGCATCGGTGGACTGCCGCCCGCATGACAGGAAGGGGAAGCGAACTGCGTGGTGGGCTACTTGGTGGGCTTCTTGCCAGTCACACCCAGATGCACCAACAGCGCGAGATTCGGCTTGAGTTCAGCCTGCTTGACGCCCCACGACTGGAATCCCCGTTGGTGCGAGGCCACCGCGGCGAGCATGGCGACGAGCGAACCGGCCATCGCCGCCGGGTTCACGTCCTTGTCGACCTTGCCCTTGGACTGGAGCTCGGTGACCGTGTCCGTAAGGGAGTTGTTCACGGAGTTCAGGATCTTCATACGGATCTTGTAGAACCGCTTGTCGCCCTCGGCGGCGCCCAGATCGACGACCCTGAGGATCGCGTCGTTGCGTCGCCAGAACTCCAGGAACCCGTCGACGAGTTCCTGCGCGGTCTGCCATCCGGCCTTGCCGACCCAGGAACGGCCGTCGAGCAACTGGGTCAACCCGGCGCCCTCCGTGGCCATTTGCTCGGCGATCTCCAGGACGGCACCTTCGACGTCCGGAAAGTACTGGTAGAAGGTCGCGGGTGAAGTGCCCGCCTTCCGGGCGACATCAATGACTTTGACGTCCCGGTAAGGGGAGGAGCTGAGCATCTCGCTGAGGCAGTCGAGCAGCTTCTGCCGGGTCGCCTGCCCACGCCGCCCGGCCACGCGGCCGTCGACGGTACGCACTTGTCCTGTCATGCCGTCAGCTTACCGAGGGGTGATCGGAGCGCGATTCGGCCGACTGCAAATGGGGTGCGGCTGCCTGCCACAGGGGTTCACGACGGTTGACGCGCCTGTTCGCAAAGGTCGACGCGCCTGTTCGCGAAGGGGTGCGCATGCGCCGCCGCACAAAGGGGTGCGCCTGCCCTGCGGGATGCGTGCGGGCCCGTTAGCTTGGCCGCATGGCCGAATCCGCCCCCTTGCCCGCAGGCCCAGCCGTCTACCCCGAAGGCGTCCCCTGCTGGATCGACGCGCGGCTCGCCGATGTCGCGGCGGGCAGGCGCTTCTACGGCGAACTCTTCGGCTGGACCTTCGAGGAGGGCTACGGCTCCGAGGGCCCGGACGGGTCCCGTGCCCCGGCAGGCGGGGATTTCGCGGGCGGGGGCGCCGTGTGGGCCCACCGGGACGGCGAACCCGTCGCCGCCCTCGTCCCCAAGCGGGACGGCCGGATGCCCACCGTGTGGACCGTGTACTTCGCGACGCCGGACGCCACCGCGCTCGCCCACCGGATCAGGACCGGGGGCGGCCAGGTCATCACGGCGCCGACGCCGGTGGGCGACCTCGGCACGGCGGCCCTCACGGCCGACCCGGAAGGCGCCGTCTTCGGCCTGTGGCAGGCCGGGGGCCACCCGGGCTTCGGCAGGCGGTACGAGCCGGGCACCTTCTCCTGGGCGGAGCTGTACGCCCGGGACACCGCGGCCGTCGACCAGTTCTACGGCACGCTCTTCCTGGACGCGCTCTTCGGCCCGGACGCCTCCCCGGACTTCGGCAGGGCCCCCGTGTCCGACGTCTTCCCGGCCGAGATGCCGCCCCACTTCCTGGTCCACTTCGGCGTCGAGGACTGTGACGCCGTACTCGGGACGGTGAGCCGGCTCGGCGGCCGGGTCCAGGCGGCGCCCTTCGACGCCTCGTACGGGCGGGTGGCGGTGGTCACGGACAATCAGGGGGCGTCGTTCGCCCTGCTTCAGCGGTCCTGACCGGGGCGTAAGGGTCCACACCCCTGAACGTGCGGTCATTTTGCCCCAAGACACCCCGATCCGCCCTCGGGTTCGCAACCATCGCCCCGGACAGGAAGAATCGGGGTGCGTACCGCCATGGCGGTGCGGTGGTGAGACGCTGCACGAGGCCGCGTTCACACGTGGATGACGTGGCTCGTACGGGGAGGTGGCAGGCAAGTGGTGGATCAGCTGACGCAGCACGATCCGCGTCGGATCGGGCCGTTCGAGGTGCTGGGGCGGCTGGGTGCCGGCGGCATGGGGCTGGTCTATCTCGCGCGCTCGGCCTCCGGCCGGCGGGTGGCGATCAAGACGGTCAGGACGGAGCTCGCCGAGGACCAGCTGTTCCGGGTCCGTTTCTCGCGCGAGGTCGAGGCGGCCAGGGCCGTGTCCGGCTTCTACACGGCGGCCGTGGTCGACGCCGACGCGCGAGCGGCCGTGCCGTGGCTGGCCACCGCCTACGTGCCCGCTCCCTCGCTGGAAGAAATAGTGAATGAGTGCGGGCCGATGCCGGCCCAGGCGGTGCGCTGGCTGGCGGCCGGTGTCGCGGAGGCGCTCCAGTCCATCCACGGTGCGGGTCTCGTCCACCGCGACCTCAAGCCCTCGAACGTCCTCGTCGTCGAGGACGGACCCCGGGTGATCGACTTCGGTATCGCGTCCGGTGTCTCCAACACCCGGCTGACCATGACGAACGTCGCCGTCGGCACACCCGCGTACATGTCGCCCGAGCAGGCGAAGGACTCGCGCAGCGTGACCGGCGCGAGCGACGTCTTCTCGCTCGGGTCGATGCTCGTCTTCGCCGCCACCGGCCACGCCCCCTTCCACGGCGCGAACCCCGTCGAGACCGTCTTCATGCTGCTCAGGGAGGGCCCCGACCTCGAAGGCCTGCCCGCCGAGCTGCGCCCCCTCATCGAGTCCTGCATGCAGATGGAGGCAGCGGCCCGCCCCAACCCCGCCGACCTCCAGGCCCAGCTCGCACCGCACCTCTTCGGTTCCGGATCCGACGACAGCGGTACGGCGTCGGCGTGGCTGCCCGAGCGCGCGGTGAGCCTGATCGAGGCGCGCCGCGGAGGCCGTCCGCCCGTGAAACCGTCGCCGTCCGGAGGCCGCAGCGGGGGGCGCGGGGCCATTCCGCCGCCGCCCGCGCACGCCCCTGTGGCCGTCGGGGCGCCGGACAGCGGCCCCGTGCGGCTCGCCGGCGGCCAGGTGCCCATCGGGCCGGGTCCGCGGGTCGCCGACGCGCGTGCCGCCGCCGTCAAGGCACCCCCTCCGGAGGCGGGCCTCGCCGCTTCCTGGTCCCGGCCACGCCCCGGCGTGAACGGCGCCGACCCCGCGCCGGTCGTCGCGCCCCCCGCGCCGGACTCCCCGGCCGGCTGGCGGCCGTGGCGTTTCCGTATGTCGAACGACGTGTGGGGTACGCCCGCGGTCGCCGACGACCTCGTCTACGTCACCTCCTTCGAGGTGCACGCGCTGGACGTCGCGACCGGCCGGCGCCGCTTCAAGACGCGCGACGTGGCCTGGTCCATGTCGGTGGCGGACGGCCGTATCCACGCCTCCGACGGCCCCACGCTCTTCGCGCTGGACGCCCGGGAGGGCGGCGACCTGTGGCGGCTGTCGACGGACGCCTGGGTGTACTCCCTGAAGGCCGACCGCGGCACCGTCGTCACCGGCACGCGCGGCGGCGGCGTACAGGCCTGGGAGGCCGCCAACGGCCACAAACTGTGGGAGATCTCCGGCGCTCAGACCGACTTCGAGTCCGCGGAGGCCGGGCCCGCCGTCCACGACAGCACCGTGTACGTCTGGCAGGACGCCCGGCTGCGTGCCCTGGAGGCCCGTACCGGCGAGGAGCGCTGGTCCTATCCGATCGGGGACGCCGCCTCCTGTGGGGGTGTTCCGGTGCGGATCAGTCAGGGGCCCGACGGGTACGTGTACGTCTCCGCCGGCACCCGTGTCCTCGCCGTCGACGTGGCGAACGGCCGCGTCCGCTGGCACTTCGAGGCGCCCGCCGTCTTCCTCTGCCCGCCCGCCTTCGTGCCGGGGCCCGCAGTCACCGGGGGCGGTGTCTATCTCGCCGACTACCTCGGCACCGTGTACGCCCTCGACGCCACCGACGGCCGGGACCGCTGGCGGATCGCCACGGAGTCCCGGGCGTCGATCGAGCCCGTGCTCGTCGCGGCCGGTCACGTCCATGTCGGCAGCGGCAAGGGGCTCTACACCCTCGACGCGGTCACCGGCACCCCCAAGTGGCGCTTCCAGGCGGGCGGCGACCTGGTGGGCGCCCCCGCCGTCGCCGACGGGCGCATCCACTTCGGGTCCACCGACCATCTGCTCTACACGCTGAAGGCGGACGACGGGCGGTTGCGGTGGAAGCTCGCCACCGGCGGTGAGATCACCGGGGCTCCCGTCGTCAAGGACGGCGTGGTGTACGCGTGCAGCAAGGACCGCTGCGTGTACGCGCTGGACGCGGAGAAGGGCACGGGGACGGCCCGCACGGCCTGAGGGGTTTTTCGCCCCCTCCGCCCCTGAGGGAAGTTTCAGCCCTCCGGCGTTTGAGGAGCGGGGGTTTGGGGGCGGAGCCCCCAAGTGACGGGAATGGGCAGGGGCGGAGGGGGCGAAAAACCCCTCAGCGGGTTCGGTAGTCCCCGCGCCGGGCCGTGAACAGGTCCGTCTGGTGGGCCGGCGGCAGGTTGCCGAGGGAGATGAGATACGGCGCGTGGGCGAGGGCCTGGGCACGGGCGGCCTCCTGGGCCGACCACAGCGCACGGACGGTCCCCTGGACGGCCAGGGTCGGATACGACGCGATCACCGCCGCGCACGACACGGCCGCCGCCAGCGCCCCACCGGCAGAGGTGAGTTCGGACACCAGCCCCACCTCGTACGCCCGCCGCGCGGAAACCCGCTCGGCGGTCCCCATCAACGCCATCCGAGCCACCTCCCCGTACGGCATCCGCTGCGCCAGATAGATGGACTCGTACGCGCTGACCATCCCGTACGTGGTGTGCGGATCGAAGAACGTCGCCGTCTCGTCCGCGACGACGAACTCCGACTCGCCCAGCAGATAGAAGGCGCCTCCGCAGGCCATCCCGTTGACGGCCGCGACGACCGGCTTCCACAGGTCGTTGGCCTTCGGTCCGATGGCGATGAGCGGATCGTCCACCATGTAGGGGGAGTTGGGCTGCGGAACGTCGGCGCCCCGGTCGACCCCGGTGCAGAAGGCCCGATCCCCCGCCCCGGTGACGACGAGGGCCCGCACGGAGTCGTCGAACCGGAACTCCCGCCAGGCGGAGGCGAGTTCCGAGGCCAATGTGATGTCGATGGCGTTGAGCTTCTCCGGCCGGTCGAGGGTGAGGACGGCGACGCCGGTGTCCTTGTCGGTACTGACGTGCAGGCCGTTGCCGCTCATGACCGCTCCAGGATCCAGCGGGGCACGGTCATGGCCACGGGCGCCCCGGCGAGCTCGGCGTAGACGGCCTGTACGCGCGCGCCGATCCGGATCCGCTCGGGCGCGACGGAGTTGAGCGGCGCGCCGGCCTCGCTCACCAGGTTCCCCACGAGCCGGATCCGCGGAGCCTCCGCGAGCTCCACCACGATCGCGTTGTACGGCGCCTGCGCGGCGTAGGCGGGAAGGAGCGGCGGGTGCGGGACGACGTACGACCAGATGCGCCCGCGTCCGCTCATCAGCCGCCACTCGCTCGCGAAGGAGTGGCAGTGCGGGCAGCAGGGGCGCGGCGGGAAGCGGAGTTCGCCGCAGTCTGCGCAGGCCTGGACGCGGAGTTCGCCCTGGGCGGCGTACTGCCAGAAGGGGGCGCCGTCGTCGTCGGGGACGGGGGAGAGCAGGGTGGAACGGTCGTCGCTCATGGTCAACTCCTCAGCAGGAGGGCGGAGGTCGGGACCCCTTCGCCGGCCGTGACCAGACAGGTGGCGGCGCCCGGCACCTGGGCGGTACTCGTGCCGCGCAACTGCTTCACCCCTTCGTTGATGAGGTTGAAGCCGTGCACGTACGCCTCGGAGAGGCCGCCTCCGCCGGTGTTCAGGGGCAGCCGCCCGCCGATCTCCAGCGCGCCGCCCTCGGTGAACCCGGCGCCCTCGCCCTTCCCGCAGAAGCCGTATCCCTCGAGGGAGAGCGGTATGAGGGGTGTGAACGCGTCGTAGATCTGCGCGACGTCCACGTCCTCCGGTGTGAGGTCGGCGTGTTTCCACAGGTGCCGGGCGGCGGTCCAGGCGGGTCCGGTGAGCGGGTCGTCGTTCCAGTAGTTGACCATGCCGTGGTGCTGGGCGGGCAGACCCTGGGCGGCGGAGTGGACGTACACGGGCCGCCGCCGGCAGTCGCGCGCCCGCTCGGCGGAGACGATGACACAGGCCAACGCCCCGTCCGTCTCCAGGCAGTTGTCGAAGAGGCAGAGCGGTTCGCTGATCCAGCGGGAGGTCATGTACATCTCGCGGGTGAGGGGGCGCTCGTACATGATCGCGGCCGGGTTCTGGTTGGCGCGGTTGCGGCAGGCGAGGGCGACGTTGAAGAGGTGGTCGCGGGTCGCGCCGTACTCGTGCATGTAGCGGCGTGCCAGCATGCCGATCTCGTCGGCGGGTCTGAGCAGCCCGAAGGGGCGGGTCCACTGGGCGGGGGTAGGGAGTTGGACCGCGGTGTTCTTCCAGGGCCGGGGTCCGCTGCCCCGCTTCCGGGACCGCCAGGCGACACCGACCGTGGCCTGCCCGGTGGCGATCGCGGCGGCGAGGTGCGCGACGGTGGCGCACGAACCGCCGCCCCCGAAGCCCACCTTGCTGAAGAAGGTGAGGTCACCGAACCCGGCGGCCTTCGCCACCTCCACCTCGTCGGTCTCCTCCATGGTGTAGGAGGCGAGCCCGTCGACCTCGGCGGGCTTGATCCCGGCGTCGTCGAGCGCGGCGAGGATCGCCCGACAGGCCAAAGTCTTCTCGGATTCCGGGAGTTGGCGGGCGAAGGCGGTCTGCCCGATTCCGGCTATGGCCGTGGCGTCCTTGATCCCGTTCCCCGGCATCGCCCTCGAAGCCCTGGGCGCGGGCTTTTTCGCCCCTCGCGCCGCCGCCCCCGTCGCCGCCCTTGTCCCGGTCCTTGCCATGTGCGCGCACCTCCGCACGGAGTCCCGACTGCTGACAGGGCGTCAGGCTACAGCTAATCTGACGGTCAGTCAGCTAATGCGTTACGGGTGCGGGGAGGCGTGAGATGCGCGGAGACCTGGAGTGGGGCAGCATCCCGGGACTGGTCCGGTCCGCGGCCGAGCGGTACGCCGGTGCCGAGGCGGTCGTCGAGGGCCGCACGCGAGTGTCGTACGAGGAGCTGGGCGCCCGAGTCGAACGCGCGACGGCCGCCTGTCTCGCGAACGGCGTCCAGCAGGGCGACCGGGTGGCCGTCTGGGCCCCGAACACCCTCGACTGGATCGTCTCCGCCCTGGGCGCGGTGTCCGCGGGCGCGGTCCTGGTCCCGCTGAACACGCGCTTCAAGGGGACGGAGGCGGCCTACGTACTGGCCCGCAGCCGGGCCCGGCTGCTCTTCGTCACGGGCACCTTCCTGGGCACCTCGTACGTGGCGTCGCTGCGGCGGGCCGCCGGGGAGGGCGACGGCGCGGGCCCGCTCCCCGGTCTCCCGCACCTCGAACAGGTGGTGGTGCTCTCGGACGACGCCCCCGCCGACTTCCGTACCTGGAAGGACTTCCTGGCGGCGGGGGAGGGCGTGGGAACGGCGGAGATCCGGGAACGGGAGGCAGGCCTCGCCGGATCCTCGCCCTCGGACATCGTCTTCACGTCCGGCACGACGGGCCGCCCGAAGGGCGCGGTGATCACCCACGCGCAGACCCTGCGCGGCTACGCGATCTGGAGCGAACTGGCCGGGCTGCGCGAGGGCGACCGCTACCTGATCGTGAACCCGTTCTTCCACACCTTCGGCTACAAGGCGGGCATCGTGGCCTGCCTGATGCGCGGCGCGACGATGGTCCCGCAACCGGTGTTCAACGTGGACACGGTCCTGGCGAACATCGCCTCGGAACGGATATCGGTCCTCCCGGGCCCGCCGACCCTCCACCAGTCGCTCCTGGACCACCCCTCCCGTGACGCCTACGACCTGTCGGCGCTGCGCCTGGTGGTGACCGGCGCCGCCGTGGTCCCCCTCCGCCTCGTGGAGCGCCTCAGGTCGGAGCTGCGGATCGACACGGTCCTCACCGCTTACGGGCTCTCCGAGGCCAGCGGAATCGTCACGATGTGCCGCCGCGGGGACGCCCCGACCGTCATCGCCTCGACCTCGGGACGGGCGATCCCGGACACGGAGGTACGGGTGGTGGGTCCGGCGGGGGAGTCGCTGGCACCGGGCACTCCCGGCGAGGTCCTCGTCCGCGGATTCAACGTCATGGAGGGCTACTTCGAGGACCCGACGGCCACGACAGCCGTGCTCGACGCGGACGGCTGGCTGCGGACAGGGGATGTCGGCGTGCTCGACGAGGCCGGCAACCTCCGTATCACCGACCGGATCAAGGACATGTTCATCGTCGGCGGC
Organism: Streptomyces sp. NPDC050535; assembly: GCF_044457665.1. Classification (NCBI taxonomy): domain Bacteria; kingdom Bacillati; phylum Actinomycetota; class Actinomycetes; order Kitasatosporales; family Streptomycetaceae; genus Streptomyces; species Streptomyces sp. NPDC050535. Next base: position 15,690 of record NZ_JBITHE010000016.1, read on the forward strand.
TTCAACGCCTACCCGGCCGAGATCGAGCAACTCCTGGGCCTGCACCCGGACGTGGCCGACGTCGCGGTGATCGGGGTGCCGGACGGCCGCCTGGGAGAGGTCGGCCAGGCCTACGTCGTACGGCGTCCGGGGTCCGTGGTGACGAGCGACGACCTGATCGCCTGGGCCCGGCGCGAGATGGCGAACTACAAGGTGCCGCGCGGCGTGGAGTTCGTGCCCGGGCTGCCGCGGAACGCCGGCGGCAAGGTGGTCAAGGGGGAGCTGCGGGCGCGGCCCCCGCGGTGAGTTGACCGGGCGTGGATGTCCGGGCCTGATGTCTCGGTAGGCACGTACGGGCGGATTGACCGGGCCGGTGCCCGACCCTGGACGCACGTCGGCCGCGACGGCTCCCCCTCCGCGCCGTCGCGGCCGATCCCCGTGCGGTGGAAGTCCTAGACGGGCTCGCCCGTGGCGTGGACGTTGTCCGTCGTCGCGTCGCCGGTGTCCTCACCGGGAGCGATCGGGTTCGTCTTGGTCTTGAGCGGCTCGCTGGTGGCGTGCACGTTCTCCGTGCCGGCGACCGGCTCGTCGGTGGCGTGGACGTTCTCGGTGCTGTTCTCGTCGGTCATGACTGGCTCCCCTGGCAGTTTTTCGATGCACTAGCGGTATGTCGGGGAAGGGCCCGCCCGGCAACTCCCCCGAGGGTTGCCGGGCGGGCACTCCTGGGCCGGTACACCCTAGAGGTGCGGCCATCCGCCATCCCGTCTGCCCCCCGACGCGACGGATTGACAAGTTGAGAGTGACGCGCGGCGATAAACGAATGATGAACGCCCGGCCGACCCCCCGGCCGCCCCGGCTCAGGCGACGGCGAGCGGCTTGAGAAGGGCCCGTACCTCGGAGCTCTCCGGGGCGCCCAGCGACTCGAAGACGTCCAGCGCCTCGTGCCAGCAGACCTGCGCGCGACCGCTCTGCCCGATCCCGCTCAGCGCGCGGCCGAGCACGGTGAGGACATTGGCGCGGCGCCAGTCCCCGCCGATCCCCCGGAGCACGGTCAGGGCCAGCTCGGCGTTCGCGGCGGCCTGCGCGGGCTTGCGGGCGGCGAGGTCGGCCTCGGCGAGGCGGAACAACGTCATGCCCTCCCACAGCCGTTGGCGGCTGTCCTGGAACACATCGAGGGCTTCCTCCAGACGGTCGACGGCCTCGGAGAGCCGGCCGCTCTGGGTGAGCGCGAGCCCGAGGGCGTACCGGCCGTTGGCGCCCTTCAGCGCGTGGTCCATGTCGTCGTACATGTCCGTGCCCTGCTGGGCCAGGGCCACCGCGCTCTCGGTGCGGCCGGTGGCCAGGTGGATCCGCGAGAGGTTGCACAGGGCGCTCGCCTCGCCGGGGCGGTCCTCGCACGCGCGGAAGTTCTCGATGGCACGCGTCAGGTGGGCCTCGCCGTCCTCGTGCCGGTTCTGGTAGAGCGCGATCACACCGAGGATGTTGGAGGACCAGCAGCTGGTCAGCGGGTCGTCGGCGGCCAGGGCCAGTTCCAGCGCGCGGGCCGCCGCCTGGTCCGCCGGATCGAAGCGGCCGGTGATGTGGTTCACGAAGGCCAGCGTCGTGAGCGCCCGGGCCTCCGCTCGGGTGGCACCGATCTCCTGCGCGGCGGAGCGCGCGGCCGCGGCGATCGTCTCGTACTCCTTCGAGTTGGCCCCCGACTCGGCCAGGTCGCACGCCGCCCACAGCAGGTCGACGGCGCGCGGCAGGGTGCCGGGTCCCGTCGACTGCCGTACACACGCCAGGGTGCTGACGGCCTCGGCGTACAGCCAGTCCTGCGCCTGGTGCCGGTTCGCGAAGGTGAGACCGGGGTACCGCGTGGTCTCCAGGTGGTCCACCAGCCGGTCCCCGGGCCGGTCGATCGCGTACACCCCGGCGGTGGTGGCCAGGTAGAAGTCCAGCAGCCGGGACAGCGCACCGGCCCGCTCGCTGGACGGCTCCTCGTCCCGTTCCGCGCATGCTCGCGCGTAGAGCCGTACGAGATCGTGGTACCGGTAACGTCCGGGCGCCGCCGACTCCAGCAACGACGTGTCGACGAGGGACTCCAGGAGGTCCTCGGTGGCCTCGACCGGCAGGTCGATGACCGCGGCGGCGGCCGCCAGGGAGATGTCGGGGCCGTCGGCCAGGCCCAGCAGGCGGAAGGCGCGGGCCTGGGCGGGCTCGAGCTGGCCGTAGCCGAGCTCGAAGGTCGCCTTCACCGCGAGGTCGCCCGCCTGGAGTTCGTCGAGGCGGCGGCGTTCGTCGCCGAGCTTCGCGGCCAGTACGGACACCGTCCAGGTGCGGCGCGCGGACAGTCGGGAGGCCGCGATACGGATCGCCAGGGGCAGGAAGCCGCAGGCCGCCACCACGTCGAGCGCGGCCTCGCGCTCCGACTCGACCCGCTCCCGGCCCACGATCTTCGTGAAGAGCTGGAGGGCCTCCTCGGGCGACATCACGTCGAGGTCGATCAGGTGCGCCCCGGCCAGGTCCACCATCCGCACCCGGGAGGTGACCAGGGCCGCGCACCCTTCCGTGCCGGGGAGCAGCGGGCGCACCTGGGCGGCGTCGCGGGCGTTGTCCAGCAGCACCAGCACCCGGCGCCCGTCCAGCACCGAGCGGTACAGCGCCGACCGCTCCTCGAGGGAGTCCGGGATGGCGGTGTCGGCCGTGCCCAGGGCGCGCAGGAACGCGCCGAGCACCGTCTCCGGCTCGGCCGACCGCGCCCCGGCCCCCTGGAGGTCCACGTAGAGCTGCCCGTCGGGGAAGGCGCCGCGGGCCTGGTGTGCCACGTGCACGGCGAGGGTGGTCTTCCCGACGCCCCCGATGCCCGCCAGCGCGGACACGGCCATGACCCGGCCGGTGTCGGAGGAGGCGGAGGCCAGGACGTCGCTCAGCTCGTCCACGAAGGACAGCCGGCCGGTGAAGTCGGTGACCGTGGCCGGAAGTTGGTGCGGACGCACCGGTGCCGTCACGGGCTCGGCGGCCGGCGCGGAAAGTTCGGCCAGGCCCGGGTCCGCCTGGAGGATCCGCTGCTGGAGTTCCTTCAGGCCCGCTCGCGGGTCCACGCCCAGCTCGTCGGCCAGCAGGCGCCGGGTGTCCGCGTAGACGGCGAGGGCCTCGGCCTGCCGCCCGCTGCGGTACAGGGCGAGCATCAGCAGCTCGCGCAGCCGCTCCCGGAGCGGATGCGCCGCCGTGAGCGCGGTCAGCTCCGACACGGCCTCCGCGTGACAGCCCTGCTCCAGGTCCATGTCCAGGCAGGATTCGAGGAGTTGGAGCCGGAACTCCTCCAGCCGCGCGCGCTGGGTGTCCGCGGAGGGGCCCGGCATGTTCGCCAGCGGCTCCCCTTCCCACAGGTCCAGCGCCCGCCTCAGCACCTCGCGGGCGTGGCACAGATCGCCCGCGCCGCGGGCCTTCTCGGCGTCGGAGGCGAGCTCCTGGGCGACGGCGAGGTCGAGCGTTCCGCCGCCGCCGGCCAGCCGGACCGCGTAGCCGCCCGCCTCGCTGACCAGGATCTCGGGGCCCAGCGTCTTCCTGAGCCGTGACGCGTACGTACGGACGGTGGCCAGCGCCTGGGCGGGGGGCTCGTCGCCCCACAGGGCGTCGATCAGCTCCCCGGCCGTGGCCGTACGTCCTTCGCGCAGCAACAGGACCGCCAGCAGGGCGCGTTGCTGCGGAGACCCCGCGGGCAGGGGCTCCTCCCCGCGCCAGGCGCGCACCGGGCCGAGCACAGCGAAGCGCAACGCCGCCGATTCGGCGCGGCCCCGCTGCTCCGGTACTCGCGGCACACCGTCCATCGCTGTCCCCCTGCCGAACCGTTGGTACTAGGACGCCAGTTTGCCTTGTTCATGGCGGATGCGTCAGCTCTGCGAGACAGCGATCACAGGCCACGTTGCCGAGCCTCGCGGACTCTCACAGGGTCCACACGGGGTCCCCGCAATCCAGCGGGCCCCGACCAGGTAGCTGACGGGCCGTCAGATCGGCGCTACCGTACTGGACATGGAGACCTTCCCGAAGATCATCTCGGTGGACGACCACACGGTGGAGCCCCCCAACGTCTGGCGGGACCGGCTCCCGTCGAAGTACCAGGACAGAGGCCCGCGCATTCTGCGGGCACCGCTGAGGGAGATGACGTTCCTCGGCGGCAAGTTCGCACCCGTCATGGGCAACCCGGGCGACGACGGACCGATAGGGGACTGGTGGGTGTACGAGGACCTGCACCGGCCCCTCACCCGCCTCGACACCGCGGTCGGGTACGACAGGGACGAGATCAAGCTCGAGGTCATCACGTACGAGCAGATGCGGCCCGGTTCGTACGACGTGCCGCAGCGTCTCGCCGACATGGACGTCAACCACGTCCAGTCCGCCCTCTGTTTCCCGACCTTCCCCCGCTTCTGCGGACAGACCTTCACCGAGGCCAAGGACCACGAACTGGGCCTGCTGTGTGTGCGGGCCTACAACGACTGGATGGTGGAGGAGTGGTGCGGTCCCGCCGCCGAGGGACGGCTGATACCGCTCACCCTCATTCCGCTGTGGGACCCGGAGCTGGCGGCGGCGGAGGTGCGCCGCAACGCCGCCCGCGGGGTACGGGCGGTCGCCTTCTCCGAGATTCCTCCGCACCTGGGACTGCCGTCCGTCCACACCGACGACTGGGACCCCTTCCTCGCCGCCTGCGACGAGACCGGCACCGTCGTCGCCATGCACATCGGGTCCAGCAGCAGGATGCCGTCCACCTCCGCCGACGCGCCCCCCGCCGTCGGCTCCACCATCACCTTCGCCAACTGCTGTTTCTCGATGGTGGACTGGCTGATGAGCGGCAAGTTCGAGCGCTTCCCGAACCTGAAGGTCATGTACGCCGAGGGCCAGATCGGCTGGATCCCGTACATCCTCGAACGCGCCGACGTCGTGTGGGAGGAGAACCGCGGGTGGGGCGGCGTCGCCGACAAGGTCCACCGGCCGCCGTCCGAACTCTTCACGGAGCACGTCTACGGCTGCTTCTTCGACGACGCCTTCGGGCTGAAGAACCTCGACGCCATCGGGGTGGGCAACGTGCTCTACGAGACCGACTACCCGCACTCCGACTCCACCTGGCCCAAGTCCCGTGAGGTCGGCGAGGCCCAGATGGGGCACCTGGACGCGGACGTGGTGGACCAGATCGTGCGGCGGAACGCGATCGACCTGCTGGGGCTCACGGACGCCGGGCTGTGGCCGGGGGAGGGTGCGTAGGGCCTCTCTGACAGGCCCTGGACACGGACAGAGGCCGTGCTCCCCCTCTCGGTCAGGGGAGTACGGCCTCTCGGCACCGTTACTGCGAGCGGGGTCAGCCGAAGAACACCGACGACACGTCGTTGTCGAACCCGATCGTGTCCAGGTCCGCTACGTCACCGTCGATCACCTCGGACTCGCCCTCGCAGTCGGCGTCCGTCCAGATCTTCAGGGAGCCGGCGGCCTGTATGGAGGAGGCCACGTCGTCGCGGAAGACGTTCTGGCAGCCCCGGCCGGCGAGGCCCTGGGAGCCGTTGTCGGCGAAGCCGGGGTCGTCGAAGAGGACGGCGCTGGTGGCGGCGTCGCCCTGGCCCTGTCCTTCGCCCCGGCTCTCCTCCGGAGCGGCCGTCTCCTCGGAAGGTGCGCCCGCCTTCTGCCCGTCGGGCGTCACACCGAACCAAGTCCCGCCCACGCCCTGCCCGTTGGTGTCGCCGGGCTTGAGGTCCTTGCTGAAGCGGTAGACCGGCCAGCCGCCGAGCGTGACCTGGAGGGTGCCGTCGGTGCGCTTGACCACGCCGACGTCGGACTTGTCCACACCGTCGATGAAGATCCTGCCGCCGGGGGAGATGAGGACGGGCGGCCAGGTGGTGGCGCAGTCGCCGTCGCAGTTGGACCTGGAGGGGTCGGCGGTGTCCTTGTCGAAGCGGTAGAGGGTGAAACCGGCGCCGTTGACGACCACCGGGTCGAGGGCGCCCGCGCGGGAGGCGCTGAGCTGCACCCACCTGCGCGCCACCGGCCTGGAGGCGGGCTTGCCGGGGGAGTTGGCCCAGTCGCCGGTGTCGGGCTTGGCGCTGTTCTGCCTGGCGGTGCCGTTCAGGAGGTTCAGGCTCCGCGCGGTGGCGGCGTCGGCGTCCGCGACCTCCCGGCCCGTCGAGGTGGCGGCGTCGGTGCCGGTTCCGTCGCAGGCGGTCAGCAGCATGGCGCCGGCGGCGGCGGAAGCGGCGATCATCGCGAAGCGGTTGCGGGTGCGGTTGCCGTTGCGGAGCATCGGGTTCTCCTCGGGTCGTCGGCTCCGGACCCCCCGGAACCCTCACCGGGCAGTACGCGCCCCCTCCGGCCCGCCCTCACCCGGTTACGCCCCTGAGACGCGACCGCGACGAGCCCCGGCAATTGCTCGCCGGACGCGGACAGTCCCTGCCCTCCCGGCCCTTGTCTGACGACCCGTCAGCTACGACTATGGCCGGTGTGTAACGAACTTGACGGACCGTCAGTCTCCAAGGGGTGCCGATGCACGTACTGCCGGAAGGGCGACTCGCCTACGGGATGCAGCTCCCGATCCAGTCGCAGAGCACCATCTACGCCGAGGCGTGGGAGGCGGGGGCGGGGCCGGCCGACCTCGTCGCGATCGCCAGGGCCGCCGAGCGGGCCGGCTTCGCGTATCTGGCGAGCTGCGACCACGTCGCCATCCCGCGCCGGCTGGCGACCGCCATGAGCACCGTCTGGTACGACCCCGTGGCCACCCTCGCCCACCTCGCGGGCGTGACCGAGCGCGTACGGCTGCTCAGCCATGTCGCGATCGTCGGGCTGCGGCATCCGCTGGTCAGCGCCAAGCAGTACGCGACCCTGGACCACCTGAGCGGAGGGCGGCTGATCCTCGGCGTCGGGGCCGGGCACGTACAGGAGGAGTTCGAGGTGCTGGGGGTGGACTTCGGGCGCCGGGGGACGATCCTGGACGAGTCCGTCGACGCGCTCAGGGCCGCGCTCGGGCCGGACGAATACCCCGTGCACCACGGCAAGTTGTACGACTTCGAAGGGCTCGGTCAGCTCCCGAGGCCCGCGCAGGAACGCGTGCCGATCTGGGTCGGCGGGTCCTCGCCCGCCGCCGTACGCCGGGCCGCGCTGCGCGGTGACGGCTGGCTGCCGCAGGGCGATCCGCGTGACCGGCTGCCGGAGCAGATCGCCGAACTGCACCGGATCAGGCAGGGCGCGGGGATCGAGGACCCCGTCACCATCGGTGCCATCACGGAGCCGCTGTACGTCGGCACGCCCGGCTGGGACGTCGGGCGGCGCACGCTGCACGGGGCGCCCGAGGCACTCGCCGACTCGCTGCGGGCGTACGGCGCGATGGGTGTGCACCAGATACAGGTGCGGTTCCGCAGCCGGAGCCGCAGCGAACTCACCGACCAGATCGCGGCGTTCGGCGCCGAAGTCGCTCCGCAACTCGACTGAGGGAGAGTCATGGGCAAGCTGGACGGACGCGTCGTCCTCATCACCGGCGCGGCGCGCGGGCAGGGCGAGCAGGAGGCACGGCTCTTCGTGGCGGAGGGCGCCGAGGTCCTCGTCGCGGACGTGCTCGACGACCAGGGGGAGACCCTGGCCAAGGAGATCGGCGCGCGGTACGTGCACCTCGATGTGAGCCAGGAGGCCGACTGGCAGGCCGCGGTCGCCGCCGCCACGAGCGCGTACGGGCGGATCGACGGGCTCGTCAACAACGCCGGCATCCTGCGCTTCAACGAGCTCGTCGACACCCCGCTGGAGGAGTTCCAGCGGGTCGTGCAGGTCAACCAGGTCGGCGTCTTCCTCGGCATCAAGACCGTCGCGCCCGAGATCGCCGCGGCGGGCGGCGGCACCATCGTGAACACCGCCTCCTACGCCGGACTCACCGGAATGGCCATGGTGGGCGCCTACTCCGCGACCAAGCACGCCATCGTGGGCCTGACCCGGGTCGCCGCCCTGGAGCTCGCCGCGAAGAGGATCCGGGTCAACGCCGTGTGCCCGGGCGCCATCGACACCGCCATGAGCAACCCGGCGCAACTCGACCCGGACACCGACCCCGCCGACAGCGCGGCGGCCTCGGAGGCGCTCGACGGGCTGTACCGCAAGCTCGTGCCGCTCGGCCGGATCGGCAGGCCGGAGGAGGTGGCCCGGCTCGCCCTCTTCCTCACCGGTGAGGACTCCTCGTACATCACCGGGCAGCCCTTCGTGATCGACGGGGGCTGGCTCGCGGGGGTGAGCGTCCTCTGAGGGCCCACCCCCGTCGGCTGACGCGACGTCAGCTATTGACGCCTCACGGGCGCGGTGGAACAGTCGGCGGCAGATGAATCTGACGGATCGTCAGATCACGACGTCCGGCAGCGATGCGGAGACGTCGGACAGAGACGTGGGGACGGTGAACCTCCTTGGAATTCGGGCTCTTTGTACAGGGATACGTGGGCAAGCGGGCCGAGACCGATCCGCTCGCGGAGCACAAGGCGCTGATGGAGGAGACCGAGTACGTCATCCAGGCGGACAAGTCCGGCTTCAAGTACGCCTGGGCCTCCGAGCACCACTTCCTGGAGGAGTACTCGCACCTCTCGGCCAACGACGTCTTCCTCGGATACCTCGCGCACGCCACCGAGCGCATCCACCTCGGCTCCGGGATCTTCAACCCGCTGGCCCAGGTCAACCACCCGGTGAAGGTCGCCGAGAAGGTCGCCATGCTCGACCATCTCACCGAGGGCCGCTTCGAGTTCGGCAGCGGCCGGGGCGCGGGCTCGCACGAGATCCTCGGCTTCATACCCGGCGTCACCGACATGAACTACACCAAGGAGATCTGGGAAGAGACCATCGCCGAGTTCCCCAAGATGTGGCTCCAGGAGGAGTACCCGGGGTTCCAGGGCAAGCACTGGCAGCTCCCGCCGCGCAAGATCCTCCCCAAGCCGTACGGGAAGTCGCACCCCGCCATGTGGTACGCCGCCGGGTCGCCGCCCTCGTACGCCATGGCCGCCCGCAAGGGTCTCGGGGTCCTCGGTTTCAGTGTGCAGAAGGTCTCCGACATGGAGTGGGTGCTTGAGCAGTACAAGACGGCGATCGTCGAGGCGCGGCCGGTCGGGGACTTCGTCAACGACAACGTGATGGTGACCTCGACGGCGATCTGCGCGCCGACGCACGCGGAGGCCGTACGGGTCGCGGCGAGCGGCGGGCTGCACTACCTCCAGTCGCTCGTCTTCCGCTACCACGACACCTTCCCGCGCCCCGAGGGCTTCCCCGTCTGGCCGGAGACCCTCCCCGAGTTCAACGAGGAGATCATCGAACTCCTCATCTCCGAGGAGCTGTTGATCTGCGGTGACCCGGACGAGGTGCTCACCCAGTGCAAGCGGTGGGAGCAGGCGGGCGCCGACCAGCTCAGCTTCGGGGTGCCGATCGGGATCCCCAAGGAGGACACGCTCCAGTCGATCAGGCTGATCGGCGAGCACGTGATTCCGAAGATCGACACCGATCCGGTGCACCGCACGACCAGGTTCCGTCAGGCTGCCGCATAGGGGGTTCCCGCGCGATGCTCGACCATCTGATCAAGGGCGTGACCGTCGTGGACGGGACGGGAGCCCCTTCGTACACCGCGGACGTGGGGATACGGGACGGCCGTATCGCCGTGATCGACAGCGCGGTCACCGAGCCGTCCCGGACGAGCGAGGACGCCGCCGGACTGGTCCTCGCTCCCGGATTCGTCGACCCGCACACGCACTACGACGCCCAGCTCTTCTGGGACCCCTACGCCACCCCGTCCCTGAACCACGGGGTGACGACCGTCGCGGGCGGCAACTGCGGCTTCACGCTGGCCCCTCTGCACCCGGACCGGCCCGAGGACGCCGACTACACCCGCCGGATGATGTCCAAGGTCGAGGGCATGTCCCTGGTGGCTCTGGAGGAGGGCGCACCCTGGAGCTGGCACGGATTCGGGGAGTACCTGGACGCGCTGGAGGGCCGGATCGCCGTCAACGCGGGCTTCATGGTGGGGCATTGCGCGCTGCGGCGGTACGTGATGGGCGCGGACGCGGTGGGCGGGCAGCCGACCGAGGAGCAACTGGCCGAGATGCTGGCCCTGTTCCACGAGGCGATGGCTGCCGGAGCCTGGGGTTTCTCCACCACCCAGTCCTCCACCCACTCCGACGGCGACGGGAAGCCGGTCGCCTCACGGCACGCGCAACCCGCCGAACTGCTGGCCCTCTCCCGCGCGGTGGGCGAACACGAGGGCACGCAGATCGAGGCGATCGTCGCGGGCTGCCTCGACCAGTTCAGCGACGACGAGATCGATCTGTTCGTCGAGATGAGCGCCGCGGCGGGCCGCCCTCTCAACTGGAACGTGCTGACGATCGACGCCTCCGTCCCCGAGCGGGTCCCGCGCCAGTTGGAGGCGAGTGAACGCGCCCGCGAGTCCGGCGGCCGGATCATCGCGCTCACCATGCCGATCCTCACCCCCATGAACATGTCGCTCGGCACCTTCTGCGCGCTGAACCTCATCCCCGGCTGGGGCGAGGTGCTGGCCCTTCCCGTGCCCGAGCGGATCGCCAGGCTGCGCGAGCCGGACGTACGGGCCGAGATGCTGCGCAGGGCCGGCAGCAAGGAGGCGGGCGTCTTCCGGCGGCTCGCCAACTTCGGGCGGTACGTCATCGGGGACACCTACAGTGCCGCGAACGAGGGCCTCACGGGGCGGGTCGTCAACGACATCGCCGCCGAGCGCGGCCAGGAGCCCTTCGAGTGCCTGGTGGAGATCTGCGCTGCCGACGAACTGCGCACGGTGCTCTGGCCGATGCCGACCGACAACGACCCCGACTCCTGGACACTGCGGCAGGAGACCTGGCGGCACGAGGACGTCATGCTCGGCGGCTCCGACGCGGGCGCCCATCTGGACCGCATGTGCGGAGCCCCGTACACGACCCGCTTCATCGGTGACTGCCTGCGCGGGCGGAAACTCGTCGCGCTGGAGCAGGCCGTGAAGATGCTGACGGACGACCCGGCGCGGCTCTTCGGGCTGCGCGGGCGTGGACGCGTGGAGGTGGGGTGGCATGCGGACCTGGTCCTCTTCGACCCGGAGCGGATCGACGCCGGCAAGGCCACTCTGGTGCACGACCTGCCGGGCGACAGTCCGCGTCTGGACTCGAAGGCGATCGGCATAACGGCCGTGTGGGTCAACGGTGTCGAGGCGATACGCCGTGACGTGCCGACCGGCGCCGTGCCGGGAAAGGTGCTGCGCTCGGGGCGGGACACCGAGACGGTGAGCACCAAGTGAGCCAAGGGGCCCACGAACAACGGCTGTTCGTCGGCGGCTCGTGGGTGGCGCCCGAGCACGGGTTCTACGAGGTGACCGACCCGGCGACCGAGCAGGTCGTCGGGCGGGCGCCGGAGGCCTCGCGGGACCAGGCGCACGCGGCCGCCGCCGCGGCCCGCGAGGCCTTCGGGCCGTGGTCGCGCACCCCCGCCGAGGAGCGCGCGGCCGTGCTCGGCCGGGCGGCCGGGATCATCCGGCGCAACCTCCTCCCGTACGCCGAACTCGCCCAGGCCGAGAGCGGCGCCACGACCGGCACCGCGCGGGCGATGCAGGTGGGCGTGGGCATTGCCCGCTTCCGCCGGTACGCGAAGCCCGAGCCCGTCGAGCAGCCGCTGCCACCGCAGATCAACGAGGCCGGGCCGTTCGGCGGGGCGGCCGTGCTGGGCGCCCTGGCCGTACGCCAGCCGGTCGGCGTCGTCACCTGCGTCACCTCGTACAACAACCCCTGGGCCAACCCGGCCGGCAAGATCGCCCCCGCCCTCGCCATGGGCAACACGGTGGTCGTGAAGCCCGCCCCGCAGGACCCCCTGTCCGTGTACCGGATGGCGGAGGCCCTGGAGGCGGCGGGCGTGCCGCCGGGCGTCGTGAACGTGGTCAGCGGCACCGGGGTCGAGGTCGGCGAGGCGGCGGTGGACTCCCCGGACGTGGACATGGTCAGCTTCACCGGTTCGACCGCCGTCGGGCAGCGCATCGCCGAGGTGTGCGGGCGCGGGATGAAGCGGCAGTTGATGGAGCTGGGCGGGAAGGGCGCGGCGGTCGTCTTCGACGACGCGGACCTGGACTCGGCGGTGTCGGGGATCGGCACGACGTTCTCCTTCTACAGCGGGCAGATCTGTACGGCGCCGACCCGGGTGCTGGTGCAACGGGGCCTGCACGACCGGTTCGTCGAGCAACTGGCTTCGTACGCCTCGCACTTGACGGTGGGGGACCCGCGGGAGCCGGGGACGGTGGTCGGTCCGGTGATCTCCGCCGCCCATCGCGACCGGATCGAGTCGTACGTCGAACTCGGCCGGAAGGAGGGCGCGCGGGTGGTCACGGGCGGCGTGCGGCCACCTCTGGACCGCGGCTTCTACGTGGCTCCGACCCTGCTCGCCGACTGCACCCCGGACATGCGGGTGGTCCGCGAGGAGATCTTCGGCCCCGTCGTCGTGGTCCTGCCCTTCGACGACGAGGAGGAGGGCATCGCCCTCGCCAACGACAGCGACTACGGGCTCATCGACTACGTCTGGTCGGGCGACGTGGCCCGCGCCTTCCGCGTCGCCCGCCGGCTCCGCGCGGGCGGCGTCGGCGTCAACACCGTCGGACGGAACATGGAGGCGCCGTTCGGCGGCTTCAAGAAGAGCGGGGTCGGCCGGGACGTGGGGTCGTACGCCCTGCACGCGTACAGCGAGGTGCAGGCGATCGTCTGGCAGGGGTGAGGAGCGGGGCCCTGGCCGGGCGGCGGCCCTCGGCTCGGCGGCGGCCCTCGGCCGGGCGGGCCGCTCTTGGCCGGGCGGGTCACTCGTAGCTCGGCGGAAACCCGCGGCTGGGCGGGTCACCGCCGGCCCGGCGGTTCACCCCTGCCCGGCCCGCCGGGTCAGGGCAACCCGACGTCGAAGAGGCCCGGCAGCCCCGATTCCGGGTCCGCCGCGGTGCCCGTGTTCGCCACGGGGACACCGGCGGATCGCGACGGGGCTCGCCCTTCGCCCACCCGGTCGAGCCGAAGGAACCTTCGTGCGGAGCCCTGAGCGCTGGGATGCGCCCTTTGCTCGGGGCCCGGTCCGCACCAGCTCCTGGACCGGGGAGAGCGCCGGCCCGCCCGTGACCGTAGCGTCGCTACGGTCACGGGTAGCGTCGATACCGCAACGGTGGTAGCGTTGTTTCTGTCGGGGAGCGGAAGCCGCTGCCCCACCGGGACAAGGAGCACCTCATGAGTGAGCAGCCCAGCACCTCCACCCGCCGCGTCGCCGTCGTCACCGGAGGGTCCCGCGGGATCGGCCGGGAGACCGCCGAACGCCTGGCGTCCGAGGGGTTCGCGGTCGTCGTCAACTACGCGGGCAACGAGGCCGAGGCCGGCAAGGCCGTCGCCGCGATCACCGAGGCGGGCGGCCAGGCGATCGCCGTCCGCGCCGACGTGGCCGACGAGACCGAGGTCGCGGCCCTCTTCGACACGGCGGAGAGCACGTACGGCGGGGTCGACGTCGTCGTCCACGCGGCCGGTGTCATGACGCTGTCCCCGCTGGTGGACCTCGACCTCGACGCCCTCGACCGCATGCACCGCACCAACATCCGCGGCACGTTCGTCGTCGACCAGCAGGCCGCGCGCCGGCTGCGCGAGGGCGGCGCGATCATCAACTTCTCCAGCACGGTCCTGGCACTGGCGATCCCCGGATACACCGCGTACGCCGCCACCAAGGGCGCCGTCGAGGCCATCACCCTGATCCTCGCCCGCGAGATGCGCGGCCGGGACATCACGGTGAACGCCGTCGCCCCCGGCCCCACCGCCACCGCCCTGTTCCTGGACGGCAAGGACGAGGAGACCATCGCGCGGATGGCCGCGCAGCCGCCGCTGGAGCGCCTCGGCACCCCGCAGGACATCGCCGGGGTCGTGGCCTTCCTCGCCGGTCCGGCCGGCCGCTGGGTCAACGGCCAGGTGCTCCGCGCCAACGGCGGCATCGCGTAAGCGCAACCTCCCTCGATCCCACAGGAGTTCAGTCATGTCCACCGACACAGGCAGGACGATCGTCATCACCGGAGCCGGTTCCGGCTTCGGCGCCCTCTCCGCCCGCGCGCTCGCCCGCGCCGGGCACACCGTCTACGCCGCGATGCGTGACATATCCGGCCGCAACGCTGAACGGGTCACCGAGGCCGCGGCCCACGCCGCCGAACACCAGGTGGACCTGCGTACGGTCGAACTGGACGTCCTCTCCCAGGAGTCGGCGGACGCGGCGGTCGCCACGATCCTGGCCGAGGCCGGCGCCCTGGACGTGGTCGTGCACAACGCGGGCCACATGGTGACCGGCCCGACGGAGGCCTTCACCCCGGAGGAACTGGCCGCGGTGTACGACACGAACGTGCTGGGCACCCAGCGGGTCAACCGGGCCGCACTGCCGCACCTGCGGACACAGGGCCACGGCCTGGTGCTGTGGGTCGGCTCCTCGTCCACGCGCGGCGGCACCCCGCCGTATCTGGGGCCGTACTTCGCCGCGAAGGCCGCGATGGACGCGCTCGCGGTGTCGTACGCCGCCGAACTGGCCCGCTTCGACATCGAGACGACCATCGTCGTGCCGGGCTCCTTCACCTCCGGCACCAACCACTTCGCCACCGGCGGCCACCCCGCCGAACAGACCGTGATCCCGGCGTACGAGGAGCGCTACGCGGGCCTGATGGACCAGGTCTCGCAACGCCTGGCCGCCCTCGCGCCCGCCGACGCGGACGTGTCCCAGGTGGCCGACGCGATCGTCGAGGTCGTCGGCACCCCGCACGGAAAGCGCCCGTTCCGGGTGCACGTCGACCCGGCGAACGACGGCTCCGAGGAGGTCAGCCTCGTCGCGGACCGCGTCCGCGCCGAGTTCCTGGAGCGGATCGGCCTGGACGACCTCCTGGCCCCGCACCTCGCCGGCCGGCCGGGAGTCTGACCACGTGACGTCCGTTAACGTCGCTGTCGTGAGTACGAAAGCGCGCATACTCGAAGTGGCGGCCAGGCTGGTCGCGGAGTCCCCGGACGGTGATGTCTCGACCCGGGCGGTCTGCGAGGCGGCCGGGGTCGGTGCCCCGGCGCTCTACCGTCACTTCGGGGACAAGGAAGGCCTGTTGTCGGCGGTCGTCGACCACGGCTGGGACAAGTACCTGGCGACCAAGCGCGACCGCGCCCCCGGCACGGACCCCGTCCAGGACCTGCGCGAAGGCTGGGACAGCCACACCGAGTTCGCCCTCCAGAACCCGAACCTCTACCGCCTGATGAACTCCCCGGCGATGCGCACACCCCCGGCCGCGGCCCTGGAGTCCCACCGGATCCTCACCTCCGACCTCCGACGAGCCGCCGAACAGGGCAAGTTGCGTCTCGCCCCGGAGCTCGCCGCACAGATGATCATGTCCGCGAACGTCGGCGTCGCCCTGATGCTGGTCTCCCGCCCGGCGACCTTCCCCGACGCGACGGTGGCACGGCGGGTGCGGGACGCGGTGCACGCGGTGGTCTTCACGCCGGACGCGATGAACTCCCCCACGGCACCGGCTCCCGACACCGACAGGGCCCACGTCGCCGCCACGGCCGCCCGTCTCAACGCCCTCCTGCACCAGTCGACGCCCCCGACCCTCACCCCGGCCGAGACGACGCTCCTGACAGAGTGGCTGAACCGCCTCTCGAACGAGTGACGGTGAGGGTGAAGGGGAGCGGATGACACAGGCCACGTTTCGCATCGGCGGCGACCTGAACGTGGGGCGGCTCGGGTTCGGAGCCATGCGGCTGCCGACCGGTCCGGGACCGGACCGCGAGGCCGCCATCGGGGTCGCCCGGCGGGCCGTCGAACTGGGCGTCACGCTGATCGACACCGCCCACCTGTACGGCTGGGGAGCCAACGAGGAACTCCTCGCCGAGGCCCTGCACCCCTACCCGGACGGGCTGTTGATCACCACCAAGGTCGGTGTCGCGCGCTCGGAGTCGACGGGCGAGTGGGGTCTTGACGGCCGCCCGGCCGTGCTGCGCGCTCAGGTCGACACGGCCCTGCGCCGGCTCCGCGTCGACCGGATCGAGCTGCTCCAGCTCCACCGCATCGATCCTGAGACCCCGCTCGCCGACCAGCTCGGCACGCTGCGGGAGCTCCGGGCCGAGGGCAAGGTGGGCCGGATCGGTCTGTCCGAGGTGACCGTCACCGAACTCGACCGGTCACGGGAGATCGTCGACATCGCCAGCGTCCAGAACCGCTACAACCTGCTCGACCGGGAGTACGAGCCCGTTCTCGCGGCCTGCGAGGCGGCGGGCATCGCGTTCCTGCCGTGGCGGCCGGTCGCGGCGGGAGACTCCGGAGCGAGGGCCGAGGTCGCCGCCGTCGCCTCCGAACTCGACGCCACCCCCACCCAGCTCTCCCTGGCCTGGCTCCTGGCCCACTCACCGGTCATCCTCCCGATCCCGGGCACCGCCCGCGTCGACCACCTGGAGGAGAACCTCGCCGCCACCCGCCTCCGACCGACCCCCGGGCAACTGGCCCGCCTCGACGGGCTGTTCGAGCAGGGAGAACGGCGAGAGGGCTGACGGCACCGCGCGCCGTGCGATTGCCGGGCGTTGCGGACCCGTACGCCGTCCAGGTGCCAGGTGCTGCGGACCCGCATCAGGCCCGTGGTGGGCGGCTTACTTGTCGCGGGTCTCCGCGAGGGTGTGGGCGACGAGGGCGTTGGCGTGGCCGTGGCCCAGACCGTGCTCGGCCTTGAGCCAGTTCACGAGCTCCATGTGCTTGGTCAGCGGCGAGGAGCGGACAAGGTCCTTCCACTCCGCTATCGGGCGGCCGTACTTCTTCTCGATGGAAGGGAAGTAGCCGGCAGGGCCCTTGACGGTGTCGGTCATGTCGGCGGTGTCCCGTCTGTCTGCGCTCGATGTTCCTGGACTGCTCTGGCCGCGCCACGTCCGTCCGGCCGCGGGGCGGTGTTGTCACTCGTAGGACCGGTGGGCGCGACTCGGATCATCGGCCGCTGGAGGTGTGCCGCGTCACATTTCGGCTCAGCCGTCCGTCAGATCAACCCGCACCGTCAGCAGGTTCGTCCCGACCGCGCGCACCGCGACGCTGTTGAACCGGGGCAGAGACCTGAGCCGTTCGCGGGCGTCGTCCTGGGCCAACAAGTGGGCCGTGCCGTGGTGCCAACGCCCCTTGACGCGGACCCGGACCCTCGGATCGGCCTTGATGTTCCGCACGTACTGCGACTTCTCGCCGTACTCCGACACGATCCAGAACTCCCGCCCGACGCGCCGCCCGCCGACCGGCGTCCGGCGCGGCAGCCCCGACTTCCGCCCCGTGGTCTCCAGAAGCGTCTGAGTCGGCAGCAGCTTCATGACCGGGTTCCCGACCCGCCGCTGAAGCGACGTGACGACGCGGAACTTGAGCTCGTGGTGTCGCGGCATATGAGGGCTCTTTTCGTTGGCGGACTCCGGAGGTCGGCTCTGGCTTCTTCTCGAGTGCCCGGAGGAGAGCGCCGGAGGTGTCCGGGTGGGCCGAGAGTATGCCCCCGGCGGGGTCGCCGCGCTCGGTCGGCTGGACCGTGTCCGCGGTGGCGGCGACGTGGAGGCAGGCCTCGCCCTGAGCGCGGCAGGGGCGGCAAGCTGCCGTGGGCGGAGTGCGCTCGCGAGAGGGCGGGGCGTTGACCGAGCGGGCCGGTCAACGCCCCAGGAAGATCGGGTTCGTGAACGCCGCCAGCGCCCCCGGCAGCGGCGGGAGCAGGACCGCGTGGCGGAGTTCGGCCCGTACGTACGCCGCGTACGAAGCCGTCGTACGCCACTCGACCGTGCCGGAGCCGTCCGCCGGCAGCGGGGCGCCGGTGAACAGGACGCCCTGGTCGGTGACGAAACGGACCGTGCAGCCGGGTGCGCCGGTGACTTCCAGGCGGATCGTGACCGGGGTGTCCCTGCCGACCTTCAGCCGCTCCCCGATGCCCGCGTGCTCGCCCTTCGACCCGGACGCCGTGAAGGCGAGCGACACCGACCTGGACTCCGCCACGTACGAGCGGCCCGCCCGGATGCCCGCCTGGATGTCCTCGCGGGTCAGGTCGTCGGCGAGGACGACCGTCTGGGGGGTGCCGACCGGGTCGGGGTCGCGGTGGGCGTCGCTGTTGCCCATCGCCGGGATCCAGCCACGGCCCTCCCGCACCGACGCCACCAGCATGCCGTCCCAGTCCGCGAGGGCGATCTCGTCGTCGGCGGTGTACGCGCCGTTCCACACCTCGACCGCGTCCGCCTCCCCGAAGCCGAACTTCCAGTTGCAGCCGATGCAGGTGGCGTGCGGGTGGGCCGGGACGACCAGACCGCCGGAACGGCGGATCTCCCGGGCGTACTTGCCGAACCGGTTGTCGCGGGCGCGGTAACGCCAGTCGACGAAGGTGCCGGGGTCGGTGCCGAGGGCGAGGACATGACCGTTGCGCGTCGTGACCTCCTCACCGAGCATGACCAGCAGGTCGTCACCCGCCTCGTCCGCCCAATGGGCGTGCCCGGACTGGGTGTTGTGCTCGGAGGTGTTGATGAAGTCCAGCCCCGCGGCACGGGCGAGGGCCGCGATCTCGGCCGGGGTGCGGCGGCCGTCCGAGTACCAGGAGTGCAGGTGGCAGTCGCCGCGGTACCAGGCGCGGCCCCTGCCCTTGGCACGCGAGGGCGGGTACACCGGCCTCACGACGGCGCCGGGCTCCCCGTACGTCAGTGTGATCGTGATCACGTAAGGCAGTCCCTGCGGCGACACCGTGTACGGGCCGAGGGCGATGTACCAGGTGCCCTCGTGGACCCGGCCCGGGATGTAGCCCGGCGTCGCCTCGTCGGCGCGGATGAAGAACTCCGTGCGGGCGCCGCCCGACCAGCCGCGGAAGCCCTTGCCGCCGAGCTCGGTGCCGCGTTCGTCGAAGACGCCGATGTCGAGGGCGTTGCCCTGGGTGCCGGCCGGGACGGACGGCCTCTCGTAGCTGTACGCGACCTTGATCTCCCGCACGCCGGGCGGCACTTCGACGGGGAGGTACACGAAGTCCGGCGAGCCGGTGGGCAGCGTGCCGCGCACCGTCCTCGTCTCCTGCTCGCTCGCCGCTTCCGCGTCGTACCCCGGTGAGAAGGTCACGCTTCCCAACGTAAGCGCGGCGGCCCCTCCCGTCACGATCAGAGCGCGTCTGCCCATGCCGTCGATTCCGTCCGTGCCGTGCGTGTCCTCACACATGCTGCTGCTCCCAAGACGTCGTGACCGACATGCGTGGTGGGGCTGGGGAATGCCGTGCGGGTGGCATGTACAGGGTCGTGTCCGGCCGTGAACTGCGGTACAAGGGAAAGGGATCCACACCTTTCGCTCAGACACAGAGGACGTGCCCGGTGCGTGGCTTCGTGCGGGGGGTGTGGCTGGTGTGGCCGGTGTGCCCGCAGTGGGGCGGGTGGCGCGCAGCGCGTGGGGGTGGGCCGTGGCGGTAGCCGTCGGCGCTCGCCCGGGCCGATGGCGGGGCCTACGGATAGCCATGCCCGCACCGGCCGCCGGCTATCCCCGCCCCTCAGGGGCCGGTGGCAGCCGACGGCCGCCCGTGCCCGTAGCCGAGTGGGCGGGGCCCCGCCAGTGGCAGCCTGTAACGCCCCCGCCGCATCGCCCTGCCGTGGTGGAGGAATACGCCCGCGTGCTGTAGCCCCTGATCACCGCGATCGTATGCTCGAAGGATGACGACTTCCGCGACCTCTGGAACCGGCCCGACCGAGAACTCCATGCGTCGCGCCCTCAAACGTGCCCGTGAGGGCGTCGCCCTCGACGTCACCGAGGCCGCGGTGCTGCTCCAGGCCCGCGGCGCCGACCTCGACGACCTCACCGCGTCCGCCGCCCGGGTGCGGGACGCGGGCCTGGCGGCGGCGGGCCGCCCCGGCGTCATCACGTACTCCAAGAGCGTCTTCATCCCGCTCACCCGCCTGTGCCGGGACAAATGCCACTACTGCACCTTCGTCACCGTCCCCGGCAAGCTGCGCCGGGCCGGCCACGGGATGTTCATGTCCCCGGACGAGGTCCTCGACATCGCCCGCCGCGGGGCCGCCCTCGGCTGCAAGGAAGCGCTGATCACCCTCGGCGACAAGCCCGAGGACCGCTGGCCCGAGGCGCGCGAGTGGCTGGACGCGCACGGGTACGACGACACGATCGCGTACGTACGGGCCATCTCGATCCGCATCCTGGAGGAGACGGGCCTGCTGCCCCACCTCAACCCGGGGGTCATGACCTGGACCGACTTCCAGCGGCTGAAGCCGGTGGCCCCGTCGATGGGCATGATGCTGGAGACCACCGCCACCCGCCTGTGGTCCGAACCGGGCGGCCCGCACCACGGCTCGCCGGACAAGGAGCCCGCCGTACGGCTGCGGGTGCTGGAGGACGCAGGCCGGTCCTCCGTCCCGTTCACCAGCGGGATCCTGATCGGGATCGGGGAGTCGTACGAGGAGCGCGCCGACTCCCTCTTCGCGCTCAGGCGGGTGTCGAGGGCGTACCACGGCATCCAGGAACTGATCATCCAGAACTTCCGCGCCAAGCCGGACACGGCCATGCGCGGCATGCCGGACGCGGAGCTGGACGAGCTGGTCGCCACGGTCGCCGTGGCCCGGCACATCATGGGCCCCGCGGCCTGCCTCCAGGCGCCGCCGAACCTGGTGGACTCCGAGTACGCGCGGCTGATCGGCGCGGGGATCGACGACTGGGGCGGGGTCTCACCGCTGACGATCGACCACGTGAACCCGGAGCGCCCGTGGCCGAAGATCGACCTGCTGCGTGGGCAGTCCGCCGAGGCGGGCTTCGAACTGCGCGAACGCCTCTGCGTCTACCCGGAGTTCGTGCAGCGGGGCGAGCCGTGGCTGGACCCCCGGCTGCTGCCGCACGTACGGGCGCTGGCCGATCCGGCGTCGGGGCTCGCCCTGCCGGACGCGGTCGTCGAGGGGCACCCGTGGCAGGAGCCCGAGGAGGCGTTCACCTCGTCCGGGCGTACGGACCTGCACGTGTCGATCGACACCGAGGGCCGCACCGGCGACCGCCGCGAGGACTACGACCACGTCTACGGCGACTGGGAGGCACTGCGGGAGGCGGCGGCGCCCGGGATGGTGCCGTCCCGCATCGACACGGACGTACGGGCCGCGCTGGCGACGGCCGCCGACGACCCGACCCGCCTGAGCGACGACGAGGCGCTGGCGCTGCTGCACGCGGACGGCCCCGCCCTCGACGCCCTCTGCCTCATCGCGGACGACGTCCGCAAGTCGGCGGTCGGCGACGACGTCACCTACATCGTCACCAGGAACATCAACTTCACCAACGTCTGCTACACCGGCTGCCGCTTCTGCGCCTTCGCCCAGCGCCGCACGGACGCCGACGCCTACACCCTGTCCCTGGACCAGGTCGCCGACCGCGCCCAACAGGCCTGGGACGTCGGGGCCGTCGAGGTCTGCATGCAGGGCGGGATCCACCCCGACCTCCCCGGCACCGCCTACTTCGACATCGCCCGCGCGGTGAAGGAACGCGTCCCCGGCATGCACGTGCACGCCTTCTCCCCGATGGAGGTGGTGAACGGCGCGACCCGCACCGGCATGTCCATCCGCGAGTGGCTGTCGGCGGCGAAGGAGGCCGGCCTCGACTCCATCCCCGGCACCGCCGCCGAGATCCTCGACGACGAGGTCCGCTGGGTCCTGACGAAGGGCAAACTCCCCACAGCGACGTGGATCGAGGTCGTCACGACGGCCCACGAACTCGGTATCCGCTCCTCCTCCACGATGATGTACGGCCATGTCGACCAGCCCCGCCACTGGCTCGGCCACTTCCGCACCCTGTCCCGCATCCAGCAACAGACCGGCGGATTCACCGAGTTCGTCACCCTCCCCTTCATCCACACCAACGCGCCCGTCTACCTCGCGGGGATCGCCCGCCCCGGCCCCACCATGAGGGACAACCGCGCGGTCATCGCCATGGCCCGTCTCCTCCTCCACCCGCACATCCCCAACATCCAGACCAGCTGGGTCAAGCTGGGCACCGAGGGCGCGGCCGAGATGCTCCGCTCCGGCGCCAACGACCTCGGCGGCACCCTGATGGAGGAGACCATCTCCCGCATGGCGGGCTCCAGTTACGGCTCCTACAAGTCCGTCAGGGAACTCGTCGCGGTGGCCGAGGCGGCGGGCCGCCCGGCGAAGCCGCGCACGACGTTCTACGGCGAGGTCCCGCAGGAACGCCAGACGTCGGCCGCGGCTTCCGACGGTCATCTGCCGGAACTGCTACCGGTGTTGGACTGAGCGCGGGGGCAGGTCAGGCGTGGTGGAGCCCGGGCGCGGTGAAGCTCAGGTGCGTCGGATCGAGGGCGCGTAGGAAGTCGGGGGCGTCGAAGAGTTCGGCTGCCGCGGCGACGCCGGTCCGGCGGGCCCGGCCGTCGAGGATCCGCTCGGCGGCCTCCACGACGATGGGTGCGGTAACCGCGTAGATGTCCCGGCCGGACGCGGTGGCGCGTCGTCGCGTGCCGGCCCTGTGCGCGACCACGTCGACGAGGAAGGTCTGTGCCGAGCGCCCGTCGGCGTCCACCGCGGTGGGCGGGGGAGTCGCGGGGTCGCTCAGGTCGCGGAGCGGCGCCTGGGTCATGCAGACCCGGATCTCCGGGACGCGCAGATGGCGGGAGACGGTGACCTGGTCGGCGGTGGACAGCTCGGTGACCTGCTGGTCGCCCAGCGGGCCGGGGAACCGCCAGGTGTACGCCGGTGCGGGCCCCGTGGGCGCGGTGAGGCGGTTGCCGGTGAAGACCAGGTGGCGGCCGGCGTTGCGCCGCACGGTCCTGCGGGTGCCCTCGGTCGGCTGCCAGCTGTCGAGGGCGATCGCGATCGTGAGGTCGTCGGCGTCCGGCCAGTCGCCCATCGCCGCGTCGGCCAGCAGGTCGCCGAGACCGCCGTAGAACGCCATCGCCGGGGCGACCACCACCCCCGCGTCACGGGCCTGGTCGGCACGTTGCTCGAAGGTCTCCAGGACGGTCGCCTGCTCCGCGGCCACGTCCAGACAGGGGATTCGGGCGCGCAGCGCCGCGTCGACGACGGGAAGCGCGGTGTCGGCGAAGGGGCCGGCACAGTTGATGACCGCCTCCGCGCCCGCCAGCGCGCGGTCCAGGGACGACGGATCCGGCCCGGCGAGGGACGCGACCCGGGTCTCCGCCCCGCCATGGGCCCGGGCGGCGGCCTGGAGCCTGGCCGGGTCCCGGCCGACGAGCAGGGGGATGTGGCCGCGCCGGCGCAGCTCCCCGACGACGAAGGCGCCCGTGTGCCCGTAGGCGCCGACGACCGCGACCGTCCGCTGTTTCGTGTTCATACGGCCATGATCATGGCCTTGGACGCCGGGTACGAGTGGCCGAAACGACGAGATGCGTACACTTTCGGACGTGACGTCCGTGATGCTGGCGGTCTACGACGGGGCGATGCTGTTCGAGGCCGCCGCGGCCTGCGAGGTGTTCGGCGTCGACCGCGAACTGACCGACGACTGGTACGACTTCCGGGTCTGCGCGCCGCCGGAGGCCCGGCTGACCGGCGGCTGGCTGCGGGTCGACACCCCGCACGGCTTCGACGCGCTCGCGGACGCGGACACCGTCATCGTGCCGGCCTGCGGCGATGTCGAGGCCGACCCGCCGGCCGACCTGGTGGACGCCGTGCGCGCGGCCCATGACCGAGGGGCCCGGCTCGTGTCCCTGTGCACCGGGGCGTTCGTGCTGGCCGCGGCCGGAGTGCTGGACGGCCGCCGCGCCACCACGCACTGGGAGCACACGGCCCTGCTCGCGGCCCGTCATCCCCGTGTCGAGGTCGACCCGGACGTCCTCTACATCGACGACCGGAGCGTGCTGACCTCGGCGGGCAAGGCCGCCGGGATGGATCTGTGCCTGCACATCGTCACCGCCGACCACGGCGCCGCGGTCGCCAACGAGCTGGCCCGCCGGCTGGTGGTCCCGGCCCGTCGCGCCGGCGGCCAGGCCCAGTTCATCGCCGTACCGGCGGTCGCCGACACCGGCCACGCGTTCGCGGAGCTGCTGCACTGGGTGAGCGGGCGGCTGCACGAGCCGTTGACCGTGCCCGACCTGGCCCGCCAGGTGAACATGAGCACCCGGAACCTGACCCGCCGCTTCGCCGCGGCCACCGGCACCACTCCGCTGCGCTGGCTGCACACCCAGCGCATCCACCGGGCCCAGGAACTCCTCGAAACCACCGACGACAGTGTCGAACTCATCGCCTCCCGCACCGGCATGGGCACCGCGGCCACCCTGCGCCGGCACTTCCACCGGGCCCTCGGCGTGCCCCCGGACGTCTACCGGCGCACGTTCCGCAGCCGCCCCGCGGGCTGACGCCCGCGGGGAGACCACGGCAGGGACCGGCGAAGAACCCGCGGGGCGTACGTCATCCGGTGGCCGGATCGGTGGCGCGCCGCCCCGCCGGCAGGTGAATGACCAACAGCACGATCCCGCTCAGCACGAACACCCGCATCGCGGCGTCGAGACCGTTCCAGTCGCCCGACTGCCACATGGAGAACCACTCCCCGCCGACGCCCACGAAACCGGCACCGAACAGCAGCATCAGCATCAGCAGCCCGAGGGTGGAGACCGAGCGGGCCCGGGTGTCGTCACGCCGGGCCCACAGATACGTGCCGGCGAGGAGAACGAGGGCCGCGAGCGTCTCCCAGACGATGATCGCGACGTACACCACGTCCTGCCAGGTATGTGACGTGACGGCCCGCCACATCACGTCGTCGTCCTTGAACGTCGTGTCCATCGCGAGCACATGACGGACGAACTCCTGGTTGGTACCGAAGTCGGTGATGTTCCCGAAGGCGACGAGGGTGATGTAGAGGGCGACCGTGGCCGTGAGGAGGGTGGAGGTGAGGTGGAGGACGGTGGAGTGAGGGGTTCTGGAGAGCGGCATGTGCCCACTATGGCCGACACCTCGCACGGCCAACACCCGGCCCTTTTCCGGTGTTTGGGACAGACTGGAGCCCGGTCCAGGCAGACGAGGCGGAGGAGTCGGGCGGATGGTGCGGGCGAGGCCGACGATGCGGGAGCTGATCAGGGACCGCGGGCGCCGCGGCTTCGTCGGCCGCGGCGCGGAACGCGCCGCCTTCCGCGAGAACCTGGACCTCCCCCCGGAGGACGAACGGCACCGCTTCCTGTTCCACGTACACGGGAACGCGGGGGTCGGAAAGACCTTTCTCGTAAGGGAGTTGGAGCAGATCGCGCGCGAGCGCGATGCGCTGACCGCGTACGTCGACGAGAGCGTGGGCAGTGTGCCCGAGGCGATGGCGGCCATCAGCGACCGCTTCGCCCGGCAGGGGCACCGGTTCAAGGAACTCGACCGGCTGCTCGCCACCCATCGCGAGCGCCGGCACGAGGCCGAGTCCACCGTCGTGGAGACGCTTGGCCCCGAGCCGTCGGCCGCGAGCATGACCGCCGCCCGCGCGAGCCTCGTCGGGCTCGGACTCGTGCCAGGCGTCGGCGCGCTCGCCGGAGCCGTCGATCCGGCACAACTCGCCCAGGGAGCCGACCGGTTGCGTGCCGGGCTGAGTGCCCGCTTCCGCAACCAGGAGGACGTGCAGCTCGTGCTGTCACCCGAGCGCGTCCTGACGCCCGTGCTGCTCACCGAGCTCGCCGACGTCGCCGCCCAGGTCCCCTGGCTCGTCCTGTTCCTCGACACGTACGAGCGGACCGGGTCCTTTCTGGACGGCTGGCTCTACGACGTGATGACCACGGACCGGCACGGCGGCTCGCTGCCGGCCAACGCCGTGGTCGTGACAGCGGGCCGGCAGGCCTTCGACACCACCCGCTGGGGCGGCTTCGCCGACTTCATGGCGGACCTTCCGCTGGGGCCGTTCACGGACGCGGAGGCCCGGGGGCTGCTCGCCGACAAGGGCGTGGTCGCCGAGCCGGTCGTCGAGGAGGTGCTGAGGCTCACGGGCGGGCTGCCGGTGCTGGTGTCCACGCTGGCGGAGGCGCGACCGGCCGGCCCGGACGACGTGGGCGACCCCAGCGCCGACGCGGTGGAACACTTTCTGAAGTGGGAGCAGGACCCGGTGCGGCGGGCCGCCGCGCTCGCCTGCGCGCTGCCCCGGCGGCTGGACGCGGACGTCTTCCGGGCCGCCGTGGACTGCCCGGAGGAGGAGTCGGAGGGGCTGTTCGGCTGGCTGCGGGGGCTGCCGTTCGTCAGCGACCGCGGGGACCGGATGCAGTACCACGACGTCGTACGCGCCCCGATGCTCCGGCTCCAGCGGCGGACCTCTCCACGCGGGTGGGCCGAACGGCACACCCGGCTCGCGCGGACGTTCGGCCAGTGGCGGGCCGAGACCGAAGCGCACCTGGACGCCGGGGAGTTGTGGGCGGACGACGGGTGGCGGGAGCTGCGGCTCGCGGAGTCGTACCACCTGCTGTGCGCGGGGGCGCGGGCCGCGCTGCCGGTCGTGCTGCGCGAGGTCGTCGACGCCTGTGACCGAGGAGACGCGCCCGCGCGGCGTTGGGCACGGGCCCTGTGGGAGGCAGGGCAGGACGCGGACGCCGAGACCCTGACACGGTGGGGGCGTGAGCTGTCGGCGGCGTTCGAGGAAGGCGGCCTGGCGGCAGGTCTCCAACTGCTGCTGAACAGGGCCGGGTTCGACGATCCCACCCAGGCGTTCGCCCGCACCGTGCGAGGCGGCGTCCTGCGGCACGCCGGGGCCCACGAGCAGGCGGTGGCGGAGTTCGACCGGGCCATCGCCCTCGATCCCCGGCTGGCACGGGCCTACCGGAGCAGAGCGATGAGCCGTGCCGAGTCGGGCGACTACCCGGCCGGGATCGGCGACCTGGACCGGGCCATCGCCCTGGCGCCGGACGACGCCCGGTCGTTCTCCATCCGGGGTGAGTACCACCGCGTCCTGGGGGACTACGACGCGGCCGTCAGGGACCTGGACAAGGGGATCGAACTCGACTCGACACGTGACTTCGCCTGGGCGTCCCGTGGCGCCACCCGGCTGAGCCGCGGCGAACTCGACGAGGCCCTGGCGGATCTGGGCCGGGCGCTGGAACTCAAACCGGACTACGCCTGGGCGCTGGCACGCCGGGCCCGGGTGTGGCGCGCCCGCGGGGAGCGCGAACACCAGATGGCCGACCTCGAACGGGCCGCCGATCTGCTCCCCGACTGGGCCTGGGGCCTCTGCGAGCGCGGCGACGCCTTCCGCTCGATGGGCCGCCACACGGAGGCACTCGCCGACTACGACCGGGCGATCGAACTCGACGACGAGTACGCGTCGGCGTACGCGAGCCGGGGTGTCTGCCGCGGCGAGCTGGGCCGGCTCGACGAGGGGCTCGCGGACCTGGACCGGGCGATCGCGCTCCGGCCGCGATACGCCTGGGCGTTGCGGAAGAGGGCGGAGTTCCACCTCCAACGACACGACTACGAGCGGGCGTTGGCCGATACCGACCGGGCCGGACCCCTCCGGGGCGACGACGCGGAGATCCTCGTATGCCGTGCTCGCGCCCTGATCGGTCTGGAACGGTTCGCCGAGGCCCATGCCGATCTGGACCGCGCCGTCGAGCTCACGCGGTCCGCGCCGGTGGCGGACGGGCCCGGTCCCGCTCCGCTGCTGGACCAGGTCGACGCGGTGCGTGCGACCGCTCGGGAACGGGGCCCGCGGTAGCCCCGGCGGCCAGGGCGTGTCGTTCGGATCAGTCCGGGTCAGCGGCGCCTGGCACGGCACCTCGCCGCGTTGTCGCATCCCGAGTACGCCCGGTACGCGGATGACGCTCCGCCTCGCGACGCACCGCACCGGACGCCGCGGCCTGATCCGGGCCGATCCGAACGACACCCCCTGGGAGAACCCCGCCGAACACCTGCCAAAGCTCGCTAACAGTGACCAGTCGGGCGACATTTCGCATACCGTTCCGGCTCTCAACCGACCGTTCCCGTTCGATTACAGTGCAGAGCAGTCGGACGTGCGGACGGTGGCTGGGAGGTCTCGGTGGGTGTGACAGCCGGTGCCGTCTGGGGCCGTGCGGAACAGCAGGACTTCCGCAGCCGGGTGCGGGGAACGCTGCTGGGTACGGCCGTCGGCGACGCGCTCGGGGCGCCGCTGGGCGGGCTCTCGCTTGAGGAGATCCGGGAGGCGTACGGCGCCGAGGGTCTCACCGACCTGGCCTTCGGGCACGGCAGGCGGGGATCGGTCACCCACCTCACCCAGCTCACGCTGTTCACCCTCGACGGCCTGATCCGCGCCCAGGTACGCCGGGACACCGGCGCCTGGCACCCGCCCACCGACCTGCACCGGGCCTACCGCCGCTGGGCCGCGACCCAGAGCGACTGGGGCCCCGACGAACGCCGCAAGGACGACGGCTGGCTGGCCCGCGAGGAGTGGCTGTACGCCCGCCGCGACCCCGCCCGCTCCTGCCTGCTCGGCCTCGGCGACGAGACGATGGGCACGCTGGAAGCGCCCAAGAACCCGGGCGAGCCCGGCCCCGAGGCCGCCGCCCGCTCCGCGCCCTTCGGGCTGCTCGTCGGCTGGGAGCCGCAGCTCGTGATGCAGCTCGCCGTCGAGTGCGCCGCGCAGACCCACGGACACGTCACGGCGTACCTGTCGGCGGGCGCGTACGCCGTCATCGTGCACGGGCTGGCCCGCGGCGAGAACCTCGACGGGGCCGTGCAGCGCGCCCTGGGGATGCTCGCCGCGCGGCCCGGGCACCAGCCGGTCACGGAGGCCCTCCAGCACGCGCTGGGCGCCGTACGGCAGGGCATGCCCACGCCGTCCCGGGTCGAGGAACTCGCGGGGGACGGGGCGGGCGAGGGACTGCTCGCCGTCGCCGTGTACTGCGCCCTGGTCGGCGAGGACATCCGGCACGGGCTGTGCCTCGCGGTGAACCACGGTGGGCCCTCGGGCGCGGCGGGCGCTCTCACCGGAGGGCTGCTCGGTGCCCTGCACGGCGAAACGGCCCTCCCGCCGGCCTGGCTGGCCGAACTGGAGGGCCGTCCCACGATGCTCGTCCTGGCGGACGACTTCGCGATGGAGATGACGCAGGGGCCGGCGCTGCACGGGCCCGGCGGGTCCTCTCCCGGGTGGCTCACCCGCTATCCGCGGGCGTGAGGACGTTCCCCGGGGGCCGATGACTGAGGGCTGGGGGCGGAGGGTTTTCGCCCCCTCCGCCCCTGCCCGTCCCGTACTTGGGGGCTGCGCCCCCGGACCCCCGCGGTCGGCCTGGACGGCCTCGTCCTCAAACGCCGGACGGGCTGGTCGTGTCCGCCTGCTTCGGGATGGCCGCCGCCGCCGAACCGGAGCCACCGTCATCGCTGTTGATCTTCGCGATGAGCTCGTCCCGCTCCGGGGTGTCCTCCGGCTTCACGTATCCGATCAGGATGTAGAGCACGAGCGAGACCGCCAGCGGGATCGACACCTGGTACTGCAACGGCACACCGCCGTCGACGTTCCAGTTGATCGGGTAGTTGACCAGCCAGAAGGTGACCAGGCCGACGCCCCAGCTGATCAGGGCGGCCGTGGGACCGCTCTTGCGGAACCAGGGCAGCAGGCCCAGCATCAGCGGGATCGCGATCGGGCCCATCAGCCCGGCGACCCACTTGATGACCACCGTGATGATGTCGCCGAAGAAGTCGGAGTTGACCTGCGTCGCGATGGACATCGAAAGGCCGAGGAAGAGCAGCGTGCTCAGGCGCGCGGCCAGCAGCCCGGCCCGGGTGTCCCACTCGCGCGCCTTCTTCGACACGGCGGGCATGATGTCGCGCGTGACGACGGCGGAGATCGCGTTGGCGTCGGAGGAGCACATCGCCATCGTGTGGGAGAAGAAGCCGACGATGACCAGCCCCAACAGCCCGTGCGGCAGCAGCTTCTCGGCCATCAGCGCGTACGAGTCCGCCGGCACGTCCGTCTTGATGATCAGCGGCGCGACCCACATGGGGAAGAACAGCACCAGCGGCCAGATCAGCCAGAGCGAGGCGGACAGCACACCCGAACGGGTCGCGGACTTCGCGGAGTCGGTGGCCATGTAGCGCTGGGCCTGGTTCCACATGCCGCCGTTGTACTCGAAGGTCTTGATGAAGAGGTAGGCGATCAGGAAGACCATCAGGTACGGGCCGGCCAGCGGCTTGGTGTGGCCGTCCAGCGCGGGGGCGTCCCAGACGTTCCAGAGCTGGCTGAAGCCGCCGAGTTCGGCGAGGACCGCGACGAGCATCGCGATACCGGCGATGAACTGGATGACGAACTGGCCGAGTTCGGTGAGCGCGTCGGCCCAGAGTCCGCCCACCGTGCAGTAGACGGCCGTCACCGCGCCGGTGATGAGGATGCCCATGTTCAGCGAGACGCCCGTGAACACGGAGAGCAGGGTCGCGATGGCGGCCCACTTCGCGCCGACGTCCACGATCTTCAGCAGCACACCGGACCAGGCGAGGGCCTGCTGGGTGGGCAGGTTGTAACGGTTCTTCAGGTACTCGAGCGGCGAGGCCACGTGCAGCCGTGAGCGCACCCGGTTGAGCCGGGGGGCGAAGGTCTTCGCGCCGATCGCGATGCCGATGGCGATCGGGAAGGACCAGGTGACGTACGAGGTGACGCCGTAGGTGTAGGCGATCGCCGCGTACCCGGTGAACATCACCGCGCTGTAGCCGGACATGTGGTGGGAGATGCCGGACAGCCACCACGGCATCTTCCCTCCGGCCGTGAAGAAGTCGCTGACGTCGTCCACCCGCTTGTGGGACCAGAATCCGATCGCGACCATCACACCGAAGTAACCGATGAGCACGGCCCAGTCGAGACTGTTCATATGCCCCCTCCCGGGGTCCGCCTTGTGAACTGCGATGACATGCACGGCACTTCGCCGACGCAGCCCGAGGAGGCCGCGAAGTGCCCGCTCATCGTGAGTTCGGTGACATGGCGGCGACAACAGCCCGTATGGTCAAGAGGGAGTAAAAATGTTCTGGTTGTTGACCTCGGTTCACATGGATGGACAGCTGAGGGGTGTCACATCGGCGGCTACCGCATCAATTCGCCCGCGTTCACCAGCAGCGACTGTCCGGTGATCGCCCGGGCCCGGTCGGACGCGAGGAACACCGCGGCATCCGCGACGTCCCCGTCCGTGGCCAGCTCGGGCAGCGCCATCCGCTCGGTGAGCCGCGCCAGCACGTCCGCCTCCGGTACGCCCTCGGTGTGCGCGGTGAACTGGACGTACGCCTGGACCGGCGGGCCCCACATCCAGCCCGGCAGCACGGTGTTGACGCGTATCCGGTGCGGGCCGAGCTCCCTGGCGAGCGAGTACATCGCACTCGTCAGCGCGCCCTTGGAGGCCGCGTAGGCCGCCTGCCACACCTGTGAGGGCGCGGCCACCGCCGACTGCGTACCGACGATGACCACCGAGCCGCCACCCGCCTTCAGCGCGGGCAGGCAGGCACGGGTCATCCGCAGCGTCCCCAGCAGGTTGACGTCGATGATCGACTGCCAGGTGGCGAAGTCGGCGTCCTGGAGACCGCCGAAGTAGCTGTCCCAGGCGGCCACATGGACCACACCGTCGATCCGCCCGAACCGCTCCACCGCGAGCGCGGCCAGGTCCTCGCACTGCCCCTCGTCCGTGATGTCGGTGGCCCGGTAGGCCGTGTGCGCGGCGTCCGGGTCGAGTTCGGCCGCGCACTTGGCGAGATTCGCCTCCGTGCGCGCCCCGAGCACCGCGTTGCCGCCGTCCCGCACCACGGCCGCCGCGACCTGATGGCCGAGCCCGGCCCCGACCCCCGACACGACGATGGTCCTGCCCGCGAGCAGTGCTGACATCGGAGGCCTCCCCGGCTATGGCACATTTCCTGACGGGGCGTCAGAGTATGGGCGTCCAACGGAGGAAGGAAGGGGAGCGACGTGAGCGAGGAGACCCGCGGCGAGGTGTACGCGGAACTGGCGGCCGTCGGACCGTACGGCGTCCGCCCGGGCCACGCCCTGATCACCATGGTCGAACCGCACCCGGGCCATGAGTACGCGTACAACCGCTGGTACGAGGACGATCACTACTACGCCGGCGCGATGGCGATGCCCTGGATGTACGCGGGCCGCCGCTGGGTCGCCACCCGCGACCTCCAACTCCTGCGCCGACCGGAGAAGTCGGCGGTCGCCCAGCCCGTCACGGCCGGCTGCTACCTCTCCACGTACTGGGTGACCGAGGGCCGCTACGACGACCACATGAAGTGGACCGTCGGCATCAACAAGCGGCTCAACCGCGACGGGCGCGTCTACCAGGACCGCACCCACGTGTTCACGGCGTTCCAGGACCACGAGGCCACCGTCTACCGGGACGGAGCCGCGGGCCCCCGGGACTTCCACGCCCTGGACCACCCGTACGCGGGCCTGGTGCTCGAGGTCATCGACGCCGAATCACCCGAGCAGCGGGCCGAGTTGCTGGAGTGGCTGCGCTCCCGGCACCTCCCCAAGCGCCTCGCCGGCTCCCCGTCTGCCCTGGTCACGATCTTCCGCCCGACCCCGCTCCCCGGCGACCGGATGACGTACGTCAAGCAGGTCGAGGGTGTGGACACGCGCCTCACGCTGCTGTGGTTCCTCGAGGCGGACCCGCCGGACTGCTGGGAGGGGTACTTCACGGGGCTGGACGCGGCGGTCACCGAATCGGGCCTGGGGAAGGTGGAGTTGCTGGCGCCGTTCCTTCCCACCGTCCCGGGGACGGACAAGTACGTGGACCGGCTCCGGTAGCGCGCGGCGGGAAAGGAGCGGGCCGCGGGGAAATGGCCGAGCCCCCTCGGCCAGGACGGCGGACCGGTCGAGAGGGCTCTGTCGGTGGTGCTATGCGGTTGGTCGGTGCGGTTGTGGTCCTGCGGTGGTGAAGGTGGTGTCCGTGCATCAGGCGAGGGCGGAGGACACCCGGCTCACCTCGGTGACGAAGGCGTTCCACGAGTTCGCGGGAAACGCCAGCGTGGGCCCTTCGGGGACCTTGGAGTCCCGGACGGCCATCGCCGCGAGAACGGGGGACTTGACCTCGACGCATGCGCCGTTGCCGGTGGAGTACGAGGACTTGGTCCAGGTGTTCTGGGCGCCTTGCTGGATAGCCATGTTCGCTCCGGTAGCCAGTTGTTGAGTTGCTGTCACCGCACAGCGGATTCCTTCCGGAACCCGCGGTTCGGTTTGCGCCAACGTTGTTGCTCGATGGCGTGATCGACGCTACTCGCCAACATCGGCAGTCGACTGAAGTATTCACTCGACCGGATGGCATATTCCAATGGAGCTTCCGCTCCGGCATGACGAAGGTGTAGAGTCCGGCACCCTCGCGGCGCAGGGTGCCTCTGGAAGCCCTGGGAGCCTCAGCGTGCGTACTCCTTCGCGATGTCCGCGATGAACTGCCGCGACTGCTCCACGTTCAGCGCCTGGGCCCGCAGATGCTCGTACATCACGCTGTACTTCTGGACGTCGTTCGCCTTCTCCAGGTACAGGTCGCTGGTGACGCCCTCGATGTAGACGACGCTGGAGTCCGCCGCGTCGGGGAACTCCAGGATCGCGTACTGCCCGTTCAGGCCCGGGTGCGCGCCCATCTCGAAGGGGATCACCTGCACGGTGACGTGCGGGAGCTGCGACTGCTCCACGAGGTGCTCCAACTGGTCGCGCATCAGCGAGCGGTTGCCGACGACCCGGCGCAGGGCCGACTCGTCGAGGACGGTCCACAGGCGGAGCGGGTTCTCCGGGGCGCAGATACGTTCCTGTCGGCGCAGCCTCACCTGGACACGCTTCTCGATCTCGCCGGTGGCGGTCTCCGGCAGCGCGCCGGCGATCAGGGCCTCCGCGTACGGCCGGGTCTGCAACAGCCCGGGGACGACCTGGGGGTCGTACACGCGCAGGCTGGCGGCGTCCGTCTCCAGTCCGATGTAGACGCTGTACGGGATGTCGCCGAAGGAGTGCCACCAGCCCTGCTGGCGTGAGTCCTTGGCCATCTGCATCAGGGAGTCGACGATGCGGACGTCCTCGACCTCGTACACCCCGCACAGGTCGCGGACGTCGCGCTGGCTGATACTGCGCCGCCCGTTCTCCAGGCGGCTGATCTTCGACTGGGAGACCAGCAGCCGCTCGGCCACCTCTTCGGCCGTCATGCCCTTGAGCTCCCGGAGCCGGCGCAGCTCCTGGCCCAGCCGACGTCGCCGGACAGTGGGATTGACACTAGACGCCACGGGACGTGCACCTCCGGCTGCGAACCTCTACTTTGCGTATCTGCTGTTGAGCAGACTGCCACCAAGGTGCTTTCTACCGCTGGGAAACAGTGGATATGCCCTGCGTAGGCGCCAGTTCGGGGATCTGGCTGGTAAGAGTGGCCCGGGCGGCGGGCGTTCGCGCGACCGAATATGCGGATGAGCGCGCGGTCGGTGTGCGCGGACGTTCCCGCAGGCGTCCGTGTGGACGCCGGTCCGCGGCCCGGAAAACGTCCTTACATGCGGCCGCGCGGGGCGGTGGGGCCGTGTCGTCGTCCGGACGTACGGTCTCATCGCCCCGCGCGAGCCAGCGGCTCCCGAACCGGATCCTGGGGACTGCGGTGCGGCGCTGGTGATGCTGTCGAACGGGTCCTGCGGTCCTGCTGTCGTGCCGTGGGTACTGCGGCTCAGTGGGCCACGGCGCGCGCCATGGAACCGTGGCGCGGTTGCATCGGAACACCGCGGGCGGGCTCCGGTGCGGACCTGACTCCGGCGCTGGCCGGACGGCCTGCCGGTGCCGGGCTGCGGCGTGGCTGTGCGGCCACACCGTTCTGGACGTCCATGACCGCGTGGGCCACGAGGCCGCCCATGGGGTCGTGCCTGATCAGATCCCGTAGCCGGGAGCGGGACGAGCGTCCCTCGTTACCCGGATACAGGTGCTTGCCGAGTCCGACCGCGTGGGCCAGTGCGGCGAGCGCCGCGGTCCGTGGGTCCGGCGGAACGCCGGTGCGGATCGCGCTGTCCAGCCGGGCCTTGATCTCCCGGCTGATCGCCGTGTCCGTCGCTTGGTAGCGAGTCGTCGGCAGCACCCCGCACATCTGGCCGGCCACGGCATGAACCATGCCGCACCTCTCCAGATGCGAGAGATAGGTCTGGCGCAGCCCCAGGCGGGGTCCGCCAATCCAGTTCACTGCGCGTACGGGTGCTCCGCGTCGGCGAAGCAGTTCCAACGCACAGTCCAGTGTCGGATCTCCAGTCGGCCGTGGTACCACCACGGCGATACGATCCCCGTCCGGGGCTATCCGTCCGGCCAGCGCCAGCTCCACTAGCTGTGCTCCGGCCAGACCGAGGTCGAGCGACTGCGGCTGTGCGGTGGTACCCGTGGTCGGGTCCAGCGCCAGCAGAAGAAGCTCTTCCGGAATTGATCTGCGGCTCCTGCCCATCCATGCCTCCCCGCGTGGATGAATGACAGGGTGACCCCTCTCACATTCATCTGTCGAGAGGGCGTGACCGCTTCGTAGTGGAACCAGTAGGTATGTCGTTCTCGTCTACCGCAGAGGACAAGCCCCCACACAGGACACTGGTACATGGTTCGGACAGCGGTGTCCGGGCGGCGGTTCAAGGGTTTAACGGGTTTTTGCGGTTACACGGTTCGGATAGGCGCACCGCGGGCGTGCGCCGCACGGAGGAGGCATCGGTGGCGGGCGAGTCCCCCGGCAGGTCGAAGCAGCACGAGTCGTCGGCGTCGTCGGGAGAACCGACGACGGGAACCGCGGCCGCGGTTCCGGGTCCGGCGCGGGGAGTGGGACCGGCTTCGGCCCCGGTCGACCCGCGCCTGGCGGTGGCCCGGGCGGCGACCGTACGGGTCGATCAGGCCACGGCGGTGTTCTCGACGCGGGAGCTGCGGGGCGGGGCGGACGGCTCCGGCCCCGCTTCCGGTTCCGATGCCGGTTCGCCGGGTCCGGAGCGGGCCGCGGAGGCCGGCCCGGAGGGCTCCGGGGACGGTCCCCCCGGCGACGCGCGACTCCGGGAGGCGGTCGCCGCGTGGGTCGCGGGAGCGGACGACGGCGACGGGGAAGCCGGGGAGTCCCCGAAGAGCGCCCCGGGTACGAAGGCCGGCGCGTCCGTCGCGTCCGGTGAGGTGTCCTCGCGGGGCGCGGACAGCGTCGACGAGGAGCCGGACGCCGGGAGTGATCGCCCCTCCGGGAGCCACGACTCCGCCGCCGCTGATGCGAGCGTCGCCGACGAGGAGCCGGGGGGCGAAACCCGGTCCGAGGCGGATGCCAAGGGTAAGGCTTTTGCCAAAGCGAAGGGTTCTGGCGGAACCGCGGGCACGGCGACGAAGGGTGCCGCCAAGTCTGTTGCGGGCGCCGGCGTCGGCGCGGGTTCCGCGGTTGCGGCCGATACCGAACCTGAGTCCGGAGGCATTGCGGATGCCGAGCCTGCGGACCGTGCCGACACGGATGTGGAGCCTGTCGCCCGTGCTGGGGCTAGCGCCAGTGCCGGTGCGGGGCCGGGTGCTGAGCCTGAGGCGGATGCCGGGTCTGTAGACCGTGCCGACGCGGGTACCGAGCCCGAGGCGGCTGCCCGGCCTGAGCGCGATGCCGGAACGGTCGCCGAGCCTGTGGCCGAAGCCGAAGCCGAAGCCGAAGCCGAGGCGGCTGCCCGCCCTCAGCGCGACGCCGAGCCTGTCGCCCGTGCCAGTGCTGGCGCGGGTACTGAGGCGGATGTCGAGCCCGGCTCCGGTGCCGGCACGGACGTGCAGCCTGTAGGCGGCGACGGCGACGGCGACGGCACAGGCATCGCCGCTGAGCCCGACGCGGTCGCCGACGCCAAGCCCACGGCGGACGCCGAGCCCCGCGATGCCGCTGCCAAGGCGGACAGCGCATCCGTGCGCGGCGCGGACGCGGAACCCGCCGCCGAGCGCGACTCAGCCGAAGCCTCCGCCGAGCCCGAGGCCGAGCCCGAGGACAAGGTCGAGGACAAGCGCCCCAGCCCGAAGGGCACCCCAAGCGACGCCGCCCCGCAGGACGCTCCCCAGGACGCCCCAAAGCCCCCCTCGGATGAGCCCTCACCCGCCAAGCCCTCCACCTCGGCCCCCACCCCCAAGCACCCCCCCGTAGACCAGCCCACCGCCGTCTTCAAAGCCCCACGCCCCCCGGCCCCGGCCCCCGCCCCGGCCGTGGACCAACCCACCACCATGCTCAAGCTGGGCGGCACGAAAACACCGACCCCCAGCCCAGTCACCCCCGCCGAACGCACCAGCAAGTTCGTCGCCCTCAAGCCCCTCGACGTACCCGGTGAGGAGAAGGCGAAGGACGCCCCGGTGGCAGCCGGAGGCACCGCCGCGCTTCCTCAGGTGGGCCCCGAGCGCACCACCCAGCAGCCCCTGCCGCCCAAGCCGCCGCTGGACCTGCTGGCGGAGCTGACGAACACGCCGCCGCCCCGGCAGACGCCGGTGCGGACGATCGTGCGGCGGGTCAAGATCTGGACACCGCTGGTCGTGCTGCTCGCGGTGATCTTCGCGGTCGCGCAGGCCGTACGCCCGCTCCCGGCGGCGGCGCTCGCGCTCACCGCCGACTCGACCTACACGTTCGAGGGCGGCACCATCGACCTGCCCTGGCCGGGTCAGGGCCAGTCGGCGATCGAGGTCGAGGGCGTCGGCAGCCTCGGCACCGACGGCAAGCAGACGGCCACGCCCATCGCGAGCGTCGCGAAGATCATGACGGCGTACGTGATCCTCCAGGAGCACCCGCTGAAGGGGAACGAGGGCGGCGAGAAGATCACCGTCGACCAGCAGGCCGAGGACGAGTCGAAGAACGTGGACGAGTCGACGGCGGCCATGACGAAGGGGCAGCAGTTCACGGAGCGGCAGATGCTCCAGCTGCTGATGA
The DNA here is from genome assembly GCF_044457665.1 of Streptomyces sp. NPDC050535. Classification (NCBI taxonomy): domain Bacteria; kingdom Bacillati; phylum Actinomycetota; class Actinomycetes; order Kitasatosporales; family Streptomycetaceae; genus Streptomyces; species Streptomyces sp. NPDC050535. Next base: position 53,443 of record NZ_JBITHE010000016.1, read on the forward strand.
TCCCGTCGGGGAACAACGCGGCGCGGCTGCTGGCCCGCTGGGACTCCGACAACAAGACCTTCGTCGGCAAGATGAACGCCGCCGCCGAGGAGCTCGGCATGACGAACTCGACGTACACGGACCCGAGCGGTCTGGAGAAGACGACGGTGAGCACCGCCACCGACCAGCTCAAGCTGGCCAAGGAGGTCATGCAGGACCCGGTGTTCGCCGGCATCGTCGGGATGGCCAGTGCGAAGATCCCCGGGCTCGACGGCACCATCTACAACAACAACGACCTGCTCGTGAGGCAGGTCGGCGTGACCGGCCTCAAGACGGGTTCGTCGACGCCGGCGGGCGGCAACCTGGTGTGGGCCGCGACCAAGACCGTGAAGGGCAAGACGCAGACCGTCTACGGCGCGGTCCTCGGCCAGAACGCGGGCACGGGCAAGGTCTGGGACAGCCTCCAGCTGGCGCTCACCAACAGCCAGAAGCTGATCGACAAGGTCCAGCAGAGCCTGACGTCGGCGACTGTGGTGAAGAAGGGCGACGTCGTCGGCTACGTGGACGACGAGCTCGGCGGCCGGACCCCCGTCGTCGCCACCAAGGACATGACGGCGGTCGGCTGGCCCGGCCTGAAGACGAAGCTCGCCATCGGCACCGCCGAGGGCGATACGGTTCCGCACTCCGGCAAGACGGGCACGGTCGTCGGCGAGCTGACGGTCGGCGATGGTTCCGACCACGCGGTGACGATCCCCGTCGCCCTCCAGTCGGACCTCGCCGAGCCCGGATTCGGCGCGAAGCTGACCCGCGTCGCCTGAGCGGGCGTACGCCGGGGTGCGCGACGAATGCCGCGAACACCTCGTGAACGCCCTGCGAACGCCCCGCACCCCGCTGATGACGCCCCACCCGGGCGCTCACCGGCGGGGTGCGTGCTAGCGTCGCGAAATCGGGGCTGGTCGCGGGCCACGGGTCCCGGCCGAGACGGAAAACGGGATACCGGGAGTGCCTAGCAGTGGCGACAGCGGAGCCGAAACACGCCGACGACGCCGATCCGGGCAGCCCAGGATCGGCGGGCTCCCGAATACCACTGCCCGCGATCACCCACACCGGCGAACCCGGTTCGGGGGAGAGCGGCGACCCCCGTACGGCCGAGGCCGAACCCCGCACCCCCGACGCCGAATCCCGTACGCGCGACAAGGCGTCCACCCCCCGCGAAACCCCGCTGACCCGTCTCCGCGGGCGTCTCCTCCGGCACCCCATCCTCTTCGTGACAGCCCTGTCCGGCGTACTTCACGTCGTCTGGTTCTTCACGTTCGCGAACAGTGGCGGGGACCTCGCGGCGCAGGACGCGTGGGCGGAGTTCGTGGGGCAGCACCCGGACTCGGCGTACAACCTCGCCTGGTACGGCGGGATGCACCCGGTGTCGTACAGCGTGGTGTCGCCGTATCTGATGTCGGTGCTCGGCGTCCGTACGACGATGATGATCGCGGGGACGATCTCGGCGGGCCTGCTGACGCTGATCCTGATCCGCAGCCGGGCGGTCCGGCAGCCGCTGTGGCCGGCTCTCGCGGGCGTGTTCGCCCTCCTCTGCAACGCGGCCTCGGGCCGGGTGACGTACGGCCTGGGCATGGTGTTCGGCCTCGCCGCGGCGGCGGTCGTCTTCTGCTGGCCCTACCGCTGGCGCTACAAACGCTGGGCGAAGGCTTTGTGCGCCGCGCCGCTCGCCGCGCTCGCCACCGCCTCCTCGCCGGTGGCCGGCCTGTTCGTCGGCCTGGTCGCGGTGGCCCTCTTCCTCCAGAAACGCCGCCCGGGCGCGTACGCCCTCGGGATCGCACCGGCCGTCGTGGTGGCCCTGTCGGCCTGGCTGTTCCCCTTCTCCGGCACCCAGCCGATGGCCGTCGGCTCGGCCTCGCTGCCTTTCGCGTCCGCCGTCGCCGTCTACTTCCTCGTCCCCAAGGAGTGGAAGACGGTACGGATCACATCGGTGGTGTACGGCCTCTCGGTGCTCCTCGTCTGGCTGATCAGCTCCCAGATCGGCTCCAACATCACGCGCCTGGCGATGCTGTTCACGGGCGTCGCGCTGATGGCCGCCCTGCCCTTCACCGTGCCGCGCTCGCGCAAGTGGTACGCCATCGTGCTCGCCTTCGCCGGGTTCACCGGGTGGATCGGCTTCAAGTCGGTCGACGACGTCGTGCACACGACACCGGCGGCGTCCTGGGCGCGCGAACTCGCCCCCCTGGTGAACGAGCTCCAGGTCGTCGACGCCGAGAAGGGCCGGGTGGAGGTCGTCCCCTCCCGCTCCCACCGGGAGGCCTCCGCCCTCGCCCCGTACGTCAACCTCGCCCGCGGCTGGAACCGCCAGGCCGACATGGAGCGCAACCCCCTCTTCTACGACGACACCCTCAACTCCGCGAACTACCACGAGTGGCTTCAGCGCTGGGCCGTGCACTACGTGGTGCTGCCGAAGGGGGAGCTGGACGGCGACGGCGGCGAGCGCGAACGCGAGCTGGTCCAGCGCGGGATGCCGTACCTCAAGCAGATCTGGGGCGACGCCAACTGGCAGCTCTTCACCGTCACCGACCCCGCCCCGCTCGCCGAGCCCAACGCCGTCGTCGACCGGGCGGAACAGGGCGAGATGACCCTCGAGGTGAAGAAGGCGGGCCGGATCCTCATCCGCATCCCGTACTCCCCGTGGCTGAGCATCGTCGACGCCGACGGCAAGAGCCTCGAACCCCCGCGGGAGACCGAGGTCTCCAAGGACCGCGCCGACGGCACCCCGAAGACGTACGACAACATCAACGGCTGCCTGACCCAGGCCGAGGAGAACGCGTCCGGCGACACATGGACGGAACTCCTCGCCCCGGAACCGGGCACCTACCGCCTGGCGGCGCCCTACCAACTCCCACGGGGCACACCGTGCCCGGAAGAGCTGAAGTGAGACCCTTCAGCCCCTCCGGCGCCTGAGGAGCGGGGTCCTGGGAGCGGGGTCTGGGGCGGAGCCCCAGGAACGGGACGGGAAGGGGCGCAGGGGGCGAAAAATCCACCCCACCCCGCCCCGCCCCGGTCGTCACCTCACCGGAAACGCCACATCACACACCGCGTCCCCCGGCCCCGCCGCGTCCCAGTCCGCGAAGTACACCTCCCGACAGGGACCGTCGTACGACAGCCCCTGCCCGGCGACCCACGCCTCGACCGCCTCGAACGCGGCGAGAATCTGCGGATGGGCGACCTGCGCCTTGGTGATCCGCGTGTACGCGAGCCGCCGCGCGGGCTCGACCCGCACACGCGTCTCCCAAGCCCGCCCCTGGGCGGCGGCCCACGCCCGCGCAGCCGCCTCGTCGGCGACGGGCACGCACGACTCGGCGGGCCCGTCACTCTCCTGGGACACCTCGGAGTGGTAGACGACGAACGGCGCCGCGGTCACCCCGCCGCACGCTCGCGCCCCCTCCTCCAGCCGCCCCAGCGACGCCCCGATCCACGCGGGCAACTCGGCGGCGAGGGTGTGCCGCGTCTCCGCCAGCACCACCCGCTCGGGCACCTCGACCGTCTCGACCACGAACTTCCCGTACATCTCGGAGCTCCTTCCCGAAAGCCGTCCACGGAGGAACTCGGCAAGCGTCCGCTGCGAGGCGAACCGCGCCTCCGCGTCCGCCCAGTACGCCGTGAGGAGCGCGGCGGCCGAGGAACCCTCGGCCGCGACGACCTCGGCGATACGCGCGAGGGGCATGTCGAGCTGGCGCAGCAGAGCGACCGTCCGGGCGCGTTCGGCCTGGTCGGCGCGGTAGTAGCGGTAGCCGCTGACCTCGTCGACGTACGCCGGGGCGAGCAGCCCGAGCCGGTCGTACAGCCGTAGCGCCTTGGGCGAGAGCCGCGACCGGGCGGCGAACGCGCCGATCGTGAGCAGGTCCTGGTCCACGAGCCCCATCCTCCGTCACCGGGCGCCTTCCGCCCGGTGACACAGGACGCTGGTCCCTGCCCCAGGGGCAAGGTCAACGGAGCACCTAGCGCTGGACGGCCTTCTCCACCGCGGCGACGACCTCCGCCGACTCCGGCTCGGTCTGCGGCGAGAAGCGGGCCAGCACCGTGCCGTCGCGCCCGATGAGGAACTTCTCGAAGTTCCAGCGGATGTCCCCGCTGTGTCCCTCGGCGTCCTCGGTCCCCACCAGCCGCTCGTAGAGCCCGTGCCGCGCGTCCCCGTTCACGTCGACCTTCTCGGTCAGCGGGAAGGTCACGCCGTACGTCGCCGAGCAGAACTCGGCGATCTCCTCGGAGGTCCCGGGCTCCTGGCCCATGAACTGGTTGCAGGGCACCCCGAGCACGGTGAAGCCCTGCGCGGCGTACCGCTCCTGGAGCCGCTCAAGGCCCGCGTACTGCGGGGTCAGACCGCACTTGGAGGCCACGTTCACGATGAGCACGGCCTTGTCCCGGTACTGCCCGAGGTCAGCGGAACCGCCCTGAAGGGAATCGATCTCGACATCGAGGACAGAGTTGTCAGTAGTCATGGCTCGGAGCCTAACTCCGGTAGGTGAAGGGCTCCCCGTCCGAGCGGTCCCGCTGGGCTGTGACGAGTACCTCGCCGGTGGCCGTCCGCGAGTACAGCACCGACCGTCCCGCCCGCCGCCGCTCCACGAGCCGCGCGTCCAGCAGCACCTTCAGGTGGCGTCCGACGGACCCCAGCCGCTGCCCGGTCACGGCGACGAGCTGGGTGGTGGACAGCGGGGAGTCGAGGAGTACGAGGACGGCGGCGCGGGCCGGTCCGAGCAGCGCGCCCAGGCTCGCGGGCACGGCCGCTCCGCCCGGATCGCCGGCCAGCGCGCCCGCGCAGGGGTAGATCACCGCGTACCGGTGGGGCTCCTCCCAGGAGACCCACCCGACGCGCTGCGGAGTGACCGGTACGAAGAAGAGCCGCGCGCCGGAGATCTCGCGGGGCGGGTACTCGTGGGCGTTCACCTGGAGCCGGTTGTCGCCGAGCCACCGCATCCCCGGCCGCAGCGCGCCGAGCGCCGCCGCCCAGCCTCCCTGGCTCAGCTGCGCGGTGCGCGCGACGACATCGGCCTCCAGGACGCGCCGCCGCCGGGCCCAGTACGGGCGTACGGCCTCCTCCCACACGTGGGTGAGGAGGTCCGCGGCGCGTTCCGGGAGGTCGTCGCGGTCCAGGCGGGCGGGGAGCGGGCCGCGCAGCGAGAGCGTGAGGTGGGCGCGCGCGTCGGCGGGGGAGACCGCGCGCACCCGCGCCACCTCGTCCTCGAAGGCGGTCAGGTCCTCGTGCGGGGTGGGCGTGAGGAAGTCCGCGATCCAGTCCCTGCCGAGCCCGGAGCGGATGAGCAGCGCGGTGACGGGGTCGGCGGCCAAGTGCCGCTTGTAGGCGGGGAGATGGGCGCTCAGCCAGGCCTGCTCTCCGGGGTGCGAGGCGGCCGCCGCGTGCAGCATCTTCAGGCTCGCGAAGGTCTCGGCGAGCGGCGACAGCACGAAGCGGCTCCCGGCGAGGGTGTCGGCGTTGACCTGCCACCAGCCCACGCGAACGCCCTCCCCACACCCCTGATGTCCTGATGTTTCGCTCCTGTGCGAAACAATAACGGCCGCCGCACCCCGCACCACAGACTCCGCGCATGCGCAGCTACTCCGATCTCTTCCGCACCCGGGAGTTCACTCCTCTCTTCCTCTCCTCCTCGCTCCACTCGGCGGCCTCCACGATCGGCGCGCTGGCCATCGGAACGCTGGTGTTCAAGGCGACCGAGTCACCTCTGCTGTCGGCGGTGAGCATGTTCGGGCCGCAGTTGGCACAGGTGGTCGGCGCGACCACTCTGCTGTCGGCGGCGGACCGGCTGCCGCCCCGCTCCACGATGACGGGCATCGCGCTGTCCTTCGCCGTCGGCACGGCGGTGATGGCGACGCCCGGCCTGCCCCTCTGGGCGCTCTTCGCCGTCATCGCGATGCTCGGCCTGATCTCCTCGCTCGGCGGCGGGGTCCGCTGGGGCCTGCTGAACGAGATCCTGTCCAAGGACGGTTACCTGCTGGGGCGTTCGGTCTTCAACATGGCGAGCGGCCTCACCCAGATCGCGGGCTTCGCGACGGGCGGCGTGCTGATGGTGGTGCTGTCACCGAGGGCGACGCTGGTGGTCGCGGTGACCCTGTACCTGGCCGCGGCCCTGGTCACCCGGCTCGGCCTGAGCAGACGCGCACCGCGTACCGAGGGCCGCCCGTCCGTCGCGCAGACCTGGCGTACGAACGCCCTGCTGTGGTCCTCGCCCCCGCGCCGCACGACGTACCTGCTCCTGTGGATCCCGAACGGCCTCGTCGTCGGCTGCGAGTCCCTGTACGTGTCCTACGCCCCCGACCGGGCGGGCCTGCTCTTCGCCTGCGGCGCGTTCGGGATGTTCGTGGGCGACGTGACGACGGGCCGCTTCCTGCCGCCGCCGGTCCGCCGCCGGCTGGGCATCCCGTTCCTGCTGCTCCTGGCCGGGCCGTACCTGTTCTTCGCCCTTCGCCCGGGTACGGCGATCGCGGCGGCCTGCGTCGCCCTCGCCTCCGTCGGCTTCGGCTCGAGCCTGATCCAGCAGGAACGCCTGATGGCCCTCACTCCCGAGGAACTGAGCGGCCACGCCCTGGGTCTGCACTCCTCCGGGATGCTCACCATGCAGGGCGTGAGCGCGGCGCTGGCGGGAGCGGTGGCTCAACTGACCTCGCCCGCGACGGCGATGACCCTGATGGCAGCGACGTCCCTCGCGGCGACCGCGACGCTCTCAGCCGCGGGCAAGCGTCAGGAACGCCGTCCAACTGGCGGGGGTGACGGCAAGGGCGGGGCCGCCGTCGGCGTTCTTGGAGTCCCGGACGTGGACGGCACGCGGTGAGGCGACGAACTCCAGGCAGGCGCCGCCCTGTTCGCTGCTGCAGCTCGACTCGCGCCAGGCGTACGCGACTCCGAGGCAGTCACCGCCCTGCTCGGTGCTGTAGCTGGACTTGAACCACTGCAATGCGGTGCTCATTGCTCTCCTAGTAAACGGCCCAACAGGCTCTTGGTCTCCTGAGGATTGAGAGCCTGTGTCCGCAGCATCGCATACTTGCGTTCGAGGACGGAGACCTCGTCGGGGTCGGCAATGAGCCTGCCGTTGAGCTGTCCCTCGACGTAGGCGAAGCGCTGATGGTCCGCGGTTTCGACGAGCACGAACGGGCCGGAGAGCCCGGCATGGAAATCGCGTCCCAGCGGCATGACTTGGACCGTGACTCCGGGCAGATCGGTCCACTCGTGAAGGCGAAGAAGCTGCTCGGCGTAGACCTCCTCGCCGCCGAGCCGGTCCTTGAGTGTCGCCTCGGAGATGATGAAACTCGCAGTCGTTGGGTTCGCTTGGTGCAGGACATCCTGTCGCTCCATGCGTGCTGCGGCTCGCTGCTCGATCTCGTCCCCGGAGAGGACGGAGACATCGTTCTGGAAGACCGCGCGTGCATACTCCTTGGGCTGCAGAAGCCCCGGCAGGGCCTGGTTCTGATACGAGGACAGCGCCAGCGCCTCCCGCTCCAGGTCGATGTACTCCTCGGCCCACCGGGGAAACAGATCCACCTCGGGCATGTTCGCCACGTCGGCGGACAACGCCCCTTTGGCGTCGAGGAGTTCGTCAAGGAACTCGGCGTATTCCGCTCTCAGGGACCGTCTGCCCTGCTTGATGGAGGCGAGGGTCTGCCCGTCCACCCTCAACCGCTCGGCTAGCTCCCGTTGGGTGTACCCGGCTGTTCGCCGGAACACCCCGATCAGCGCCCCCACCATCTTCATGGCCGATGCGTTCTTCCTACAGCTCTTGCCGCTCCCGCTGTTCACGAGGATGAACTCCCCACCTAAAAGCGTACGTTCACCCCGGCACACCCGTACAAAGGAATCCGTACGGGTTTCGCGGCAGGATTGAGACGCAGTCGCCGACCGGCCTGAGGGGAATCGTGTCGCACAACTCCGAGGACTGGCCCGCGCGCAGTCTGCTGGGCGTGCTGCCGCAGGCGGCGCGGCAGGAACTACTCGGTCTGGGCGTCGAGGCACGGTTCGAGGCGGGGGAGGTGCTGCTGAGCGAAGGCGCCCGGGACAGACACGTCCTGTTGCTTCTTTCCGGGTTCGCCAAGGTGACTGCGACGGTGGAGAACGGCGAGACATCGCTCTTGGCAGTTCGTGTCGGCGGTGACACGGTCGGCGAGATGGCGTCGATGGACGGGGCACCGCGCTCGGCCACGGTGACGGCGTGCGGGTCGATGACCGCGCGCCTGCTGCAACACGGCATCCTGCACAGCCTGTTGACGCGGCGCCCGGAAGTGGCCATCGCACTGACGGGCATCGTCTCGGACCGGTTGCGGTGGGCCAACCGGCGGCGGCTGGACTTCCGTGGCTATCCGGCCAAGGTACGGCTGGCCCGGCTCCTGGTGGAACTGGCCACCGCGTACGGGCGCAGGGGGGACGGTGGTGTGGTCATCGGCTGCCGGCTGACGCAGCCGGAGATGGCCGCGCTGACTGGAGCCGCAGAGACGACCATCCACAAGGGACTGCGCGAACTGCGCGAGGACGGCCTGCTGGAGACCGGATACCGGTCCACGACCATCTGCGACCTGCCTCGGCTCCGGCAGGTGGCCGATCTTGCGCACGGGGAGTGACGCGGGCCGCCCGGCGGCCGGGTGCGGCGTCAGGTCAGTACCGGGCGCAGGACCACGGACAGCCCGGCACTGGCGCCCATCACCGTCGTGCACACCACGGCGCCGGTGAGGAATCGGTACTTGCGCAGCGCGACGCGGGCGAGGAACCGCACCGTCTGCGACAACTCCCGCCGGTCCACGGTCTCGTCGGCGCCACCCGGGTTCTCGGCGGGCAGGATGTCCGGGCCGGTGGAGAGGTGGACGAAGCTGTATCGGTTGACGCCTCCAGGGTGCTGCACACGAGGCCGTAGGGCCGCCGCCAGACAGACCGCGCCTCCGAACATCCCGCAGACGAAAAGAGTGAACAGCGTCCCGGCCAGCACGCCAGTCGCTCCGCCCCGCTCCACGGTGCGCAGGGCCTGCCCGCTCCATGAGTCCGCTGTGCCCACCAGTGCGGCCTGCGCGGCCGCCAGGATCCCGGCCTTGGTGTCCGCGTGCTGATGGGTGGTCTGCAGGGTAGTGAACATGTACTGCGCGGGACGGTTGTCGGGGGTGGCACCGGCGGGCGGCATACGGGTCCCTCCTCGGGTCGACGGGTGCGACCCCTCAAGTAGGCACCTGCTCCGGTGTGCGAACCAGTCACTTCTATGGATTCCCGCATCTTGCTGCATCCCGTACTTCCACGGGGTCCGGCCCGCGCGGGCCGTGTACGACTGGCGTGTACCGGTGTCCGCGGGTGGGGGGAGCGCGGACGCCGATTCCACGAGAAGAGTCCTTAACGGTAAGTGAGTACGGACACGAGGGGCGTCATGACGATGAACGGTGCGGGCGGACCGGGCGGCATGGGAACGTTCGGGCGCAGACTGCTGCTGGCGGTCGACGCGAAGGGATATGGCGGCGTCGACGTACTGACGCAGACACAGTTGCAGGAGGCGATTTACCGACTGCTCGGGCAGGCGGCCGACGCGGCAGGGCTGGAACGAGAGCGGTGGGTCACGCAGGAGGCCGGGGACTCAGTGTTCGCGGTGCTGCCCGAGGGCGCCTCCGAACCGGCCCTCATCGACACGTTCATGCGCAACCTCGACGCCGGCCTGCGGGCTTTCAACCACGGCCGGGTGCCCGAGGCGTGGCTGCGGCTCAGGGCAGCCGTGCACTTTGGTACGGCGTCCCCCGCGGCCAACGGGTTCGCAGGCAGGGCGCCGGTCGAGATCGGCCGTATCTGCGACAGCGCGGTGCTGAGGTCCGCCCTTGCCGCCGCGCCGGACGCCTGCCTGGCCGTGGCGGTCTCGGCCACCGTCTTCAACGACGTGGTCCGCGAGGCGTACACCACCATCCGGTCTCAGGAGTTCCTCCAGGTACGGATCGAGGAGAAAGAGTACATGGGCCGGGCCTGGATCTGGGTGCCCGGACATGACGTGCGAGGGCTTGAACTGCACGGCGGCGCGGGGAGCGTTTCGGGGCGTGAGGAGGGCGCGGGCGCTGCGAAGGGTGGTGAACCAGTAGTCGCGCGCCCCCAGAGTGCTCCAACTACTGCGCCAGACACGGTCGTTCAGACTTTTCACGGAACCGTGAACGCACAGGGCGCCGTCTTCGGAATCTCCAAATGACCCCCGATTGACGGCAGAGGATGAACCAGGAACAGCGCGAAGAACCTCCTGAGCAGGAAAAACCCGAGGGCGCGGCCGGAGTGGAACAGCCCGGAGACGAGCAGCCCGAAGTCCAACAGTCCAGGGACGAGCAGCCCGGCACCGACCGGCCGAATCCGGCGCCTCACCACAATGCGCCCCACCACAACGTCAACCAGTACTTCCTCGGCGCCCTCGACGCCCGTCAGGCGCACTTCGGCATCGGCGGCCCCGGTGGCGCGGACAACCCGAACGCCCGCCGTACGGCCGTCGGACGGCTCGACGCTGGCGAGGCGGACACGATCCTGGAGTCGTACGTCGAACCACCCTGTTTCGACGAGGCGGTGGCGGACCTGGACCGGGACAGTGTGGTGGTGCTGGTCGGGCCGCCCGGAGTGGGCAAGCGTTCGGGCGCCGTGGCGCTCCTCAATGCTGTCGCCGACGGAACGGAGTACGTGGTGCTCTCGCCCGGCCGAAGCCTGGACGAACTCGCTACCGGTCGCCCCGCCTTCGAGAAGGGCGTCGGCTATGTGCTGCTCGACCGGATGAACGAGGGCTCGTCCGGGACCGCGGACTTCGACTGGAGGCGCGTACGGGACGCGGTGCGCGACCAGGAGGCACACCTGGTGGTCACCACCGTGCACACCATCAGGGGTAAACCACCCGAGTCCGTACGCCATGTGCCCTGGAGCGCACCGGATCTGGCGGACGTGCTGCGGCTGCGGTTGCGGAAGGCGGGCTGCGCCGGCACCGTCGTCGAAGAGGCCGTCGAACTGCTGCCCGCTGAGTGCTTGATCGCGGAGGTGACCGCCGCGGCGGCGCGGATCGCGCGGGGTGCCGACCCCGCCGGAGTGTGGCGGGAATACGGAAGCAGCGCGGCGCAACCCGTGCGCGAGTGGTTCGCCGTGGAACGCTCGCTCCAGGAGACCGCCGAGGTGACGGTACTCGCCTTCGCCATCGGTGCCGGATACCGCGAGTTCGAGTCGTGGCAGGAACGGCTGGAACCCCGGATCGCACCGGCCTTCCCGGCCTTCCCGGAAGCAACGCAACCCGCCGCGGCGCAGTCGGCCGGGGCCCAGCCCGCCGTCGACCGACGGCGTTCCCTGACCCGCAACCTGCTGGCTGCGACCGAGGAGCAGAAGCACGGCGCGCTCACCCGGACCGTGCTCGTTTTCCCCAGTCCGCAGTACCGCCAGTGGGTCCTGGAGGAGCTGTGGACGAACCACTCGAAGGCGTACTGGGACGGCGTACAGGACTGGCTGACCGAGCTCATCCTGATCCCCGGAACGGGCTTGCACCTGTCCGTCGCCTCCGGTCTGGCCCTGCTCGCCAGGCCCGCCTTCGACGAGGTCGCCGAGTCCTATCTGGAGCCCTGGGCACACGGCGAGGCGGGCCCCGCCGGGCAGTCCATGGCCACTCTGGTCCTGTGCTGGATGTGTCTAGACGAGAACCTCGACGCCACCGCGCTCACCCTCGCCCGCAGTTGGGTCCTGTCCCGCGACCCGGGGCTGCGCTCGACGGCGGTGGCCGCGTTCGGCGGGGAACTGGGGGTTCGCTTTCCCACCGACGCCGTCAAGCTGCTGTGGCATCTGATCAGCCGGCGCAGCGGCCAGTCCGAGGAGGCGATGTTCGCCCTCGCCGACCTCGTCGCCGTACTCGCGGAGTGCCGGGAGGACGGTGGCGTGGTCTTCCGCGCCCTGGCGCACCGGCTGGGCGTCCAGCGCAGGACCACCGTCGCCACCCAGCTGAGGGAGAACACCTTCGACGCAGTCCTGGCCGTCCTGAGGGTGGGCGACCTGCGCACGGGGCAGCCCGTGTGCGCCACGCTGATGGAGCGGCAGCCTCAACTCATAGGAAAGCTGGGTGAGTTGTGGGCGGGCGTGCTGTGTAACCGGCCGCGGCGGACCTTGGCGCTGCGGGCTCTGTACGACACCCTGCGCGCGCTGTCGGCCGTGGGCGAGGAGCCCCAGGCCACCGCCGGGCAGTTCGGCCACAGCGTGGGCGCCGCGCTCCCGCCGGACGAACGCCGGCTCCTCGCCGCGGCCCTGCGCCCCGCCGCGGTCCGCTCCGGCAACACCACCGCGGCACTCATCGACACCTTCCTCACCACCGTACTGAGCACGGAGGACTGACGCACATGGCTGAGAGTTACCCGTTCGTCGAACAGCGGGAGTACGGACGGCCGCGGCAAGGCGGCGGGTGGTTCAACAAGCGTCCCGTCAGGGGCGAGGACGACCTGCCGCTGCTGGCCGCGCACGAGGTGCGGATCTTCCGGGTCGGCGAGGAGTACATCGAGGACCACGGCGGGCTGCGGCCCGACGATCCGGTGGTGGTCGCCGCGAGTTCGGTCACGGTTGTCGACCGGAGCGTCGGCGTGCCCGTCGTCGTGGAGATGCGCATCCCGTCCGCGGAGGGGGGTGACTTCACCGTGCGGACGACCTTCCACTGCACGGTCTCGGACGCGCGCACGGTCGTACGGGACGGGGTCACCGACGTGGAGGCGCTGCTCCTGGACTATCTCCGCGCGGTCCCCGGTCTTATCGAGCAGGGCGGCGATCTGTCGATCGTCGACTCGGCCCTCGTGCGCCGCCGTATCGACGCGCGGCTGACCGCGTACCAGGAGATGCGGCCGCACATCGTCTCGGGCCTGAAGGCGTACCCCCGTGCGGTGGAGGTCCTGTCACCCGAGGAACTCGCCGCGCACGTACGCGAGGTCGAGGAGACCAGGCGCGCCCGGGAGAAGGACCGCCTCCGGGAGGAGGTGGAGCGGGAACGAGCCCTGGCCCTGGCCGAGAAGGAGCGGGATCGCGAGGAGATCCGGCGCGAGGAGGCGCTGCGCAAGGAGCACAACCGTCAGGAGTACGAGACGCTGCGCACGCGCTACGACCACGTCGTCAGCGCCGAGGAGCAGCATCACGACCTCACGCTGAAGGCGCGGCAGAACGGGTTCGTCCGCGACGAGATGACTGAGGACCTCAGGGTCATCGGCAACGACCCCATAGCCGCCGACCTGAACGCCTACCGCAACGGGGACATCTCCGCCGACACCTTCGCCGACCGGCTGCGCGCGGCGGAGGCGCGCCGCACCGACCGGGAGGACGCCCTGACGAAGCTCGAGAGGGAGTACGACGAGCGACGGGCCACCCTCGAACGGGACGATCAGCGCTGGCAGGTCGAACGGGACGACAAGAGGAAGGAATTGGAGCGCGCGGACCAGCAGAGCGAACACGCGGAGCGCCGAGAGGACGCGCAGCAGTTGAGTAAGGAGCAGCGCGACTGGGCGGAGAAGCGTCTCGAGGTCAACCGAGACATCGGCAAGCTGCTCATCGAGCGCGGCCTGGTCGACAACACCGCCGTCGACCCCGGTGCCTTCATCAACAGCGTGGGGGAGATCCCCCAGTACGGTGCTCCGGCACTCGCCCAGGGCCCGGCGGTACACACGGCGTCGGAGGAACGGCGCGACAAGCGGCCCACGGACACCGACGTGGTCGACGTGGTCGACGTCGAGGCGGACCACGAGAGCGACGAGGACCCGGATCCGGGCCCGGACGAGGGCGACGACAGCGACAGCGACCTCGGTACCGGTGACATGGAGGCGCACGTTGGCCACTGATCTGCCGGTCCATCCTGCCGACCGGGCTCCGCTCGCCGAGATGACCGTGCCCTTCCGCCCCGCGCGACCCGAGGCGGGGCTCGCGGTGCGGCTGCGCCGGGTGATCGGCATCCGCGAGGACGTACTGGACTGGGTTCCGGAGGAACGGCCTCGATACACCTGGTATGGCGTCATCGTCGTCAACACCGCCCTGCTTGCTGGCGTCTCGATGGCCGTCGCGCTCGCCACCATCCGGCCCGACCTTCCGTTCCCCGCCGTAATCGTGGTGGCCGGGGTCTGGCTATGGCTGATCCTCGCCCTGGACAGCTGGCTGGTGTCCAGCACCCACGGCGCGCTGACGGCCAAGAGCCCCTTGCGGATACTGCTGCCCCGCCTGGCGCTCTCCGTACTCCTCGGTATCTTCATCGCCGAACCGCTCCTCTTCCAGATCTTCGACAGGGAGATCCGGCAGGAGATCGCGGTCGGCAACGAACGGAGGGTCGCGGACTACCGGGGCATGCTCGTGTCTTGTAACCCCACCGGCGGCGAGCGGACCACCGACCGTACCGAATGCGGTGAGTACCAGCTCAAGGTGCCGGGTTCACCGGTCGAACTGGGCGAACAGATCAAGAGCAACATTGCCCGGACGAAGGCCATGCGGACTGAGGTCGACTCGATCAACAGGTCTCTGAACCGCAAGATGGCCACCGAGCAGCGCGAGTGCGCCCGGGGCAAATGGATCTGGTGGCGTGGTTACGCCGACGTCAGCCAGACGTGTGAGCGCGCCCGCGCGGACTCCTCGGCCTACCGCGCGACCAGCGAGATCAAGAAGTACGAGAGCGACCTGGCGGCGCTGGTGGCGGCCGGCCACACCCTGGCCGCGAAGAAGGACACGGCCGCCGAGGCGTACCAGCCCGCTCTTCAGCGCGCCATCGACACCAAGACGCGGCAGCGGGCGACCGACCTCGACGACGACGGGATCCTGACCAGAGCGCACGCGCTCAAGGCCGTCGCCTGGTCCGACTGGTATGCCGGTTCTGTGGCCCTCGTGCTGCACCTCCTGCTCCTCGTCGTCGACGCCATGCCCGTCCTGGCCAAACTCATGAGCGGTTCCACGACGTACGACCGCCTGGTCACCGCTCGCTTCGCAGCGAGCCGTCGACTGCACTCCGACGACCTCCAGGTCCAGCACGCCTGCGCCACCATGGAGTACGAGGTGCAGCGTCACCGCACGAAACTGGACACGACCGATCGCATGGAGCACCTCGAACACGAATACCGCCTCGCTCACGCCGAGCGCGCCCTCCGCTTCCGTAAGGACCTCGACACTCGAACGGCCCGGATTCTTCGGGAGCGGGGCGACTGAGAGGGGCGGGCCGCCGGAAGGGGGTGTCCGGTGGCCCGCCCATCGGGGATGGACGGTTGGCTCAGCTGACGTCGGAGGCGTCCAGGCGGTACAGGCCCCCACTGCTCGACGTAGAAGAAGTGGTGGAACCGGAGCTGTAGGACGAGGAGTTGACGGCGGTGCCGTTCGCCTCGACCCAGGTGGTGATCTCGGAGTCCGTGCCCTGGCCGCCGTCGCTGCTGACGACGATGTAGTGCAGTTGGCCGGACTTCACCAGGGACTTGAGCTTGGCGAGGGTCATGGCGTTGTCGGTGCCGGACCAGCCGCCCATGGAGATGACGGGTTCGCCGGACTCCAGGATGATCGAGGCCGCCGTCTGGTCGGTGGCCACCGCCACCAGCCAGTTGGCGCCGTCCTGGTTCTTCTCCAGGTACGTGATCATCTCGGAGCTGACCTGAGTACCGCCGCCGGCTCCTCCGCCCAACTGACCGCCGCTGGACGACGTACCGCCGGATCCGCTGCCGGAGGGCGCGGTGCCTCCGGACTCCGCGCCGGTACCGCTCGGCGCGTTGCCGGTAGGCGCGCTGCCGCTCCTGCCCGCAGCGCCGGTGCCGGTACCGGAGCCGGACGGCGCGCCGCCGCCCATGCCTCCGCCCGCGCCGCCGCCACCCATACCGCCGCCCGTGCTCGGACCGGCCGTCGGGTTGGTGCCGTTGCTGGAGGCGCTCGTGGCCGCCGAGACCGAGTACGCCGCCGGACCGGCGAGCAGGGCGACGACCGCCGCCAGTGCCGCGAGGCCCAGCAGTCGCCGCCGCTTCAAGAACCGCCCTGCGAGCAGCCCGAGTACGGAGGCCGCGCCCGCGACACCGGCCACGGTCTCGGCGACGGTGTAGAGCGTCCCGGAGCCCGAGACCCGCTGGAGCAGGACGACCGCCCAGGCCGCGCTGACCGCGACGGCCAGCGGCAGGACCCAGCCCCACTTCGCCGCCGGACCGTCCCGGAACGCCCGGTACAGCATCACGCCGCCGATACCGGCCAGGGCGGCGACACCGGGCGCCATGGCGGTGACGTAGTACGGATGGAAGGTGCCCTCCGCGAGGGCGAACGTCAGGTAGTGCACGACGAACCAGCCGCCCCACAGGAGCAGCGCCGCGCGCTTGGCGTCCGTACGCGGAGCCCGTCCGCGCAGCACCAGACCGCCGACGAGGGCGATGAGGGCGAAGGGGATGAGCCAGGAGATCTGGCCGCCCATGATGTCGTTGAACAGCCGGTAGACGGACGCGGTTCCGCCGAAACTGGCGCCGTTCCCCGCCCCGCCCGCGGACGAACTCGCCCCGAAGACACGGCCGAAGCCGTTGTAGCCGATGACGAGGTCCCAGACCGTGTTGTCGGTCGAACCGCCGATGTAGGGGCGCGAGGACGCGGGCCACAGGTCGACGACCACCATCCACCAGGCGCTGGAGACGACGAGCGCGACCGTGGCGACGGCGAGGTTGCGGATCCGCCTGCCGAGCGAGGCGTTGGCGGCCCAGAGGTGGACGAGGAAGAAGACCGGCAGGACGACGTACGCCTGCATCATCTTCGTGTTGAACGCGAACCCGATCGCGACCGCCGACCACACCAACGGCATCAGCCGTCCGCCCCGCACGGCCTTCATCAGCCCGGCCGCGCCGAGGAGCATCAGGAAGACGAGGACCGGGTCGGGGTTGGTGTCCCGGTTGATCGCCACCGTGATCGGGGTCAGCGTGAGCGCCAGCGCGGCGACGCTGCCCGCCACCGCGCCGAAGTCCCGCTTGACCATGCGGTACAGCAGTGCCACCGATCCCGTACCCACCGCGACCATCGGCAGCGCCAACTGCCAGGTACCGAAGCCGAACACGCGCGCCGAGATGCCCATCACCCACAGCGCGAACGGCGGCTTGTCGACGGTGATGAAGCTGCCCGAGTCCAGGGCGCCGAAGAAGAACGCCTTCCAGCTCTTGGTGCCGCTGTAGACGGCGGCGTTGTAGAAGCTGTTGCCGGTGATGGAGGAGACGTTCCAGGCGTACAGGCCGACGGCCAGGACGAGGATCGCCCAGAGCGCGGGCCTGGCCCAGCGCGGGTCGTCCGGCGGGCCCGTGAACAGCCTGCGGACGCGGGGCCTGACGCCTCCGTCGGCGGGCGGCCCGGCCCGGTGCGAGTGCTGCCGGACCCCTTCGTCGCGGGTCGGCGGGGCGAGGGTCGTCATGACGCGCACTCCAGGGTGGGAGACGGGTGGCTGGGAGACGAACGTCGCGCCCCCGTCTGGGGCGTCGGTGAGCCCGCACTGAGGGAAGAATGAGAATCAGGGAACTCACAGCGAGCGCACAGCGCGCTCCCGCCGAACCCCAAGGCGCCACCGGGAACCGGGCGGTCGCGTACGGCCGTCCGCGCGACCCCGGGCCGTTGTCACTGGCCCGGCCTAGTGTGGTGGGACCAGAGACGGAGAGGCTCCCATGACGATCCTGCCCGACAGGCCGAACACCGCGCTGCTCGTGATCGACGTCCAGAACGGGGCGATGACGGACGTCCACGACCGCGACGGCGTGATCGCGAACATCAACACACTGCTGGAGAAGGCCCGCACGGAGGACGTGCCCGTCGTGTGGGTGCAGCACTCCGACGACCAGCTCAAGCGGGACAGCGAAAGCTGGCAGTACGTGGCGGAGCTGGTCCGCGCCGACGCCGAGCCGCTCGTCCACAAGCTCTACGGCGACTCCTTCGAGGACACCGAGCTGGAGGCGCTGCTCGCCGAGCGCGGCGTGGGCCGGCTCGTCGTCACGGGCGCCCAGACCGACGCGTGCGTCCGCTCGACCCTGCACGGCGCCTTCGTCCGTGGTTACGACGTGACGCTGGTCGCCGACGCCCACACGACGGAAGACCTCACGGCGTACGGCGCACCGCCTCCGGCCCAGGTCGTCGCACACACCAACCTGTACTGGCAGGAGCAGCGGGCCCCGGGCCGCCGCGGGAGGACCACGGACACGGCGGAAGTGTCTTTCTGACGACGGACTTTCCGAGAACGGTCTTTCTGCGGACGGTCTTCCCGACGGCGGTCTCTCCGACGACGGACTTTCTGGGAATGGGCGACCGCGACATCCGATCCGCACCCTTCCGTTACGACAGGCACCCTTGACAGCGTGCGTACCTTTCGCGACGTTTGAGCTCCGCCGAACAGTTAGCAGCCGGCCAGGGAATCGATCAAGGAAGTGACAGGACGCGGACGGCGCGTCATGGGGGAATTGGGGGAGCGGTCGCCCATGCGATCCAGGCAATCCACGCAGTCAGGCCAGCCAGATCAGACAGGTCAGTCAAATCATGCTGGTCAGGGCGCTCAGGACACCCGGGCCGATCAGTCCGTCGAAGCAGCCCGGTCCGCCGGGCCGGACATCACGATCCACCGACCCGAGGAGCTGGGCCCCTCGCTGGTCCAGGCCTGGCACCGGGCGATGGAGGAGTCCCCCCACTACGCGAACCCCTTCCTCGCACCGGAGTTCGCCGCCGGAGTCGGCAGGCACCGCAGCGGCGCACGGGTCGCGGTCCTGCACGAGAACGGCGAGCCCGTCGGCTTCCTCCCGTACGAGCGCAACGCCTTCGGCGTCGGCCGGGCCATCGGGCTCGGCCTCTCCGACTGCCAGGCCCTGGTGCACCGCCCCGGGGTCACCTGGGATTCCCAGCGACTGCTGAAGGCCTGCGGGCTGTCCGTCTTCGAGTTCGACCACCTCGTCGAGGAGCAGAGACCCTTCGGCAGATACGTCACGGGGACGTTCGCCTCACCGGTACTCGACCTGAAGGTCGGCGAAGGCGGCTACGCGGAGTGGCTGCGCGGCGCGTACCCGGGGCTGGCCAAGACGACACTGAAGAAGGAACGCCGCCTGGGCCGGGACCTGGGCGAGATGCGGTTCGTCTTCGACGAGCGCGACCCGCGGATGCTGCACCGGCTCATGGAGTGGAAGTCCGCCCAGTACCGCAGGACGGGACGGATGGACCGCTTCGCGCGGCCGTGGATCGTGAACCTGGTCGACCACCTCTTCCACGTCCGCGAGGAACACTTCACCGGCATGCTGTCCGTGGTGTACGCGGGCGACCGCCCGGTGGCCGCGCACTTCGGACCGACCTCGCGCACCGTGTTCGCGGCCTGGTTCACGGCGTACGACCCCGAACTCCGCTACTACTCGCCCGGGTTGATCATGCACCTGCGGATGGCCGAGGCGGCCGGCCGGCAGGGTGTGCGGCTCATGGACATGGGGCGCGGCGACAAGGAGTACAAGGACTGGCTCAAGACCCGCGAGCTGCGCGTGGGCGAGGGGTTCGCGACCCGGCCCAACCCGGTCGCGGCGGCACACCGGTTGTGGCGCAGGCCGGTCCGCGGCCTGCGGAACACGGTCCTGGCCCACCCCAGGCTGCGCGAACCGGCGGACCGCCTCCTGAAGACGGCCGGCACCCTGCGCACCTCGGCCCGCCCGGCCGCGACCCGAACGGACCCCCGACCCCGCTGAGACCGTTATCGGCCCCCCACCACCCTTCACCTCTCCCCCCCCCAGCCCTCGTCGTCGGCGCGCGATGCCGGGGGTCGGCCCTGCGCGCTGTGCCCTCACTGAATCCGTCGAACCCTCCAAACGGAACGACGGACGCGAACGGAAGAGGTGACGATGTCGTACGGAGCGCGGCTCGCAGCGACGATGTCACGGCGGCTCGGACGGGAATGCGTCTACACGCCCTCGGCCAGACTGGCCCTGTACCTGGCGCTACGGCGCTGGTGTGCGCCCGGCGCACGGGTGCTGATGTCACCGGTGAACGACGACGTGATCCTCTTCGTCGTCCTCGCGGCCGGGCTGCGCCCGGTGATGGCTCCGGTGTCCGTGTGCGACGGCAACATAGACCCGGCCGCCGTACCGGAGTCGACCTGGCGGAACGTGGACGCCGTCCTGACCACCAACCTGTACGGGATCCCGGACCAGGTCGTGGAACTGCGCCGCCGGTGCGAGGAGTTGGGGATCCCGCTGTTCGAGGACGCGGCGCACGCGATCGGCACACGGGTGGACGGGCAGCCGATCGGGACGTTCGGAAGGGCGGCGGCCTTCAGCCTGTCCAAGCATGTGGCGTCGACGGCCGGCGGTTTCCTGGCCGTCGAAGACGCGCGTGCCCGAAGGGAGTTGGAGACCCTGCGCGACGAACTCCTCGCACCACGCCGCCTCCGCGACGACCTCACCGCGACCCTCCGCCCCCTGGCGCGATCCACCGTACGCACCCTCCACCTGGTACGCCCCGTCTGGCGAACGCTGCAACGCCTGGGCCTGCTCGAACGCGACGCCTACCGCATGCCCCTCCACCGGCCACGCCTCTCCGCCTGTGGACTCGAACCCCCGAGCCTCGCCGCGTACGAACCCTGGGTACGCGTCGACCTGCACGGTTTCCGGTCCCGCCACGGAGTCCTGGTACGCGGACAGTTGGAGCTACGCATGGCAGCCCTCGACGCCAACCTCACCAAACGCGGCGCCGGTGTAGCCCTCCTCTCGGACACACCCTGGGCCTCCCCGGCACTCCGTGACCGGATGCCGGTGGACGCCCCGCTCCCTCTCTTCCGGGCCCCGCTCCTGGTCCAGGACCGCGACACCCTCATCACCCGCCTGGTGCGCCACGGCGTGGTCTCCGGCTACGTCTACGACCCCCCGCTCGACGACTACGCGGGCGCCGAGTTCGTAGAACCGTCCCCCGCCCCGGCGGCAGCCCGCTGGTTCGCCTCCCACGTACTCCCGGCAGACCCCCTCCTGGCCCACAAAATCACCACAGCCCTGACCAGGGAACAAACAGCCCCAGCACCCCCACCGACCCTGACCCCGGCCCCCACTCAGTCGTAACGGGCCTATTCGGGCGCCGGTTTGGCCACGACGCCGATCGGCAGCTTCGTCGCCTCGTCGATCGCGGCGGCAGCGGCAACCTGCTCCGTCGTGCAACCGCGCGCAGTTGACAGGTCCGTCCCGATCAGGTTGGCGTTCGACAGATCGGCGTCCACGAGACTGGCCCCCTGCAGGTTGGCCGCGCGCAGATTGGCCTCGCCAAGGTACGCGCGGTCCAGCCAGACGCCTTCGAGGCAGGTCTCCTGCAGCCAGGCGTCTTCCAGCCGCGCTTCGGTGAGATCGGAGCCGTTCAGTTCCGCGCTGCCCAGACGGATCCGGTCCAGCCGGGCCTGTTTGAGGTCGGCGCCCCTCAGATCGGTCTGCCGAAGATCGATGCGGAAAGGTTCGTGCGTCACCGGGCGCCGCCCCAGCACGGTCAACGCCGCCTGCACGTATTCGGTCGGATGAGGGTCGGCCCGCACCCGCGCTTCTCCCGCGGTGCCCAGGAGCGTGTGCTCCCTGATGAACGAGGCGAGCACCTCGACGACCGTCAGGTGATCCTTGGGGGAGTCACGCATGATGCGTTCGAGGGCGTATATGCCGCCCAGACGCTCAACCGTACGATCCGACGCCAGCAGCTTGATGGCCTCCACATAGCGGTCGGTCACCTGCGCCTCTCGCGAGAGCTCCGCCTGCTCGCGGTCCCGCTCCCGCGTATGCCGCAAACTGCGATCGGTGTAGTAGAGACCGGCCGCCGCGACTGCTCCCGCCCCCAGAGCAACCAGAGCCGTGCGAACACCGGTGACGACAACACCGTCCGCCGCCTCCAGATTGTCGGCCCGCAGATGCCGCCCGTCCAGCCACCAGGGCCCCCGCCACAGCAGCAAGACGTAACCACACACCACCAGGACGAGCCCAGTCGCCAGTCCCGCGCGCTTCCATCGCGGCCGCATGGGGGTGAGGGTGCCCAAGTGGGCATGGGGCTAAGCGCCGAGGCGGACCGGGGCAGGGGGTGTGCCAGCGGGTCGTGCTCGGATAGTTCGAGGTCGACTCCCTGGCCGTACGTCCTCGAAGTTCCGTATCTTGGCGCGATGGGTGAGGGACCGCCTGCACTGGTTTCCGTACGAGATGACCCGCTGCCCCGACAGCCCGTTGGAGGGCCGTCGTCCCCACCAGGTGTGGATGTCGCTCGGCGTGGCGACCGACGTCCTGCCACTGCTCGTCGCCGCGCTCCCCAGTCCCGCGAAAGGCTATGCCTCCACGCCGCACCACGGAGGTCCGGACGTCGAGCAACCCTCGGTGCGCCACTGGACGCGGCAGTGTGGCGCGGCGGCCACAGCCGTCGCGCCACAGGTGCGGTGTTTCGGATCTTCAGGGGGTATTCAGGCGGGTCTTCGAGGGTCAGCTTGTGGTGCAGGAGACGGTTGGCCAGGTGTGGTTGTTGTTGTGCTGGATGGTGACGCCCCAGTTGTTTCCGCTGCCGTTGGGTTTGGCGGTGAGGGTCTGGGCGTTGGGGTAGGTGGCGCTGGTGTTCCAGGTGGAGAGGATTTTGGCGGGGGAGGGGATGTTCATGGTCACGGTCCAGGCCGTGGATCCGGTGACGGCGACGTTGAGGTTGTAGCGGTCGCTCTACGACTGGCCCGCGGACAGCGTGGCGGAGCAACTGCCGCCGCCCCCGCCCCCGCCTGATCCACCGTCAGGAGCAACGGCACGGCCGGTGGTTGGCGAGATCATGCCGGCACACAGGCCGCGTGCGGTCAGCCCCTGCGCGATCCGCGGGATCGCGGCGAGTGTGTTGGCGGACCAGTCGTGCATCAGGATGATCTGGCCGCCGGTGAGCCGGCCGGCGGCCGCCACGATCGCGTCCGTACTGGCGCCGTTCCAGTCCTGCGAATCGACGTCCCAGATGATCTCGGTCAGGCCGTACCCGGCCTCGACCGCCCTCACCGTCGCGTTGGTCTCGCCGTACGGCGGCCGGAACAGTTTCGGCGTACCGCCGCCCGCGTTCGCGATGGCCTGCTGGGTCCGGGAGATCTCCGAGTCGATCTGGGCCTGACCGAGCGTGGTCAGGTGCGGGTGGGTGTAGCTGTGGTTGCCGACCCACATTCCGGCGCTGACCTGGGCCCGCACCTGGGACGGGTTGGCGGCGGCGTACTGGCCCTGGTTGAACATCGTGGCCCGCAGCCCGTTCTGCGTGAGCGCGTTGAGCAGGGCCGGGGTGTTGCTGGACGGGCCGTCGTCGAAGGTGAGCCCGACGTATCCGTTGCAGGCGGCGGCCTGCGCGGGAGCGGCGGCGTGGACGGTCAGAGTGCTCGCGGCAGCCAGGGCGACGACAGCCAGCCTGGTGATCAGGGAACGTAACGGGAGACGGGCTCTCCGATTTCTCCGGGTTCTCATGCCGAGTGCTCCTTCAACATCGTGGGGGGTTTTCGAGGGTCAGCTTGTGGTGCAGGAGACGGTTGGCCAGGTGTGGTTGTTGTTGTGCTGGATGGTGACGCCCCAGTTGTTTCCGCTGCCGTTGGGTTTGGCGGTGAGGGTCTGGGCGTTGGGGTAGGTGGCGCTGGTGTTCCAGGTGGAGAGGACCTTGGCGGGGGATGGGATGTTCATGGTCACGGTCCAGGCCGTGGATCCGGTGACGGCGACGTTGAGGTTGTAGCGGTCGCTCCACGACTGGCCCGCGGAGAGCGTCGCGGAGCAACTACTACCGCCCCCGCCTCCACCCCCGCCCGAACCCGATTCGCCCACCGTGATGTTGGAGTTCCCGCTGCTCTGGTATCCCTCGGTCGCCATGATCATGTAGTAGCTGAAGCTGCCGAGGGGCATTCCGGCGCGGGCCCAGGCATCGAAGTGGTTGCCGGTGGTGATGGTGCCGCCGGTCCTCCTCGACTGCCGGACACTCCAGTACTGGTCGAACGTCTTGGTGCCCTCGACGGACGGGGCGTTGTACCGCGTCGTCTTGTAGATGTCGTACGTACCGCCGTCACTGGTGACGGTGCCCATGAACGTTCCCGTGGGCCGGTAGGTGCCCCAGTTGTCGACGATGTAGTACTCGACGAGCGGGTTCGACGTCCATCCGTAGAGGGCCAGGTAGGCGTTGCCGGACGGGTTGAAGGAGCCCGAGTAGGTCACGCTCCTGCGGCTGCCGTTGGCCCAGCCCTTGCCGGCGACGAAGTTCCCGGTGTTGCTCCAGGTGGTGCTGTAGTTGCCCCCGGAGCCCAGGTTCATGGAGACCGTCCCCTGGGAGTCGGTCCAGAACGAGTAGTAGTAGCCGTTGTTGGTCCCGGTCTGGTTCGTGGTGACGACCGTGTCGGCGTGGGCGGTGCCGGGCAGGGCCATCGCGGCCACGGCGACCAGCAGCATGGTGCAGGCACTGCTGATGAGCAGCCTGAAGCGCGGCCTGAAGTAGCTGGATAACCGGAAGTGGCGGCCGGTCGTACGGCCCGTCGGGTGTGCGGGTGACTTGCTCATGCGATTGCTTCCTCCTCGTCCTCATGAGGCCGATGGGGGCCAGGCGACGTGACACGCGCCTGCGAGGTCGACGCTGAACCTCCGCTGACGGCGACCGCCCCGGGGGCCGGGCAGAGTTGCGGCCCGCATCGGCAGGAGTCGAACTCTGCCAACGGCGAACAGTGTTGATCTGGCCCTGTCAACTGTCAACTGTTTCGGCAGTCAAGACGAAACATTCGAGGACGAGAGATCCCTCGGGGGCAGACATTCAGCCAGTTCAAACGCTGTATCCCGCTGACTGGATTGTCTGCGGTAAAGGCACCTGCGACGGTGAGATCAAAATGCGAGGACACTTCTTCGAATGTTTCGAAGAGTCCCGATCGGCTCGCTCCGACCCGTTCGAGGAGCCCGCCCACGAGGGGCGGCATAGCATGGTAGGTGGGGCCGAAAGGCCACTGCCCGGCCTCGAATGGGGGGCTGAGCTGGGGCGCGAGGGGTTCGGGCCGAGCACCACCCTGCTCGAGAGCACTCCACGAGATCTGCCCCCAGATCCCTCACTCCGCACCAACCGGTCCCCTATGAGGACGGTGCCGAGCGATGAGGAGGTCCGAGATGACAGCCTCGTACGAAACCATCAGGACTAGGGCCGGGACCGGGACCGGGACCGGGCGTAACGGTGCTGTCCTGTACGCCACGTTCGACGCGCCGCCGATGAACCTCATCGGTCCCGAGGTCGTACGGGACCTGGTCACCCTGATCAAGGAACTGTCACGTCCGGCCGCCCCCCATGTGGTGATCTTCGACAGTGCGGACGCCGACTTCTTCTTCCCGCACGTCGACATGACGAAAGTCCCCGAGTACACCGCCGAGGCCGCGAAGGCCGGCGGCCCCGGCGACGCCTCCCTCGGCATGCTGTTCCGCAAGCTGAGCCGGCTCCCGGTCGTCACCATCGCCAAGCTGCGCGGCCGTGCCAGGGGAGCGGGCAGTGAGTTCCTCCTCGCTTGCGACATGCGCTTCGCCTCCCGGGAGAACGCCGTCCTGGGCCAGCCCGAAGTGGGAATCGGCGCACCCCCGGGCGCGGGCGCGATCCAGCACCTCACCCGCCTGCTGGGCCGGGGCCGTGCACTGGAAGCCGTACTCACGTCGGCAGACTTCGACGCCGACCTCGCCGAACGCTACGGATGGATCAACCGTGCGATCCCCGACGCCGAGTTGGACGAGTTCGTAGCAGGCCTAGCCACACGCATAAGCGGCTTCCCCCAAGACGCGCTGATCGCCGCCGAGTCCGCCATCAACGCCGTCAGCCTCCCCACACCCGCCGAAGTACGCGCGGACGCCGCCCTGTTCCAACAACTCGTCCGAACCGACCAGACCCAGCACCGCACAGCAGAACTATTCGAACAGGTTTTCCAAACCCGCAGCACCACGGAACTCGACCTGGGGGACGCCCTGGGCCACTTGAACCCGGCGCCCGACGATGAAGTGCCGTGAGGCCCTCCCGGGCGCAGCACCGGAAACGCCAAAGGGCCAGCCCGAGAGGAAACCTCTCCTGGTCGTGTTCCGGGGCGGTTGCTGATCCACCTCTGACTACCCAGATCCATGATTGTCCGACGACGTTGATGTCAGCCACTGATGCCAACCTGCACTGGGGAAGTGGCTGTGCACGAGGGGACCGGCAGGTCTCTCGCACGGCGCGTGCATGTGCATTGGAGAACGGTGGGCGCCTGGCAGCACTGGAACGGTTTGGTGTCCGACTGCGTCGTCCCTCTCCGGGGCACGGGTGTGTCCCGTAGAGGGGAGACCGGGTGCCTACCGGCGGCTTCGCCAAGTGGACAAGGCGTTTCGAGGACGAGCGCGAGCGCAGGCGTACCCAGGGCGAGCCGGACTGGGGGCAAAGCGCGACGCTGCATACGGCGGTGTGGACCAGCATCCAGCGCTTCCAGGTCGGCGAAGACGGTGACGGTGCCAACCTCGTCGGCAAAGCGGACCAGGTCGGCGATGCCGACTACGGGAAGGCGGTCCGGCTCTTCATTGCCGAGGAACAGAACCATGCCCGACTGCTGGCCAGTCTGCTGGCTGCGGGGGGCGTGCCGACGTTGACCGGGCACTGGAGCGACACGGCCTTCGTACGGCTGCGGCGTCTCATGGGCCTGCGCATGGAACTGCTGGTGCTGATGATCGCGGAAGTAGTGGCGCTGCGTTATTACCGGGCCCTGCGCGACGGCACCGACGACGCGCTCACTTCGGATGTGGCGGGACGGATCCTGTCCGACGAGGAGCGCCACGTGCCCTTCCACTGCGAGCGACTGCACGCCTTCCTGGCGGAGCTGCCCCGCGCGATGCGCCGCCCGGTAATGGCCTTGTGGCGACTTCTTCTGCTCGCTGTCTCACTCGTCGTCGCCGCCGACCATGGTCCGGCACTGCGCCGACTCGGCATCGGCCGCCTCCGATTCGTCGGCGATGTCATGACCTTGTCCCGTGCGGTGGTCTCCGTAGTACTGGCGCCCCGCCCAGATGCGTGGACGGGCGCGGACTGACAACAGACAGCTCCACCGCGCTTCTTCAGCCTCTTTAGGAGAGAGACTGGGAGACCTTCCGGCTGAGCTGCGGCTTAACTGGCCGAGGCAGCGGGCGAATACCCCACCGCGAGGTACCGGTGTTGCATACATGGCACGGATAGGGCACAGACTGCGCTCGTCAGCCGCCAGTCGTGCCGGTGCGAGGATCAGTCGACCGGATGCAGTCGTTGAGGGCGGCAAAGGACACTGGGGAACCGCCCGCCGCGTGAACCGCGCCCAGGCTGACGCTGTCCGAGTCCAGGGCAGCGACTACTGGGCGGGGGAGTACGTAGAACTCCCACTGAGCCGTGTCGAGTGGTTCGTAGACCGCGTGTTCACGGGCGGTCTGGACGGCGAAGACGTAGACGTCGGCGTTGTACGACTTTGCCTCTGAGTAGCCGCCATCGCGTGACCACGTGCGTGCGCGGATCCCACTGAAGCGGATTTGCGACGGTGAGCGCTGCTCCCAGGCTTGCAGGTAGGCACCAGCCTTGACTTCGATGCGCAGTCCGTCGTCAGTTTCGACGTCGTGGCTGGCCCATTCCACCCGGGGCTCGTGTGAGCCGACCGCTTGGTGGACCAGGAATTCGGCGAGCAGACCGCGTGTGTTGTTCATGCGAAGGTCCGGCATGGCGAACCGCCAGAAGTCGACCACGGTTGCGTCCGGGACGCCGATGATTGGCTCGTCACCGCGGAGCGGTGACATGGGCCGCGGGGTCAAAGACAGGAGGACAGGCTGCTTCATGGGTCGGAGTCTGCCAGCGAGGCGTACGCGCTTGCGCACCTGCCGACAGCAGCCCTTGCCAGGCGTCGGCTGAGTGGTCGCGGAGGCGGAGTCGGGTCCACGCTCCCCGCTTGGGGAGCTGCGATAGCGGTGTCATTTGGGCATGCTTGCCAAGCGGCTGATGTTGTCCCCAGCTTGGCTCGTGTCTGACTCACCGACTCGTGATCCGTGAGCATCTGTACGCTCAGCATGGCTTCTTGGTCACAAGATTGAATCGGTAGTTGATTGGTGCACCAGCATGGGCAGAGTTGGCGTCCAGCCGTTCCTGCCTCAGCTTTTCGTTACGCGTGAACACGTGGCTTTTTAGCTGCTTGCTGTTGATCTATCGGCACATGACCAGTGCCCGTGATCGGGCCATCGCTGACCGCCTCGATGCGATGATCCGTGAGGACCGGGGAGACCTACCTGCGTCTGGAGATGTGGATTCCATGCGGACTTAGTGGCACATGAGTGGCCCGAAGCCAAACAAGCCAAAGGGCCAGCCCGAGAGGAAACCCCTCCTGAGCTGGCCCTTAATGCTGTGCCCCCGGCAGGATTCGAACCTGCGACACCCGCTTTAGGAGAGCGGTGCTCTATCCCCTGAGCTACGAAGGCAGCGCGACGTGACAACGTGCGACCAGGGACAGCGTAGCGGATGCGCGTGGGCGGGGGTCGTCGGTATAAGGGGCAGGTGGGTGGGGGCGTGGGTGCTCGGGGCTGCCCCTCCTGGGGGGCTGCGTGGTGGGGATCGGTGAGAGGGGGAGGGTCAGGCGACCGCTTCGCGTAGTAGATCCCGGAGTTTCAGGGCCGCCGGTAGCGGGGTGGCGGGTAGTGCCACGTGGACGGTCCGGCGTAGGGCCGGGTCCGTGAGGGGGCGTAGGACGAGTTCGGCGGGGACCGCGCTGGCGGCCAGGGAGGGGACCAGGGCCACGCCCAGGCCGGCGGCCGCGTAGCCGAACTTACCGGTCCACTCCGCGATCCGGATGATCTTCCTGGGTGTGAAGCCCGCCCGCGCGCAGGCGTCGGCGAGCATCGTGGGGCGGTCACCGTACGCGCTGTGGATCCAGGCCTCGTCGTGCAGTTCGCGCAGGTCGACCATCGACGCCGAAGCGAGGCGGTGTTCGCGCGGGAGGGCGACGAACAACTCGTCCTCGCACAGCACGCTCGTCGTGACCCCGTCCGCCGAGGGCAGCCCGTACGGGTAGTCGCTGACGACGGCCAGGTCCAGCGCCCCGTCCGCCAGGCGCCCCATCAGCGTGTCCGTCGAGCCCTCGACCGCGACGACCTCGACATCCGGCCTGGCGTCCTGCAGTGCCCGTAGGGCGGTGGGTACCAGCGAGATGTTGGCCGTGGCGAACGCGCCCAGGTGCATCAGCCCGCCGTGCCCCGCGTGCAGTACCGCAAGCTCCCGCTCCGCCCGCGACAGCCGGTCGAGCACTTCCAGGGCGTGCCGGTGCAGCGTGCGGCCGGCGGGGTTCAGCCGTACTCCACGGGGGAGCCGTTCGAACAGCGCTCCGCCCGCCGCCGCCTCCAGCGCGGCGATCCGTCGGGACACCGCGGACTGCGTGTAGTTCAGGCGGACCGCCGCTCTCGTGAACGATCCGGTCTCGGCCACGGTCACCAGCAGCCGCAGCGCATCGATCTGGAACACCCTTCAGATCCCTCCCGCCGTCCATGCGCCAAGGGGCAAAGGCCTCTCCAGGCATCCTCATCCTCCCCCACGGCATTCCCCATCCGCATAGATCCCATGCAATCCAGTCGCTGGTGGAATGCCACACCCCGTCCTAACGTCGTTCACGCGGCGGCGGCGCCCCGCAGAGGGGGACCGGGCGCCGCCGCTCCGACGACACCCACGAGATCCGAGTACAAGGGGGAAGTGTGTTGTTCCGAAAGGGAGTTGAGATGGGGCGGGACCGGTGACCCGGCGGGCCGTGCTCGCGTTGCCGGCGATGCTGGCCGATCTGGAGGAGCTCGTGCTGTGCGAGTCCTTCTCGGCCGACCACGCGGCGGTGGCGCACAGCGCCGAGGTGGTCGGTGCCCTCGGGGCGAGGCTGCTGGGGGCCGAGCCGGAGGCGGTCGTGGTCGACGGGGTGACCCACCTGCGGTGGACCTTCGGCAGCCCGCGGGTCCTGCTGGTGGGACACCACGACACGGTGTGGCCGATGGGCTCGCTCCAGGAGCACCCCTGGTCGGTGAATGACGGGATCGCCCGCGGCCCGGGGGTCCTGGACATGAAGGCGGGCCTGGTCCAGATGTTCCACGCGCTGGCCTCCCTGACCTCCCCGGACGGGGTGTGCGTGCTGGTCAACGGTGACGAGGAGGTCGGTTCCGCGTCCTCGCGCCGGCTGATCGAGGACTCCGCGCGGGGATGCGCGGCCGCCTTCGTGCTGGAGGCGGCCGGGGACGAGGAGGGCGCGCTCAAGACGGCCCGCAAGGGCACTTCACGGTACGAGGTCGTGGTGCACGGCAGGGCCGCGCACGCCGGTCAGGAACCCCACAAGGGGATCAACGCCGCCGTAGAGGCGGCTCACCAGGTGCTGTCCATCGCCGGGATCGGCTCCGCGATGGGTTCCGTCGGCGCCGCCCACCCCGTCCTGGGCTGCGCGACCGTCACGCCCACCCTGCTGTCGGCCGGCAGCTCGCGCAACACGGTGCCCGCGCTGGCGCGGGTCGCGGTGGACGTGCGCGCGCCGACGCCGATGGCCCAGGGCTGGATCGACGAGCTCATGCGAGGGCTCACCGCCCGGACGCCCGGAGCCCGGCTGGAGGTGCTGGGCGGTGCGCAACGGCCGCCCATGGAACCGGAGTCCACCGCCGAACTGTTCGCCCTCGCCTCCCGGATCGCCGCGGAACTCGGCGAGAAGCCGCTGCGCGGGATCGCCGTCGGCGGCGCCTCGGACGGCAACTACACGGCGGCTGTGGGCTGTCCGACGCTGGACGGCCTGGGTGCCGTGGGCGCCGGCGCCCACGCGGACACCGAGTACGTCGACGTCGCGCGGATGATCCCCCGTGCCCGGCTGCTGGCCCAACTCATCTCGCGGACAAGGCCGTTGGCGCGACCGTGACCGACGTGGATCTTAAGGCGACGAAGGAGATGATCTACCGTGCGACAGCGCGTTGACAGGCTCGGGTTCGACCTCGGCAAGAAGTTGGGGAACTATCCCATTGCCGGGGTGGGAGGCGGTCTCGCGCAGCTCACGCGGCGGATTGTCGTGGCGGTGGCCGTCGTCTTCCTCGGCAGCCTGGTCATCAGGAGACCCCCGGCGGCGTTCACCAAGGGGGCGGTCATGGTGGGGGTGTTGCTCGCCGTGTTCGGTCTCACGCTGGCCTGGCGTCGTGCGACCGCCAGGCTGGGGATCAACAGGTGCCACCTCTACGCGGACGGCTTCGTCGTCACCAACCTGCTGGGCGGCGTGCGGGATGTGGTGGCCTGGAACAGGGTGACCGCGCTGAACCGGATAGAAGCGCAGTCGCTCCTCATGTCCTTCCACCGGCTCGAGTTCGCACGCCGAGGCTCCGGCGACCTGGGATTCGTGATCCTGGGACTCCGGCCCGCCCTGGTGGAGGCCCTACTGACCCAGGCGGCGAAGAACGGCATCCACTGACAGCCGGCACCACCATCCACTGAGAGCCGACGCCTCCCCGATCCTCAGCCGACCGGCACCACCACCCCCTGACAGCCGACGCCCCCCGATCGTCAGCCGAAGCCGACGCCTCCCCGATCGTCAGCCGACCGGCACCCGCCGGAACCGCCCCGCCACCCGCAGATCCGCCTCGACCCGGCCCGCCGTGGCGTGCAGCTCGGGCAGGATGTCGCGGACGCACTCCTCGGCGGTACGGCGGCTGCTGTGCAGGGCGACGTTCACCGCGGCCACGACCCGCCCGCCGCGGTCGCGCACGGGGACGGCGACGGCCCGCAGCCCTTCCTCCAACTCCTCGTCGGCCAGGGCGTATCCGGCCTCGCGTACGCGGTCCAGTTCGGCCCGCAGACGTGCGGGATCGGTGATCGTACGAGGGGTCAGCGGGAGCAGTTCCGGAAGGTGGGCGTCGGGGAGGCCGGCGAGCAGGACGCGGCCCAGCGAGGTGGCGTACGCGGGCAGCCGGGTGCCGACGACGACGTTGACGTTCATCACGCGGTTGGTGGCGACGCGGGCCGTGTACTGGACCTCGTCGCCGGTCAGCACGGCGAGCGACGTCGACTCGTGCAGCCGGTGCGAGAGTTCGGTGAGGTGGGGGACGGCGATGTCGGGGAGCGTGGTCCGCGACAGCGGAGGGAATCCGAGGCCCAGGACGCGCGGGGTGAGCCGGAAGACGCGGTCGTGCGCGGTGACGTATCCGAGGTGTTCCAGGGTGATCAGGGCGCGTCGGGCGGTCGCGCGGGCGAGGCCCGTCGCCTGGGCGACCTCGGTGAGGGTCAGTTCGGCGCGGCCCTCGCCGAAGGAGGTGATCACGGTCAGGCCGCGGGCCAGTGACTCGATGAACTCCCGGCCCAGTTCCTGCTTGGAGGCGCCGGTCCAGGTGGCGAGGCCGGAGGGGGCGGCCGGTTCGGCGGGCGGTGCCTCGCGCAGCTCCCGCTCCATCGCGGACACCGCCGCCCGCAGCCGGGGCAGCAGCGTGTCGCGCAGGTCGGCCGCGGTGTGCCGGCTGGTGTGACTGACCACGCTCACCACACAGGCGACGCGCCCCGCCTCCCGTACCGGCATGGAGAGGGCGACGAGCCCCGGCTCGATGAGCTGGTCGTCGAGTGCCCAGCCGTCCTTGCGGGCCTCCTCCGTACGCGCCTCGAAGTCGTCGCCGACGGTGGCGAGCCGGGCCGGCGGGGCCGGGCGGGGCGGGGCGGGGCGGGAACCGCCGGGGCGCCCCGCACGGTCGCGGTCCGCGGAGCCGGAGGGCCCGGACGGGGCGTCGGCGAACGGCCGGCTCCGCGCCGGTACGGCCGGAAATCCGCGGTCCTCCGGATCGGCCGCCCGGCGTCCGTGCCATCGCGCCCACTCCGTCTCGCCCCACTCGGCGGCGAACAGGGGTCCTGGCGCGGTGCGTTCGGCGGGGAGCAGGTCGCCGATGCGGAAGCTCAGGGACATGGCGCGGCGCCGGGTCGCCTGGTGGATGAAGCGGATGCCGTCCCGGTCGCCGACCGCGAGGGACACCGACTCGTCGAGTTCGTCGGCGAGGGCGTCGGCGTGCGCGTCCAGGAGGCGGGGGAGGCGGAGGGCGCCGAGATAGGCGTTGCCGAGTTCCATCAGGCGGGGGGCGAGCAGGGCGTCCCGGCCGTCGAGCCGTACGTACCCCATGCGCGCGAGGGTCGCCGTGATCCGGTCGACGGTGGAACGCGCGAGCCCGGTGGCCCGCTCAAGACCGCTGAGGCTGGACACCCCGTCGGCCTCGGTCAGCCGCCGCAGCACGGCGATACCGCGCATCAGCGGCGCGACGGCCTCGGCGGGCACCACGCCCCCGGCCACGGCGTTCCCGTTCGACACATTCCCCTTCGACACGGTTCCGTGCGACACGCTCCCGTAGGAGACGGGCCCGCTTCCGTTCCCGTCCTCGGCCGGGTCCTCGGTTTCGGCCTCGTCCCCGGTCTCGTCCCCGGGGGCCGGCACGACGTTTGATGGCATGGGCTCTCCGTTTGCGGCTCTCAGAAGAGACACGGTAGTGCTTGCCCGGCCACCTCGGCAGGTTGTGAGCGGGGCCTGAGTGGTTCCTGAGCAGGTCAGTGCCGCACCGGCGGGCCCGGCCGGCTCAGCGTCGGGTCACGTACACCCGGTAGTTCCCCGCGAGATCCACTCCCGTAACCCTGATCGCGACGCCGGTCCTGGGGTCCCTGAAGGTCTCGCCGGGGGCGAAGGGCGCGTCGGAGAGCTCGGCGTGGACGTTGGGGGAGCGGGTGCAGCCGCCGCTGTCGCGGTGGGAGTCGTACACGGTGATGGGGCCGCTGCCGGTGTCGACGTTCGCGTCGACCTTGTAGATGAGGATGCCGGGGCGGCAGACGGCCACGTCGTTGCCGTCCCGGGTGCGCAGTTCGAGGGCGTACCCGGTCTTGGTGCCGGTCGGTACGAAGACGAGTTTGGCGCCGCCGGTTCTGGCCAGCGGGGTGAGCGTGTACTCCGTGGTGCCGCGCGCGGACGCGCAGCCGACCTGCGTCTCGTCGAGCCAGCCGAGCTTCCACTTGTGCCAGCCGAGCAGGTCGTTGCCGGCCCCCCAGTCCTCGCTCATGATGTCCCAGTGCCCGACCGCGCCCCCGCCGTCCTGGGTGTAGAGGTCGGGCAGGCCGAAGGTGTGGCCGTTCTCGTGGGGGAGTACCCGGTAGCCCGTTTCGCCGTAGGAGCCGGAGCCGTCGTCCTGGCGGCTGTAGACGAAGGACGCGTTGGAGACCGGGACGCCGTCGGCGACCGGCGCCTCGGTGTTGCCGGCGAAGGTCACGGACAGGACGGTGTCCAGGGCGGAGGGGCCGGCGTTGGGGGTGACCAGCACGTTCAGGAGGTCGTACGAGCGGAAGTCCACGGTCGGGTCGGCGGTGGTCACGATGTCCTGGACCAGTTCGCGGTACCCGGGGTCGAAGGGCGCGCCGCGCTCTATGCCGTACGCCCTGAACGGCTTCGGCATCCGCAGCCAGTGCCGTACGGGGGTCTCGGGGCGGTAGTCGAGGCGGCCGTACGAGCCGGTCCTGAACCATTCCTGGGTCTGCGGGAAGAACTCCGCGAGGCGGTCGAGCGCGCTGCCCTGACCGGGCGCGTCGGAGAAGTCGACCATCAGGGTGAGGGCGCGGACGGTGCCGGTGGAGCGGGCGTAGCCGGGCGGCGTCGGGATGCCCTCGCCCATCTGTACGCCCAGCGCGCCGTTGATCATGCAGGAGCCGAGCGCCGTGGAGCGGGCCAGCGCGATGGAGCCCGCCGTCGTGGAGCCCGCCGTCAGATGTCCGGTGCCGGCGGAGGTGCTGACCGCCAGCGTCAGAACGGCCACCGAGGCGAGCGAGGCCACGCGGCGCGGGCGTATCCGACGGCTGGTCGGCTGCATACGGGAGCCCTTCGCTCGACGACAGCCGCCGGTCACCGGCTGCACCCTTTCGATCACCCTGTGGTGAGGGGTGCGCGGGCGCGCGCTGGATGAGCCCGATCGTGGGTTTCTCGGTCGCGGAAGTGTGACTCAGGTCACAGTGAGGGTGGGAAATAACCGGGGATCGTTTCCCCGTTTAGCCAGGTGTCCGAGTGAAACGGGGAGCGATTCCCCGGATCGCAAACACCTCTGAGACCTCCAAGACCTACAGACCTACAGACCTACAGACCTACGAGACCTGCAAGGAGTACGCCGTGGAGACCGCAACCCGAGCGCAGCGCCGAGTGCCCCGGCCGCGCGCCGACGCCCTGCGCAACCGGGAGCGGATCGTCGTCGCCGCCCAGGAGATGTTCATCGAGTTCGGCCCCGAGGTGCCGTTCGACGAGATCGCCCGCCGGGCCGGCGTCGGCAACGCCACGGTGTACCGCAACTTCCCCGACCGCGACGCACTGGTCCGGGAGGTCGTCTGCACGGTCATGGACCGTACGGCCGAGCAGGCCGAGCTGGCGCTCGCCGAGAACGCCGACGTGTTCGAGGCGCTGAGCCGCTTCGTGCACGCCTGTGTCGACGAGCGGTTCGGTGCCCTGTGCCCGATGCTCTCCGGCAACTTCGACCAGAACCACCCGGATCTGCGTGCCTCACGCGACCGGATCGAGGCCCTGGTCGAGGGAATGATGGAGCGCGCCCGCGTGGCAGGCCAACTGCGTACCGACGTCGCCGTCGGAGACCTGATGGTCGCCGTCACCCAGCTCACCCGACCGCTGCCCGGCACGGCATGCCAGGGCTTCGACCGCTTCGTACACCGTCACCTCCAGCTGTTCCTGGACGGACTGCGGGCCCCGGCCCGCTCCGAACTGCCGGGTACGGCCGCGACCATGGAGGGACTGCGACGAGCGTGATCGGACAGTGCGGGTGACGACCTGACCGGTTAGTCCCGCGCACAGCACCAGTCATCACCGGACAACACTGAACATCACTGGCCAACGCTGACCGTCACCGGCCACCACCGGCCACCACCGGTCATCAACAGTCAGTACCGGTCTTCGCCGGCCCAACGCTTCCGGCCGTCGCCACAGCCGTCGACGAGCCGTCCCCATCAGTTCGCTTACTCATCACTCATCGTTCTTTTCGCTACGAAGTCCCGGAGTGGGTACTCCCATGTCTGAAACAGCAAAGTCGACAGCAATGTCCGACACCGACGAAGCGCATTCCAACCGCTGGAAAGCGCTCTCCTTCATCGCGCTCGCCCAGCTGATGGTCGTCCTCGACGCCACCATCGTGAACATCGCGCTGCCCTCCGCCCAGCAGGACCTGGGGATCTCGGACGGCAACCGGCAGTGGGTCATCACGGCCTACGCCCTCGCCTTCGGTGGTCTGCTGCTCTTCGGCGGTCGTATCGCCGACCTGTGGGGCCGCAAGCGCACCTTTGTCACCGGCCTGATCGGCTTCGCCGGCGCCTCCGCACTGGGCGGCGCGGCCACCACCGAGGCGATGATGCTCGGCGCCCGCGCCCTGCAGGGTGCCTTCGGCGCGCTGCTCGCGCCCGCCGCGCTCTCCCTGCTCGCGGTGATGTTCACCGACGCCAAGGAGCGCGCCAAGGCGTTCGGCATCTACGGTGCGATCGCCGGTGGCGGTGGCGCCGTCGGCTTCATCCTCGGCGGTGTCCTCACCGAGTACATGGACTGGCGCTGGACGTTCTTCGTGAACATCCCGTTCGCGATCATCGCCGCCGCGGGCGCTTACTTCGTCATCCGTGAGCCGGCCGGCGGCCGCAACCGCTCGCCGCTCGACATCCCCGGCGTGATCCTGTCCATCCTCGGCCTGGTCACGCTCGTCTACGCCTTCACCCGCGCCGAGTCCGACGGCTGGGGCGACTCCGTGACCGTCGGCCTGTTCGTCGCGTCCGCCGTCCTGCTGGCCGCGTTCGTCTTCACCGAGTCCAAGGTCAAGGCCCCGCTGCTCCCGCTGCGCGTGCTCACCGAGCGCAACCGCGGTGGCGTCTACCTCTCCCTCGGCCTCGCCATCATCGCGATGTTCGGCCTGTTCCTCTTCCTGACCTACTACCTGCAGATCGTGAAGGGCTTCTCGCCGGTGAAGACCGGCTTCGCCTTCCTGCCGATGATCGGCGGAATGATCGTCGGTTCCACGCAGATCGGTACCCGACTGATGACCCGGGTCCCGCCGCGCCTGCTGATGGCGCCGGGCTTCCTGGTCGCCGCGTCCGGCATGCTCTTCCTCACCCAGCTGGACCTCGACACGTCGTACGCCAGCACCGTGCTGCCGGCGATGGTCCTGCTCGGCCTCGGTATGGGTACCGCGTTCATGCCCGCCATGTCGCTCGCCACCTACGGTGTCGAGCCGCGTGACGCCGGTGTCGCCTCCGCGATGGTCAACACCTCGCAGCAGGTCGGCGGCGCGATCGGCACGGCGCTCCTCAACACGATCGCCGCGTCCGCGACCACGTCGTACATCAAGGACCACATCGGGTCCGCCACCTCGCAGTCCCAGCAGCAGCTGGTCCAGCTCCAGGGCCAGGTGCACGGCTACACCAACGCGATCTGGTTCGCCGTCGGCATCCTCGTGGTCGCCGCGACGGTCGCCGCGACCTTCATCAACACCGGTCGCCCGGACATGTCCGCGACCTCCGGTTCGGGTGCGGGCGAGGACGCCGAGGACGAGTTCAGGGTTCCGGTGGTCGCCCACTGACGCCGGCCGCTCGTACCCCGTAGTACCCCGGGTACCTCGTACTGCGCGTACGGACGAGGGGTGGGGACGCCTTGTCCGTACGAATCCCAGAGTCCGCCCCGGTTCCGAACGCAACGGAGCCGGGGCGGACCCGCGTCCGGACCCGGCTACGGCTCATGTTCCTGCCCGGGCGAGGGCCAGGGTGAGGGCTACGGCTGCCGCTACGGCTCATGCTCCTGCTGCGGCTCCGAACGGCCCCCCTAGCGCAGCCAGGGCAGGTCGGCGCCCGCGTCCGTCGGCTGGAGCCCCTCGGCGATGATCCTCATGGCCTCGCCGAGGGACTTCTGCTGGTCGGGGGAGAGCCGGTCGAAGAGGGCCTGCCGTACGGCGGCGACGTGGCCCGGCGCGGTCCGGCTCAGGACGTCGTAGCCGTCGTCCGTCAGGACCGCGAACTGGCCGCGCTTGTCGGAGGGGCAGTCCTCGCGCCGCACCCAGCCGTTCTTTTCCAGGCGGGCCACCGCGTGGGAGAGCCGGGACCGGGTGATCTTCGCGCTCATGGCCAGCTCGGTCATCCGCAGCCGCCTGTGCGGCGCCTCGGCAAGCTGTACGAGCAGGCCGTAGTAGACGTGCGGCATGCCCGCGTCGCGCTGGAGCTGGCGGTCGAGATGGTCCTCGAGGAGCGTGGAGGCGTGCATGTAGGCACGCCAGGTGCGCTGTTCCTCGTCGCTGAGCCAACGCGTCTCTTGAGCGGATGCCGTGTTCATGGACTCCACTGTACGAGCCCTTTCTTGAAAATTAAACAAATGGGGACTATGGTCAGGTGTTGATATTGAGAGTTCAAGTATCGAGTTCGAAGTATCGAGGATGCCCGTCCAGTGCGCGCCCGTTCCCGCCATCGAACCCGTCCTGAGGGAGTCGCCGTCATGCCCGCCGCCACGTCTGTCACCGCCGAAGAGCGTGCCCCGCGGGAGCGCATGCCCGCCCTCTACCTCAGTCATGGTGCCCCGCCGCTCGCCGAGGACCCGGTATGGCCCGGCCAGCTCGCCGCCTGGTCCGCCGACCTGCCGCGCCCCAAGGCGATCCTGATGGTCTCCGCCCACTGGGAAGAGGCTCCCCTCGCCCTCGGCGCCGTCGAGACGGTCCCCCTGGTGTACGACTTCTGGGGCTTCCCCCAGCACTTCTACCAGGTGCGCTACGAGGCTCCGGGCGCCCCGGAACTCGCCGAGTCCGTCCGGAAGCTGCTGCGCGCGCCCGGCATCCCGGTGCAGGACATCCCGGACCGCGGACTGGACCACGGCGCGTACGTGCCGCTGGTGGAGATGTTCCCCGAGGCCGACATCCCGGTCCTCCAGATCTCCATGCCGACCCTCGACCCGGTCCGGCTGATGGAGATCGGCCGGAAGCTGGCACCGCTGCGTGACGAGGGCGTGCTGATCGTGGGCTCCGGCTTCTTCACCCACAACCTCGCCGCCCTGCGGCACACCGGCGGCGGCGTGCCGTCGTGGTCGAGCGAGTTCGACGACTGGGGTCACCGCGCGCTGGACGCCGGTGACGTGGACGCGCTGCTCGACTTCGAGCGCAAGTCCCCGGCGGGCCGGCTCGCCCACCCGCGCACCGAGCACTTCGCGCCCCTCTTCGTCACCATGGGCGCGGCGGACGCGGCCGGTGAGCTGGACGGGCAGAAGTCCGTGATCGACGGGTTCTGGCTCGGGATGGCTAAGCGATCGGTGCAGTTCGGCTGAGGACGGGTGGGCCCGAGGAGGTCACGGGGTCCGTCACAGCTCCTTCTCGTACCAGGCCACGTCCCAGTACCGGCCGAACTTGCGACCCACCTCCCGGTAGGTGCCGACATGCTGGAAGCCGAAGCGTTCGTGCAGCCGCACGGACGCTTCGTTCGGCTGTGCGACGCCCGCGTAGGCGCGGTGCACGTCCTCGCCCGCCAGGGCCGCGAAGAGAGCCTTGTAGAGAAGTGTGCCGATACCGCGGCCGGCCGCGCCGGGGGCGAGGTAGACGGTGACCTCGACCGAGGTGGCGTACGCCGGCTTCGCGCGGAACGCGCTGCTCGTGGCGTACCCGTGAATCGCCTGTGAGTTCGCGTCGCTGGCAACCATCAGGCGGTGCGGTCCGTCTTCAGGGTGGGAGAGCAGCCACGGGCGACGCTCTTCCGACGTGAAGACAGCGGTATCGAATGTGATGGGCGTCTCACGTACGTAGTGGTTGTAGATGGCCGTGAGGGCATCGAGATCGGCCTCTTTCCCTGGCCTGACCTGCACTTCTGTACGTTCTGACATCATCTGGTCCCTCTCTGTGGCGGGACAGGGTACTGCATGATCAGAAAAATCGAGGGGCGGGTTGGGAATTCTGTCCGGATTCCAGTCGTTGTTTCCATCGGATGCAGGGCACCCGGGAAGGTGAGCCCAAAGTGTCCGGACCGACCCGCAAGCCCACCATCGCAAGGGAGCACGCATGGCAACCCGTGCCGTCGCCCGTCGTCAGTCCGCCTCCGGCGAGACCAGCGTCGCGGCACGCAGTGTTCGCGTCGTAGGCGGCGAGATCGCCGACCGCGACCTGGTCGGCATGTACCTCGACGAGATCGCGCGTACACCGCTGCTCGACGCCGCCAAGGAAGTCGAGCTGTCCCAGATCATCGAGGCGGGTGTGTTCGCCCGGCAGATCCTCGAAGGCGAGGAGCAGGCCGAGGCCGACGCGTCCCGCGAGGAGCTGGAGGCGCTCGTCGCCGATGGCGAGCGGGCCAAGGACGTCTTCATCCGCTCGAACCTGCGCCTCGTCGTCGCCGTGGCCCGGCGCTATCCGCGCAGCGGCCTGCCCCTGCTCGACCTCATACAGGAGGGCAACGCGGGCCTGGTGCGCGCGGTCGAGAAGTTCGACTACCGCAAGGGCTTCAAGTTCTCCACGTACGCCACGTGGTGGATCCGCCAGGCCATCACCCGCTCCATAGCGGACCAGTCGCGCACGATCCGCCTCCCCGTCCACCTGGTCGAGGAGCTCGGCCGGATCCGGCGCGTGCAGCGCGAGTTCAACCGCGAGCACGGTCGGGAGCCGGAGCACGCCGAGATCGCCACCGAGCTCGCCTCGACACCGGAGCGCGTCTCCGACGTCCTGGACTGGGCCCGCGACCCGGTCTCGCTGAACATGGCGGTGGACGACAACGGAGACACCCAGTTCGGTGACCTCCTGGAGGACACCTCCGCGGTCTCTCCGGAGCAGTCGGTGATGACGCTGCTGCGCAGCGAGGAGCTGGACGACCTGATCGGCCGCCTCGACCAGCGCACGGCCTCCATCATCAAGATGCGGTACGGCATCGAGGACGGCCGGGAGCGCACGCTCACCGAGGTCGGCAAGGAACACGGCCTCACCCGCGAGCGGATCCGCCAGATCGAGAAGCACGCACTGCTCGAACTGAAGAAGCTCGCACGCGACACGGGCTTCGACGCGGTCGCGTAAGGCGTACGGTGAGGTGGAGGATGGTCCAGGTGGACCTTCCTCCACGCGGTCCGGTGCCTTGCCGGCGCGGTCCGCTCTTCGGAACCGATAGATGTCGGCCACAAGCTGACCGGAGATGGCCATCTAAGGCCGCTTCAAGTGACTGAGCTCTGGGAACAAGACTTCAGGACCCAGGGTTAGGCCTCCGGGTCCCGGGCAAACGCCCTTGACCCCCTAAGCCGAGTCCCGACGCACTCCCCCCCCGCGCCGGGACTCTTCCAGAGCCGAGCTTCGACGCCTCCCCCCCCTGGCGTCGGGGCTCGGCTCCATTTACGGGGTGGATGGCGGGGGCGAGAGCGGCGGACGGCCCGGGTGGCTCGCGCGTGGAAGGCGGTCTCCGGGCAGGTCGTTTGACGGGCCACCCCGAACCTGAACCCCGGGGTGACCCGAATGGCAGATTGTGCCACAGGGGCATAACCTGCCGTTCGTGACCGGTACCGAACGTGTGGCCCGGGCCTCGTCGCAGGCGGCGGCCTCGGTGGATCCGGTGGATTCGGCGTCCGCGGGTTCCGGCGGACGGATGTCCACGGATACTCCGGCCGCTCGCCCGAGTGCCGCTACCTCCGCTTCTTCCTCGGCTTCCGAGGCGGAGGAAGCCGACAGCGGGGACCCGGCCTCCGCCGGGCCGGAGTCTCCGGAGCCGATGTCCTACGGGCCGGTGTCCGCCGGGCATCGGGCTCCCGCTTCGGCCGGCCGGTCGCCGGGCCAGGCGCCCGGCGACCGTGCCGCCGCCCCGAGCTCCTCGTCCGACGGGCAGGTTCGCCCCTCGCTGATCGAGCGGCGCAAGGCCGCCACCCGTATGGAGATCGCCCGGGCCGCCGCGGGCCTCTTCATGCGCAAGGGCCTGCGCGCCACCCGCGCCGAGGACATCGCCCGCGCCGCCGGTATCGCCCCGCGCACCTTCTACCGCTACTTCGCGAGCAAGGAGGAATCCCTCGGTCCCCTCTTCGCCGCCGGTGCCCAGAAATGGGCCGAAACGGTCCGCGACGCCCCGGCCCACCTGAGCGTCGCCGAGGCACTCCGTCACGGGGTCGTCCAGACGATGACGCCCGGCGTCGGGGTGCGCCCGGAGTCCCTCCAGTGGGTCCGCTCCCTGCTCCGGCTGGCCGAAGGGAGCCCCGCCCTGCTGAGAGTGTGGGGCGAGGCATGCCACACGGCGGAACGGACGCTGGC
Source organism: Streptomyces sp. NPDC050535 (assembly GCF_044457665.1). Taxonomy (NCBI): domain Bacteria; kingdom Bacillati; phylum Actinomycetota; class Actinomycetes; order Kitasatosporales; family Streptomycetaceae; genus Streptomyces; species Streptomyces sp. NPDC050535. Next base: position 95,632 of record NZ_JBITHE010000016.1, read on the forward strand.
GGAGGTGCTGGCGGCGCGGAACCCGACCGCGCCGGAAGCGGTGGTCCACCCCGCGGATGCGGATGCGGATGCGCCCGGCGCCCGGCCGTCCGACGTACCCCCGCCCCTCTCTCCCGGACTCCGGCTCAGCGCCGCCGTGGCCAGCGCGGCGGTGCGCCTCGCGGTGGAGGCCTGGGCCGCCGGCGACGACCCGGCGGACGGACCCGCCGGACCCGTCGCGCTCGCGGTCCGCAACCTCGACACCCTTCACGACTTCCCGTGGCACACCCAGTGACCGACCATCCGGCCGACCGCGGAGATCTGACCGAGGCGACCTGACCGCGGAGATCTGACCGAGGCGACCTGGTCGCGGCGAACTGGCCGCGCTACCGAGCCGCGCCCGGTAGCACGCACGCGCCGCGAGCCCCCGACACCCTGGCGGGTCCCGTCCGCTCCCACGCGGCCGGATCCCCGTTCGCCCCGTCGGGCCCCGCTCGCTCCCAGGCGGCCCGATGCCCGTACGCCCCGGCGAGTCTCATGCGGCTCGCTCCCGATCGGCCGGATCCCCGTACCCCCGGCAAGTCCCGTCCGCCCCTCCCGGCCCGATGCCCGCCCGCCCGGGGTGATCCCTAGCCCCCTGCTGAGCTCAGCCCCCCCCGGCTCAGCTCAGCCCTCTGCCCCGCCCTCCGACACCCCGCTCGCCCCACGTGTCAGCCGTGCCCCCAACTCCCGTACGCACCGGACAAGTTCCGTCGGCGCCCGCACCGTGAACTCGCAGTCGACCATCGCGAGCCGCACCGCCAGCCACTCGACGGCGTCGCCCGCGGAGGAACGCAGCCGGCAGCTGTGGTCGTCGACCGGCTCGGGTACTCCGAGCCAGGCGGGCAGCCGGGTGGCGACGAACGCGGCGGGTGCGGCGAAGGTGACGTCGAACTCGTACGTCTGCCGGCGCCGGTACATCGACTGCCGGAGGAACTCCGCCGCGCTCCCCGTCGGCAACTCGCGCGGGGTGAAGCGCGCCCCGGTGGCGAGGGGCTCGGCGACCCGGTCGACGCGGAACGTGCGCCAGTCCTCGCGGTCGAGGTCGTACGCGACGAGGTACCAGCGGCGGCCGGTGGAGACGAGCCGGTACGGCTCGGTCAGCCGTCGCGACGGTGTCCCGTCCTTGGCGCGGTACGCGAACCGCAGCCGCTCCCGGCCGGCCACGGTCGAGGCCATCACCGTCAGCGTCTCGGGCGCGATACTCGCCCCGTCGCCGCTGGTGAGCGGGGTGGTCGCCGCCTGCAACGTGGACACCCGGTGCCGCAGCCGCGACGGCAGCACCTGTTCCAGCTTGGCGAGGGCCCGTACGGAGGCCTCCTCCACGCCCTCCACCGCGTGCCCGGCGCCCGCCCGCAGCCCCACCGCGATCGCCACCGCCTCCTCGTCGTCGAGCACGAGGGGCGGCATCGCCTTGCCCGCCACGAGCCGGTATCCGCCGTCGGAGCCCTTGGTGGCCTGCACCGGATAGCCCAGTTCCCGGAGCCGGTCGATGTCCCGCCTGACGGTACGACGGGACACCCCGAGCCGGTCCGACAGCTCACCGCCGGGCCACTCGCGGGGTGTCTGGAGGAGGGAGAGGAGCTGGAGGAGCCGGGCCGGCGTGTCCGTGGTCATGTCCGATCCCCCGTCGTCACGTGGTCGCTTCCGTCGTCATGCTTCCCAGAGTGCCGCACCACTAGGACACGATCTGACCTAATGGGGTCCTAGCTTTAGCCCATGACCTCCACCGAGACCACTCCCAACAGTCCGGCCCCTGTGGCCGACCGGCGCCGCTGGTTCGCACTCGCGATCGTGATGACCGCGGCCTTCATGGACCTCGTCGACGTCACGATCGTCAACATCGCGATCCCGTCCATCCAGCGGGAGGCGGGCGCCTCGGTCAGCCAGATCCAGTGGATCACGGCGGGTTACGCACTGGCCTTCGCCGCCGGACTCATCACCGGCGGACGTCTCGGCGACATCCACGGCCGTAAGCGGCTCTTCCTGGTCGGCATAGGCGGATTCACGATCGCATCGGCCCTGTGCGGCTTCGCCGCGAACCCGGAGATGCTCGTCGCCTCCCGCCTCCTCCAGGGCGCGATGGCCGCGCTGATGGTGCCGCAGGTCCTGTCGATCGTGCACGCGACCTTCCCGGCGCACGAGCGAGGGAAGGTGTTCGGGCTGTTCGGCGCGATCGTGGGACTGGGCGCCGTGTCCGGCCCGCTGCTCGGCGCCCTGCTCACCGAGTGGAACCTGTTCGGCCTCGAATGGCGGCCGATCTTCCTCATCAACCTTCCGGTCGGCATCGCGGGCCTGATCCTGGGCCGCCGCTTCATCACCGAGTCCAAGGCCCCGCGGGCCCTCAAGCTCGACCTCGTCGGCGTCGCCCTCGTCGCGCTCGGCCTGGTGATGCTGCTCTACCCGCTGACGCGCGGCCGTGAGCTGGGCTGGCCGCTGTGGGGTTACGCGTCGATGGCCGGCGCGCTGGTCGTCTTCGTGGCGCTGGTGGCGTACGAGAAGCGCAAGACGCGGATCGACGGTTCACCGCTCATCGAGCTCTCCCTCTTCAAGGTGAAGAGTTTCGCGGCGGGCATCGCCGTGCAGACCGTCTTCGGTGTCGGTCTCGGCATCTTCTTCCTGGTCTGGACGCTCTACATGCAGATCGGTCTGGGGTGGAGCGCGCTGCGGGCCGGCCTGACCGGGGTGCCGTTCTCGATCGCGGTGTCGGCGGCGGCCGGGATGTCGGTGCAACTGCTCGTCCCGCGCTTCGGGCGCAAGGTGCTCCAGGCGGGCGCGCTGACCATGGCCGCGGGCGTGCTCCTCTACATCTGGGAGTCCGAGCGCTACGGCATGGACATCGCCTCCTGGCAGATGGCGCTTCCCCTGGTGGTCATGGGCGTCGGCATGGGCTTCATCGTGGCGCCGCTCACGGACGCCGTGCTGTCCGAGGTGCCGCGCGAGCACGCAGGTTCGGCGTCCGGACTCATCAACACCGTGCAGCAGATGGGCAACGCGCTGGGTCTCGGCCTGGTGTCCGTCGTCTTCTTCGGCACGATGGGGGACCGGCTGACCCCGGCCGAGGTGGGCCCGGCCTTCGTGAACGCCTTCCAGCACGCGCTGGGCTGGGTCGCCGCGGTGATGACGGCCATCTTCCTGCTGATGTTCGCGCTGCCGAAGCGGCCCGCGCAGCATGTGGAAGGCACGGAGGACGCGGACGCCGCGTCGTCCGCCGGCATGGAGAAGGAGGCCGAGCTCGTTTCGTGAGCGAGGACTGGAGGACTGAAGGGGCCCGACACCTCAGGTGTCGGGCCCTTTTGGGTTGCCCTCGGCAACTGAAGTCCGTTCACGCCCGGATCATGCCCGAACCTGTTTACTTTCTGGAAACCCGGGCGTAGCCTCCGATTGAAACCACAAATTCGGGCATCAGTCGGAGGCGAACGGACATGTACGCACCGGAGCGGCAGCAGGAGATCCTCCGGCTCGCCCGTGACGGCGGCCGGGTGGACGTGGTGTCACTCGCCGAGGAGTTCCAGGTCACCGCGGAGACCATCCGCCGCGACCTGAAGACCCTGGACCGCGCCGGTCTCGTACGCCGGGTGCACGGCGGCGCGATACCGGCCGGGCGCCTGGACTTCGAGCCCGACCTCGCCGAGCGCGAGTACACGGCGGCCGACGAGAAGGACCGCGTCGCCCAGGCCGCCGTCGCCGAACTCCCGCACGACGGCACGGTGATCCTGGACGCCGGATCGACCATCGCCCGGCTCGCCGGAGCCGTCCCGCTGGAGGCGACCCTCACCGTCGTCACCCACAGCCTGCCGATCGCCGCCCGCCTCGCGGACCACCCCGGCATCCAACTCCACCTCGTCGGAGGGCGAGTACGGCACCGTACGCGCGCCGCCGTGGACGCCTGGGCGCTCCGCGCCTACAGCGAGATCCGCGCCGACGTCCTCTTCGTCGCGGCCAACGGCTTCTCCGTCCCGTACGGACTCACCACCCCCGACCTCGCCGAGGCCGCCGTCAAACGCGCGACCATGCGCGCCGCGCGCCGCGTCGTGCTGCTCGCGGACTCCTCCAAACACGGCCAGGAGCACTTCGCCCGCTTCGGCGACCTGAGCGATGTGGACCTGCTGATCACCGACCGCGGGCTGAGCCCGGAAAACGCCGTCGCCATCGAACGCGGCGGCACCGAAGTGCTGTGCGTCTAGGGCGCCGCGCGGGCGTGAGCCGAGCGCCCGCATCCCGAGACGCCGTCTGTGAACAGCGGCAAGTGGCAAGCCACCGCTGTGTGCTGAGAAACGAGTGCGCATGATCCTCACCGTCACCCCCAACCCCTCCCTCGACCGTACGTACGAGGTCCCGTCGCTCGACCGCGGCGAGGTCATCCGGGCCACCGGCGAACGCATGGACCCGGGCGGCAAGGGCGTGAACGTCTCGCGCGCGGTCGCCGCCGCCGGACAGCGCACCATCGCCGTACTGCCCCTGGGCGGCGCGCCCGGCGCGCTCGTCGCCGACCTGCTCGACGCCCAGGGCATATCGGTCGCACCGGTCCCGATCGCCGGCGCCACCCGCTCGAACATCTCGGTCGCCGAACCCGACGGCACCCTGACGAAGATCAACGCCCCCGGCCCCGAACTCTCCGCCACCGAGGCCGAACTCCTCCTGGAGACCGTCCGCGCCCAGTACCGCTCCGGCGAAACCCACTGGATCACCTGCTGCGGCAGCCTGCCGCGCGGACTCGCACCTTCCTGGTACGCCGACCTCGTCGCCCGGGCACACGCCGCGGGCGCCCGGATCGCGCTGGACACCTCAGGACCGGCGCTGCTCGCGGCCCTGCGCGAGCGGCCCGACGTGGTGAAGCCGAACGCCGAGGAACTCGCGGAAGCCGTCGGACGCCCCCTCGCCACGGTGGGCGACGCGGTCAAGGCGGCCGAGGAGTTGCGCGAGCTGGGCGCCCGCGCCGTGCTCGCGAGCCTGGGCGCCGACGGCCAGTTGCTCGTGGACGACGCGGGCGCCTGGTTCGCGAGCGCACGAGTGGACAGCGTACGCAGCAACGTGGGCGCCGGTGACTCCTCACTCGCCGGGTTCCTGATCGCCGGCGGCAGCGGCCCGAAGGCGTTGGCCTCCGCCGTCGCCCATGGCGCCGCGGCCGTCCAACTCCCCGGCAGCGTGATGCCGGGCCCGGCCGACCTCGACCCCTCCGCCGTGACGGTCACCTCGCAGATCCCGACGGATCGCGTACTGACGGAGCCGGTGTCATGACCGGGCGTGGTGCGGGGCGCTGTGCTGGGCGCGGTGCCGGGCGGCCCGTACGGTCGGCCGGTCCTCGATCCGGCCGGGGGCGCGCCCTTGCCGACCGCCTTGCAGGCTGCCTTGCCGGTCTCGGGGCCGGCGGCCCGGAACCGCCTGGACCTCCCGAACCCTCTGATTCGCCTGGTCGGCTTGGTCCGCCTGGTCCTTCCGGGTCCCCCGAACCTCTCGGACCTCCTGGGCCCTCTGGATCTTCCCGGCCCCCCGAACCTCCTGAACCGGCCCTGAAGCGGCGAGGTCTCCCCTTCCTCGCCGCGGCCATACGGCGGCGGGGCTTGCCCGGTCCCGTCGCCGAGGGGAGGCGGGACCTGCCCGGTCCCGCCTCCGCCACCCGTCCGGCACCTCGCTTCACCCCCGTCACCACTCCCGTACCCACCCCCGTCACCACTCCCGTCCCCATCCCCGTACTCACCCTCACCCCCGCCCCCGCCCACGACTTCCCCCGGGCGATACGCGTGCGAAGGAGCCCGCGATGAGCGAGATGATCACCGCGGACCTGGTCGATCTCGACCTGTCCGCCGATACGAAGGAAGCGGCGGCCCGAGCCCTCGCCGAACGCATGGTGGCCCTGGGCCGGGTGACCGACCTCGACGGCTTCCTCGCCGACGTGGCCGCCCGCGAGGCCCAGATGCCCACCGGCCTCGACGGCGGCATCGGCATCCCGCACTGCCGGAGCGAACACGTCACCGAACCGACCCTCGCCTTCGGGCGCAGCGCGGCCGGGGTCGACTTCGGCGCACCGGACGGACCAGCCGACCTGATCTTCCTGATCGCCGCCCCGGCGGGCGCCGACGACGCCCACCTCACGATCCTGTCGTCCCTGGCCCGGCACCTGATGAACACCGAGTTCACCACCGCCCTGCGGTCCGTGGACGACGCGGCGGCAGCGGCCGCGCTCATCCGCGGCGACGAACCCGCCGCGGCCGCCGCCTCCGGTGACTCCGCCGCCTCCCATGACTCCGTGGCGGAGTCGAACGCGGCGGCCTCCGCCGGCACCGCCACGGACAGCGTGGCCCCGGCACCGGGTGCGACCGTCGACGACGGACCCGCCCCGGCGCCGGGCGCCACCGACAGCCCGGACACCTCCCACAGCCCGGACACCTCCGGCGAGCGACCGTTCCGTATCGTCGCCGTCACCTCCTGCCCCACCGGCATCGCGCACACCTACATGGCGGCCGAGTCGCTGGAGAACGCGGGACGCGAGAGCGGCGTCGAACTCGTCGTCGAGACACAGGGCTCGGCCGGCTTCACCCGGCTCGACCCGGCGGTCATCGCGGCGGCGGACGGTGTGATCTTCGCGCACGACGTGCCCGTACGCGACAAGGACCGCTTCGCCGGGAAGCCGACCGTCGACGTCGGCGTGAAGGCGGGCATCAACCGCCCCGCCGAGCTGATCTCCGAGGTCCGCGGCAAGGCCGGGCGCGGCGAGGTCTCCGCGGGCTCCGCGCCCGGTACGCCGGTGGAACGCGGCGGCGAATCCGGCGAGGGCTACGGCAGCAAGCTCCGCAAATGGCTGATGAGCGGCGTGAGTTACATGGTGCCGTTCGTCGCCGCGGGCGGTCTGCTGATCGCCCTCGGCTTTGCGATCGGCGGCTACGAGGTCAACAAGGCACCGTCCGTCATGGACCACTTCATGTGGCTGCAGGCGGACAGCTGGGGTGCGCTGTTCTTCCAGATCGGCGGCGTGGCCTTCGGCTTCCTCGTCCCGGTCCTCGCCGGCTACATCGCCTACGGCATGGCGGACCGGCCAGGTCTCGTCCCCGGATTCGTCGGCGGCGCCATCTCCCTCACCATCAACGCGGGCTTCCTCGGCGGTCTGGCCGCCGGTCTCATCGCCGGTGCCGTGGTGATCGCGATCCAGAAGGTCAACATCCCGAAGGCGCTGCGCGGCATCATGCCGGTGGTGGTGATCCCGCTGATCTCCGCGGCGATCGTCGGGTTCCTGATGTTCGTGGTCATCGGCAAACCCATCGCCTCCGCGCAGAAGGGCATGACCGACTGGCTCAACGGCCTCACCGGCACCAACGCCATCCTGCTGGGCACCCTGCTCGGCCTGATGATGTGCTTCGACCTTGGCGGCCCGGTCAACAAGGTCGCCTACACCTTCGCCACGGCGGGCATCGCGGTGGCGAGCCCCAGCGACTCGGCGATGAAGATCATGGCCGCGGTGATGGCGGCCGGAATGGTCCCGCCGCTCGCCATGGCCCTGGCCACCACCGTCCGCGGCAAGCTCTTCACCCAGACCGAGCGCGAGAACGGCAAGGCCGCCTGGGTCCTCGGCGCTTCCTTCATCTCGGAGGGCGCGATCCCGTTCGCCGCGGCGGACCCGCTGCGCGTCATCCCGTCGTCCATGGTGGGCGGCGCGGTCACCGGCGCCCTGTCGATGGCCTTCGGTGCCACCCTGCGCGCCCCGCACGGCGGCATCTTCGTGGTCCCGCTGATCGGCAACCCGTTCCTCTACCTGGTCGCCATCGCCGCGGGCGTCTGCGTCACCACCGCCCTGGTCGTCATCTTGAAGGGCATGCGCAAGCAGACCCCGGAGGGCACGGGTGCGGGTGCCGCCGGCGCTCCGATATCGGCGAGGACCGAGCGAAAGGAGCCGGTGGCGGCTGCCTGAACGGAGCCGGTGGCGGCTGCCTGGAACGCCGACCGCCTGCCCACTTGGGTGTCTGCCGGGTATCCGCGAACCGCTCGCCGCATCCGCCAGATCCGCAGGATATGTCACGGTCCGGGACGGAAGTCCCGGGCCGTGGCCGTTACGGGGGCGCGTGCCGAGCATGCGCCGCGCTGGCTACTGCTGCCCGCCACCCGCTGTTTTGTTCCCTGCCGACCGTTGCCGGCCGAGTCGACCGCTGCCGATTGGTGTCGGCCGAGTCGATCGCTGCCGGTTCGTGTCAGGCGAGCCGGGCCGCGCGCCGCTCCATCGCGTCGCGTGCCGCGTCCTCCGTGGCGTACACCTCGCACATGTGCCGCCGGTCCGGCGTCGCCGTGTGCTCGACCTCCCAGAGGGAGATCTCCTGCCCGTCACGCAGCAGGAACGCGTGCTCGTAGAGCGAGAAGGACATCCCTGGCCGGCCCGTGCGGCAGGGGCGGCCGAAGGCCTGGGTGATCTGGTGCGCGAAGGCCTCGCGCATCAGCAGGCTCCCGATCCCGGCCGTCGGCCGGTCCGGGTTCTCCGCCCGGCGCAGCAACCGCCGCGCGTGATCCGCCGAGTCATCGGGCACGTACTCGTGCCGCGGCTCGGGAAACGGCGTCAGATGCACGAGTACCGCCAGTTCGAAATCCGGTGTGTCGACGGGTAACGGCAGCCGGCCCGTGGCGGCGAGCAACTCCTCGTCGTCGACGTACACCTCGTGCTGCGGATCGCTACCGGGCGCCGTGTTGTGCACGAGCTCCCACAGCGTGACCGCCGAGCCGTCGGCGAGCAGCCACGTGTGCCGGTATGTCTCGCGGTGCAGCCCCGCGCTGTGGTGCGCGGAGTGCAGCGAACTGTCGTGCGCCAGCGCACAGTCGAGCCGCCGTATCGTCTCGTCCGGCAGTTCGAAGGAGTTCAGGGCACGACCGAGGAGTCGCGCGAGATGCTCCTCCGGAGACTCGGGCGACTCGGGTGGTTCGTACGCTGCTGTCTCGTACGGAACGCTCAAGGTTTCTCCCGGCGTTGCTGCATGTCACCTTGTGGGTGCATACCGTAGCCCCTCGGTCGGACATCATGTCCGCGAACCGAGAAAACGTACGCCTGGAAAACGGGCAGGCCGCCCGGAAAGTTCCCGCGCGGCCCGTCCGATCGTCAAAAAGCCCTCGTCAGAAGGCACTTCACGCGGTCCACGCACTCCACGACATGTTCCAGCCGTTGAGCCCGTTGTCCGGCGCGACGGTCTTGTCGGGGGAGTTCTTGACGGTCACGACATCCCCGATGAGGGAGTTGTCGTAGAACCACTTGGCGCTCGTGTCCGCATTTGCGCCCTGCGCGTCGGCGAGTCCCACACAGCCGTGGCTGGTGCCCTCCCGACCGAAAGGCGGATTGCCCTTGTTGTACCAGTAGTTGCCGTGGATGAACGTCCCCGAACTCGTCAGCCGCATCGCGTGCGGCACATCCGGGATGTCGTACTCCCCGCCATAACCGACCGTCGACCCGTTCATCCGCGTCTGGACGAACTTCTCCGAGATCACCATCTGCCCGTTGTACGTGGTGTGCTCCGGGCTGCCGGCCGAGATCGGGACCTTCTTCAGGACCGTTCCGTCCCGCATGACCGTCATGGTCTGCGTGTTGACGTCGACCGTCGACACCTGCGAGCGCCCGATCGTGAAGGTGACGGTCTTCTTCTGCACCCCGTAGACGCCGTTCGCGCCCTCGACCCCGTCCAGATCGATCTTCATCGTGACCTTGGAACCGGCCTTCCAGTACTCCTCGGGCCGGAAGTCGAGCCGCTGCGCCCCGAACCAGTGCCCCTCCACCCGCTGGCCACTGCTGGAGGACACCGTGATGTGCGACCGCACGGCCTTCTTATCGCTGATCACCTTGTCGAAGTTGAAGGAGACCGGCATCCCGACCCCGACCGTGGTGCCGTTGTCGGGCGTGTACGTCCCGATGAAACTGTTGCCGGAAGTGACCGTGGTGAAAATGGAGTTGGCGGCCGCCGTGCGTCCGCTCGCATCCTTCGCCTCGGCCGATATCTGGTACTTCGTGCCACGCTCCAGCTGCTCCGCGGGCTTCCAGGACGTGCCGTCCGCGGATATCGCCCCGGCCACCGCCGCCCCGGTCCCGGACACCGTCATCCTCACATCGGTGAGCTTGCCGCCGCTGACCCGCACGCCGGTCGCGTTGATGGACGCGGCCGTCGAACCGTCCTTGGCCGAGATCGTGAGCTTCGCCGTCGACGTGTTGGCCGAACTCGCCCCGCTCCCACCGCCCTTGCTGCTCTTGCTGTCCGCCTTCGCGCTGCCACCGCAGCCGGTGAGGGTGAGGGCGCCGACCATCAGGGCGGCACAGGCCCCCAGTGCGCGCCGCGCTGTCATGTCCGGCGTTGCCACGGGCTGCTCCAGTTTCTCGTGATGCGCGTCATCCGCTCCAGTACGCCGAGAAAGAGCGAGCGGGGAGGAGGAGGGTTCCCTCAGCCCGCGGTGAACACCGTTACGTGACAGAACCGGGACAATCCCCCGATCTCCCCGGGTGGGGGGCTCCCCCCCCCGCCCCCGCCCCCCGCCTCCCCATCCCCGCGGGAACTACCCCCGCCCCCCACGCCCCCCGTACAACTCCCCGTACGACGGCCACACTCCGCCCGCTCCGTCCACCGACTCCGCCGCCCGCACCGCTCGTACGATCGCCCGCGTCACCACGTCCGCGCCCGCCGCGAGGATGTCGTTGAGCGCGAGGGGGTTTTCGTCGGCGAGTGGGCGGGCGCCGGTGGCCAGGGTGAACACCGTGTCCCCGTCGCTCAGCAGGTGCACCGGACGCACGGCGCGCGCGATGCCGTCGTGCGCTGTCCCCGCGAGCTTCTGCGCCTGTGCCCGCGTGATGTCGGCGTCGGTGGCCACCACCGCGAGCGTGGTGTGCAGCGGTGGAGGGCCGTTCTTCGCGGTGGCTTCGGCCAGCTTCCGCAGCGCCGCCTCGTGCACCTCGACCGACGGATACGGCGTTCGCCCCTGCAGCAACTCCCCGTACAGCGCCCCCGTTTCCGGTTGCATCACCGACCCTGCCGCGTTGACCACCACCAGCGCGGCCACCGTGATCCCCGAGTCGAGCATGGTGCTCGCGGTGCCGATCCCGCCCTTGATCATCCCGGCGACCGCTCCTGTGCCGGCGCCCACACAGCCCTCCGGCACCGGGGCGCCGGGCTCGCTCGCGTCGGCCGCCTCGACCGCCGCGCGGCCCGTCGACGCGTCCGGCCGGGCCCGGAAGTCGCCGCCGCGTCCCAGGTCGAAGACCGAGGCGGCGGGAACGACCGGCACGACCTGAGCCGGGTCGGCGCCCACCCGCACCCCGCGCCCGCGTTCCTCCAGCCAGGCCATCACACCGGACGCCGAATCCAGCCCGTACGCACTGCCGCCGGTCAGTACGACCGCCTCGACCTTCTGCACCAGGTTGCGTGGGTCGAGCGCGTCGGTCTCCTTGGTACCCGGCCCGCCACCCCGCACGTCCACAGCCGCGGTGGCGCCGCCCGGCGGGGCGAGTACGACCGTGGTGCCGGTGAGCCAACCTTCGCCGGTACGCGTCGCGTGCCCCACCCGCAGACCCGCGACATCCGTCAGAGCGTCAACTGTCATGGCCCCAGTCTTCCCGTTACGCGGCCACCGCCTCCTCCCGCGTGACCGTCCGCGCTGTCAGCATCACCCCGACCGCCACCGCGAGCGCCGACACGATGCCCGCCGCGAGCACCGCCCAGTCACCCAGGAACGTGCACACGATGACCAACAGAGCTGCGGTCGGCAGGACCGCCTGCTGGGCGATCCCCACCTTGAAGTAGCGCGCGTGCAGCACCCACACGGCGAGGAGATACAGCGCCGTCGGCAGTGTCACCGCGGCGGACGCGGAGAGCGTCGAGATGTGGGCCTTGCCGACCGCCTGCTCGACCACGACCTCCAGACCCGCGCCGATCGCGGCCGCCGACGCGAAGATCAGGTAGTGGCCGTAGCCCCAGAGGAACGACTGTCTGCTGGAGCGCAGATGCCCGTGGATGGGCACCACGAAGTAGATCCACCAGGCGGAGAAGACGATCAGCAGCCCGCCCGCGGCGATCGGCAGCAGCTCGCCCAGCGCGTCGTTCTCGTCGGCACCCGACTTCACGGCGACCGTGGCCGCGGCGATCGTCTCGCCCAGCACGATGATCGTGAACAGGCCGTACCGCTCGGAGATGTGGTGCGGATGCCACGGCGTCGTGAAGTCCTTCTCGGCGAAGAGCGGGACGCACAACTCGGCGACCGCCATCACCAGGAACACCCAGGGCCGGCCGGACTCCGGCAGGACCAGCAGACCCAGCCAGCCGATCAGGCACAGCAGCACGCCGCCCGCGTACCGCAGCGCCATGGTTCTCTCGGGTCCCGTGGCCGAGCGGGCCGCCCGCAGCCACTGTGTGATCATCGCGGACCGCATGATCACGTAGCCGAGCCAGACGAACAGGAAGTCGTGGTCCTCGACCGCCCGGGTCACTCCGGCGGCCAGGACGAGGACGCCGGCGATCTGTACCAGGGTGACGATCCGGTAGAGCGCGTCGTCGTTGTCGTACGCCGAGGCGAACCAGGTGAAGTTCATCCAGGCCCACCAGATGGCGAAGAAGATCATCGCGTAGTTGAGGATGCCCTCGCCCGCGTGCCCCTCGGCCACGGCGTGCACCAGCTGGACCCCGGCCTGGGCGATGGCCACGACGAAACACAGGTCGAAGAAGAGCTCCAGCGGTGACGCGACCCGGTGTGCCTCGTCGCGGCCACGGGCGGTCATTCTGCGCAACGGCCCTCGGCCGGCGGCCTGTGGCGTCGGAGCGGATGTGGATGCGGGACCGGAACTGGAACTGGAACTGGGACGGGACGTCATACGGCCAAGGACAGCAGAAAAGCCCCGGCAATTCTTGTGAATGCGTTCACAAGAGGGTGGGGCGTACCCTGAGGGCATGAGTGCCGCCCCCGCCCCCGCCCCCGAACCACGCGACCCCAAGCCCGCCGCGCTGGTCTTCGACGACCCGCTGAGCCGGCAGTCCTCGGACGACTCGGACCATGGGTGGGGTGAGCGGCCGGGCGGCGACGGCGACAGCGCGGCGGACCTCAAGCGCTTCCTCGACGAGAAGCCGCCCCACCACCTCTGAGCCCCGCCCCACCACCTCCGAGTCGCGCCCCGCGACCTCTGAGTCCCGGGCCACCGCTTCTTCCGGGCCTCGCCCCACCGCCTCCGGGATCCGCGCCCGGCCCAGAGTCCTGGCGACGCTAGTTGTCGTTCTGCCCCGGACCGCGCTGTGCGACCAAGGCGTCGCGGATGTCCCTCAGGAGCTCCAGTTCGGTCACCTCGATGACCTCCTTCGTGTCCTCCTTCGCCTTCTGGCGGGCCGCCTGCCTGGCCAGGTACTTGGACATGGGCAGGACCATCAGGAAGTAGACGACGGCCGCGGTGATCAGGAAGGTGAGGGTGGCGCTGAGGACCGTGCCCCACATGATCGGGATGCCGCTCGTGGCCGTGCCCGTCGCCTCGTCGAACTTGCAGGGCGACTGGAGACAGGAGCTGTACTGGTCGAGGTCCTTGGTGCCGAACGCGCCCACCAGCGGGTTGATGACTCCCTTCACCACCGAGTTGACGATGCTGGTGAAGGCCGCGCCGATGACCACCGCGACTGCCAGGTCGACGACGTTCCCTCGCATCAGAAAGGCCTTGAAGCCCTCCAGGACACTGGGTTTCTTCTCTTCGCTCACCGAGGGGCCCCTCTGCACAAGTTGTGGAACAAACAGCTCCGCAACCTACGTCAGGGTGTGCCCGGCCTGTCCAATCAGGTAGCTCGAAGGGGGGACTTGACGCCGATTCGTCACCTGTGGAGTCACCGACCGTCGCTTTGTTCAGCACAGCGTCACCGCCAGCCGTGAGGTCGTGCTCGCTCCAGCCAGTCGCGCCGCCGTGTTCCGTGGGACCGAGAGGACGACCAGTGCCCCGGTCTCGTCGGCGTCGACCCGCGGCACCTCCGTCACCCGCACGCCGGACGCGACCACCTGTGCGTCGCCGCCGCTGTCCGCCGCGATGACATCGACCCGGTCGCCCGGCCGCAACAACCGCACCGTGGCCGCGTCGGCGATCCGCACCGGCGCCGTCACCATCTCGACCGCACGCCGCCCGCGTACGGGCGTGGCCGCGGAAGTAGAGGCAGACGCGGAGTTGGAGGCCGAATTCGCGGTGTTCCCCGGATGCCCGCGCGCCCGCTCGGTGTCACGAGGGCCCGCCGCGATGAGCGCGGCCGCCGTGACCGCCAGCCCCGCGGCCACGGCCCGCCGCTTGTGCCGGGTGAGGCGCCGCAGTTGGTATCGCCCGCCGCGTACACGGACCGGAGCGAAGTGCGGCACCTCGCAGGTCGGAGGAGCGTCCGCGCCCGGCGGCCGTACCGGAGGGGCGAGTGGAGTGAGGGCGGGGAGGGGAGAGTGCTGTGCCATGGTGACCACCACCTGTGACGAGAGATCGGCTTGTGATCCCACGATGAGGCTTCGCGGCCGAGCCCGCCGGAGCCCGTGGACCACCGACGGGTTGTGGACAACTCCCTCACCCGAACGGGAAGTTCCGCCCCCGGCTCACGGCACCGGCCCCCGGCTCACCGCACCGGCCCCCCGGCTCACGGCACCCGCCACCGGTCACCGCAACGCCCCAGTTCACCGCAAGGCCGCCGGCTCACCACACGGCTCCCAGCCCCATGCGCCCCCAGCTCCCCGCGCCCCCACCCGCCTCGCACCGCCACCCTCCCCGCTACGGCAGCGCGAACCCCGGATCCATTCCGCCCAGCGCCTTCGTGCACAGGCAGTCCCGCGCCCCGTCCGCCGGCAGTCCCGCGACCGCGTCGAAGAGCACGCCCCGCAGCCGGTCCACGTTCGCGGCGAACACCCTCAACACCTCGTCGTGCGAGACGCCCTCGCCGGTCTCGGCTCCGGCGTCGAGGTCGGTGACGAGGGTCAACGACGTGTAGCAGAGCTCCAGTTCGCGTGCGAGTGCCGCCTCGGGGTGGCCGGTCATGCCCACCACGGACCAGCCCTGCGCCTGGTGCCACAGCGACTCGGCACGGGTGGAGAACCGCGGTCCCTCTATGACGACGAGGGTGCCGCCGTCGACCGGCTCCCAGTCCCGTCCGCGCGCCGCTTCGAGGGCGGCCTTACGCCCGACGGGGCAGTACGGGTCCGCCAGCGACACGTGCACCACGTTCGGCACCGCGCCGTCGGGCAGGGGGAGCCCGTCGAAGTACGACTGCGCCCGCGACTTCGTACGGTCCACGAACTGGTCAGGCACGAGCAGTGTCCCCGGCCCGTACTCCGGCCGCAGACCGCCCACCGCGCAGGGACCGAGGATCTGCCGGGCGCCGACGGAACGCAGCGCCCACAGGTTGGCCCGGTAGTTGATGCGGTGCGGCGGCAGATGGTGGCCACGGCCGTGCCGGGGGAGGAAGGCGACCCGCCGCCCGGCGATCTCGCCGAGGAACAGGGAGTCGCTGGGCGGCCCGTAGGGGGTGTCCACGTGGATCTCGGTGACGTCGTCGAGGAAGGAGTAGAACCCCGAGCCACCGATGACCCCGATCTCGGCCCTGTCCGCCGCCCGCTCTCCGGCAGGGCTCTGCGCGTTCTCCGTGTTCGCCATGGACCGCACCCTAGAGCCTGTCCGACGATTCCCGTCCGCCTCGCCCTCCGGGCGACGACGGGAACCGTCGGCCAGGCCCTGGCCCGGCCGGAAAACGCCGAAGACCCCGCCGTCCTAAGACGACAGGGTCCCGTAAGAAACAAGCCTTACGCGGCGGAACTGCTGCTGGACGAGCCGGTTCCGGACGACTTCGAGTCCGAGGAGGACGACGAAGAGGTCGAGGGTGTGGACGACGGCTTGGCAGCGGGTGTGGGCGTCGACGCCGGCGAGGTGCTCGACGACGAACCGCGGCTGTCATTGCGGTAGAAGCCGGAGCCCTTGAAGACAATGCCGACGGCCGAGAACACCTTCTTCAGGCGGCCACCGCAGTTGGGGCACTCGGTCAGGGCATCGTCGGTGAACTTCTGCACCGCCTCGAGGCCCTCGCCACACTCGGTGCACTGGTACTGGTAGGTCGGCACTGGCTCTTCCTCCTGGCACTCTCACTCAATGAGTGCTAACGACGGTCCATAGTGACGTATTCCGCGAGATCAGTCCACCGCCACCGGCACTCGGTGACCGACGCCACGTGCGACGGTGCGGCTCGCGGGCCGCGTCGACAGCCGTGATCGCAGAGCCACAAGGGTTATCAGAGCCAGTACCGTTCCGGCCATCGGCACCACGAAACCCGCGCCGTCCCAGAAGCGGTCCTCCAGCTGTCCGGAGACCGTGACGGCCGCCGCCTGGCCGAGCGCGACGGCGCCCGTCAGCCAGGTGAAGGCCTCGGTGCGGGCGCCGGCGGGCACCAGGCCCTCGACCAGCGTGTAGCCGGTTATCAGGGCCGGAGCGACGCACATGCCGACCAGCAGGCCGATTCCGGCGAGCACGACCACGGAGTGGGCGGCCCACAGCCCGGAGGCGGTGAGCGCGAGCGCCGCGTACCCGAGGACGAGGCGCCGCTGCGGGGCCACCTTCCAGGCGACGGCACCGCAGACGACCCCGGAGAGCATGTTGCCCGCGGCGAAGACGCCGTACAGGACGCCGTTCAGGCCGGGCTCGCCGATGGACTCGCTGAACGCGGCGAGGGAGACCTGCATGCCGCCGAAGACGGATCCGATGCCCAGGAAGGCCACGATCAGAACGCGCACCCCGGGGACACGCAGCGCGGAAACGTGCTCCACGCGCGCGTGTCCGCCAGGGGTGACTGAGGTGACGGAGGGCTGTGTGCTCTTCTGCGCGGCGAACAGGAGGCCGCCCACCAGGGTCAGAGCGGCCTCGGTCAGCAGGCCCGCGGCCGGGTCCACAGCGGTGCACAGGGCGGTCGCCATCAGGGGCCCGAACACGAAGGTCAGCTCGTCGGTGACGGACTCGAAGGCCGCCGCGGTGGTCCGCAGGGGCGAACCCTGGAGCTTCACGCCCCACCGGGCACGCACCATCGGGCCGATCTGCGGAACCGAGGCGCCGGTCGGCACGGCGGCGGCGAAAAGCGCCCACAGGGGTGCGTCCGACAGAGCGAGCGCGGTCAGGGAGAGGCCTGACAGGGTGTGCACGAGTACGCCGGGGAGCAGTACCGCCCGCTGACCCAGCCGGTCGGCGAGACGCCCTGTGAAGGGCGCGAACAGGGCCATGGAGACACCGGTCGCGGCGGCGACGGCGCCGGCGGCTCCGAAGGAACCGGTGGTGTGCTGCACGAGCAGCACGATGGAGATGGTCAGCATCGCGAACGGCTGGCGTGCGGCGAAGCCGGGGAGCAGGAACGTCCAGGCGCCGCGCGTGCGCAGCAGCTGTCCGTACCCGGGGCGGGAGGTGACCGTGGATGCCACGGCCGTGCCTTTCTGCCACCTGGTAGCGCGCCCGTGCGGGGGGCGCCGAGAGCTGTCCTCTTGCGCGGAACTGCGGTAGATACCGGCTGCCCACTGCGAGGGCACCGCGGCCGCCATACGGTCGCGCCAGCTCTGCGTCAGGCAGAGTTGGTTCGATCAAAGAATGCCTTCATCATACAGGGATGATCGGCCCAGCGCCTGTGAAAGCGAGCACCACGGCGCTGTTCGCCTGTGAATGAATATCCACCGTTAAGGTGCGGTTCGCCTTGGTGTCCCGTACGGCGTTCGCCCCGATGCCTCATTGATCTGTTTCCGCGGCCCCGACGTCCGTCTCAGCGGGTTCCCTGTCGGCGGTCGGTGCCGTCATCGACAGGTCCCAGCCAGTCGGCCAGCTTGCCGCCCTGGCCCACCGCGCGGAGCCGTCGCTCGGCCGCGTCCCGGACGGGATCGGTCGTGACCACGAGAAGTTCGTCACCGCGTCGCAGCACGGTCGTGGGCAGGGGCACGAAGGACTTCTCGTCGCGGACGACGAGGGTGACGGCGGCACCCGCGGGGAGCCGCAGTTCGGCCACCTCGACGCCGTGCATGCGCGATGCCGGGGGGATGTTCACGGACAGCAGGTGTCCGCGCAGCCGCTCCAGAGGCGCCGATTCGATGCCCAGGTCGGCGGGGCCCCCGGACTCGCCGAGGCGCAGCTTGCGGGCCAGCCAGGGCAGCGTGGGTCCCTGGATGAGGGTGTAGACGACGACCAGTACGAACACGATGTTGAAGATGCGACGGCTTTCCTCGATGCCGCTCACCATCGGGATGGTCGCCAGGATGATGGGCACGGCGCCGCGCAGCCCGGCCCAGGACATCAGGGTCTGTTCCTGCCACGGTATGCGGAACGGCAGCAGGCTCAGTACGACGCTGAGCGGTCGGGCCACCATCGTCAGCACCAGGCCTATGACGAGGGCCGGCCAGATGTCGTCGCCCATCTCGTGCGGTGTGACCAGTAGGCCGAGCAGCACGAACATGCCGATCTGGGCGATCCAGCCGAGCCCTTCGGCGAAACCGCGGGTGGCGGGAGAGTGCGGCAGCTTCGCGTTGCCCAGTGCCATCGACGCGAGGTACACGGCGAGGAAGCCGCTGCCGTGGGCGAGCGCCCCGGCGGCGTACGCCACGACGGCGATGGCCATCACGGCGATCGGGTAGAGACCGGAGGCGGGCAGTGCCACGTGCCGCAGTCCGAGGGAGCCGAGCCAGCCCACGGCGATGCCGATGGCCGCGCCGATGGCCAGTTCCAGCGCTATCTCGCCGATCAGCAGGTACCAGTGCTCCACCGGGCCCGCCGTGCAGAACGCGACGACCAGGATGACCACCGGGGCGTCGTTGAAGCCCGACTCGGCCTCCAGGACGCCCGTCACGCGCGTGGGGAGGGGGATTTTGCGCAGCACCGAGAAGACCGCCGCCGCGTCCGTCGAGGACACCACCGCCCCGATGATGAACGCCTGACGCCAGTCCAGGCCGATCATGAGGTGGGCGGCCGTGGCCGTGACCGCGACGCTCACCGCGACACCGACCAGGGCCAGCGAGGTGGCGGCGGGAAGGGCCGGCTTGATCTCCTTCCACTTCGTGCTGAGGCCGCCCTCGGCGAGGATGACGACCAGGGCCGCGTACCCGATGACCTGTGTCAGCTCGGTGTTGTTGAAATGGATGTCGCCGACGCCGTCCTGGCCCATCGCGACGCCGATACCCAGGTAGACGAGCAGGGTCGGGAGCCCGCTGCGCGAGGAGATCCGAACCGCTGCCACCGCGACGAGCAGAACGAGCGAGCACACGAGCATGAGCTGGTTGAGGTGGTGGACAGTCAGCGGCCGTTCCTTCCTCGTCGATCCGGTACGGATCGCAGGGCCCGGATCGGCGGACGCGGATCGGAACCCTCTGATCACCACACCGGAACCCGGGCACTTCAGTGCAAGTACTTCATTACCTTACCTAACTCTTGACGCTTTCTTGACGTTCCCGTCGGCAAGATCGAACGCCCGTCCGTTCGGGTAACCGACACCGCGTCAAGGCGTGGCGGGCCCTGCGCCTATGGTTGCTCCAGCGCTCAGTCAAATGCACAGCCCCGCCTGCCGCTCGCGTTAGGACAGCAAGGACAGCGATGCCCCCCAACACCACCGCCTCTTCCGGCCAAAAGCCCGGCAAGTCCGGCAGGAAGAAGGGGCGCAAAGCCCGACTGTTCTTGATCGTCCTGGTTCTGGCCATCATCGGAGGCGTCGCCTTCGGCGCGTACTGGAGCGTCAGCACGGTGCGCGCCTCCTTCCCGCAGACCACGGGCGAGACGACGCTCGACGGCCTGTCAGGACCCGTGGACGTCAAGCGCGACAGCTACGGGATCCCGCAGATCTACGCCTCCTCCGACGAGGACCTCTTCATGGCGCAGGGCTTCGTCCAGGCGCAGGACCGGTTCTACGAGATGGACGTACGCCGGCACATGACCTCGGGCCGGCTGTCCGAGATGTTCGGCTCGGGGCAGGTCGAGAACGACGAGTTCCTGCGCACCCTGGGCTGGGACCGGGTCGCGAAGGAGGAGTACGACACCAAGCTGTCGGACTCCACGAAGAAGTACCTCCAGGCGTACGCCAAGGGAGTCAACGCCTACCTGAAGGGCAAGGACGGCAAGGACATCTCCCTGGAGTACGCGGCCCTCGGCTTCAGCAACGACTACCAGCCCCAGGAGTGGACCCCGGTCGACTCGGTGGCCTGGCTCAAGGCGATGGCCTGGGACCTGCGCGGCAACATGCAGGAGGAGATCGACCGCTCCCTGATGACCAGCCGTCTCGGCCCGCAGCAGATCAAGGACCTGTACCCGGAGTACCCGTACAGCCGCAACGAGACGATCGTCCAGGAGGGCCAGTACGACAGCGCCACCCAGGCGTACGTCCAGGGCGGCACCTCGACGACGGGCTCCGCGGCGGGCACCGGGCTGGCGGGTGACACCGAGGCGCCGACGGGGCTGGAGAGCCAGCTCTCGGGGCTCTACGAGGTTCTCGACGACCTGCCGACCGCCGTCGGAGTGAACGGCGACGGCATCGGCTCCAACTCCTGGGTCGTCTCGGGCGCGCACACCATCACCGGCAAGCCGCTGCTGGCCAACGACCCGCACCTGTCGGCCTCGCTGCCCTCGGTCTGGTACCAGATGGGCCTGCACTGCACCAAGATCTCCGCGACGTGCCAGTACGACGTCTCCGGCTACACCTTCGCGGGCATGCCCGGAGTGGTCATCGGCCACAACCAGGACATCGCCTGGGGCATGACCAACTCGGGCGTCGATGTCACCGACCTCTACCTGGAGAAGCTCACCGGGGACGGCTACCAGGTCGACGACAAGGTGAAGCCCTTCACCACCCGCAAGGAGACCATCAAGGTCGCGGGCGGCAAGTCCAAGACGATCGTCGTCCGGGAGACCGACAACGGACCCCTGCTGTCCGACCGCGACGACGAACTCGTCAAGGTCGGCCAGAAGGCCACCGTGGACACCGCGGCGCCCGACCGCGGCGACGGCTACGGCATCTCGCTGCGCTGGACGGCGCTGGAACCCGGCAACTCCATGGACGCCGTCTTCGAGCTGGACAAGGCCTCCGACTGGAGCGAGTTCCGCAACGCGTCCGCGTCCTTCGACGTCCCCTCGCAGAACCTGATCTACGCCGACACCGAGGGCAACATCGGCTACCAGCTGCCCGGCAGCATCCCGATCCGCCCCGACGGCTACGACGGCTCGCTCCCGGCGCCGGGCTGGGACTCCAAGTACGACTGGACCGGCGACTACATCAAGCAGGCCGAGCTGCCCTACGAGTACAACCCCAAGCGCGGCTACATCGTCACCGCCAATCAGGCCGTCGTCGACAAGGACAAGTACCCCTACACGCTCACCACGGACTGGGGCTACGGAACGCGCAGCCAGCGGATCACCGACCTGATCGAGTCGAAGCTCAAGGGCGGCGGCAAGATCTCGACCGAGGACATGCGCCAGATGCAGCTCGACAACAGCAGCGAGATCGCCAAGCTGCTGGTGCCCAAGCTGCTCAAGATCGACGTCGACGACAAGGACGTCCGCGAGGCGCAGAAGCTCCTGGAGGGCTGGGACTACACCCAGGATGCCGACTCCGCCGCGGCCGCCTACTTCAACTCGGTCTGGCGCAACATCCTCAAGCTCGCCTTCGGCAACAAGCTGCCCAAGGAGCTGCGGGTCGAGGGCCAGTGCCTGAACGTGGCCCCGGTCGACACCACCGGGCCCGCCGACGAGGACCGGACGGTCCTCGAGTGCGGCCAGCGCGCCGCGGACCAGGCGCAGCCTGACGGTGGCGACCGCTGGTTCGAGGTGGTGCGCAACATCATCGACGACGAGGACAACGACTGGTGGAAGACGCCCGCGACGCGGACCGACGGCGCCACCGACACCCGTGACGAGCTGTTCTCCCGGGCCATGGCCGACGCCCGCTGGGAGCTGACCGCCAAGCTCGGCAAGGACATCGACACCTGGAGCTGGGGACGGCTGCACCGCCTCTTCCTGAAGAACCAGACCCTGGGTACCGAAGGCCCCGGCTTCCTCAAATACATGCTCAACCGCGGCCCCTGGAAGCTCAGCGGCGGCGAGGCGACGGTCAACGCGACCGGCTGGAACGCGGCGGGCGGCTACAGCGTCGTCTGGGTGCCGTCCATGCGGATGGTGGTCAACCTCGGGGACCTCGACAAGTCCAAGTGGATCAACCTCACCGGCGCCTCCGGGCACGCCTACAGCGCCCACTACACCGACCAGACGGACATCTGGGCCGAGGGACAACTGCTGGATTGGTCCTTCTCGGAGAAGGCCGTCGAGAACAGCACGAACGACACGCTGGTCCTGAAACCGTCGTGACGCGATGACGTCGAAAGGGCCCTCCACGCGCGCGTGGAGGGCCCTTTCGACGTCATCGCGTCAGCCGAGGACGTCAGCGGAAACGGCTTACGCCCGCCGGGGTCACCACCGCGTGGACGGGCCGGTCGTGCGGTTCCCCGGGCACCCGCTCGACGACCTCCGAGGCGTACAGAAGCACCACCAGCGCGGGATCGGCCCCCGCGCGCTCCAGACGGGCCAGTACGCGGTCGTACGAGCCCCCGCCGCGCCCCAGGCGCATCCCGCGGGCGTCGACGGCGAGACCGGGCAGCAGGACGGCGTCCGCCCGCTGGACGGCCTCCGGCCCCAGCCGCGCCCCCGCGGGCTCCAAGAGGGCCATCTTTCCGCCGTGTCGGACGCGGACGAGGGAGCTCTCTCCGGCGTACACACCCCAGTCCAGGTCGTTGTCCGCCAGCAGGACCGGAAGCAGCACCCGCACGCCCCGCGCGCGGAGCGCGTCCAGGAGCGCGAGGGTTCCGGGCTCGCTCCCCACCGAGACGTAAGCTGCCACCGTGCGCGCGTGCGTCAGCTCGGGCAGCTCAAGGGCGCGGGCGGCGAGAGCTACGGTTGTCGCCTGTACGTCATCGGCCGTCAACCTGTTTCTCACCGTGAGGAATTCCCGCCGCAACGTACGCTTGTCAGGCTCAGAACCAGAACTGCTGTGACGCACAGGTCGCTCCTGTAACTTCCTAATACGCTCATATGAGAGTGAATTAACCGGAGCTACAGATTCCGCACATAGCCACCGGATATGGTTGCGGACATGACTGAGTCACACCCCCCAAGGATCAGCAAGGCTGTCATCCCCGCAGCAGGCCTGGGCACCCGGTTCCTGCCGGCCACCAAAGCCACTCCCAAGGAGATGCTGCCGGTCGTCGACAAGCCGGCGATCCAGTACGTGGTCGAAGAGGCCGCGGCGGCGGGTCTTGACGACGTCCTGATGATCACAGGCCGCAACAAGCGACCCCTCGAGGACCACTTCGACCGTAACTACGAGCTCGAATCGGCCCTCCAGAAGAAGGGCGACGCCGACCGGCTCGCCAGGGTCCAGGAGTCCAGCGACCTCGCCACCATGCACTACGTGCGCCAGGGCGACCCCAAGGGACTCGGTCACGCCGTCCTGTGCGCGGCTCCGCACGTCGGCGACGAACCCTTCGCGGTGCTCCTCGGAGACGACCTGATCGACCCCCGCGACCCCCTCCTCGCGCGCATGGTCGAGGTCCAGGAGCGGCACGGCGGCAGCGTCATCGCGCTCATGGAGGTCGCGCCCGAGCAGATCCACCTCTACGGGTGTGCCGCCGTCGAGACCACCGACGAGGGCGACCTCGTGAAGGTGACAGGACTGGTCGAGAAGCCGGACCCGGCCGACGCGCCCAGCAACTACGCGATCATCGGACGCTACGTCCTCGACCCGCACGTCTTCGACATACTGCGCAAGACCGAGCCCGGCCGCGGCGGCGAGATCCAGCTCACCGACGCCCTCCAGCAGCTCGCCACCGACGAGAAGGTCGGCGGCCCCGTGCACGGCGTCGTCTTCCGGGGCCGCCGCTATGACACCGGGGACCGCGGCGACTACCTGCGTGCCATTGTCAGACTCGCATGCGAACGTGAGGACCTGGGCCCGGACTTCCGGACCTGGCTTCGCAGTTACGTAGCCGAGGAGATGTAGCGACTTGAGCACCGCCGCGACCCGCGTCACCGGCCAGGATCACCTCTGGTCGGTGACCGAGCACCTGGAGGACATCCTCGCGACCGTGCGCCCCCTCGAACCCATCGAGCTGCAACTCCTCGACGCCCAGGGCTGCGTGCTGGTCGAGGACGTCACGGTGCCTGTGTCCCTGCCGCCGTTCGACAACAGCTCGATGGACGGGTACGCGGTGCGGGTCGCTGATGTCGCGGGCGCGAGCGAGGAGTTCCCGGCCGTTCTGACGGTCGTCGGCGATGTCGCGGCGGGCCAGGCCGAGCTGCTCCACGTGGGCCCCGGCCAGGCCGCCCGCATCATGACCGGCGCCCCGCTGCCGCCCGGCGCCGAGGCCGTCGTCCCCGTGGAGTGGACCGACGGCGGCCTGGGCGAGGGCCCGGTCTCCGGGATGCGAGCCCACAGCACCGCCCCCGAGGGCGCCTTCGGACAGGTGCGGGTCCACCGCCCGGCCCAGGCACGCGCGCACGTGCGCGCCAAGGGCAGCGACGTGAAGGCCGGAGACCGCGCCCTCGACGCCGGCACCGTCCTGGGCCCCCCGCAGATCGGCCTGCTCGCCGCGATCGGCCGCGGCACCGTCCGCGTACGCCCCCGCGCGCGCGTGGTCGTCATGTCCACCGGCAGCGAACTCGTCCAGCCCGAAGAGAAGTTGGGCACCGGCCAGATCTACGACTCCAACAGCTTCGCCCTGTGCGCCGCCGCCCGCGACGCCGGAGCCATCGCCTACCGGGTCGGCGCCGTCGCCGACGACGCCGAGACGCTCCGCGCCACCATCGAGGACCAGCTCATCCGCGCGGACCTGGTGGTCACCACGGGCGGAGTGAGCGTCGGCGCCTACGACGTCGTCAAGGAGGCCCTCTCCTCCGTCGGCGACGAGGACGAGGCGGGCAGCGGCATCGAGTTCCGCAAACTCGCCATGCAGCCCGGCAAGCCCCAGGGCTTCGGCACCATCGGCCCCGAGCACACCCCGCTGCTCGCCCTCCCGGGCAACCCCGTGTCCTCGTACGTCTCCTTCGAACTCTTCGTGCGCCCCGCGATCCGCACCCTGATGGGCCTGGAGGACGTCCACCGTCCGTCGGTGCGGGCGGTGCTGGCGACCGACAAGGCGCTGACCTCGCCCGCGGGACGCCGGCAGTTCCTGCGCGGGACGTACGCGGACGGCCGGGTGACGCCCGTCGGAGGCGCCGGATCCCACCTGGTCGCGGCCCTCGCACAGGCCGACTGTCTGATCGTCGTCCCCGAGAACGACACCTCCGTCGAGCCCGGCACCGAGGTCGACGTGGTCCTGCTCGGCTGAGCGGCCCGGGTTGGCGGTACCGTGTCGCGCACAACAGGCCCGACCGGGAGCGCCGCAGCACATGACAGTTCCGTCCCGGGGGGAGACCCCCGGACCCCCTGCACAGGACCACCTCACGCACCTCGACGAGGCAGGCGCCGCCCGCATGGTCGACGTGTCCGCGAAGGACGTCACCGCGCGCACCGCCCGCGCCAGCGGCCGCGTCCTGGTCTCGCCCCGCGTGATCGAGCTGCTGCGCGGCGAGGGGGTCCCCAAGGGCGACGCCCTCGCGACCGCACGCATCGCGGGCATCATGGGAGCCAAGCGCACCCCCGATCTGATCCCGCTGTGCCACCCGCTGTCGGTGTCGGGTGTCAAACTTGATCTGTCGGTCGCGGACGACGCCGTCGAGATCCTCGCCACCGTGAAGACCACGGACCGTACGGGCGTCGAGATGGAGGCCCTCACCGCGGTCAGTGTGGCGGCCCTCACCGTGATCGACATGGTCAAGGCGGTCGACAAGGGAGCGGTCATCACGGACGTACGCGTGGAGGAGAAGACGGGCGGCAAGTCGGGCGACTGGAGCCGGGCATGACGGACCAGACCCAGCCGCCGGCCGGCGGTGCCCTCGTCGCCCCGTACAGCGCCCTGGTCGTCACGGCCTCCAACCGCGCCGCGGCCGGTGTCTACGAGGACAGGGGCGGGCCGCTCGTCGTGGCCGGGCTCACGTCCTTCGGCTTCGCCGTCGACGGGCCGTGGGTCGTTCCGGACGGAGACCCGGTCGAGCACGCCCTGCGCGCCGGTGCCGACGCCGGTTACGACGTCATCGTCACCACCGGCGGCACCGGGATCTCGCCCACCGACCGGACCCCGGAGGCCACGCGCGCCGTTCTCGACCACGAGATCCCGGGCATCGCCGAGGCGATCAGGGCGTTCGGCCGGGACAAGGTGCCGACGGCGGCGCTGTCCCGGGGGCTCGCCGGAGTCGCGGGCGGGACGCTGATCGTCAACCTGCCGGGTTCCACCGGAGGGGTGAAGGACGGACTGGCCGTCCTGGAGCCCCTGCTGACCCACGCCGTCGACCAGATCCGCGGCGGCGACCACTCCAGACCCAGCGGCAGCGGGGGTGCGAGCTGAACACCCCATCCTGGCCCGTCGAGCTGGTGGACGGCGATGTCGTCCTCCGGCCGATAAGGGTGCGCGACCAGCGGACCTGGCGCGAGGTCAACCGGCGCAACCGGGACTGGCTGCGGCCCTGGGAAGCGACCATTCCGCCGCCCACGCCCACCGGTCCCATCGCACACCGGCCGACCTACCGGCAGATGGTCCGGCACCTGCGCGCCGAGGCCAACGCGGGCCGGATGCTGCCCTTCGTGATCGAGTACCAGGGGCGGCTCGTCGGGCAGCTCACCGTCGCCGGGATCACCTGGGGCTCGATGTGCTCCGGGCACGTCGGCTACTGGGTGGACCAGTCGGTGGCCGGGCGCGGCGTGATGCCGACAGCCGTTGCGCTCGCGACCGACCACTGCTTCCGCACCGTCGGACTGCATCGCGTCGAAGTCTGTATTCGCCCCGAGAACGGGCCCAGTCGCAGGGTCGTGGAGAAACTCGGATTCCGCGAGGAAGGGCTTCGGCCACGTTATCTCCACATCGACGGAGCCTGGCGGGACCATCTCGTCTTCGCACTCACCGCCGAAGAGGTCCCCGAGGGGTTGCTCGGGCGCTGGCAGCGGGCGCGCGCGGAGCGGATGCGCTCCGAACAGGCACGGTTGGACCAGACCAGACCCGGACAGGCAGGACACGAACAGGTGGGACCCGGTCAGTCGGGAGCGCAGAATCCGAGCAAGCCCGGCAACGCCAGTAAATGAAATAGGTGTTCGAAATTGATCGCTCACCGATCGACTCGGGGCATTAAATTCGCGGTCCCGGCGGCCTGCTGATCGCATCGGTCACAAAAAAAGCTCGAAATATCAGCCAGATCGTGCGACACACCGACTCAATTGGCAGATGGCCTCACGCAAACCCCTCTACCGTGTGAGGCGTGAGCAGCAGCGGCCTCATCTACGCAGTCATCGTCGGGGCCTGGGCCGCCTACTTGGTGCCGATGTGGCTCCGTAGGCAGGACGAGCTGAACGAAGCCCGTCCGACGGAACGCTTCAGCACCGCCATCCGGCTGCTGTCCGGACGGGCGGGCATGGAGCGCCGATACGCCAAGGACCTGCGGGCGCGCTCCGCCGAAGAGGGGGAGCCCAGCGCCGATACGGGCGGCGTCACCGACTCGGTGGACGTCCGGGCCTTCGCCATGCCTCCGACCCAGGCGCCGGCCCAGCAGCGGCCGGCGGCGCAGGCCCAGCCCCGTCCACAAGTACGGGAGCGGGTCCAGGAGCGCCAGGAGCGCCAGGAACAGCCTTCGGTTCAGCCGGAGCCGGAGTCGGCGCCGCAGGAACCGGCGCGCGCGCCGCACTCGGCGCCGGCCGCCTCCAGACCCGTACCGCGGCAGTCGGCCAGGCCCAACTCCGAGCATCAGTCCCAATCCCAGCCCGGTCCCGTGCCCCGGCAGGCTTCTGCCGCGCGGCGTGCCTCGCCGGCGGAGGCCGCGGCGCGCGCCCGGCGCATGAAGGTGCTCGCGCGCCGGCGGCGTACGACGATGATGATCTTTATCGCCTTTTCGCTCGGTGCGATCGTGGCGGCCGTCGGGGGGCTCGCCTTCCTGTGGGCGCCCGGAGTTCCGGCGGTGATGCTGAGCGGGTACATCGTGTATCTGCGCGCCCAGGAGAAGCGCCGCTTCACCTACACGATGGACCGTCGCCGGGCCGAGGCCGCGGCGCAGCGGCTGCGGGAGCGGCAGCCGCGACGGCGGCCGTCCGCCGAGACCGGGGCCGACGAGCAGGACGAGGTGCCGGAGCCGGAGACCGACCCCGGCCTCTCGGCGCTCGCCGCCGACCGCCGCGCGCTCGTCGAGCAGACCGACCACGCGGAGTGGGTGGACCAGCAGCGCGAGCGTCAGCGTGGCCCCGGCCGGGGGGACAGCTGGGACCCGGTGCCGGTTCCGCTGCCGACGTATGTGACCGCGCCGGTCGCGCCGCGAGCCACCTCCAGCGTCGACCTGGGGGCGCCGGACGCGTGGAGTTCCGCGCGGTCCAGCGCCGTCGAGCCGAGTGCGCCGGAGGCGGAGCGTGGTGCCGAGGAGGAGTGCGAGGACGACGGGGGCGTCGACGGCGCGGACTGCCCCGACGACGGCCGCAGTGACGCCCGTCGCGCCGCGTCCGCCAAGCGCGCCCGCGAGCGCGGTCGCACCCCGCTGTTCGACCAGTACGAGGACGGGGACCGGCCGCGCGCGGCCAACGAGTGACGGTGCCGCGACGGGTACTCCGGGCCGCTGGCTGACCAGCCAGGAACGGATTTCCGGGCACCCTGATGGGGATGCTAGAGTTTCTCTCGTTGCAAGGGCCTGTGGCGCAGTCTGGTAGCGCACCTCGTTCGCATCGAGGGGGTCTGGGGTTCAAATCCCCACAGGTCCACACTGCGACCTGTTGATGAGTCAGCTCGTCAACGGATCTTGGAATCCCGCCCAGTTCAGTGAACTGGGCGGGATTTCTGTTTGTCCGGCGGCTACGTCGAGTGCAGTGGCTTCGCGAAGCAGCGGCTCATGGGGGAGTCGCGGTAGTGGCCGAACTTGGTGCACGGGGCGTAGCCGCTCGACTCGTACAGGGCTATCGCCTCGGGCTGTTCGGTGCCTGTCTCCAGGACCATGCGGGTGCGGCCGGCCGCGCGGGCGTCCGTCTCCAGTGCGGCCAGGATGCGGCGGGCCAGGCCGAGGCCGCGGGCCTCCGGGATCACGTACATGCGCTTGAGCTCGGCGTCGCCGTCCGCGTACCCCTCGTCGTTCTCGTCCTGGGTGCGCCAGCCCCCGGTGGCCACCGGACGGTCCAGGTCGTCGTACGCGATGAGGTAGCGGCCGAGCGGCGGGTCGAACATCGACGCGTCGAGCGGCGTGACATCGCCCTCGTCGCCGTAGCGCGCCGCGTATTCGGCCTGCACCTGGTCGTTGAGCTTGACCGCGTCGGGGTGGTCGAAGGGGAGTGGACGGATATTCATGCGGACCATCGTACTTCTATGCGTAGGGTGGGCTGGATGGATTAAGTATCGTGCCTGGGTGCTGACTATTACATCTGTGAACGTGAACGGACTCCGGGCCGCCGCGAAGAAGGGCTTCGTGGAGTGGCTCGCCGGGACCTCGGCGGACGTGCTGTGCCTCCAGGAGGTGCGGGCCGAGCCGCAGCAGCTCCCCGACGAGGTCCGCGCGCCCGACGGCTGGCACGTCGTGCACGCGCCCGCCGTCGCCAAGGGGCGTGCGGGGGTGTCCCTCTACACGCGGCGCGAGCCCGACCGGGTGCGGATCGGCTTCGGGTCCGAGGAGTTCGACGCCAGTGGGCGGTACGTCGAGGCCGACCTGCCCGGCGTCACCGTCGCCAGCCTGTACCTGCCCTCGGGTGAGGTCGGCACCGAGCGGCAGGACGAGAAGGTCCGCTTCATGGGCGAGTTCCTCGCCTACCTGAAGGGGCTGCGCGAGCGCGCCGCCGCCGACGGGCGCGAGGTCGTGGTCTGCGGCGACTGGAACATCGCCCACCAGGAGGCCGACCTCAGGAACTGGAAGTCCAACAGGAAGAACTCCGGGTTCCTGCCCGAGGAACGGGAGTGGCTGAGCCGCGTCTTCGACCCGTCCGACGGCGGGTACGTCGATGTCGTGCGCGCGCTGCACCCCGACGTCGAGGGGCCGTACTCGTGGTGGTCGTACCGGGGGCGGGCTTTCGACAACGACGCGGGGTGGAGGATCGACTGCCAGGTGTCGACGCCGGGGCTCGCGGACAAGGCCGTCAAGGGGTTCGTGGAGCGGGCGGCCACGCACGACGAGCGGTGGTCGGACCACGCGCCGGTGACGGTGGTCTACGACCAGGTGATCGGGTGATCGGTCGATCAGGTGACCCGGGGGATCCCGTAGATCCCCAGATCCCGTAGATCAGGCCTCGTAGACCCAGGCCCCGTAGGGCTACGGCCGCAGCTCCCGTAGTCGTCGGTCCAGGGCCATCGAGAGTTCCGCCTCCACCACGCTCTTGGCCAGGGGGCGCAGGCGTTTGAGGTCCTCCGGGGTGCGGTTCCCGGTGAGGACCAGGCCGATGAAGAGGTCGGCGAGGCTGTCGGCGTGGTCGCGTACGCGGCGGGCCGTGGAGAGGACGTCCGCCAGGGGGATGCCCTCGCGGACCAGCGCCGCCGAGGCCTCGAGCAGGCGGCGGCTGACGTGCACGATCTCGCCGCCGTCGGTGCCGAGGTAGCCGAGGTCGAGTGAGGCGGCGAGGTTCTCCGGGGTGGCCTGGCCGGCGAAGACGTCGGCCAGTTCCTCGGGGGAGAGGCGGACCGGGGTCTCCTCGGTGGGCTCACCGAGGCCCAGCAGTTCACCCACGTCGCGGCCGTGGTCGAAGGCTTCCGCGAGCTCCGCGATGCCGTTCAGGGTGTGGCCGCGTTCCAGGAGCGCCGAGATCGTGCGCAGGCGGGCCAGGTGGGTGTCGTCGTACCACGCGATACGGCCCTCGCGGCGGGGCGGCGGTATCAGTTTGCGCTCGCGGTAGAAGCGCAGGGTGCGCACGGTGATGCCGGCCTCCTTGGCCAGTTCCGCCATCCGGTACTCGCGCTTCTCCGTCACGTCGGCACCCTACGTCGTACCGTGGGTAACTTTCCCTGCCGCGACCCCTACCCATGAGTACGAACCTGCCCTACTCTCCCCATTACGCCAGTGTTCACTGGCATGGTTGCGGCTAGGGAGGCTTCGGGATGACCGAGCACGAGCATGTGCGGGTGGCGGTGATCGGGTCGGGGTTCGGCGGCCTGGGGGCGGCTGTACGGCTGCGCCGTGAGGGAGTCACCGACTTCGTCGTCCTGGAACGGGCCGGCAGCGTGGGCGGCACCTGGCGGGACAACAGCTACCCCGGGTGCGCCTGCGACGTGCCGTCCCATCTGTACTCGTTCTCGTTCGCGCCCCATCCCGACTGGCCGCGCACCTTCTCCGGGCAGGAGCACATCCGGGCCTACCTGGAGCACGTCACGGATGTCTTCCGGCTGCGGCCGCATCTTCGGTTCGACTCCGAGGTGAAGATGATGACCTGGGACGCGGAGAAGCTGCGGTGGGGGATCGAGACCAGCAGCGGGTACCTGACCGCCGACGTCGTCGTGTCCGCGACCGGGCCGCTGTCCGATCCCAAGATCCCGGACATCGCGGGGATCGACACCTTCCCCGGCAAGGTCTTCCACTCCGCCCGCTGGGACCATGACTACGACCTGCGCGGCAAGCGCGTCGCCATGATCGGCACCGGGGCCTCGGCCATTCAGATCGTGCCGGCCATCCAGCCGGAGGTCGCGCGCCTCACGCTCTTCCAGCGCACCCCGCCGTGGGTGATGCCGCGGGTCGACCGTGCCATCAGCGGCGCCGAGCGGTGGCTGCACCGGCGGTTGCCGTTCACGGCCCGGGCCAGGCGTGGACTCCTGTGGGGGATAAGGGAGTTGCAGGTCCAGGCGTTCACCAAGCGGCCGGAGGAACTGGGGCTGGTGGAGCGGCTGGCCCGGCACAACATCGCCCGTGGCATCAAGGATCCCGAGGTGCGCGCCCGGCTGACCCCGGACTACCGCATCGGCTGCAAGCGGATCCTGCTCTCCAACACCTACTATCCGGCGCTCGGCCAGCCCAACGTGGACCTGGTGACCGGCGGCCTCAGCGAGATCAGGGGCTCCACCCTCGTCGCGGCCGACGGCAGCGAGGCGGAGGTGGACGCGATCGTCTTCGGTACGGGATTCCACGTCACCGACATGCCGATCGCCGAGCGGGTCGTCGGCGCGGACGGCCGCACGCTCGCCGAGTCCTGGAAGGGCGGCATGCAGTCGCTGCGCGGCGCCACCGCCGCCGGGTTCCCCAACTGGATGACGATCATCGGCCCCAACACCGGCCTCGGGAACTCCAGCATGATCCTGATGATCGAGTCCCAGCTCAACTACATGGCCGACTACGTACGGCAGTTGGACGTGCTCGGCGGACGCGTCGCCCTCGAAGCGCGCCCCGATGCCGTGACCGCCTGGAACCGCCAGGTCCAGGAGCGCATGCGGCGCACGGTCTGGAACACCGGCGGCTGCGACAGCTGGTACCTCGACGCCAACGGGGTCAACACGACCGTCTGGCCGGGGACCACGACCGAGTTCCGCAGGGCCACCCGGCGGGTCGATCTGGCGGAGTACGAGGTGCTGCGCGCGCCGACGGGGGAAGCCGCACACCAGGAACTCACGAAGAAGAAGGCGGGGGCCGGAGCATGAGCCGACTGACGCACGTGGCCCAAGGGCCCTACGCCCCTCCCGCTCCCGCGCGCGAGCTGACCGCCGTCTCCGCCGACGGGGCGCGGCTGCACGTCGAGGTGCACGGCCGCGAGGGTGCGCCCGCGGTCGTCCTCGCGCACGGCTGGACCTGCTCAACCGCCTTCTGGGCGGCGCAGATCCGGGACCTGGCCGTCGACCACCGGGTCATCGCGTACGACCAGCGCGGGCACGGGCGCAGCCCCGTGAGTGACGCGTGCGGTACGGACGCGCTCGCCGACGACCTGGAGGCGGTGCTCGCGGCGACCCTCGCGCCGGGTGAGAAGGCCGTGCTGGCGGGGCACTCCATGGGCGGGATGACGCTGATGGCGGCCTCGGCGCGGTCGCGGTTCCGGGAGCACGCGGCGGCCGTTCTGCTGTGCAGCACGGGCAGTTCGAGGCTGGTCGCCGAGTCGCGGGTGGTGCCGATACCCGCCGGACGGCTGCGGACCCGGCTCACCAAATCGGTCCTCGGTTCGCGGGCGCCGCTCGGGCCGGTCACGCCGCTCGCCCGGCGGATCCTCAAGTACGCGACCATGGGCGCCGGTTCGTCCCCGGTCATGATCGAGGCGTGCGCGCGGATCGTGCACGCGTGTCCGCGGCGGGTGCGGTACGCCTGGTCGGTGGTCCTCGATGTGCTCGATCTCGACGACGGCGTACGGCAGTTGGCGGTACCGACCGCTGTGCTGGTCGGTACGGCGGACCGGATGACACCCCCCGTGCACGCCCGTTCCCTGGTCGCCACGCTGCCGAACTGCGTCGGGATCACCGAACTGGCGGGGCTCGGGCACATGACGCCGGTGGAGGCACCCGAACTGGTCTCCTCCCGGATACGCGAACTGGTCACCACCTACGCACAGATCAAGG
Source organism: Streptomyces sp. NPDC050535 (assembly GCF_044457665.1). NCBI lineage: Bacteria > Bacillati > Actinomycetota > Actinomycetes > Kitasatosporales > Streptomycetaceae > Streptomyces > Streptomyces sp. NPDC050535. Next base: position 129,202 of record NZ_JBITHE010000016.1, read on the forward strand.
AGGGCGCATGAGCAGGGTGAGCCTCGAAGGACAGGTCGCGGTCGTCACGGGGGCCGCGCGGGGTGTGGGTGAACTCCTCGCCCGCAAGCTCTCCGCACGCGGCGCGAGGATCGCGCTCGTCGGTCTGGAGGCGGACGAGCTCAAGCAGGTCTCGGAGCGGCTGCACAGCGAGAGCGCGCACTGGTATGCCGACGTCACCGACCACGAGGCGATGGCGCGGGTCGCGGAGGAGGTGAGGGAACGGTTCGGGAAGGTGGACATCGTCGTCGCGAACGCGGGCGTGGCCAACGGCGGTCCCTTCGCCGAGTCCGACCCGGTGGCCTGGCGGCGCGTGATCGAGGTCAACCTCATCGGGTCGGCGGTGACGGGCCGCGCCTTCATGCCGGCGCTCATGGAGAGCCGCGGCTATCTGCTCCAGATCGCCTCGCTCGCCGCGATCACGCCGGCCCCGATGATGACGGCGTACACCGCGTCCAAGTCGGGCGTGGAGGCGTACGCGCACAGTCTGCGGGCCGAGGTCGCGTACAAGGGGGTGCGGGTCGGGGTCGCCTACCTGTCCTGGACCGACACCGACATGGTGCGCGGGGCCGACCAGGACGACGTCATGCGCGAACTGCGGCAGCGGCTGCCGTGGCCGGCCAACAAGACGTATCCGCTGGGTCCCGCCGTCGACCGGATCGTCGCCGGGATCGAGCGGCGGTCGAGCCATGTGTACGCGCAGTGGTGGCTACGGGGCATGCAGGGCGTCCGCGGCTACCTCCCCGGCATCATCGCGGCGGTCGGGCAGCGGGAGATGCGGCGGTTCGAGCCGCGGCTCAAGAGCGTGGGCACGGGGCTCGTGGGCGCGGGCGGGGTGGCGGACGAGCAGGAGCGGCAGGGAACCTCACCGTGAGTAATTGATCGAAATGCGTGCTTTGTGCCCCCGTGTAAGTCTGGTCGAGGCTTGACCCCCTCACCCACAAACGGGAGTGAAAACTCATGGGTATGAAGGACCAGTTCCAGGACAAGGCCGAAGAGATGAAGCAGCAGGCCAAGAAGAAGATGGGCGAGAACCGGGACGAGGCGAGCGAGCGTTCCTCGCAGCAGCGTGAGCCGGGCCGCCCGGACCGTGAGCGTGGTCAGCAGGACCGTGAGCCGGGCCGTCCGGACCGTGAGCGCGGTGGGCAGGACCGTGAGCCCGGCCGTCCGGACACCGAGCGCGCGCAGCAGGAGTCTCAGGACCGCTTCGACCAGGACTACGACATCTGATCGTTGAGCGGCACGAGCCTTACCGAGCGGGGCGCCCTCTTCAACGAGGGTGCCCCGCTTCGGCGTTGCCCGCTTTCGCGTTTCCCCTGCTCCCGTGTTCAGCTCCGCGAAGGCGGCCTGGCTTTCGGCCCCGCGAAGGCGTTCAGCCTCGTGGCGGCAGCTTCGGCCTCGTCCGGTCCGGCACGTCCGAGTGGTCCGGCGGGGAGGCCGCCGGGCGCATCCGCAGCAGGTCCAGGGCCAGTTGGACCGCGTCGTCCAGCTGGGCGTGCCGACCCTCCGCCCAGTCCAGCGGCGTACGGAGGATCTCGAGGTCGGGGTCGACACCCCTGTTCTCGACGGACCAGCCGTACGCGTCGAACCAGCCGGCGTTCATCGGGACCGTGATCACCGTGCCGTCGCCGAGGCGGTGCCGGCCGGTCATGCCGACGACTCCGCCCCAGGTGCGCTGGCCGACGACCGGGCCCAGCTTCAGCAGCTTGAAGGCCGCGGTGATCATGTCGCCGTCGGAGGAGGTCGCCTCGTCCGCCAGCGCGACCACCGGACCGCGCGGGGCGTTGGAGGCGTACGACACCGGCTGGGCGTCGCGTGTCACGTCCCAGCCCAGGATCTTGCGGGTCAGTTTCTCGATGACCAGCTCGCTGATGTTGCCGCCCGCGTTGCCGCGCACGTCGACGATGAGCGCGGGCCGGGACACCTCCAGGCGCAGGTCGCGGTTGAACTGGGCCCAGCCCGAGCCGCCCATGTCGGGGATGTGCAGATAGCCGCAGTGTCCGCCGCTCAACTCCCGCACGACAGCGCGGCGTTTGGCCACCCAGTCCTGGTAGCGCAGCGGCCGTTCGTCGATGAGCGGGACCACGGCGACCCGGCGCGACCGTCCCTCGCCCCGCGCCGGGGTGAACGTCAGCTCCACCGTCGTACCGCCCGCGCCCGCCAGCAGCGGATACGGGCCCGTGACCGGGTCCACCGGCCGGCCGTCGACATGGGTGAGCACCGCGCCCTCGCGGATCCCCGTACCGGCGAGCGGTGAACGGGCCTTGGAGTCCGAGGAGTCGCCGGGGAGGATCCGCTTGAGCATCCAATTATCCTCCCTGCGAACGAAGTTGGCGCCGAGGAGGCCCTGCCACCGCTGGTAGTGCGCCGGGCCCTCGTTGCGGCGGGCCGCGGAGACGTACGCGTGCGAGGTGGCCAGTTCGCCGAGCACCTCCCGGAGCAGGTCCGCGAACTCGTCGGGGGACGCTACCCGTTCGACCAGCGGGCGGTACTGCGCGAGGACCGCGTCCCAGTCGATGCCGCACATGTGCGGATCCCAGTAGTAGGCGCGGATGACGCGGCCGGCCTCCTCGTACGCCTGGCGCCACTCGGCGGGCGGGTCCACCTCGTGCAGGATGCGGCGCAGGTCGATCCAGACGGTGGAGTCGCCGTCGCCGGACTCGGTGGAGGGGACGGCGCGCAGGTCGCTCTCGTCGACCACCACGAGCCGGCTGCCGTCGCCGCTGACCGCGAACCAGTCGAGATGCTCGACGAGTTCGGACTTCTTCGCCTTGGCGATGTTGAAGTACTCGAGGGTGGGACGGCCGGAGGTGTCGTCGGGGTTGGCGAAGGTCTCGCCGAGCGCGCCCGAGATCGGCCAGCGCAGCCAGACCAGGCCGCCGCCCGCGACCGGGTAGAGCGCCGAGTACTTGGAGGCGGGCACCGGGAACGGCGTCACCCGGCTCTCCAGGCCCTCGGTCTCCACGATGACCGTGCTGCCGTCGCCCGCCTCGTCCTCGACCGGGTCCAGACCGCCGGCGACCGGGCGGCCGTCGGGGTTGAGCGCGAAGGGGGAGGGGGTCGCGGAGGACAGCGGCACCAGGTAGGGGCGGCAGCCGAGCGGGAAGGAGAGGTCCCCGGTGTGCACGTCGTACACCGGGTCGAAGCCGCGCCAGGACAGGAACGCCAGATAGCGGCCGTCCCGGGTGAACACCGGGTTCTCGTCCTCGAAGCGGCCGTTCGTGACGTCGACGATCAGACGGTCCTTCATCCGCGCCATCTTGATCTGGCGCAGCGAGCGGCCGATCCCGGGGTGCGACCAGGTCAGCCAGGCGCCGTCCGGCGAGAAGACCAGATCGCGCACCGGCCCGTTGACCGACCGGATGAGCTCGGTGACCCCGCCTCCGCCGGCCCCGCTGACCTCGCCTCCACCGGCCCCGGTTCCGGAGGCGTCCCCGGACTCCGCCCCGGACCCGGACCCGGACCCGGACTCCGCCCCGGACCCGGACTCCGCCCCGGACCCGGACTCCGCCCCGGACCCGGACTCCGCCCCGGACCCGGACTCCGCCCCGGACCCGGACCCGGACCCGGACCCGGACTCCGCCCCGGACCCGGACCCGGACCCGGACCCGGGCTCAGACCCGGACTCCGCCCCAGACCCGGGCTCGGTTCCAGCGGCGTCCTCCGACTCCTCGCTCGCGTCGAGCAGCAGCAGCCGTCCGTCGTGCGACGCGATCGCGAGCCGTTGGCCCCGCGGGTCCGACACCATCTCCTGTACGCGGCCCAGTGCGCCGGAGGCGAGGCGGCGCGGCTCGCGTGCGCCGCTCGCGCGCGGGAGGTAGGCGATCTCGACGGCGTCCTCGCCCTCCGCGTCGGTGACGTAGGCGACCTGGCCGCCGGAGCCGAGCATCTCGGGGAGCCGGACCCGTACGCCCGGGGTGTCGGCGATGGTGCGCGCGGGGCCGTCGCGGTGGGTGAGCCAGTACAGGCTGCCGCGTACGACGACGGCGCTGGCCCGGCCCGTCTCGTCCACGGAGATGCCGTCGACGTGCTGGGCGGCCGGCACCTGGTACGTACGGCGTCCGGCGCGCGGACCGCCCAGGCGTACGTCGAGCCGGCGCGGGACCGAATCCGGGGAGAGGTCGTCGACGATCCACAGGTCGCCGGCGCACTGGTAGACGACCCGGCTGCCGTCGCTGGAGGCGTGCCGGGCGTAGTACGCGGCGTGGTCGGTGTGGCGGCGCAGGCCGGAGCCGTCGTACGCGCACGAGTACAGGTTCCCGACGCCCTCGTGGTCGGAGAGGAAGGCGATCCGGCCGCCGACGAACATGGGGGTGTCGAGGTGGCCCTCGAGGCCGGCGAGCAGGCGGCTGCCGTGCAGCCACAGGCGTCCGGTCGCGCCGCCCCGGTAGCGCTTCCAGGCGGCCGGCTCGTGCGGCGGGGTGCCGGTGAGCAGCAGGGTCTGGCGTTCCCCGTCGATGTCGGCGACCGCGATGTCGGAGACCGGGCCCCAGGGGAGCCGGCCGCCGGGGGCGCCGTCGGTGGGGACGCTGTAGGCCCAGGTGAAGTAGGAGAAGGGCTGGCCGTGCGAGGCGACGGCGAGGATGTCGCCGTCGGGGGACCAGCCGCAGACCTGGGTGTCGGGGCTGCCCCAGTAGGTGAGCCGGCGGCCGGGGCCGCCGTCCACCGGCGCGAGATGGATCTCCGGGACGAGGCTGCGCCAGCTCGTGTACGCGATGTGGCGGCCGTCGGGGGAGAAGCGGGGGTGGCCTACCTTGGTGCGGTCGACGGTGAGCCGCCAGGCGCGGCCCGGGGTGTCGAGGGGGGCCACCCACAGGTCGTCCTCGGCCGCGAAGCACAGCAGGTCGCCGCTGAGGTGCGGGAAGCGCAGGTATCCGGCGGCGTTCGCCCCGGTGGTCGCGTTCTCGTACTCGTCGCTCACCTCCCCATGCTTTTCCGCTCGGAGGGCCTCGGCAACTCGTGCGAGCGGGTCGACAAGAGGGTTGAGTGCCGGACGCGTGACACAGGACACGTACGAAACGGTTTCGTTTCGCTGACTCTCAGGGTATCTTCAGAGTCGTACGAAGGTGCATTCACGAGTCCGGTGCACTGAGGAGTCTGACAAAGTCTGTCGAGTCTGTCGGAGCAGGAGAAGGTGAGTGCGATGACTGAAGCCGCAACGGTGCGACGCAGTCGGATCACGCCCGAGCGCGAGGCCGAGCTCTACACGGCCGTGCTCGATCTGCTCCGGGAGGTCGGTTACGACGCCCTGACGATGGACGCCGTCGCCGCCCGGACCAAGTCCAGCAAGGCCACCCTCTACCGCCAGTGGGGGGGCAAGGCCGAGCTCGTGGCCAGGGCGATGGGGCACCAGAAGCGGGGACACGCCGATGTGGACACCGGCTCCCTGCGGGGCGACTTCTACGCGATGGTCACCCATAGCGACGACTGCCAGATGGAGCAGAACTCCGCGCTGATGCGGGGTCTGGCCATGGCGATCCACGGGAATCCCGATCTCCTGCGCGCCTTCCGGGAGTTGATCATCGAACCGGAACTGGCGGAAATGCGGCGCGTGCTGCAGCGAGCCGTCGACCGGGGCGAGATCCGGCCGGACAACCCCGCGATGGACTACGTGGTGCACATGATGATCGGCGGTTTCGCCGCCCGCACCATGATCGACGAACTGCCGCCGACGCAGGCCTATCTCACCTCGTACATCGACGCCGTGGTCCTCCCTGCCCTCGGCGCCTGATTCCTCACCCCTCCCAGCAATTCCCTCTCCACTTCCCCCAGTTGCCCTTGACGCGTCGCTCACGTCGTCGGGCTGATCCCCGCTGCCCCCACTCGGGTGATCGCACCAGCCCCTGCCATCCCACGACCTGACCGGGAGTACGCCCTCGTGGCTACGTTTCTCTATAAACTCGGCCGACTCGCCTTCAGGCGACGGCACTTCGCCGCGCTGATCTGGGTCGCGCTGCTCACCCTCGCGGGCGTCGGCGCGGCAAGTGCCCCCGCGGCGGGCACCAGTTCGTTCTCGATTCCCGGCACCGAGGCCCAGAAGGCCTTCGACCTGCTGGAACAGCGCAACCCCGGCATGAGCGCCGACGGAGCCACCGCCCGTGTCGTCTTCAAGGCGCCCAGCGGCGAGAAGATGGCGGACGCGGACAACAAGGCGACCGTCGAGAAGGCCGTCGAGGCGCTCGGCGACGGTTCCGAAGTCACCTCCGTGACCGACCCGTACAAGGAGAAGTCGATCTCCGACGACGGGACGGTCGCGTACGCGCAGGTCTCGTACAAGGTCTCCGGCATGGAGCTGCAGGACTCCTCGAAGGAGGCCCTGGAGGATTCGGCACAGGAGGCGCGGGCCGGTGGGCTGACCGTCGAGATCGGCGGTGACGCGCTCCAGGCGACGCCCGAGACCGGGTCCACCGAGATCATCGGTATCGCGGTCGCCGCGGTCGTCCTCGTCATCACCTTCGGCTCGCTGATCGCGGCCGGACTGCCGCTGCTGACCGCGCTGATCGGCGTCGGCATCGGTGTCTCGACGATCACCGCGCTGGCGAACGCGCTCGACCTCGGCACCACCACCTCCACGCTCGCGATGATGATCGGTCTCGCGGTCGGCATCGACTACGCGCTGTTCATCGTCTCGCGCTACCGGGCCGAGCTGGCCGAGGGCCGCGAACGCGAGGAAGCGGCCGGGCGGGCCGTCGGCACGGCGGGCTCGGCGGTCGTCTTCGCCGGTCTCACCGTGGTCATCGCCCTGGTCGGCCTGTCGGTCGTGAACATCCCGATGCTGACGAAGATGGGTGTCGCCGCGGCCGGCACGGTCGTGATCGCGGTGCTGATCGCCCTCACGATGATTCCGGCGCTGCTCGGCTACGCCGGCAAGCGGGTCCAGCCCGCGGGCAAGAAGAGCAGGCTGCTCGGCGGGGGCAGGGCCGCCAAGAAGGAGGGCAGGCCCAACATGGGCACCCGCTGGGCGAGCTTCGTCGTACGCCGTCCGGTCGCCGTCCTCCTCTTCGGTGTCGTCGCCCTGGGCGCCGCCGCGATCCCGGCCTCCTCGATGGAACTGGGCCTGGGCGACGACGGTTCGCAGCCGACCTCCACGACCCAGCGCCGGGCGTACGACCTGCTGTCCGACGGCTTCGGGCCCGGCTTCAACGGTCCGCTGATGATCGTCACGGACGTGAAGGCGAGCGACGACCCGGACGCCGCCGTCACCACGGTGACCGACCGGATCAAGGCCCTCGACGACGTCGTGTCGGTGACACCCTCCCCGCTCAACGAGGCCAGGGACACCGCCACGATCTCCGTGATCCCCGACTCCAAGCCCTCCTCGGTCACCACCGAGGACCTGGTGCACGCCATTCGCGGCGAGGCCGGCGACATCAAGGCGGACACCGGCGCGCAGGTGCTGGTCACCGGCACGACGGCGATGAACATCGACTTCTCGCAGAAGCTCAACGACGCGCTGCTGCCGTATCTGGCGCTGGTCGTCGGCCTGGCCTTCCTCCTGCTGATCGTGGTCTTCCGCTCGATCCTGGTCCCGCTGAAGGCGGCCCTCGGGTTCCTGCTCTCGGTGATGGCCGCGCTCGGCGCCGTCGTCGCGGTCTTCCAGTGGGGCTGGTTCGCCGGTCTGCTGGGCGTCGAGGAGACCGGCCCGATCATGTCGATGATGCCGATCTTCATGGTGGGCGTCGTCTTCGGACTCGCGATGGACTACGAGGTCTTCCTCGTGACCCGGATGCGCGAGGCGTACGTCCACGGCGAGAAGCCCAGCCAGGCGATCGTGACCGGCTTCAACCACGGTGCCCGCGTGGTCACCGCGGCCGCCGTCATCATGATGGCCGTCTTCGGCGGCTTCATCGGCTCCACCGAGTCCATGATCAAAATGATCGGCTTCGGCCTCGCCATCGCGGTCTTCTTCGACGCGTTCGTGGTCCGCATGGCGATCGTCCCCGCGGTACTCGCCCTCCTCGGCAAGAAGGCCTGGTGGCTGCCGAAGTGGCTCGACCGCGCCCTCCCCAACGTCGACGTCGAGGGCGAGGGGCTGCGCAAGCTCGACGAGGAGCGACGGGGCCGGGGCGAGGACCGGGAGCTGGTCGGCGCCTGAGGCTCGCTCGACGGTTGGCGGGGCGTCCCACGTTTCACGTGGGACGCCCCGTCGTCGTCCGCCCTCACCCGCGCCTCGACGCCGAGGAGGTACTCGCCGCGCGGTCTGGACGAGGGGCTCTGTCCACGGCCAGCTCCGCCCAGACCGTCTTGCGTGGCGGCAGTCCCGAGGTCACGCCCCAGCGGTCCGCCAGCGCGTCCACGATCAGGAGGCCGCGCCCCGAATCCGCATGCGGCTCCGCCCGGTTGAGCCGTGGGAGGCGGTCGCCGCGGGTGTCCGTGACCTCGATGCGGAGGGTGTCGCCGACCACGTACAGCGTCAGCCGGAAGTCGCGGCCCGGGATCCGCCCATGGGTCGCGGCGTTGGCCGCCAGCTCGGCGACGATCTGGCTCGCCGCCTCCAACGGGAGCTCCCAGCCACGGAGTTGCTCGACGGCGAGCAGCCTGGCCAGGCGGGCGCCGCGGAGCGTGGGGGACAGAAGGACGCTGAAGTTGCGGATGGGGTCGCCGAGTTGAGGGCGTGGGGCGGCGGTTTCTTGATTCACATCACTCAGCGTGGCCGACTCTGCGTACGGTGAGGAGTCGCGGCGCGTGTACGTACCGTTACTGTCCGGCGTTTGTCCCGGCCTGTCTCGGCTGTCCCCGTGCCGTACGGGTACGGGTGCGCGTTGGAGGTGGGCGATGAGCGAGAGCGTGGACGAGGCCGGCTGGGGCATCGAACCCGGTGACGAGATGGCGCCGATGATCGAGGTCGTCGGCGGCGTGATCAGGTTCCACCGGGAGGCCGCGGGGATGAGCGCGGCCGACTTCGGGGAGGCCATGGGGTACGGCGAGGACATGATCCGCAAGATCGAGCGCGGGGCGCGGATCCCCCGGCTGGAGTTCCTTTACCAGGCGGACGAAGTGCTCAATGCGAGCGGGGCGGTTGCCGCGCTGCGGGTGCACACGGAGAAGGCCCGGTACCCGAAGAAGGTTCGGGAGTTGGCTCAGCTGGAGGCGCGGGCGGTTGAGTTGCTGCTCTACAGCAACCACAACATCCATGGGTTGTTGCAGACACCGGAGTACACGAAGGCGCTGTTCGAGACGCGACAGCCCGCGTACTCGGCAGACGTGATCGCTCGGGAGACCGACGCTCGCGTGGCCCGAAAGGTGATCTTCGAACGGGAGCCCGCACCGACACTCGGTTTTGTCCAGGAACAGGTGACGCTGGAGCGCCCCATCGGAGGGAAAATGGTGTTGCGTCGACAGCTCGAACACCTGCTGGAGGTGGCGCGGTTGCGGAACGTCATGCTTCAGGTCATGCCGACGGACCGGGAGGACCACGCGGGGATGGACGGCCTGATCGAGGTACTGAAGTTCCAGGACGGCACGGCGGTCGGGCGTTGCGACGGGGCTTTCAACGGCCGCCCGGTCTCAAGTCCCAGGGATCTTCGGCTCCTTGAACTTCGCTATGGCATGATCCGGGCGCAGGCCCTCACGCCGAGGGAGTCGCAAGTCTTCATCGAACAAGTGCTGGGGAGACTATGAGCACCACGGAACTCCGCTGGTTCAAGAGCAGTTACAGCAGCAGCAGCGAGGCCGGCGACTGCGTAGAGGTGGCGCTCGACTGGTTCAAGAGCAGCTACAGCAGCAGCGGTGAACCCGGCGACTGCGTCGAGATAGCCGTGGCCCCCGCCGCCATCCACGTCCGTGACTCGAAGCGCACCCAAGGCCCCCGCCTCACCGTGGACCCCGCCACGTGGACGGACTTCGTGGCGTACGCGTCGGGGATGTGAGCCCTGCCGACGCGGGTCAGCGACCCACCGGCGTGGCCGTCGCCATGTACGTCCGCCGCAGGAACCGCACCAGCGTCTTCGACTCGAACTGGACGACCGCGACGCCCTGGGGGGAGTGGAACTCCATGACGGCCTGGACGCGTCCGCACGGCCAGACGCGGATGTCGCCGCTGGTGACGGGGGAGCGCAGGCCCTGTTCGAGGAGTTCGCGGGCGAGGACCCACTCGTGGGGGCCGGGCAGCGTGACCTGCACCTGGCGCGGGTCGGTGTCGGGGTCGTAGCGAAGGGCGACGGGTACGGCCCGGTGTTCGTCGGCGGCGGTGTCCGCGGTGTCGGTGACGATATGGGCGCGTGCGTACTGTTCGACGGCGGACATGAACCGACTCCTTACGCTGCGTAACCTGTGCGGAATCTGTGAATCCGGCACCTCTCCAATGTCGCACACTCCGCGAGATCCGCCCCCGGGCGCACGACCGGCCTCCTCCATGTCTTCTGCCCGACGCCCGCGGGGCTATGTCTCCTGCCCGACGCCCGCTCGGTTATTCATGGCTGCCTTGCTCTTGCGATACGTTCGCAACAAGGCGCTATTCTCGTACGGTGCATGTGCCTGACGGATTCATAGACGCCCCAGTCTCCGCGGTCACCGGTGTGGTCGCCGCCGGTGCCATCGCCGTGAGCCTCAAGGGGGCCCGCCGCGAGCTCGACGAGCGGACCGCGCCGCTCGCCGGCCTGGTCGCCGCCTTCATCTTCGCCGTCCAGATGCTGAACTTCCCGGTCGCCGCCGGGACCAGCGGACATCTGCTGGGGGGTGCGCTGGCGGCGATACTCGTCGGCCCCTACACAGGGGTCCTCTGCGTCTCCGTGGTGCTGCTGATGCAGGGCATCCTCTTCGCGGACGGCGGCCTCACCGCGCTCGGCGTGAACATCACGGACATGGCGATCGTCACGACCGTCGTCGCGTACGCCGTCTTCCGGGGCCTGGTGAAGGTGCTCCCGCGAGGACGCCGCTCCATCACCGCCGCCGCCTTCGTCTCCGCGCTCCTGTCGGTGCCGGCCGCCGCTGTCGCCTTCACCCTCCTCTACGCGCTCGGCGGCACCACGGACGTCGCGATCGAGAAGGTCGCCACCGCCATGGTCGGCGTCCACATCCTCATCGGCATCGGCGAGGCCGCGATCACCGCGCTCACGGTCGGTGCCGTCATCGCCGTACGACCGGATCTCGTGTACGGCGCGCGTGGCCTCACGCCGCGGCTCAAGCTGCGCGTCGACGGCGAGCTGGTCGACGCGCCCGCGGCCGAACCGGCGCCCGTCGCCGCCCGCACCTCGCACCGCAAGGTGTGGATCACCGGCCTGGTCACCTCCCTCGTCCTCGCCGGGTTCGTCAGCTTCTACGCCTCCGCCGACCCCGACGGCCTGGAGAAGGTCGCCACCGACAAGGGCATCGACAGGAAGGCCGAGGAGCACGCCGCGGCGGACTCCCCGCTCGCCGACTACGGGGTGAAGGACATCTCCGACAGCCGGCTCTCCGGCGGCCTCGCGGGCGTGATCGGCGTGGGCGTCACCGCCGTCGCGGGCACCGGCGTCTTCTGGGCGGTCCGCAGGCGCCGTACCGCCGAAGCGTCGCCCACCCAGGTCGCCTGAGATGGGTTCCGGCCACGCCCACAAGCTCTACCGGCATGGCCACTCGCCCGTGCACGCCCTGCCGCCGCACACCAAACTCGCGGCCACCTTCGCCTTCGTGGTCGTGGTGGTCTCCACCCCGCGCGAGGCGATGTGGGCGTTCGCGCTGTACGCCGTGCTCCTCGCGGGCGTCGCCTACCAGGCGCGGGTGCCCGCCCTCGTCCTGCTGAAGCGGCTGCTCATCGAGGTCCCGTTCGTCGCCTTCGCGGTGCTCATGCCGTTCGTGGCACAGGGCGAGCGGGTCGACGTGCTCGGCATGTCGCTGAGCGTGAACGGCCTGTGGGGCGCCTGGAACGTCCTCGCCAAGGGAACGCTGGGCGTCGCCGCCTCCGTACTCCTGGCCTCGACCACCGAACTGCGCGAACTGCTCCTGGGCCTCCAGCGGCTGAAGCTCCCGCCGCTGCTCGTACAGATCGCGTCCTTCATGATCCGGTACGGCGATGTCATCGCGGACGAGATGCGGCGGATGCGGATCGCGCGTGAGTCGCGCGGCTTCGAGGCGAGCGGGGTCAAGCACTGGGGGGTGCTCGCGAAGTCGGCGGGCGCGCTGTTCATCCGCTCCTACGAGCGCGGGGAGCGCGTGCACCTCGCCATGGTGAGCCGGGGATACACCGGTTCGATGCCGGTCATCGACGAGGTGACCGCGTCCCGGGCACAGTGGAGGTACGCCTTCGCCCTTCCGTTCGCCGCGCTCGTCGTATGTCTGTTGGGATGGACCCTGTGACCCTGTCTCCCTCGCTGGAAGTCGCCGGACTGGCCTTCGCCTACCCCGACGGGCATCAGGCCCTCTTCGGCGTCGACTTCACCGTCGGACGCGGCGAGCGCGTCGCGCTGCTCGGGCCGAACGGCGCCGGCAAGACCACCCTCGTGCTGCACCTCAACGGCATCCTGAGCGGCGGCACCGGGACCGTGACCGTGGCCGGACTCCCGGTCGGCAAGCGGCACATGGCGGAGATCCGGCGCAAGGTCGGCATCGTCTTCCAGGATCCGGACGACCAGTTGTTCATGCCGAGCGTGCGCGAGGACGTCGCGTTCGGTCCGGCCGCGGCGGGGATGAAGGGCGCCGAGCTGGAAGAGCGTGTCCGGGGGGCCCTGGAGCAGGTCGGCATGGCCGAGTTCGCCGACCGGCCGCCGCACCACCTCTCCTTCGGACAGCGACGCCGGGTGGCCGTGGCGACCGTCCTCGCGATGGAGCCGGAGATCCTCGTCCTGGACGAGCCGTCCTCCAACCTCGACCCCGCCTCGCGGCGCGAACTCGCCGACATCCTGCGGTCGTTGGACGTGACCGTCCTCATGGTCACGCACGACCTGCCGTACGCCCTCGAACTGTGCCCCCGCGCCCTCGTCCTCAGCGACGGCGTGATCGCGGCCGACGGGAAGACCGGCGAACTGCTCTCCGACGACGAGCTGATGCGCAGCCACCGTCTGGAGTTGCCCTTCGGGTTCGACCCGCGCTCCGTGACGACGGGCGCGTGACCATGGCCACGACCACGACCACGACCACGACCACGACCATGACCGCGGCCTCCTCCTGACCCGCGGCCGCCCTTCGTTGCTACCCCCTGGTAACCGGTGTCTCGTGTCACTCGATAATGTGTGCACGATGCAATCGCCCGCTTTTTCGGCGCCCGCTCCGGGGGAGGTCCCGCCATGATCGACGGCACCGCTGTCGACACCCGCCCGACGAAGATCATGTACGTCGCCGAGGCGACCGCGCACGGTGGCCGGGACGGCTATGTCACCAGCCAGGACGGCCAGCTCGGCCTGAAGGTCGCGATGCCGCCGGCGCTCGGCGGGGACGGCAACGGTACGAACCCGGAGCAGCTCTTCGCGGCGGGCTACAGCTCGTGCTTCCACAACGCGCTGGTCATGGTGGGCCGTCGCTCGGGCTTCGACCTCTCCGGCTCCACGGTCGCCGCGAAGGTCGGCATCGGCCCCAACCGGCAGCGCGGGTACGGCCTCGCGGTCGCCCTGAGCGTCTCGCTGCCCGTCGTCGACGCGGACGTCGCGGCCAAGCTCGTCGACGAGGCCCACGACGTCTGTCCCTACTCCAACGCCACCCGCGGCAACATCGAGGTCACGATCCTGCTGGGGTAGGAATCGCGGGTGGTCGACGGATGTTGCCTCCATCGCTGCCGGCGAGTGGGACAGGAGTGCGGACGTGGACGTGAACGGCACAGTGGCCGAGGGCTTCGAGCCGGTCAGGAAGGCGTTCGCCGCGAACTTCGACGCGCTCGGGGACCGGGGCGCGGCCGTCGCCGTGTACCGCGACGGGCACAAGGTCGTCGACCTGTGGGGCGGCACGCGGGACGTCGACGGCGGCGCGCCCTGGGAGCCGGGCACCGCGCAGATCGTGCGCTCCGCGACGAAGGGCGTCGCCGCCGCCGTACTGCTCATGCTGACCGAGCGCGGCCTGCTGGACCTCGACGCCCCGGTCGGCGCGTACTGGCCCCAGTACAAGGCGCGGGGCAAGGAACGCACCTTCGTACGGCATGTGCTCGCGCACCGGGCCGGGGTGCCCGTCCTGGACCGGCCGCTGACGCCCGCCGAGGCGGCGGATCCCGATGCCGGGGCCGCGGCGGTGGCCGCGCAGGCGCCCGTGTGGGAGCCGGGCGCGGACCACGGATATCACGCGCAGACATACAGCTGGCTGACGGGGGAGCTGGTACGGCGGGTCAGCGGACGCTCGATCGGTGACTGGATCGCCGACGAGATCGCCGGGCCGCTGGGCCTGGACCTGTGGGTCGGGCTGCCGGCCTCCGAGGCGGGGCGGGTGGGGCGGGTCGGGCAGATCGACGCCCCGGTGGCGCCGGGCGGGCTGCGGACCCGGCCCAAGCGGTCGGTCTCCGAGGCCTACGCGGACCCCGCGTCGCTCACCCGCCGCGCCTTCGCCGCGATCACCCCGCTGCCGGACGAGAACGACGCCGCGTACCGGGCCGCCGCCCTGCCCGCCTCCAACGGCATCGCCACGGCGGAGGGCCTCGCCCGCTTCTACGCCGCGCTGATCGGTCCGGTGGACGGAGTACGGCTGTTCTCCCCGGCGACCGTCTCGGCGGCCCGCGCGGAACAGTCCGCCGGGCCGGACCGCGTCCTGGTCGTCAACACCCGTTTCGGGCTCGGCTACATGCTCCACGGCACCGCCTCGCCCCTGCTCTCCCCGGGCTCCTTCGGACACCCCGGCCGCGGCGGCGCCCTCGGCTTCGCCGACCCCGAGTCGGGCATCGCCCTCGGCTACGTCACGAACGGCTTCCGCAAGAGCGTGACGGCGGACGCGCGGGCCCAGGCGCTGGTGGCGGCGGTACGAGCCTCACTGTCCTGACGCTGACTGCTCGCGTACGTCCACCAGGGTGCCGCCCGCGTGGGCGATCAGGGTCTTGGGGTCCATCGGGAAGACGGCGTAGGGGGTGCCGGCGGCGGCCCACACCGTTTCGTGGTCGAGCAGTGAACGGTCCGCCAGGACACGGGTCTTCGAGCGGTGCCCGAAGGGCGGTACGCCGCCGATGGCGTACCCCGTCGTCTCCCGTACCAGCTCGACTTTGGCCCGTGTCACCTTCGCCGCGCCCAACTCCCGCCGTACGAGGTCCACATCGACCCGGGAGGCGCCGTCCATGAGGACGAGGACCGGCACCCCGTCCGCCGCGAAGATCAACGACTTGCAGATCTGGCTCAGTTCACAGCCGACGGCCGCGGCGGCCTCGGCGGCGGTGCGGGTCGCGTCCGGGAAGCGCTGGACCCGCGGGATCAGGTCACCGAGCCCCAACTCCCGCAGCGCCTCGGCGAACCGGGGGTGTGCGGCGGACTCTTCGGGTGCGTTCGCGGTGGTGTTCTCATCGGTGGTGTTCTCTTCGGCGGCGCTCATGACCGGCACGTTAGCCGTCGGCGTACCGGGCAGGCGAACGGGTTCCGGGGAACGGATCCCGTCACCCACGGCCACCAGGACGCCTAGCTCGCCGCCTTCAGCAGCGCCGCCACGATCGGCCCCGCCGTGTCGCCGCCGTGGCCGCCCTGCTGGACGACGCCCGCCGCGGCCAAGTCGCCCTTGTACGCGGTGAACCAGCCGTTCGGCTTCTTCTGGCCGTCGACCTCGGCGGAGCCGGTCTTCGCGCCGAAGTCGCCGCCGAGGCCGGACATCGCCTCGGCGGCGGTGCCGTACGCGGCGGTGTACCGCATGAGTTCGCGGAGCTGGGAGAGGGTGTCCGCGGACAGCGTGCGGGAGGCCGTGGCGAGCGTGCGCTTGTCCACGGACGGGGCGACCAGGTACGGCTGGTGGAAGGTGCCCGACTTGACCGTGGCGGCGACCGACGCCATGTTCAGCGGGTTCATGCGGACCCCGCCCTGGCCGATCAGCGAGGCCGCCATCTGCGCCGCCGACTGCACGGGCACCGAGCCGTCGAAGGACGAGACGCCGATCGCCCAGTTGTTCAGGCCCAGGCCGAACACCTGCTGGGCCTGCTTGGTGAGGCTGTCGTTCTCCAGGTCGCCCGCCTGGCTGATGAAGGCGGTGTTGCAGGAGCGCGCGAAACTCGCCTTGAACGTGCCGTTCTTGATCTGGAAGTCGTCGTCGTTGTGGAACTTCCAGTTGCCGTACGTGAACGTCTTGGGGCACGGGTGCTGCTCGTCGGCCGAGGCGAGGTCCTGGTCGATGAGCAGCGAGGCGGTGATGACCTTCATCGTGGAGCCGGGGGCGAGGGAGCCCTGGAAGGCGGTGTTGAAGCCGTGGCTCTGGTTCGCGACCGCGAGGATCTCGCCGGTCGACGGGACCATCAGGACCACCGACGACTTGGCCTTCTTGGCCACCTGCTCCTCGGCGGCGGCCTGGAGGGTGGGGCTGAGCGTCGTCTTCACCGTCCCCGGGGTGCCCTCGCTGAGCGTCAGCAGCGTCTTGTCCGGGGTCTTCTCCCCGCCCTTCGCCGCGGCCTTGCGGATCACCTGGAGCTCGATGCCCGCCTTGCCGCCGGCCGTCTTGCCGTACTTCTCGCGCAGCCCGTCCAACACCGTGCCCAGGGACGGGTACTTGGCCGTGGTCAGCTTGCCGCCGTGCTTGTCGAGGGCGGTGACCGGGGGCGTACCGGACTCGTCGGTGACCAGCCTGTCGCCGTCCTGGAGGTCCGGGTGCACCACGGACGGCTTCCAGCTCACCAGCGGAACACCGTCCTCGGCCCGGCGTACGACCGTCAGCTTCGACTCGTACGAGAGCGGCTTGCTGGTGCCCTTGTACGTGACGGTGCCCTTGACGGAGAACGGGAGGGTGGCTCCCGACCGTGTGCCGCTCGTCAGGGTCACGCCGGTGATGTGCGCGTCCTTGGTGTAGCCGGCCAGCAGCGTCTTCGCGGCGGCCGGGTCGTCGGTGGCCGCTGCCGCGCCGGCGACGGCACCGCTCTGCCAGGCGGTGAGGAACTTCGTGGCCGCGGTGGTCACCTCGACGGCGGACAGCGGGCCTGTCTTGACGTCCTTGCGGTCGGCGGCCGTGGACGTCCTGTCCTCGGCCGCCGCGTCACCGCCGTACAGGCTGTAGGCGCCGAACGCCCCACCGACGACGACCACGGCGATCACTCCGCCCAGGACGACCGGCTTCGCCTTGATGCTCTTGCGCTCGGCGACGCGTCTTCTGTTGCCCACAGCTACATGTCCTCCGCTGGATCCCCTGGTGCCCCCGTGCCCACACGTTCCTCAACGAGAGGCACCACCCTAGGGTCCCGCCCTGTGAGGAGTGACTTCAGCCACCGCTTCGTAGCACACCTGCGACGATCGGACCGGCCGCGTCGCCTCCGTGGCCGCCGCCCTGGACCAGCGCGGCCGCCGCGATGTCGTCGCGGTAGCCGGTGAACCAGCTGTCGGACACCGCCTTTCCGTCGATCTCGGCGGAACCGGTCTTGGCGCCGATGCTGCCGCCGAGCCCGGCCATGGCCTTGGCGGCGGTGCCGCTGACCGCGGTGGCGTTCATCATCGAGCGGAGCTGCGAGACCGTGTTCGAGGGCAGCCCCTTGGCGGTGGCCAGTTGGCGGTCGTCGAGCTCGGGCGACACGACGACCGGCTGCCGGAAGGTGCCGGTGATGGCGGTCGCCGTGACCGAGGCGAGGTTCAGCGGGTTCATCTGGACCTGGCCCTGGCCGATCGCGTTCGCCGCGCGGTCCGGGCCGCCGGAGGCGGGGACACTGCCGTCGAAGGACGCGATGCCGGTCTTCCAGTTGTCCTGGCCCAGGCCGAACCGGGTCTGCGCCTCGGTCGTCAGCGACTCGTCGGTGAGCGGGTGCGCCTCGGTGCCGTCGATGAGATTGATGAAGGCGGTGTTGCAGGACCGCGTGAAGCTGTTGGCGAGGCTCGCGTTCTCGTTGGGCTCCATGCCCGTGAGGTTCTTGAAGGTCTGGCTCTTCCAGACGGCGGTCGGCGTACAGGGCGCCGGGGCGTTCATCGAGGTCACGCCGTTGTCGATGAACATCGACGCGGTGATGATCTTCATCGTGGAGCCGGGGGCCACCTTGCCGAGGAACGCCGCGTTGAAGGCGTCCTTGCGGTTGTTGGCGACTGCCAGCACCTCACCGGTGCTCGGCTTCACGGCGACCACGGACGACTGGTCGTACTCCTTGACCGCCTTCTCGGCCGCCGCCTGCGCGGTCGCGCTGAGCGTCGTCCTCAGCCTGCCCGGCTCGCCCTTGGCGAGGGTCAGGAGTGTCGTGTCGCCCGCGTTCCCGTCCGCGTGCCTGATCGCCAGCTCGACACCGGCCGTGCCGCCCGCGGACTCGCCGTACTTGCCGCGCAGTTCGTCCAGGACCGGGCCCAGGGACGGGTACTTCTTCGCGGTCAGGACAACGTTGTTCCGGTCCACGGCCTCGATCGGCGGGTCCGCCGCCTCGCCCGTGACCAACGTGTCGCCCTTCTCCAGCTCGGGATGGACGACGGACGGCTGCCAGTCGACCAGCGCCTTCCCGGTGGTGCGCCCGCGTACGACGGTCAGTTCGGAGTCGTACGAGAGCGGCTTGCTCTTCCCGTCGAACGACACCGTCGCCTTGACCGAGAACGGCACGGACGCACCGGACGGCGTGCCCGGCGTGATCCGCACCCCGGTGATGTGCCCGGCCTCGCCGTAGCTGGTCAGCACCGGTACGGCGTCCGCGTCGTTGTTCGTGTACTGCGCCGCCGAGGCCGCGTTGCCCTTCTCCCAGGCCGCGAAGAACCCCTCCGACGCCTCCGTGACCTCGTCGGCGCTCGGAGGCCCGGTCTTCACCGGGCCGGGCCCCGACGACCCGGTGCTCCCGTCGTCCCCGCTCACCGTGCTCACCACGGTGTAGGCGCCGTACCCGGCACCCCCCACCATCACCGCGAACACCCCGCCGACGATGACGGTCTTCGCCCCCTTGCGCATCGCGCGATCCCCTCCCCGTGGACTCCTTCCCGAACTTATGAACGCGTTCAGAAAAGGTCGTCTCCTCGCACTCTATGCGCGAGCAGTGACCCGTGGGAGCGGTGTTCCCCGATCGTTAGACCGGGCCTTCAAACCCAGGTGTCCAGCCACATCCGCGACCGCCAACTGTCGATGGGGATCGCCTGGCCGGTATAGATCGGCCAGAAATAGATGAAGTTCCAGGCGATCAGGAGGACCAGGACGCCTGCCGCGGTGGCTCCCGCCACTCGGCGGCGTTCGGTGGAGCCCGGGGGGCCGATGATCGCGCCGATCATCATCGCGACGGCCAGGCAGAGGAAGGGCACGAAGACGATGGCGTAGAAGAAGAAGATCGTGCGCTGCTGGTACATGAACCAGGGGAGGTAGCCGGCCGCGATGCCGCAGATGATCGCGCCCGCGCGCCAGTCGCGGCGGAACGCCCAGCGCCACAGGATGTACAGGATCGCGAAGCAGGCCGCCCACCACAGGAGCGGGGTGCCGAGCGCCAGCACCTCGCGGGCGCACTTCTCGCCCGCGTCCGTGGGGCAGCCGTCGGTGCCGGGGGCCGGGGACTCGTAGAAGTAGGAGACCGGGCGGCCCAGCACGAGCCAGCTCCACGGGTTCGACTGGTAGGTGTGCGGGGAGGAGAGGCCGACGTGGAACGCGTAGACCTCGTTCTCGTAGTGCCACAGGCTGCGCAGCCAGTCGGGGACCAGGCTCGAGCTGCCCGCCCTGCCGTCGGTCACGGCCCAGTTGCGGTAGTAGCCGCCCTTGCCGTTGTCGGGCGAGAGGATCCAGCCGGTCCAGGAGATCAGGTAGGTGGCGAAGACGACCGGGACCGTGGCCACGAACGTGATGAACGCGTCGCGCCTGAGGGCCACCAGGTGCGGGTACCGGGCGCCGGCCACGCGGCGGGCGGCGACGTCCCAGAGGAAGGCCATCATGCCGAACGCGATCATGATGTAGAGCGCGTTCCACTTGGTGCCGAAGGCCAGGCCGAGCATGAGGCCTGCCCCCCAGCGCCACGGGCGCCAGCCCAGCCGGGTGGTCTTCGCGATGTGTGCGTCGGGGCGTGCGAAGCCGTTCTCGTCCGGTGGGAGCGCGGCGGCCAGTCTGGCGCGGGACTTGTCGCGGTCGACGACCAGGCAGCCGAAGGCGGCGAGGACGAAGAACATGAGCACCCCGTCGAGCAGCGAGGTGCGGCTCATCACGAAGTGCAGGCCGTCGACCGCCATCAGCGCGCCGGCCAGGCAGCCGAGGAAGGTCGAGCGGAACAGGCGGCGCCCGATCCGGCACAGCAGCAGCACCGACAGCGTGCCGAGCAGCGCGGTCATGAAGCGCCAGCCGAAGGGGTTGAACCCGAACATCCACTCGCCGAGCCCGATGACGTACTTGCCGACCGGCGGGTGCACGACATAGGCCGGGTCGGTCGGGATCCGGACGTTGCCGTCGCCCTGGAGGATCAGGTCGTTGGCGTCCTTCGCCCAGTTGACCTCGTAGCCGCGGTTGAACAGCGCCCAGGCGTCCTTGGCGTAGTACGTCTCGTCGAATATCACCGCCTTGGGGCTGCCCAGGTTCCAGAACCGCATCAGCCCGGCGACCAGCGTCACCAGGAGCGGCCCCACCCACGCCGACCAGCGCGTCACGCGCTCGGCGGCCTCCTGGCGCAGCCCGAGCGCCGTCCAGATGCGCGGGCTGGGCTCGGCGTACGGCGGCACCAGCCGCTCGCGTACGTCGATGGGCGGCCCTGCCGTGTATCCGAAGCGGCGCAGCCGCTGCTGCCACGACGGCCGCTGGTCTTCGGCGGCCTGGCCCTGCCGGGTGTCCGTGGAGGACGCGGTACTGGTCACCGCGCCATCGTAGGGAACCCTTCTGTGGGAGTCCCGCGCACGGGCCCTTCCGGCCGGATTGCTTGCGGATGAGCAGGTCCCCGCGGGTCCCTGCGAGGATGGGGCGGTGAACGGAATCCTTGTGTTGGCAGGCACCCCCATCGGTGACATCTCGGACGCGCCGCCCCGGCTCGCCCAGGAACTGGCCGGGGCCGATGTCGTCGCCGCCGAGGACACCCGGCGGCTGCGCCGGCTCACCCAGGCGCTGGGCGTGCAGGTCGGCGGGCGGGTGGTCTCGTACTTCGAGGGGAACGAGGCGGCCCGTACGCCCGAACTCGTCGAGGCGCTGGTCGGCGGGGCGCGGGTGGTGCTCGTGACCGACGCCGGGATGCCCTCGGTGTCGGACCCCGGGTACCGGCTGGTCGCGGCCGCCGTGGAGAAGGACATCAAGGTCACCGCCGTACCGGGCCCCTCCGCCGTGCTCACCGCGCTCGCGCTGTCCGGGCTGCCCGTCGACCGCTTCTGCTTCGAGGGCTTCCTGCCGAGGAAGGCGGGCGAGCGGCTGTCCCGGCTGCGTGAAGTCGCCGACGAGCGCCGGACGTTGGTCTATTTCGAGGCACCGCACCGCCTGGACGACACCCTCGCCGCGATGGCCGAGGCCTTCGGCACCGTGCGCCGCGCCGCCGTCTGCCGCGAGCTGACGAAGACGTACGAGGAGGTCAAGCGCGGCCCGCTGGGCGAGCTGGCTGCCTGGGCCGCCGAGGGCGTACGCGGTGAGATCACCGTCGTCGTCGAGGGCGCCCCCGAGAAGACCGAACAGCTGGACGCCGCCGAGCTGGTGCGCAGGGTCCAGGTGCGCGAGGAGGCGGGGGAGCGGCGCAAGGAGGCGATCGCGGTGGTGGCGGCGGAGGCCGGGCTTCCGAAGCGGGAGGTCTTCGACGCGGTGGTCGCGGCGAAGAACGCGGCCAGGGCCGGTGCGTCGCAGGCTCCGTAGGCCCCACCGGAACCACCCGTGAAGCGCCGGGAACGCCCGCCTCGCGATCGCCCATGAGCAGGGCGCCGGTACTGCGCCAAAGGCGGGCAAAGCGCGAGGGCGGAAAGCAAAGCGCGGGCCCGCCACCAGGGGTGTTGTGGCAAGGAAAGGCCAAGACGGCTCCAACACTCGACAGGTCCCGTGCACTCGCGCCGGGAGGAGCGTCCACTGGATGAAGGGACGCACCGTCCCTCCGCCTCCGCCGGCCGGAGGTGCTTGTCCAGCGGACAGAGGAGCTGGCATGAGTGAGATCGCAGGACAGACCGGTCCCCGCGGCGCGGCGGCCACCGCCGTCGTCAACGAGTCGTACTCCTTCGCCTGCATGCGCTGCGGGCACGGGTGGGAGCAGTCGTACGAGATAGAGCACCACCTCAACGCCGAGGGCACCGAGTTCGTGACGTACGTCGCGAACGGACAGATCGTGCCGTCGCCGCTGAGCAGGCCCACCTGTCTGAACTGCGACAACCACGTGGTGCGCATCATGCGCGCCGGCCAGGTGTCCTCCGTCCAGGACTCCATCCAGCGCCTGCAGCGGACCCAGCAGCGGGGGAAGTCCGAAGAGGCGCGTGAGGAGATCCTCGGGGAGCCGCAGGCGGTCCCGCCCCGGGAGCCGCACCACTGGCACCTCTCGGATCTGCTGCACCCGTTCGCGCACCGCAAGGCCGGATGACCCCGGGCGGGTCCGGACGTCCCTGAGCGTGCCCGGTCCCGGTCCCGGTCCCGGGCTCGGGTGAGGTCGGGCGTGCCCCTTTCGTAGGATCGGGGCATGCCCTCCGACAGGACCGAAGCCCCGCCCCTCCCCGAGCCGTTGCGCGTGCCCGTCGCCGACTCGCACACCCACCTCGACATGCAGTCCGGCACGGTGGACGAGGGCCTCGCCAAGGCCGCCTCGGTCGGTGTGACGACGGTCGTCCAGGTCGGCTGCGACGTGAACGGCTCACGCTGGGCGGCGAAGACGGCCGCCGCGTACGACGCCGTCCACGCGACGGTCGCGCTGCACCCCAACGAAGCGCCCCGGATCGTCCACGGCGACCCCGACGGCTGGTCCCGGCAGGGCGAGCGGCCGCCGGGCGGTGACGCCGCGCTGGACGAGGCGCTCGCCGAGATCGACCGGCTGGCCGCGCTGCCGCAGGTCAAGGGTGTCGGCGAGACCGGGCTCGACCACTTCCGCACCGGCCCCGGGGGCAAGGCCGCCCAGGAGCGGTCCTTCCGGGCCCACATCGAGATCGCCAAACGGCACGGAAAGGCGCTGGTCATCCACGACCGCGACGCCCACGCGGACGTGCTGCGCGTCCTCAAGGAGGAGGGCGCCCCCGAGCGGACCGTCTTCCACTGCTACTCCGGTGACGCGGCGATGGCCGAAGTGTGCGCCCGCGCCGGGTACTTCATGTCCTTCGCAGGCAACATGACCTTCAAGAACGCCCAGCCGCTGCGCGACGCGCTCGCCGTGGCGCCGCTGGAACTCGTCCTGGTGGAGACCGACGCGCCCTTCCTGACCCCGGCGCCGTACCGCGGACGGCCTAACGCGCCGTATCTCATTCCGGTCACGGTGCGCGCCATGGCCGCGGTGCGGGGGATCGGCGAGGACGCGCTGGCGACCTCGATCTCCGCGAACACCGCGCGTGCGTTTGATTACTGACGGATAACGCCGACGGGGGTTCCTTCAGGGTCACCCGAGGGCAGTGTCGCGACTCCGGGTAGCCGAGTCGCTTTGGAGAGTGACGACCGCTCCGCTAGGTTCTGGTCGCCCACCGTCTTCCTCCACCCGCCCTCCGGAGCGTGCCGTCGTGAGCAACTCGCAGTACGAGCCGTACGCCCCGACGTACGCGCCGCCGTACGGTCACGGCTACGCGGACACGTATGAGCCCGCGTACGAGGCGTACGAGTCCCAGGTGCCGGAGTCCGACCTTCCCACCGAGCCCCGGCTGCCCCGGCAGGCCGCCTCCGAGAGCGTCTCCGACGGCGCAGCCGTACCGTCCGGCGGCCGTGCCGAGGCCCGGCGCGCGGCCCGGCGCAGAGGCACCGGTGAGCGCCCCGAATCCCTGCGGAAGCTGCTCCCGCAGGCGCTGGTCGTCGCGTTCCTGGCCGGCGGGACCTCCGCGTTCGTCGCCAACGACAAGGCGATCGAGCTCAGCGTCGACGGGAAGCCGCGCACGCTGCACACCTTCGCGGACGACGTGACCGAACTGCTCGCCGCCGAGGGCGTCGATGTGGGGGCGCACGACGTGGTGGCGCCCGCGCCCGGCACGCCGCTCGCCACCGGTGACGAGGTCGCCGTGCACTACGGGCGCCCCGTGCGCCTCACCCTCGACGGGCAGCCGCGTGAGGTGTGGACGACCGAGCAGACGGTGGCCGGGGCGCTCCGACAGCTCGGGGTGCGCGCGGAGGGGGCGTACGTGTCGACCTCGCGCTCCCAGCGGATCGGGCGCGCCGGGCTGACCCTCGACGTCCGCACCGAGCGCACCGTGACGATCATGGCGGACGGGCGGGCGCGGACGATCCGTACGAACGCGGCGAGCGTGCGGGAGGCTCTCGACGAGGCCGGGATCACCCTCCACGGGCAGGACACCACCTCCGTCGCGCCCGGGAGCTTCCCCCGCGACGGGCAGACCGTCACCGTCATGCGGATCACCGGGAGCAAGGAGGTCCGCGAGGAGTCGATTCCGTTCGCCGTGGAGCGGACGCGGGATCCCTCGCTGTTCCGGGGGACCGAGGTGGTCGAGCGGGCGGGGCAGCCGGGAGTCCGGCGGGTCACGTATTTCCTTCGGACCGTCAACGGCGTCAAGGAGAAGCCGCGGCGGGTCGGCTCCGAGGTGGTGCGGGAGCCGCGGGCGCAGGTGGTGAAGGTCGGTACGAGGGCGATGCCCACGTCTGTCGGCGGGGCCGATCATCTCGACTGGTCCGGGCTCGCGGCCTGTGAGTCGGGTGGGCGGCCCGGAGCGGTGGATCCCTCCGGTACGTACGGAGGGCTCTACCAGTTCGACACCCGGACGTGGCAGGGGCTCGGCGGGGCCGGGCGGCCCCAGGACGCTCCCGCCGCGGAGCAGACCTTCCGGGCGAAGAAGCTGTACGTACGCCGGGGGGCGAGTCCTTGGCCGCACTGTGGGGCGCGGCTACAGGGATGAGGTGGGTTTCGCCCCCTCCGCCCCTTCCCGTCCCGTTCCTGGGGTGCTGCGCCCCCAGACCCCCCTTTCGCGCTTCGCGCTCGTCCTCAAACGCCGGACGGGCTGAGGACTACGGGTAGGGGCGGCGGGGGCGAAGGACCACCTCACCCCGTTCCACCCGTACCCTTGCCTGGTGACCAGCCCCACCTCCGACGCCCTCCTGGGACCCGCCGAGATCCGCGAACTCGCGGGAGCCCTCGGTGTGCGGCCCACCAAGCAGCGCGGCCAGAACTTCGTGATCGACGCGAACACGGTGCGCCGCATCGTGCGTACCGCCGATGTGCGCCCCGACGATGTGGTCGTCGAGGTGGGCCCGGGGCTCGGCTCACTGACGCTCGCGCTGCTGGAGGCCGCGGACCGGGTCGTCGCCGTGGAGATCGACGACGTACTCGCCGGGGCGCTCCCCGCGACCGTCGCGGCGCGCATGCCGGACCGAGCCGGCCGCTTCTCACTCGTGCACGCCGACGCGATGCAGGTACGGGAGCTTCCCGGCCCCCCGCCGACCGCGCTGGTCGCGAACCTCCCGTACAACGTCGCCGTTCCCGTGCTGCTGCACATGCTCGAGACCTTCCCGGCCATCGAGCGCACGCTGGTGATGGTGCAGGCCGAGGTCGCCGACCGGCTCGCGGCGCCGCCCGGCTCGAAGGTGTACGGCGTGCCGTCGGTGAAGGCGAACTGGTACGCGGACGTCAAGCGGGCCGGTTCCATCGGGCGCAACGTCTTCTGGCCCGCGCCGAACGTCGACAGCGGGCTGGTGTCGCTCACCAGACGCGCCGAACCCGTCAGGACCAACGCCGCCAGGCGCGAGGTGTTCGCCGTGGTGGACGCCGCGTTCGCGCAACGCCGCAAGACGCTGCGTGCCGCCCTCGCCGGGTGGGCGGGTTCCCCCGTCGCCGCCGAGGCCGCGCTCGTCGCCGCCGGTGTCTCCCCGCAGGCCCGCGGCGAGTCCCTCACGGTCGAGGAGTTCGCCCGGATCGCGGAGAACCGTGCGGCCGGGGACGTCGCTGGATCCGCCGCTGGATCCGGCGCGGAGAACGCCGCCGAGAGTGTCACCGGGTCCGTCGCCGAGAACGAGGAGTCCACGGCAAAGTGACCGTGACCGTACGAGCCCCCGCCAAGGTCAACGTGCAGCTCTCGGTGGGCGGCGCACGCCCCGACGGCTTCCACGACCTGGCCAACGTCTTCCTCGCCGTCGGCCTGTACGACGAGGTCACGGTGACACCGGCGGACGAACTGAGCGTCACCTGCGTGGGCACCGACGCCGACCAGGTTCCCCTGGATGTGACGAACCTCGCCGCCCGGGCCGCGATCGAGCTCGGCCGCCGGTACGGCGTGGAGCCCCGCGTGCACATCCACATCGCCAAGGACATCCCCGTCGCGGGCGGCATGGCGGGCGGCAGCGCCGACGGAGCCGCCGCCCTGCTCGCCTGCGACACCCTGTGGGGTACCAACGCCTCGCGCGAGGAACTCCTGGAGATCTGCGCCGAGTTGGGCAGCGACGTGCCGTTCGGCCTGGTGGGCGGGGCGGCGCTCGGCCTCGGGCGGGGGGAACGGCTGCGGACCCTCGAAGTCGGCGGGACCTTCCACTGGGTGTTCGCGTCCGCCGTCCGCGGGCTGTCCACCCCCGCGGTGTTCCGGGAGTTCGACCGGATGAACGACGGCGTGCGGATCCCCGAGCCCGCCGCCTCACCGGAACTCCTCGGCGCCCTCGCGAAGGGGGACGCCGCCGCCCTCGCGGCCGCCGTCTCCAACGACCTCCAGCCCGCCGCCCTTTCCCTCTTCCCCGAGCTGTCCCGCACCCTGGCCGCCGGCCGCGCCGCCGGAGCCCTCGCCGCACTCGTCTCCGGCTCGGGCCCGACCACGGCGTTCCTCGCCCGCGATCCGGAGTCCGCGGCCGGGATCGCCGGGGCGCTGTCGGCCTCCGGCACCTGCCGGACGGTGCGCACGGCGTCCGGGGCGGCACCGG
This sequence comes from Streptomyces sp. NPDC050535, assembly GCF_044457665.1. NCBI lineage: Bacteria > Bacillati > Actinomycetota > Actinomycetes > Kitasatosporales > Streptomycetaceae > Streptomyces > Streptomyces sp. NPDC050535. Next base: position 156,142 of record NZ_JBITHE010000016.1, read on the forward strand.
GCGCCACCGTGCTCACGCCGGGCGCGCACTAGTCTTGAAGGTCGATCGTCAGTCTTGAAGGTCGGTCGTCCACCCTGTCAGGAGAGAAATGGCCGTCAACCTCGTCAATGTCGAGTCCGTCAGCAAGGTGTACGGGACCCGTGCACTGCTCGACGGGGTCTCCCTCGGCGTCAGCGAGGGCGACCGTATCGGCGTGGTCGGCCGCAACGGCGACGGGAAGACGACCCTCATCCGGATGCTCGCCAAGCTGGAGGAGGCCGACTCCGGACGCGTCACCCACTCCGGCGGGCTGACCCTCGGCGTACTGACGCAGTACGACTCCCTCGACCCCGAGGCCACCGTCCGGCACGAGGTCATCCGGGACATGGCCGACCACGAGTGGGCGGGCAACTCCAAGATCAGGGACGTGCTGACGGGCCTGTTCGGCGGGCTCGACCTGCCCGGCTTCCCGCAGGGGCTCGACACCGTCATCGGCCCGCTCTCCGGTGGCGAGCGCCGCCGCATCGCGCTGGCCAAGCTGCTCATCGAGGACCAGGACCTGGTCATCCTCGACGAGCCGACCAACCACCTGGACGTCGAGGGCATCGCCTGGCTCGCCCGGCACCTGCGCGAGCGCCGCTCGGCCCTCGTCTGCGTCACCCACGACCGCTGGTTCCTCGACCAGGTCTGCACCCGCATGTGGGACGTGCAGAAGGGCGATGTGTACGAGTACGAGGGCGGCTACTCCGACTACGTCTTCGCGCGCGCCGAGCGGGAGCGGATCGCCGCCACGGAGGAGGTGAAGCGGCAGAACCTGGTGCGCAAGGAGCTGGCCTGGCTGCGCCGCGGCGCCCCCGCCCGTACGTCCAAGCCGCGCTTCCGCGTCGAGGCCGCCAACGAACTGATCGCCGACGTGCCGCCGCCGCGGGACACCTCCGAGCTGATGAAGTTCGCCAGCACCCGGCTCGGCAGGACCGTCTTCGAGCTCAAGGACGTCACCGTCCAGGCCGGGCCCAAGGTGCTGCTCAAGCACCTGACCTGGCACCTCGGCCCCGGCGACCGCGTCGGCCTGGTCGGGGTCAACGGCGCCGGCAAGACCTCGCTCCTGCGGGCCATGACCGAGGCCGCCCGCAGCGACGGCGACAAGCAGCCCGTCGCCGGACGGATCGTCACCGGCAAGACCGTCAAGCTCGCCTACCTCTCCCAGGAGGTCGCCGAACTCGACCCCACCTGGCGGGTGTTGCAGGCCGTCCAGGCGGTACGCGACCGGGTCGACCTCGGCAAGGGGCGCGAGCTGACCGCGGGCCAGCTCTGCGAGATGTTCGGCTTCAACAAGGACAAGCAGTGGACGCCCGTCGGGGACCTCTCCGGCGGTGAGCGCCGGCGGCTCCAACTGCTGCGCCTGCTGATGGACGAGCCCAACGTCCTCTTCCTCGACGAGCCCACCAACGACCTCGACATCGAGACCCTCACCCAGCTCGAGGACCTGCTCGACGGCTGGCCCGGGTCGATGATCGTGATCTCCCACGACCGGTTCTTCATCGAGCGGACCACGGACAACGTCTACGCGCTGCTCGGCGACGCCACGCTGCGCATGCTGCCGCGCGGGATCGACGAGTACCTGGAGCGGCGCAAGAAGATGGAGGAGGTCGCGGCCGCCGCCGTACTGGCCTCCGCGCCCGCGCCCACCGCGAAGGCCGCCTCCTCCGCCGACGCCCGCGCCGCGAAGAAGGAACTCCAGAAGATCGAGCGGCAGTTGGACAGGGTCACCGACAAGGAGTCCAAGCTGCACGCCCAGATCGCGGACAACGCGACGGACTTCGCGAAGGTCGCCGAACTCGACGCCGAGCTGCGCGGGCTGACCGGGGAGCGCGAGGAACTGGAAATGCGCTGGCTGGAACTGGCCGAAGACGCCTGAGCCGGGCGCGTGCGCCGTGCGCGCAGGGCGTGAAGGCACCGTGAAGGCGCGTAACGACCCCATTACGGGCCGGTCCTCCCTTGGGAACAGGGGGAGCACCGGCCCGGTGTCATGACCCCGCACAGTGATAGAAAGGGCCGTCTGAGAAAAGTCTGAGAACCACCGGATATGGCGGGAATCCAACGTCGCCGGTGGGGCGCCGCATCAGTGAACAGGGGGACGCGCTGATGAGTCAGCCGCCGAATCAGCCGCCGCAGGGTGGTTTCGGAGCACCGCAGGACCAGCCGGGGGCAGGGGGCTTCGGCCCGCCGCAGGACCCACGGGCGCAGGAGGGCGGCTTCGGCACGCCCCCGAACACGCCCCCGGGTACGCCTCCGGGCCCACCGCAAGGACCGTCGCAGGGCGCGCCCCAGGGCGCTCCGCCACCGCCCGCGCAGCCTCCGCACGCTCCCGCGCCCCCACAGGGGCCGCCCACGGGAGCCCCGCAGCCGGGTTACGGATACCCGCAACAGCCCGGCCCCTACGGACAGCGGCAGCAGCCGGGCCCGTACGGACAGCCCGGTCCCTACGGTCAGCCCGGTCCCTACGGTCAGCAGCCCGGATACGGCTTTCCGCCCCAGGCGCAGTACCCGGGCGGACCCGGCACGCCGCCGCCCGGTGGCTCCAGGAACCCCTTCCGGGGCAAGCCCGCGATCATCATCGGTGCCGCGGTGGCGGCGCTGCTCGTCATCGGCGGCACCGTGTACGCCGTCAACAGTGGCGATGACGACGGGGGCAGGAAACCGGTCGCGCAGAAGAGCGACGACGGCAAGGCCACCGGCTCCGCGGACCCGGTCGACCCGGGTGACGGCAGCGGCGACGGCGGCGACGACCCGGAGAACCTCAACGACGGCCGCCAGGCCGGTGAGTCGAAGGTGCTCTGGTACAAGGAGGCGCCCGACGCGCCCGGTTCGGGCGCCGACGCACCCGGCCAGTGGATCACCGACAAGGTCGCGGTGAAGGCGGCGTACAAGCAGGTCTTCGCCTACAACGTCGGTGACGGGCAGCCCGCCTGGGACGCGCTCACCTTCCCGCAGAAGATCTGCGCGGTCACCCCGCAGAAGACGTCCGCGGACAGCATCGTCATCGCCTACATGAGCGGTGCGAGCGACAGCGCCAAGTGCAACCAGCTCCAGGAGATCGACCTCGCCACCGGCGCGAAGGGCTGGACCGCGGAGGTCGCCGACGGCGCGCTCTTCGACAGTGCCCTGTCCGTCGAACTCTCCCTCGTCGGCGACACCCTGATGGTCGGCCGGTCGATGTCGGGCACCGGGTACGACGCCACCACCGGCAAGAAGCTCTGGGACAAGAAGAAGTACGGGCAGGCCTGCTACCCCTCCGCGTTCACGGGCGGCGCCAAACTGCTCTCCGTCGCCTCCTGCGGCGCCAGCACCGACAACGAGCACGACGAGGTGCAGGAGCTCGACCCGGCGACCGGCAAGGCCCGGTGGACCAAGAAGATCCCCAAGGGCTGGAAGGTCGCGCGCACCTACTCCGTCGACCCCGTCGTCCTCTACCTCACCAACGAGGACAAGGACCAGTGGAACATCTCCACACTGAAGAACAACGGCACGCTCCGTTCCCAGGTCGACGTCGACGAGACCTTCGCGCCCGAGTGCGGCTGGGCGATCCTCGCCCGTGACCTCCAGGGCTGCACCGGCACCGCCTCCGACGCCAACACCCTCTACCTGCCGACCGAGGCGACGACCGGCGCCAACGAGATCGTCGCGATCAGCCTGGAGACCGGCAAGGAGAAGTGGCGCGTCAAGTCCCCGGCGGACGAGTCGATGCTGCCGCTGAAGACGGACGGCACGAACCTCATCGCCTACGTCCAGCCGTCGTACGACGCGGGCGGCCAGGTCGTGTCGATCCCGACGACCGGCAGCGACCACAAGCCCACGAAGCTGCTCCAGAACCCACAGGGCACCGCGGAGATCGAGAACGGCTTCTTCTCCAAGGCGGTCGACTACGTGGACGGGCGCTTCTACATCTCCACCACCCGGCTGACGGGCACGGGCGACGCGCAGGAGAAGCTGATGCTGGCCTTCGGCCCGTGACCGGCCTCTCCTCCTCCGCCCCGCTCCGGCCCCACCGCGACCTCGTCGCCCTCGTCCCCTTCACACCCGAGGTGCCCACGTCATGACCCAGCCGCCGCCCCCGCCGCCCCCGAACCAGCCCCCGAACCAGCCTCCGAACCAGCCTCCGAACCAGCCCCCGCAGGGCGGCTTCGGCGCACCCCAGGACCCGCCCCCGGGCGGTTTCGGCGCACCCCAGAGCCCACCGCCGGGCGGCTTCGGCGCCCCGACACCCCCGCCGCCCGCGCAGGGCCCCGGCTACGGCTATCCGCAGGCGGCCCCGCCCACTCCGCCGCAGCAGCCGTACGGCTACCCGCAGACCCCGCCCCCGGCAGGCGGCCAGCCGGGCTACGGCTACCCGGGCCCGCAGCAGCCCCCGTACGGCTACCCGCAGCAGTCGCCCTACCCGACGGTGCCCCAAGGCGCCGGCGGTGGGCGGAAGTTCAACAGCTCGGTCGTCATCATCGTGGCGGCCGTGGTGGCCGTCGCACTGATCGTGGGCGGCGGTGTCCTGTACGCGAACTCCTCCTCCGGCGACGACAGCAAGAACAACTCCTCGGACACGACGGGCGGCACCGGGGGCAAGGACGACAAGGACGACAAGGGCGCGGACACCCCGGGCGGCGGCGGAGGCAAGGAGAAGGTGCCGTCCGACACCAGCTCCAAGGTCCTCTTCCAGGTCCCCGCGCCGTCTGTGAAGGACGACTCCAGCGTGGCCACGGTCGGCTCCTGGCTCACCGACAAGGTGTATGCCAAGAGCGGCAATGCCGAGATCGTGGGCTACGACCCCGCCTCGGGCGCCAAACTCTGGACCATCCCGCTCCCCGGCCCGGTGTGCCAGGCCAGTCGTCACACCAACGACGCCGACCGGACAGCGATCATCTACGAGCCGGCCATGCCGACCAAGGACGCCCCCTCGCACGGCTGCAGCGAGGTCGCGGCCCTCGACCTCGGCACGGGCAAGAAGCTGTGGACCAAGACCGTCAAGTCCGGTGACCAGAAGATCAGCCTCGGCAACGTCACCGTGAGCGGGAACACGGTCGCCGTCGGCAGCACCAGCGGCGGCGCCGGCCTCGACATCTCCACCGGCAAGACCCTGTGGGCCCCGAAGCCGGCCGACACCTGCTACGACTCCGGGTACGGCGGCGGCGACGCCCTCGTCGCGGTCCGCAAGTGCGGTGAGTACGGCAGCAACCGGCAGCTCCACATCCAGACCATCGACCCGAAGTCGGGGAAGGTGATCTCCGAGTACGAGATCTCCAGCGGTATCGAGTACGCGAGTGTCGTCTCGACCAATCCGCTCGTGGTGGCCGCCGACGTCGGCGACTCCGCCGGTGACGGCAGCGGCATCTCGGACTTCTTCTCCATCGACAACAAGACCGGCAAGCTGCGCGCCAAGATCTCGGCGCCGGGCAAGAAGTACGCCGCCAAGTGCGACGGCATCACCAAGATCGAGGCCTGCTCGCTGCTGGCGGTCGGCGACGACAAGCTCTACATCCCGACGGAGGAGCACGACGGCAGCGCCGAATACAGCCGGACCAACGAGATCGTCGCCTTCGACCTGGCGACCGGAAAGCAGACCGGTCAGCGCGCGGACGCGGGTGACGGCTACACCATCACCCCGCTGCGCATGGACGGCGCCAACGTCCTCGCGTACAAGCGCCCTCCGTACGACAAGGGTGGCCAGGTCGTGAGCATCGACGGCAGCTCGTTCAAGGAGACCAAGCTCCTGGAGAACCCGGCGACCGAGGCGGTCCGCGAGGCGGAGACCAGCATGCTTCCGGACTACGCCGAGATCATGTACAGCGGCGGCCGTCTCTACATGTCCCAGGTCTACGCCCGCAAGCCGTCCGGCGCGGACGACAAGGAGTACCTGGCGATCGTGTTCGGCACGAGCTGAACACCTTCATGGAAAGCCCTGGCTGACAAAGGCCGGCAATGGGACGATCACAGTCGATCCCCGCTGACCGAACCCGCGGACACGGTCCCGTCCCTGCTCAGGGGCGGGACCGTTCACGTACCCCTCATCACTCCCGAATGCGAGGAATTTCGGTAATCCGGGGCACTTCTCACCAGTAGGGGAAGCGCAACGTCGAACAAGCGTGTAGCTTCCGGTGGATGGAGAGCCGGGGGGCTCCTAATCCACGGGGAACCAGTGGGGATGCTTGGGGGAACTGGGGGGTTGCTCGATGGGAGTGCGGCTCATGGTGGTCGACGACCACCGGCTGCTCGCGGAGGCGCTGGCCTCGGCCTTGAAGCTGCGCGGGCACCGGGTGCTCGCCGCCGCGGCGCCTGCCGCGGGGGCGGCGGAGCTGGTGATCACAAGGGCACCCGAGGTGTGCCTGATCGGTACGGCGACACCAGCCGAGCCGGGGATATTCGACCCGGTGGTGAAGATCAAGAGGGAGCGCCCGCAGGTGGCGGTCCTGGTCCTCGGCCCGGTTCCGAACCCGCGCGGCATCGCCGCCGCGTTCGCGGCCGGCGCCTCCGGATACGTCCGCCACGACGAGCGCATAGAGGGCGTCGAGCGCGCGATCATGAAGGCGAGAGCGGGGGAGGCGGCCGTGGCGCCGCAGTTGCTCCAGGGCGCCTTCAGCGAACTGCTCAACCCGGCGGCGCAGCCCGACGACGAGGGCCAGCGGCTGCTCCAGATGCTGACGCCCCGGGAGGTGGAGGTCCTGGTGCGGGTCGCCGACGGTGAGGACACCCGGCTCATCGCGGCCGGGATGGGCATCGCGCCGTCCACCGCGCGGACCCATGTCCAGCGGGTGCTGATGAAGCTGGGGGTGGGGTCGCGGCTCGAGGCGGCGGCGCTGGCGGCCCGTACGGGGCTGCTGGACCGGGCGGGACCGGTGGCGCCGTCGTTCGCCGACGTCCCGCAGGATCCGCGGTAGACGCGCCGTCCGCGGGCACTGTCGCCGAGGTCCGGCGGGGCCTTGCCGGGGTGGCGCGTTCCGCGCTCCCCGGCTGTCCCCGTACGGCGGGCGGCAGGGCGTTCGCCTGGAGAGGCACTACGGCGGGGCGTTCGCCTCCAGCCCCGCCGTCCGCCGCCCCGCTCGTCCTGTCGGCCGTCCCCGGTTCTCTAGTCGCGGGGCGCGAACAGCAGGTTCCGGGTGCCCTTCGGCCGGCCGGCGGTCGAGGGGACGAGTGACCCGTCGGCCTCGGCGATCCAGTGGCAGTCGTAGCCGAGCGGGCCGAACTCGTCGAGGAGCGGGTCGAGGGGTGCGTTGACCAGGGCCTCGAGGATGACGTGCGGCCGGTCGCGCTTGAGCACCTGCCGGGCGCCCTTGAGGACCGACATCTCGTGGCCCTCGACGTCGATCTTCATGAGGTCCAGCTTCTTGTCGGCGAACACCTCGTCGAGCTTCAGCAGCTGGATGCGCTTGAGTTCGGCGCCGTCGGGGACCATCTCCAGGGACGAGCCGGTGGAGAGGAGGTTCGCGGAGAAGCGGACGCTGATGTCGGCCCAGCCCGCCTCGCTGGAGACACCCGCCTGGTAGCGCTTCACGTTCGAGGCGCCGTTGCTCCGTACGTTCACCGCGAGGCGGGCGTGGATCATGTCGACGGGCTCGAACGAGTGCACCTTCGCGGCCGGGTTGGCGAGCGCGGCGATCATCGAGAAGTACCCGACGTGTGCGCCGACGTCGGCGATCGTCTCGCTCTTCGCGGCCAGCCGTGCCCAGGTGGCGAGGCTGCCGGGCTCGTACCCGAAATGGCCGTTCCACAGGGTCTCCAGGGCCACCGCGTCGTCGTTCACACAGAACATGACGAAGGGCGGACAGTACGGAGATTCGATCTCGACGTAACCCCGGAACGGATGCTTCTTGCGGTGGTCACGGATGATCTCACCCGCCGCGACCGGCCGGACGTTGATGGAGTGGGCCAGCGTACGAGCATTGGCTTCTTCGAGCTCGGAGAGGCGCATTACGCGATCGTAGGGCCGTGGCCATGGCCTGTCGCCTGCTTCGGGGATCCCAGGAGATGAACGTAAACGGTCACCCTGGTGACCGGCTCACAAACGGTCCGTACGGGGCCGGAGCTCAACTCCGGCCCCGTACGAGGGGGTTACTTCGACGGCGACGGCGGCGGCAGCTGCTCGTCCCCGTCGACCACCGGCGGCACGGTTGGCCGCAGCTTCAGCCAGACCAGGAAGAACAGCCCGAGGGCGAGCATCGCGAGCCCTGTCCACAGGTTGATGTTGACGCCCTCGGCCTTCTTCAGGTCGGCGTCGGACGGCGAGATGCCGGCGATCGTGACGATGACGCCGTAGACGACGAACAGGCCGCCGATGATGCGCCGGATGTCGAAGAGACTGGCGGCGGTCGCCGACCTGCTTTCCAGATCGGTGACTTCGCGCTGGAGATCAGACATGGGGGTTCGGCCTCCGATCGGTCAGAAGGAGAAGGAGAAGGGGATGTAGCAGAGGGCGGCGAGGACTATCGCGCCCCAGCCGAGCAGCGCCGGCTTGCGGTACCAGGCGTCGTCGCCCGTGGCGGGCGCCTCCTCCATGCCCGGGGAGCGGGTGCCGTAGACCAGCCCGGCGAGTTCCGCCTCCGGCTTCGGGGCCGTGAAGAGGGTGACGGCCACCATGACCACCGCGCCCGCCACGAAGCCCACGATCGCCGAGACGAAGTTCGCGCCCTGGTCGCTGGGGATGCTGATGACGCCCTGCTTGTAGATCCAGAAGTAGTTGACCATCGCGGCCGTGGTGCCCGCGAGCAGGCCCCAGACGCCGGACTTCATGGACGCCCGCTTCCAGAACATGCCGATGATGAAGACCACGAACATCGGCACGTTGAAGAAGGAGAAGAGCGTCTGGAGGTAGCTCATGATGTTGGAGAAGGACGAGGCGATGAACGCCGTGCCGATCGACGCCAGCACGCCGACCGCCGTGATCAGGCGGCCGAACCGCACGTAGTAGCCGTCCTCGCGGTCCGTCACCACGTACCGCTGCCAGATGTCCGTGGTGAACACCGTGTTGAAGGACGAGACGTTCGCCGCCATGCCCGCCATGAAGGCGGCGAGCAGGCCCGTCACCGCGATGCCGAGCACGCCGTTCGGGAGCAGTTCCTGCATCAGGTACGGGATGGCGTCGTTGTACTGGAGGTCCGAGCTCGCCGTGCCGATGTTCGGGACCAGGACGGCGGCGACCAGACCGGGGATCATCACCAGGAAGACGATGAAGATCTTCGGGAACGCGGCGATGAGCGGGGTGCGCTGGGCCGCCGAGAGGTTCTTGGCCGACAGGGCGCGCTGGACCTCGGCGAAGTTCGTCGTCCAGTAGCCGAAGGACAGCACGAAGCCGAGACCGAGGACGATCGTCAGCCAGTTCGCGCCGAGCGGGTTGGCGTCGCCGATGCCCGTACCTCCCCAGGCGGAGAGGAAGTTGTCGCCGTGGGACTTGGTCAGGGAGTCCGACAGGCCGTCCCAGCCGCCGACCTTCTTCAGGCCGAGGATCGTGATCGGGATGAGCGCGGCGAGGATCACGAAGAACTGGAGCACTTCGTTGTAGATCGCCGAGGAGAGGCCGCCGACCGTGATGTACGCCAGCACGAAGAAGCCGGCGACCACGATGGCCACCCACTGCGGCCAGCCGAGCAGCGCCTCGACCACGATGGCCATCGCGTACAGGTTGACGCCCGCGATCAGCACCGCCGCGAAGGCGAACAGGACCGAGCTCAGCAGATGTGCGGACTTGTCGAAGCGCTGGAGCAGGAACTCGGGCACCGAACGGACCTTGGAGCCGTAGTAGAACGGCATCATCACCAGGCCGAGGAAGACCATCGCCGGGATGGCGCCGATCCAGTACCAGTGGACGACCGCGACACCGTACTGCGCGCCGGTCGCCGCCATGCCCAGGATCTCGGTCGCGCCCAGGTTGGCCGCGACGAACGCGAGGCCGGTGACCCAGGCGGGCAGTGAACGCCCGGACAGGAAGAAGTCCAGGCTGGTCTTCACCGAGCGGCGGGCGGCGAGGCCGATGCCGAGGACGACGACGAAGTAGATCGCCAGAATCGTGTAGTCGAGCGCGTTTGTGGGGAGACGGAGCCCTTCGGCGAGGTAGCTGTGGTTGAAGGCACCGGTCGATCCGGCTGCCTGATATGTGGGGGACTGCATGGGAACTCGCTTCGTCGCGTGAACGTATCCGAGCGGAACCTACGCCTCCATCTTCAGAAAATGAACAGAAGGGGTGATGTTCTTTGTTTGATTGTGATGTTGACGCCGATGGTGCATTGTGGTTTGTTGTGTTCGGTTCTGTTTGAAGGTTTGATGGGCGCGGATGGAGAGTTCCGACTGTGAAGAAGACCTCGACCCGGCTGGCCGACGGTCGTGAGCTCATCTACTACGACTCACGCGACGACACGGTGCGCGACGCGGTCGACCGCCGCCCGCTCGACCCGACCGTCACCACCTCCGAGGTGCGCCGCGACCCGTTGCTCGGCGACTCGGTCGCGATCGCCTCGCACCGCCAGGGACGCATCTACCACCCCCCGGCGAACGAATGCCCGCTGTGCCCCTCCCAGGGCGAGCGGCTGAGCGAGATCCCGGACTCCTCGTACGACGTCGCCGTCTTCGAGAACCGTTTCCCCTCGCTGGCCGGCGACTCCGGCCGCTGCGAGGTCGTCTGCTTCACCTCCGACCACGACTCGTCCTTCGCCGACCTGACGGTGGAGCAGGCGGGCCTGGTCCTGGAGGCGTGGACGGACAGGACGGCCGAGCTCTCCCACCTCCCCTCCGTCGAGCAGGTCTTCTGCTTCGAGAACCGCGGTGCCGAGATCGGCGTCACGCTCGGGCATCCGCACGGGCAGATCTACGCCTACCCCTTCACCACCCCGCGTACGACGCTGATGCTGCGCTCCCTCGCGGCGCACAAGGAGGCGGCCGGCGGGGCGAACCTGTTCGACGAGGTCGTCGCCCGGGAACTGGCGGACGGTTCGCGGGTCGTCCTCACGAGTGACCACTGGGTCGCCTTCGTGCCGTACGCCGCGCACTGGCCCTACGAGGTCCACCTCTACCCGCGCCGTCGCGTGCCCGACCTGCTCGGTCTCGACGAGGCCGCTCGCACAGAGTTCCCCCAGGTCTATCTGGAACTCTTGAGGCGCTTCGACCGGATCTTCGGCGAGGGTGAGCCGGCGACGCCGTACATCGCCGCCTGGCACCAGGCGCCCTTCGGCGCGCTGGAGGAGTTCGAGGGCGTCAACCGCGACGACTTCGCGCTGCATCTGGAGCTTTTCACCATTCGCCGCACTTCCGGCAAGCTGAAGTTCCTCGCGGGCTCCGAGTCGGGGATGAGCGTGTTCATCAACGACATCCAGCCGGAGTCCGCGGCTCAGCGACTGCGAGAGGTAGCGAGTTCATGAGTGGGAAGTACCTGGTCACGGGTGGCGCGGGCTATGTCGGCAGTGTCGTCACGCAGCACCTGATCGAGGCCGGCCACGAGGTGACGGTCCTCGACAACCTCTCCACCGGCTTCCGCGAGGGCGTCCCCGCCGGAGCGGCCTTCGTCGAGGGCGACATCCGCGACGCCGCCAAGTGGCTGGACTCCTCCTACGACGGCGTCCTGCACTTCGCCGCCTTCTCGCAGGTCGGCGAGTCCGTCGTGAAGCCCGAGAAGTACTGGGACAACAACGTCGGCGGCACGATGGCGCTGCTCGGCGCCATGCGCGACGCGGGCGTCCGCAAGCTCGTCTTCTCCTCCACCGCCGCGACCTACGGCGAGCCGGAGGAGGTGCCGATCGTCGAGTCCGCGCCGACCAGGCCCACCAACCCGTACGGCGCCTCCAAGCTCGCCGTCGACCACATGATCACCGGCGAGGCGGCGGCGCACGGACTGGCCGCGGTGTCCCTGCGGTACTTCAACGTGGCGGGTGCGTACGGCAGTTGCGGCGAGCGGCACGACCCCGAGTCGCACCTCATCCCGCTGGTGCTCCAGGTCGCGCAGGGCCGCCGCGAGGCGATCTCCGTCTTCGGCGACGACTACCCGACGCCGGACGGCACCTGCGTCCGCGACTACATCCACGTCGCGGACCTCGCCGAGGCGCACCTGCTGGCCGTCGCGGCGGCCACGCCGGGCGAGCACCTGATCTGCAACCTCGGCAACGGAGAGGGCTTCTCCGTCCGCCAGGTCATCGAGACCGTCCGCCAGGTCACCGGGCACCCGGTCCCCGAGGTCCTGGCCCCGCGCCGCGGCGGCGACCCGGCGGCGCTGGTCGCCTCGGCCGCCACCGCCCGCGAACGGCTCGGCTGGAACCCGACCCGCGCGGATCTCGCGGGGATCGTCGCGGACGCGTGGGCGTTCGCGCGGCACATCGAAGACAGTGCAAGGGAGCAGTAGGTGGGGGTTCGCGAGGGTTTCGAGGAACTGTACGGAGCTGCCCCGCAGGGTGTCTGGGCGGCTCCTGGCCGGGTCAACCTGATCGGCGAGTACACGGACTTCAACGAGGGGTTCGTGATGCCCCTCGCGCTGCCGCACACGGCGGTGGCGGCGGTGTCACGCCGCGACGACGGTGTGCTCCGGCTCCACTCGGCGGACATCGAGGGGCCGGTCGTCGAGCTGCACCTGGACTCCCTGGTGCCGCTGGCGAACACGAGCTGGGCCGCGTACCCGGCGGGCGTCGTGTGGGCGCTGCGCGAGGCGGGCCACACCTCGGTCACCGGCGCGGACGTGCACCTCGCCTCCACCGTGCCGACCGGCGCCGGCCTCTCCTCCTCGGCCGCGCTCGAGGTCGTGACGGCGCTCGCCCTCAACGACCTCTACGAACTCGGCCTCTCCCGGCCCGAGTTGGCCAGGCTCGCGCAGCGCGCCGAGAACGACTTCGTCGGCGTGCCCTGCGGAATCATGGACCAGACCGCCTCCGCGTGCTGCACCGACGGGCACGCGCTGCACCTCGACTGCCGCGACCTGTCCATCCGCCAGGTCCCCTTCGACCTGGCCTCCCACGGGCTCTCGCTGCTGGTCGTCGACTCACGCGTCAAGCACGCGCTCGGCGACGGGGAGTACGCCGAGCGGCGCCAAGGGTGCGAGGAGGGCGCGCGGGTGCTCGGGGTCTCGCATCTGCGGGATGTGGCGTACGAGGGGCTCGACGCCGCCCTCGCGCGCCTGTCCGACGAGCGCGTACGCCGGTACGTACGCCATGTCGTGTCGGACGACCACCGGGTGGAGCGGGTCATCGGCCTGCTGGACGCGGGTGACGTCCGGGGGATCGGGCCCGTCCTCACCGAGGGGCACGCTTCCCTGCGGGACGATCTGCGGATCTCCTGCGACGAGTTGGACCTCGTGGTCTCCGCGGCCAATGCCGCGGGTGCGCTCGGGGCGCGGATGACCGGCGGTGGGTTCGGCGGTTCGGCGGTCGTCCTCGTGGAGGTCGCCGACGTGGACACCGTCACCAAGGCGGTCGAGGAGGCCTTCGCCGCCGCGGGTTACACCGCGCCGCGGGTGTTCCCGGCGGTGCCGTCGGCGGGCGCCCGGCGGGTGAGCTGAACACCAGCTTCTTTCGCCCCCTCCGCCCCTTCCCGTCCCGTCACTCGGGGGCTCCGCCCCCGAACCCCCGCTCCTCAAACGCCGGAGGGCTGAAGATTCTCAGCCCGTCCGGCGTTTGAGGACGAGCGCGTCAGCGCGAAGCGGGGGTCTGGGGGCGGCAGCCCTCAGGAACGGGACGGGAAGGGGCGGAGGGGGTGAGAACCGCTTCGCTCAGCCCAGGCGCTTCGTCAATGTGTACTCCGTGACCCCCGGCGGATAGTCGGGGATGACGGCCACCACCTCGTAGCCCTGCTTGCGGTAGAAACCGGGGGCCTGGAAGTCCCAGGTCTCCAGACGCGCACTTCCGCAGCCGCGTTCTTCCCGGGCGATACGCTCGGTTTCGGACAACAGCCGCGAGCCGAGCCCCGCGCCACGGTGCCGGCCGTCCACCCAGAGGTACGTCACGTGCAGCCACGCCGCCCAGCTGTGCCCGACCAGGCCGCCCGCCAGGGCCCCGGTACCGTCCAATGCCCAGACATGCAGCGGAACTTCGCGTTCCGCCGGGGTACCGCGCAGCGCGCGCAGGACGGGAGACGCCGCCGTGTTGGTGTCCAACAGCCGCCTGCGGAGCAGATCGCGACGTTCTTTGTCGTCTCCTGTCTCAATACGAAACATAAGGCTCACCATAAACGGGTCGGCCAATCAGTTCTGTGAATTGCCTTCCCCTCCCTGCCCCCGGCCTTACTCTGTGAACAGCACCGGTGGGGGCCGGTGCTGTTCAGGGGGCGAGACAGTCGGGTACGACGCCCGAAGTGGGGGTAGCAGTTACGCACGGCGGCGGCCGTGCGGCTGCGGCACCCCGCCTCCCGAGTCGCAGACGCGGTCTCGGGAGTACTTCGGGCGCCGTACCCGCACCGGTCGTCCCCCGACAGTGGGGGTTTCAGTGGTTCGCATCCGAGTACTGGTCGTCGACGACCACCGCATCTTCGCCGAGTCGCTCGCTGCCGCCCTCGCGGCCGAGCCCGACGTCGACGTGTCCGCGGCGGGCAGTGGTCCCGCCGCGCTGCGCTGCCTCGAGCGGGCGGCGGCGGAAGGCCGCAGATTCGACGTACTGCTCGTCGACGCGGACCTGGGCGGCAATCTGCCCGGTATGCGTCCGGCCGTGCCCGTCCAGGAGAGCAACGAGGACGGGCTGGTGGACGGGATCTCGCTCGTCGCGGGTGTCCGGTCCGGCCAGCCGAGCGTGCGGACCGTCGTGCTCGCCGAGAAGGACGATCCGCGCCGGGCCGCGCTCGCGCTCCAGGCCGGCGCCTCGGGGTGGGTCGCCAAGGACTGTTCGCTGTCGCGGCTGCTCACCGTCATACGGGGTGTGCTGCGCGACGAGACCCATCTGCCGCCCGCCCTGCTCACCGGGGTGCTGCGGGAACTCACCGCGGCCCGCAAGCACCGCACCGAGAGCGAACGGCTGGTGGAGTCCCTCACGCCGAGGGAGCGGGAAGTGCTGCGGTGCATGGTCGCCGGGCTCGGGCGGAAGGCCGTGGCCGAGCGGCTCTTCCTCTCGCCGCACACCGTCCGCACCCATATGCAGAACGTGCTGGGGAAGCTGGGCGTGCACTCCACCCTCGCCGCCGTCGCGCTCGCCCGCCGTGCCGGGGTCGGGCCCGTCGACCTAACCAGGGATGTTGTCGAACGGGGCGGTCAACTGGCGTAGCAGGCCCGCCAGTTCTCCACGTTGCGCCCTGCTCAGTTCCGCCAGGATCGCCCGCTCCTGCTCCAGCAGGCCCGCCAGTGCCTGGTCGGCACGGTCGCGGCCCTCGTCCGTCAGGCGCACCAGCACGCCCCGGCGGTCGGTCGGATCCGGGAGCCGCTCCACCAGGCCCTTCTTCGTCAGCCGGTCGATGCGGTTCGTCATCGTGCCGGAGGTGACGAGGGTTTGCGTGAGCAGTTGGCCGGGGGAGAGCTGATACGGGTTCCCCGCTCGCCTGAGCGCGGTCAGGACGTCGAACTCCCAGGGCTCCAGGCTGTGCTCGGAGAACGCCAGCCTGCGGGCGCGGTCCAGGTGCCGGGCCAGTCTGCTGACCCGGCTGAGCACTTCGAGCGGTTCCACGTCGAGGTCAGGGCGCTCCCGGCGCCATGCTGCGACCAGCCGATCGACCTCGTCCTCCATGACGATCAGTGTAGTGGTTGTGTCGACGTGAAGTCTCTTGACGTCAAGATACCCGGGGTGTGAGGCTGGAGTCCTGCCCGAAGTGCCCCTCGTCGGGGACTTCGTCCGTGAGGTTTTGGTCTTTTCCGTCAGGCTTCGTCCGAGTTCCGTCCGACTTTGTCCGTGCTTCGAGGAGGCGCCCCACCATGCCCGCCGCGACCGCCCCCGTCTGGGACCCGAGCCAGTACCTCCGCCATGCCGACCACCGCGCCCGCCCGTTCGCGGACCTCCTCGCCCGCGTCCCCGACCTGCCCGGCACTCCCGCCCGTATCGTCGACCTCGGCTGCGGTCCCGGCAACGTCACGACCCTGCTCGCCGAGCGCTGGCCGGCCGCGCACATCACCGGCTACGACAACTCCCCGGAGATGCTGGCCAAGGCGCGGGCGCTCGCCGGCCCCACCTCCGGCGGCGGCCGCCTCGACTTCGCCTCCGCCGACGCCCGGACCTGGACGCCCGCGACGCCGTACGACCTGATCATCAGCAACGCGACTCTCCAGTGGGTCCCCGGGCACACCGACTCCTTCCCCGCCTGGGTGGCGGGCCTGGCCCCCGGCGGCACCTTCGCCTTCCAGGTGCCCGGCAACTTCGACGCCCCCAGCCACCGGCTGATGCGCGAACTCGCCCACTCCGCCCGCTGGAAGAACCGCCTGGCCGACGCCCTGCGCCACGACGACGCCGTGCACACCCCGGCCGCCTACCTCGAACACCTCACCGCCCTCGGCTGTGCGGCCGACGTCTGGGAGACGACGTACCTGCATCTGCTGGAGGGCGAGGACCCGATCCTGGACTGGGTGCAGGGCACGGGTCTGCGGCCGGTCCTGACCGAGCTGGGGGAGGCCGACGCGGAGTCCTTCGTCGCCGAGTACCGGACCGCTCTGCGCGAGGCCTACCCGGCCACGGAACACGGCACGGTGTTCCCCTTCCGCCGCGTCTTCGCCGTGGCGAGCCGGGCGGCCTGACCCTCACAGCTTCCTGGGGGCGTCCAGGGTGATGTCGAGTCCGCCCTGCGCACCCACCGTGGCGGCGGGAACCGGCAACCGGCGTCGCAAAGGGTGTCGAGGCCCGCCGCGGAGCCTCAGCTCTTGCGGTGTCCTATCAGGCGGGGCTTCGCCTCCAGGCCGTCCAGGCCGTGCCAGGCGAGGTTCACCAGGTGGGCCGCGACCTCCGCCTTCTTGGGGCGGCGGACGTCCAGCCACCACTGGCCGGTGAGCGCGACCATGCCGACCAGGGCCTGGGCGTACAGCGGCGCGAGCTTGGAGTCGAAGCCGCGGCTCTTGAACTCGCGGCCCAGGATGTCCTCGACCTGGGTCGCGATGTCCGAGATCAGGGACGCGAAGGAACCCGTGGACTGGGGGATCGGGGAATCGCGGACGAGGATCCGGAAACCGTCCGTGTACTCCTCGATGTAGTCGAGGAGTGCGAAGGCCGCCTGCTCGCACAGCTCACGGGGGTGACCCGCCGTGAGCGAGCTGGTCACCATGTCCAGCAGGCGGCGCATCTCGCGGTCGACCACCACCGCGTACAGCCCCTCCTTGCCGCCGAAGTGCTCGTAGACCACCGGTTTGGAGACCCCGGCCTTCGCCGCGATCTCCTCCACCGACGTGCCCTCGAAACCCTTGGCCGCGAAGAGGGTGCGGCCGATCTCCAGCAGCTGCTGACGGCGCTCTGCGCCTGTCATGCGGGTACGGCGTGGGCGCCGCGGTTTCTCATTGCTGCTCGGGGTGCTGCTGGAGTCGGTCGCCACGCCGTCAATCATGCCGGGTCGGCGGCTTCCGTCTGGCGGCGGGAGTCGGACCCGTCCGTATTCCGGCGGGAATCGATACGCGAGCGTGACGGCCAGCGCACGTCGTACGCCCAGCCGAGCTGCTCGCACCAGCGGATGATCCGGGCCGAGGAGTCGAGCTGGCCGCGCTCCACACCGTGCCGCGCCGAGGTCGGGTCGGCGTGGTGCAGGTTGTGCCAGGACTCGCCGCAGGAGAGCACGGCCAGCCACCACACGTTGCCCGAACGGTCACGCGACTTGAAGGGACGCTTGCCCACCGCGTGGCAGATCGAGTTGATCGACCAGGTCACGTGATGCAGCAGCGCCACTCGAACGAGTGAGCCCCAGAAGAAAGCCGTGAACGCGCCCCACCAGGACATCGTCACCAGACCACCGACCAGCGGCGGAAGGGCCAGCGAAAGGATCGTGTAGTACAGGAAATGGCGCGAAATCGCACGGATCGCCGGGTCCTTGATGAGATCCGGCGCGTACTTGTCCTGCGGAGTCCGCTCCTCGTCGAACATCCAGCCGATGTGCGCCCACCACAGGCCCTTCATCAGAGCCGGAAGCGTCTCCCCGAAGCGCCACGGCGAGTGCGGGTCACCCTCGGCGTCGGAGAACTTGTGGTGCTTGCGGTGGTCGGCGACCCACCGGACCACCGGCCCTTCGACCGCCATCGAGCCGGCGACCGCCAGCGCGATCCGCAGCGGGCGCTTCGCCTTGAAGGCACCGTGGGTGAAGTAGCGGTGGTAGCCGATCGTGACGCCGTGGCAACCCAGGTAGTAGAAGAAGACCAGCAGGCCGAGGTCGAGCCAGCTCACTCCGCCCCAGTTCCAGGCCAGGGGCACCGCGGCCACCAGTGCGAGGAACGGGACGACGATGAAGAGGAGGAGCGCGAACTGCTCGAGCGACCCCTTCTTCTCACCGCCCAGGGTGGCGGAGGGGAGCGGGGTGTCGTTGTTCGCCTGCGGGGCGTCGTCGATCACATCGGAGCTCGTGGTCATGGGCGTCCCCTGTGGGGTTCGAGGGTGAGGACAGAAGTCCGGGGAGAGAGGAGAGAACCAGATACCGGAATGAGCGGTGAACCGAGTGCCCGGGAACACGTCCCTGAAGCCTCCGGCCCTCCCGGTACCGCGATACGGAGCTCAGGGTCCTCCCTCTTTCTGACGGGATTACCTACGCTTCCGTAACCTACGGCGTCGTAAGTATGGCAGCGCGAAGGCCGGCGGCCAGAGCCCGAGAGCCTGCGCGTCCGCGTGGACAACTATCCTGGGAGTCGGTCGGACAGCGCGGTCCGTTCTGATTGATTCCCGGATGCCACCCTCCTAAGCGGCACCCGCCGCGCGGTCGCCACCCGGGTTCCCTCCCAGCCGAGCTTCAGACGAGCTTTCACTCTTCGGACGAGCTTCAACACTGCAAGGAGCCGCACCTGTGAGCAGTGCCGACGACCAGACCACGACGACCAGCAGCGAGCTGCGCGCCGATATCCGCCGGTTGGGTGACCTGCTGGGCGAGACCCTGGTCCGCCAGGAGGGTCCCGAACTCCTCGAACTGGTCGAGAAGGTCCGCCGACTGACCCGCGAGGACGGCGAGGCCGCCGCCGAGCTGCTGCGCGGAACCGAACTGGAGACCGCCGCCAAGCTGGTCCGCGCCTTCTCCACCTACTTCCACCTCGCCAACGTCACCGAGCAGGTGCACCGCGGCCGCGAACTGCGGGCCAAGCGCGCCGCCGAGGGCAGCCTCCTCGCCCGTACGGCCGACCGCCTCAAGGACGCCGACCCCGACCACCTGCGCGAGACGGTCAAGAACCTGAACGTCCGCCCGGTGTTCACGGCGCACCCCACCGAGGCCGCGCGCCGCTCCGTCCTCAACAAGCTGCGCCGCATCGCCGCGCTCCTGGAGACCCCGGTCATCGAGGCCGACCGACGCCGCTACGACACCCGTCTGGCCGAGAACATCGACCTGGTGTGGCAGACGGACGAGCTGCGCGTCGTACGCCCCGAGCCCGCCGACGAGGCCCGCAACGCCATCTACTACCTGGACGAGCTGCACGCCGGCGCCGTGGGCGACGTACTCGAGGACCTCACCGCCGAGCTGGAGCGCGTCGGGGTGACCCTCCCCGACGACACCCGGCCGCTCACCTTCGGCACCTGGATCGGCGGCGACCGCGACGGCAACCCGAACGTCACCCCCGACGTCACCTGGGACGTCCTGATCCTCCAGCACGAGCACGGGATCAACGACGCCCTGGAGCTGATCGACGAACTCCGCGGCTTCCTCTCCAACTCCATCCGCTACACGGGCGCCACCGAAGAGCTGCTCACCTCCCTCCAGACCGACCTGGAGCGCCTCCCGGAGATCAGCCCCCGCTACAAGCGGCTGAACGCCGAGGAGCCCTACCGGCTCAAGGCCACCTGCATCCGCCAGAAGCTGGAGAACACCAAGAAGCGGCTGGCCACGGGCACCCCGCACGAGGCCGGACGCGACTACCTCGGCACCGCCGAGCTCCTCCACGACCTGACGCAGATCCAGTCCTCGCTGCGCGAGCACCGCGGCGCGCTGTTCGCCGACGGCCGGATGAACCGCACCATCCGCACCCTCGCCGCCTTCGGCCTCCAGCTCGCCACCATGGACGTACGCGAGCACGCGGACGCCCACCACCACGCGCTCGGCCAGCTCTTCGACCGCCTCGGCGAGGAGTCCTGGCGTTACGCGGACATGCCCCGCGACTACCGCACCAAGCTGCTCGCCAAGGAGCTCAGGTCCCGGCGCCCGCTGGCCCCCACCCCGGCTCCGCTGGACGCCGCCGGACACAAGACCCTGGGCGTCTTCGAGACGGTCAAGCGGGCCCTGAAGATCTTCGGGCCCGAGGTCATCGAGTCGTACATCATCTCGATGTGCCAGGGCGCGGACGACGTCTTCGCCGCCGCCGTCCTGGCCCGCGAGGCCGGACTGCTCGACCTGCACGGCGGCTGGGCGAAGATCGGCATCGTGCCGCTCCTGGAGACCACGGACGAGCTCAAGGCCGCCGACACCATCCTCGAGGACATGCTGTCCGACCCCTCCTACCGGCGCCTCGTCGCCCTGCGCGGAGACGTCCAGGAGGTCATGCTCGGCTACTCCGACTCCTCCAAGTTCGGCGGCATCACCACCTCGCAGTGGGAGATCCACCGCGCACAGCGGCGGCTGCGCGACGTCGCCCACCGCTACGGCGTACGCCTGCGGCTCTTCCACGGCCGCGGCGGCACCGTCGGCCGCGGCGGCGGCCCCTCGCACGACGCGATCCTCGCGCAGCCCTGGGGCACGCTCGAGGGCGAGATCAAGGTGACCGAGCAGGGCGAGGTCATCTCCGACAAGTACCTGGTGCCGTCGCTGGCCAGGGAGAACCTGGAGCTGACCGTCGCGGCCACCCTCCAGGCGTCCGCGCTGCACACCGCCCCGCGCCAGTCCGACGAGGCGCTCGCCCGCTGGGACGCCGCGATGGACGTCGTCTCCGACGCGGCGCACACCGCGTACCGAGGCCTCGTCGAGGACCCCGACCTGCCGACCTACTTCCTCGCCTCCACGCCGGTCGACCAGCTCGCCGACCTGCACCTGGGCTCACGGCCCTCCCGCCGCCCCGGCTCGGGCGTCTCGCTCGACGGACTGCGCGCCATCCCGTGGGTGTTCGGCTGGACCCAGTCCCGGCAGATCGTCCCCGGCTGGTACGGCGTCGGCTCCGGCCTCAAGGCCCTGCGCGAGGTCGGCCTCGACACCGTGCTCGACGAGATGCACGAGCAGTGGCACTTCTTCCGCAACTTCCTCTCCAACGTCGAGATGACGCTGGCCAAGACCGACCTGCGGATCGCCGGCCACTACGTCGACACCCTCGTACCGGACGAGCTCAAGCACGTCTTCGATGCCATCCGCGCCGAGCACGAGCTCACCGTCCGCGAGGTGCTGCGCATCACCGGCGGAGAGAAGCTGCTCGACACCCACCCCGTCCTCCAGCAGACCTTCTCCATCCGCGACGCCTACCTGGACCCGATCTCCTACCTCCAGGTCGCCCTCCTCAAGCGCCAGCGCGACGAGGCGGCGGCCGGCTCCGCACCCGATCCGCTGCTGTCCCGGGCACTGCTCCTGACGGTCAACGGCGTGGCGGCCGGCCTGCGCAACACCGGCTGAGACCGCGTACGACCGTGCCCCCCATGCCGACACGGCACGGGGGGCACGGTCGTACGTACCCACAGCTCACAGGGTCAGGAACGTCACCGTCAGCTGCACGAACCCCGCCCCCGCGAGCACCCACGCCGACCGCGTCAGCCGCAGACCGCCCGCGACCACCACCGAGGCGAGCAGCAGGGCGCCGCCGAAGGGAACCCAGGAGTAGAGGAGCCCGGCGGGACCCGAGCGGACGACCTCACCGCTGCCGGGCTTCACGGTCACCGAGTAGACCCGGCCCTTCTTCACCGCGACCGACTCCTCGATCGTGACGCGGGCCCGCGCGGTCGATCCCGCCGACCTGGGCGTGTACGGACCCGTGCAGGTGTCCGCCCCGCACGCCGTGACCGTCATCGTGCCGTGCTCCCGGCCCCTGCCCAGCATCACGTGCTGGGCCGAACCCCAGGAACCCCACACACCCGCGACCAGGATCAGCACCGCGACCGTGCCCATCGTCGCGAGCCGCCCGAACCGCAGCGCCGCGTACGCGCTCCGGCGGGAACTCTGATCCGAGGTGACGGCGGGCATGGCGGGGATCATTGGCCATGACCCTGCGCTTGGTCAACTCGGCTGGGGGACAAGTCCCGAGTTGTACGAACCTTTCGACACCGGCGAGGGCCGACGGTCAGGAGTTGTACGAACTCTGCGCCCGCTCAAGACCCTCGATGACCAGACACTCCACGGCGTCCGCCGCGCGGTCCACGAGGTAGTCGAGCTCCTTGCGCTCCACCGACGAGAAGTCCTTCAGCACGAAATCGGCCACCTGCATACGCCCAGGAGGACGCCCGATACCGAACCGCACCCGGTGGTAGTCCGCGCCCATCGCCTTCGTCATCGACTTCAGCCCGTTGTGGCCGTTGTCCCCGCCACCGAGCTTCAGCCGCAGCACCCCGTGGTCGATGTCCAGCTCGTCGTGGATCGCGACCACATGCGCGAGCGGCACCTTGTAGAAGTCGCGCAGCGCGTTCACCGGACCGCCCGACAGGTTCATGTACGACATCGGCTTGGCCAGCACCACCCGGCGGTTCGCCGGTCCCGGCGGGCCGATCCGCCCCTCGATCACCTGGGCCTGCGCCCTGCCCGCCCGCTTGAACTTCCCGCCGATCCGCCCCGCCAGCACATCGGCCACCATGAAGCCCACGTTGTGCCGGTTCATGGCGTACTCGGGCCCGGGATTGCCGAGCCCCACGACCAGCCAGGGGGCGGCTGCGTCGGTCGTCGTCGTCACGTCCGTGTCTCCCATCCGTCCTTGATACGCGTCAGCCGCCGCTCCCGGGGGAGCGGCGGCCGGCAGACGATGACTCGGTGAGGATCAGGCCTCGGTGGTCTCGGCCTCTTCGGCGGAGGCCTCCTCCGCCTGGGCGGCCAGGACCTGGAGGACGACCGCGTCCTCGTCGATCACCAGCGTGGTGCCCTCGGGAAGCGGGATGTCCTTGGCGAGGATGGCGGCGCCGGCCTCGAGGCCCGCGATGGAGACGGTGACCGACTCGGGGATGTGGGTGGCCTCGGCCTCGACCGTCAGCGTGCTCAGCACGTGCTCGAGCAGGTAGGCGCCGGGGGCCAGCTCGCCCTCGGTGTGGACGTAGACCTCGACGGTGACCTTCTCGCCGCTCTGCACGGTGAGCAGGTCGACGTGCACGAGGGAGCCCTTGATCGCGTCGCGCTGGACGGCCTTCGGGATCGCAAGCTCGGTCTTGCCGTCGATGTCCAGGGTGAGCAGGACGTTCGCGGTACGCAGGGCGAGCTGAAGCTCGTGGCCCGGAAGCGTGACGTGGACGGGTTCGGCACCGTGACCGTAGACAACGGCCGGAACCTTGTTGTCGCGACGGATACGGCGTGCGGCGCCCTTGCCGAACTCGGTACGGGTCTCGGCGGCGAGCTTGACGTCAGCCATGTTCACTCCTCGTAGATCAAATGGGGAAGGGGGTCACCCGGCCGAACATCGGCCTGCTACGAAGAGCGCGTCGATAACGGACCGCCGTACCCGCGTTCACAGCGGTACGGCCTCCCTCGCCGAGCAACTGTGACAGCTTACGGGGCGGGAAGGCCGTACCAGAAATCGATCTACGAGCAGGGCTCAGTGCTCCTCGAAGAGGCTCGTCACCGAACCGTCCTCGAAGACCTCGCGGACCGCGTTCGCGATCGTCGGCGCGATCGACAGCACCGTGATCTTGTCGAGCTCCAGTTCACCCGGGGTCGGCAGGGTGTCCGTGAAGATGAACTCGCTGACCTTGGAGTTCTTCAGACGGTCGGCGGCCGGGCCGGAGAGCACACCGTGCGTCGCCGTGACGATGACGTCCTCGGCGCCGTGCGCGAACAGGGCGTCCGCCGCGGCGCAGATCGTGCCACCGGTGTCGATCATGTCGTCGACCAGGACACAGACGCGGCCCTTCACGTCACCGACGACCTCGTGGACGGTGACCTGGTTGGCGACGTCCTTGTCGCGGCGCTTGTGCACGATCGCCAGGGGGGCGTCGAGACGGTCGCACCAGCGGTCGGCGACGCGCACCCGGCCGGCGTCCGGCGAGACCACGGTCAGCTTGGAGCGGTCGACCTTCGCGCCCACGTAGTCCGCGAGGATCGGCAGCGCGAAGAGATGGTCGACCGGGCCGTCGAAGAAGCCCTGGATCTGGTCGGTGTGCAGGTCGACCGTGAGGATGCGGTGGGCACCGGCGGTCTTCATCAGGTCGGCGATCAGACGCGCCGAGATGGGCTCACGCCCGCGGTGCTTCTTGTCCTGCCGCGCGTAGCCGTAGAAGGGCACGATCACGGTGATGCTCCGCGCGGAGGCCCGCTTCAGAGCGTCGATCATGATCAACTGCTCCATGATCCACTTGTTGATCGGAGCCGTGTGGCTCTGCATCAGGAAGCAGTCGGCGCCGCGTGCGGACTCCTCGTAGCGGATGTAGATCTCGCCGTTGGCGAAGTCGAAGGCCTTCGTCGGGACTACCCCGACACCCAGCTTGTGGGCGACCTCCTCGGCAAGCTCGGGGTGGGCGCGGCCGGAGAAGAACATCATCTTCTTCTCGCCGGTCGTCTTGATCCCGGTCACAGCACTGTCTCCTCAGAGGTGTCTCAGCAGGGTGCGAGAGGGCCTCTCGGCCGCGGGCGGGCCAGAGGCCACGTGCGACTCACACGAGTCAGCGCGTGCGAGCCTGCCGCGAGGGGCACTACGAGAGGTCTTCCCAGCTGGGGGTGCGGGTGTGTATTTATCACGGTACGCCGTGTCGGACGTGGCGGTTTCCGGTCAGGCTTCGCCGTCCGGCTCCCGGGAGGCCGTCTCCGCGGCCTTCGCGGCGGCACTTCCCGGACGCTTGCGCGCCACCCAACCCTCGATATTCCGCTGCTGGCCCCGGGCCACGGCCAGCGAACCGGGCGGTACGTCCTTGGTGATCACCGAGCCCGCCGCGGTGTAGGCGCCGTCCCCGATAGTGACGGGAGCCACAAACATGTTGTCCGATCCCGTACGGCAGTGCGAGCCCACCGTGGTGTGGTGCTTGTCCTGCCCGTCGTAGTTCACGAACACGCTGGCGGCACCGATGTTCGAGTAGTCGCCGATTGTCGCGTCGCCCACGTACGACAGGTGCGGGACCTTCGTGCCCTCGCCGATCGTCGCGTTCTTCGTCTCGACGTACGTGCCGACCTTCGCCCTGAGACCGATACGGGTCCCGGGGCGGAGATACGCGAACGGGCCTACGTTCGCCTGCGGGCCGACCTCCGCGCCGTCGGCCACGGTGTTGTCGACACGGGCCCCCGCTCCCACCGTCGTGTCCTTCAGACGGGAGTTGGGGCCGACCTCGGCGCCCTCCGCGAGATGCGTGGCGCCCTGGAGCTGCGTACCCGGGTGCACGATCGCGTCCCGCTCGAAGGTGACGGTGGCGTCGACCCAGGTGGAGGCCGGGTCGACGATCGTGACCCCGGCGAGCATGGCCTCGGTCAGCAGCCGGTCGTTCAGGGTGCGGCGGGCCTCGGCGAGCTGCACGCGGTTGTTGATCCCGGCGATCTCGCGGTGGTCGCCCGCGACGGAGGCGCCGACGCGGTGGCCGGCCTCGCGCAGGATGCCGAGGACGTCCGTCAGGTACTCCTCGCCCTGGCTGTTGTCCGTACGCACCTTCCCGAGAGCGTCCGCCAGGAGCTGCCCGTCGAAGGCGAAGACACCCGAGTTGATCTCACGGATCGCGCGCTGGGACGCGTCGGCGTCCTTGTGCTCGACGATCGCGGTGACCGCGCCGCCGGCGTCTCGCACGATGCGGCCGTAGCCGGTCGCGTCCGGGACCTCGGCGGTCAGTACGGTGACCGCGTTGCCGTCCGTGGTGTGGGCCGCGGCGAGGTTCCGCAGCGTCTCGCCGGTGAGCAGCGGGGTGTCGCCGCACACGACGACGACCGTGCCGTCGACGACGCCGCCGAGCTCCTCCAGGCCCATGCGCACCGCGTGACCGGTGCCGTTCTGCTCCGCCTGGACCGCGGTGCGTACGCCGGGGTCGGTTCCGCCCAGGTGCGCGGTGACCTGCTCACGGGCGTGGCCCACCACGACGACCAGGTTCCGCGGGTCCAACTCGTGTGCGGCGGCGAGTACATGACCGACGAGGGAGCGGCCGCAGATGTCGTGCAGGACCTTGGGTGTGGCCGACTTCATACGGGTGCCCTCACCCGCTGCGAGGACGACGACGGCTGCCGGGCGGTTGGCGCTCACGGGTATGCCCTTCGGCTTCGGATGGCTGGGGTGTGGACATCCGCAGGATACCGGGGGGTTTCAGGGGGGACATGAGAGCGGGCCCTGACTTGGCTGTCAGGGCCCGAACCGGGTATGGCTCCCCCGCCAGGACTTGAACCCGGACAGATGGCACCAAAAGCCACAGTGCTGCCAATTACACCACGGGGGAATAACTCGGCTAAACCGGACACTGGGTCAGGTTGCCGAAGTGGCACCCAACACTATGCCGTACCAGGTGCCTTCGACGCGACGGTACAGATCGGCGCTCTGCCTGACGTAGATCACGAGGCAGCCTCTGTACGTGTCGCCTACGTTCTTGCGGACCGTCTTCGGGCTGTGCTTCTTCAGCGTGGTCTTGGTGAAAGCGCGGCTCTCGGCCCCGACGTGACTGGCCCAATAGCGCTCGGCGGCGGCCGCGTCGGCGGACTCGTGGATCATCACGCGGAAGCGCACGCGGTCCCGCTCGACTTGCAGGAGGTCGAGCCAGGCGAGGAACACGGAGATCATCCCAGGGTCGCTGTTGACGAAGAGGATGTGCTCCCGGCGGCTGTAGGGCTTGTCCTTGCCGCCCTCGGCCCAGTACAGGCCGGCGCCCACGAGGAACAGCTCGCGACCGGAGAGGTCCCCGACCGCTGCCGCCGCCGCCCGCTTGGTCTCCTCGCGCTCGCGGTCCTGGGAAGTGCGTAGCCTCGCCAGCCCCGCGTTCATCCGCGCTCGCTGTTCCTCCGGGGAGCAGCGGGGTTCGGGATGGGGCAGATCCCGTACCCAGAGTGATACCGAACTCTTCGCGCACTCCAGTTCTGCCTGGATCTCGTTGTACGTCCAGCCTTGGCGCCGCAGCTCGCGAGCCCTGTCCCTGAGGTCGTCCTTCGCGCGGGGGCGCTTCGTCCACTCCGGGGGTGGCTCGCCCTCGACGAGACGCTGAAGGACCTCCTTGCTGTGGACCTGGAGCTCGTCCCGGATCTGTCGCAGGCTCCGTCCCGCCCGCCGTAGAGCGACCGCCCGCTCCCGCAGCCCCTCGAAGTCCGCGTACTTGCCGCGTACGTGTGCGTTTGCCATAGGCATACCGTCCGGCGGAATGCGGGCTTCCGGTGTCGAACGGTGATCGATTCAGCAGTTCGAGGGATATCGGTAGGTTTCGCTTCTGTTTGATTAAGGGGTGTGGTGTAGGCCAGTAGCCGAAACTCACCGGAAAAGGGGCGGGGGGCGACCGTAGGCTGGAGGCATGACCACGACGGGGGAAGAACACACCGCGGCCGGGACCGGGCCGTGGTGGTGGGTCAGATGGCGCGGCGCGGTACTCGACGCGGGGCTCGCCGGGGCGTCCGCGGCCGAGTGCGGCATCGAGGGAATCCGGTTCGCGCACGACGCGGGGCTGCCGGTACCGGTCGGGGTGGGGTTCGGGCTGCTCGCCGGTCTGACGCTGTTGCTGCGGCGGAAGTGGCCCATCGCCGTCGTCCTGGTGTCGATCGCCATCACGCCCGCCCAGATGGGCTTCCTGATGGGGCTCGTCGGGCTCTACACGCTCGCCGCGTCCGAGCTGCCGCGGCGGATCATCGGGGCGCTGGCGGGGATGTCCTTCGCGGGCATGCTCATCGTGACGTTCGTGCGGGCGCATCAGGGGGTGGTGCGCGGGGATGTGGCGATGGGGGACTGGTTCGTTCCCTTCATCTCCCTGTCGACCGCCCTGGGGATGACCGCTCCGCCCGTACTGCTCGGGCTGTACGTCGGGGCGCGGCGGCGGCTGATGGAGAGCCTGCGGGAGCGGGCGGATTCGCTGGAGCGGGAGTTGCAGTTGCTCGCGGAGCGGGCGGAGGAGCGGGCGCAGTGGGCGCGTAATGAGGAGCGGACGCGGATCGCGCGCGAGATGCACGATGTGGTGGCTCACCGGGTGAGTCTGATGGTCGTGCACGCGGCGGCGCTTCAGGCGGTCGCGCGGAAGGATCCCGAGAAGGCGGTCAAGAACGCGGCGCTGGTGGGGGACATGGGGCGTCAGGCGCTGACCGAGTTGCGCGAGATGCTGGGTGTGTTGCGTACGGGGGGACTGGACGCGCGGGTTCAGCCGGTGCCGTTGGCCGCGGTGGCCGTCGCCGCCGCGGCCGCTGCCGCGGCGTCCCGGGTTGCCGGTGACTCCGTGGACGGGCCGTCGCTGTCCGAGCTCGATGAGCTGGTGGGGCAGTCCGCGGCGGCGGGGATGGTGGTGGATCTGTCGGTCGAGGGGGACTCGCCGGGGTATGCGGCGGAGGTCGAGCAGACGGCGTTCCGGGTGGTGCAGGAGGCGCTGACCAACGTGCACAAGCATGCGGCTGGGGCGAAGACGTATGTGCGGTTGGCGCATCGGGTGTCGGAGATCGCGATGCAGGTGGAGAACGAGTGTCCGCCGGAGGTGGGGGCGGCTTCGTCCGTGCGGCTGCCCAGTGGGGGGAACGGGTTGCTGGGGATGAAGGAGCGGGTCGGTGCGTTGGGGGGCGTTTTTGTGTCCGGGCCTACGGATGCCGGGGGGTTTCGGGTGTCTGCGGTGATTCCGGCCGGGGGTGGCTGACGGGTCCCTGGTCGGGTGGTGGCTGACGCCGGTGGGTGGGTCGGGGCCCGGGGGCCGGACAACCCCCCCCCCCCCCCCGCGCCCCCCCCCGGGGGGGGGGGGCGGGGGGGGGGGGCCGGGGGGGCCCCCCCGGGCCGGGGTGTTACCCGCCCCCCCC
>NZ_JBITHE010000017.1:0-184143 GCF_044457665.1 Streptomyces sp. NPDC050535
TGGGTTGGGGGGGGCCCCCGTCTGGGGGGGGTTGTGGGTGTCTCGCGGGGGGCCCGGGTTCTTGTACCGCGTCCCCCCACCCCGGGGCCCGGGGGGGGGGGGGGGGGGGCGGGCCCCCCCCCCCCCCGCCCACTGCCGTTCCGGCTCAGACCGAGCAGGTGGTCCGGTTCACCAGGTCGTGCCAGCCGGACTCCAGCCGCTCGATGGGCATACCGCACTGGCGGGTCAAGTGGTTGATCAGCGCCGGGTCCAGATACCCCATCAGGGTCTGTGCGAGCAGGTCGGTGTCCGCGGCCGGGACGGCCTGCCGGAGCAGCATGGTGACGTGCATGAGCCGGACGCGGTACGGGGCCGAGCTGAAGCGGCGACTGGCGTCCGGTTCGGCGGCGAGATACAGGTCGAGCTGCTCGGACGCCTGCCGCAGGGTGGCGCAGCCGAAGGCGTGCAGACGCTCCACCGGTGAGGCGCCGGGGCCCAGCGGCGGCGGACCGCTCAGGAACCCGGCCTGGAAACGCTGTTCGGTGTGGTCGAGGAGCGCCATCAACAGCCCGGTGCGGTCGCCGAACCGCCGGAAGACGGTCCCCTTGCCCACCGCCGCCGCACAGGCGACGGCCTCCATCGTCACATTGGCCACCCCGTGCTCCTCCACCAGCCGGGTGGCGGCCTCCAGCAGACGCGCGCGGTTACGCGCGGCGTCCGCGCGGAGCTGTGGCGCGTCCCGGGGGGCGAGCTCCATCAGGACCGGCTCGTCGGACGGATCCTGTCGCTTCGGAAAGGGCGGCAGCGGGGTCGACATGAAGCCAGCGTAACGGCACGGGAGGACAACTGGACCGCGGTCCACTTCGGTGATACAACTTTAAACGGACCTCGGTCCGCTTTATTGCAGCAATGTTTCAGCTTCGGGAGTTATCCATGTCCGTACACATCCTCGCGCTCGTCGGCAGCCTGCGTGCCGGCTCCCACAACCGCCAGCTCGCCGAGGCGGCCGTCAAGCTCGCGCCCGAGGGCGCGGAGGTGGAGCTTTTCGAGGGCCTGGCCGAGATCCCCTTCTACAACGAGGACATCGACGTCGAGGGCGACGTGCCCGCCGCCGCGGCCCGGCTGCGCGAGGCCGCGGCCCGCACCGACGCGTTCCTGCTCTTCTCGCCGGAGTACAACGGCACCATCCCGGCCGTGCTGAAGAACGCCATCGACTGGCTGTCCCGTCCCTACGGCGCCAGCGGCTTCAGCGGTAAGCCGACCGTCGTCGTCGGCACCGCGTACGGCCAGTTCGGCGGCGTGTGGGCGCAGGACGAGGCCCGCAAGGCGGTGGGCATCGCCGGCGGCACCGTCCTCGAGGACGTCAAGCTCTCCGTCCCCGGCTCCGTGGTCCGCTTCGCCGAGATCCACCCGGTCGACGACGCCGAGGTCGCGGGGCAGCTCACCGAGGTCATCGGCCGTCTCTTCGGTCACGTCAGCGCGCCCAGCGCCGCCTGACAACTCCATGAGGGGCCGGTCCGGGTTGACCCGGGCCGGCCCCTCATGTCGTTCCAGGTCGCACGGATCCTGGCGGAACGCCACCCTCCGGGACAGGATGCCCGCATGAAGGGTGATCTCTTTTCCAGTGACCACATGGTGCAGCCCGCCTACGCGCCGGGCATGACCATCCAGAACACCAAGTCGATCAAGTACGCCGTGAACGGCGACATGTTCGCGCGCCAGGGGGCGATGATCGCCTATCGGGGGAACCTCCAGTTCGAGCGCAAGGGCCAGGGGGTCGGCGGCCTGCTCAAGCGGGCCGTCACCGGCGAGGGGCTGCCGCTGATGACCGTCCGCGGCCAGGGCGAGGCCTGGTTCGCGCACGAGGCGCAGAGCTGTTTCATCGTCGACATCGAGCCGGGTGACGTGTTCACCGTCAACGGGCGCAATGTGCTGTGCTTCGACGCCTCGGTGTCCTACGAGATAAAGACCGTGAAGGGCGCGGGCATGTCCGGCGGCGGCCTCTTCAACAGCGTCTTCACCGGACAGGGCAGAATCGGCCTGATCTGCGAGGGAAGTCCGCTGGTCATTCCCGTCTCGCCGCAGCAGCCGGTGTTCGTCGACACGGACGCCATCGTCGGCTGGACCGCCAACCTGCACACCTCCCTGCACCGTTCGCAGTCGATCGGCTCGATGATCCGCGGCGGCTCCGGTGAGGCCGTGCAGCTCAAGCTGGAGGGCGAGGGGTATGTCGTCGTACGGCCCAGCGAGGTGACACCGCAGAAGGCGCAGCAGCACTGAGACCGGGATCGCGAAGGGTGCCCCGCCGCGGCGGGGCACCCTCGTGTCCGCCCGGTTTCCCGTTGTTGCGGCGGGCCCGAACCGGCATCAGGATGCCCGGAGTCGATCTCCGCGACCGGAAGCAGGCACTGATGTCCGCAGGCCCGATGCACGCCCATGAAGCGCCGATCGACGAGGCGCTCGTACGGGAGTTGCTGGCCGCACAGTTCCCGGTCTGGGCGGACCTGCCGCTCAAGCGCGTCACGTCGGCCGGGACCGTCAACGCCCTCTACCGGCTCGGCGACGACATGGCCGTACGCCTCCCCCGCATCCCCGAGGGCGCCGGTGACGTGGAGAAGGAACGGCGGTGGCTGCCGCTCCTCGCCCCGCTGCTCCCGCTGCCCATCCCCGAGATCCTCGCCACCGGTGTCCCCGGCGCGGGGTACCCGTGGCCCTGGAGTGTGCTCCGCTGGCTGGAGGGCGAACTTCCGGTACCTGGCGGCCTCACCGACGCGGACCGGCTCGCCACCGACCTCGGCCTGTTCGTCGCCGCGCTGCGAGGGGCCGACCTGCCTGAAGGACCACCCGCCTACCGGGGCGGACCGCTGGCGTCAGCGGACGCCGACACGCGCTCCGCGCTCGGCGGACTGGACGGCCTGATCGACACCTCCGCGGCCACGACGGCCTGGGAGGCGGCACTGGTGGCCCCTGTCTGGACCGGTCCCCCGGTCTGGCTCCACTCCGACCTGATGCCCATGAACCTCCTCACCCGCCGGGGCCGCCTCAGCGCCGTCCTCGACTTCGGCACCCTCGGCACCGGCGACCCGGCCTGCGACCTCATCCCCGCCTGGAACCTCCTCCCCGCGGCGTCGCGACCCTCCTTCCGGCACGCCGCGGGCGCCGACGACGACTCCTGGGCACGCGGCCGCGGCTGGGCCCTGTCGATGGCCCTGAACCAGCTCCCGTACTACCGCACCACCAACCCCGTGATGGCCGCGAACGCCGAGCACGTGATCCGCGAGGTCCTCGCCGATCCCGGACGCAGGGTCTAACGTATGGAACAGGTATTCGATTACGGAGTACGCTGCACACATGTCCACGCACCTCCAGGGCTCGCTCTTCGACCAGACCGACGAACTGCGCCTCACCCCGTTGCAGGGGACGCGCCGGACCGCACTGGGCGACGGCGCCTGGATCGACCTGCTGCCCGGGTGGCTCACCGGGGCCGACGCCCTTTTCGCGCGGCTCGTCGCCGAAGTGCCGTGGCGTGCCGAGCGGCGCCAGATGTACGAGCAGGTGGTGGACGTACCGAGACTGCTCGCGTACTACGGCGCCGGCGCCCCGCTGCCGCATCCGGTCCTCGACAGGGCGCGGGACACGCTCTCCGCCCACTACGCCGAGGAGCTCGGTGAGCCGTTCAGCACGGCCGGGCTCTGCTACTACCGCGACGGCCGCGACAGCGTGGCCTGGCACGGGGACCGGATCGGGCGGGGCGCCCGCGAGGACACCATGGTCGCGATCCTCTCCGTGGGCGCGCCGCGTGATCTGCTGCTGCGCCCGCGCCGCGGCGGAGAGGTCGTGCGGCGCCCGCTCGGGCACGGCGACCTGATCGTGATGGGCGGCTCCTGCCAGCGCACCTGGGAACACGCCGTCCCCAAGTCGGCGCGCGCGGCGGGGCCACGGATCAGCGTGCAGTTCCGCCCGCACGGGGTGAACTGAGCCGTCGGTTCCTCACCCGGGGCGGGTCAGGTGGGCCTGCACCGTCGGGCCGTACCGGTCGACGATGTCCTCGATCGCGGTCGCGCGCAGACTGGTGCCGCGGGCGATGCCGTACATGACACCGAGGCCGAGCAGCGTGCTGACGGTGAGTTCGGCGCGCAGGCCGGCGTCGGGGCCGGTGAGGCGTTCGGCGAGGCGATCGCTGACCTGGGTGCGGAAGTTGGCGCGCAGTATGTCGCCCTGTTCGCCCTGGAGCGGGGCGAAGACAATGCGCAGGACGGGATCGGCGCCGCGCTCGGTCTGGCCGATCAGCAGGTGGCGGACCATGTGCCGGCCGAGGTCCTCCAGCGGCGCGTCCAGCAGCGCGGCGGCATCGGTCTCGAAGGACATGACGCGTGCGAAGAGTGCGTCCTTGTTGCCGAAGTACTTCAGGATCAGCGGCGGGCTCACCCCCGCCCGGTCGGCGACCGCCTTGAGTGTGATGTCCGCGTGGGCGCGGCGGGCCAGCAGATGGCGGGCCGCGCGGAGGATGGCCGCCTTCGTCGCCTCGGCGTCGCGGCGCGGCGAGCCGGTGACCGCAAGAACGGGGGGCGGGGTGGTCACGGTGGTCAGGCTCCTTCCAGTGCCTCGTCGCGGGTCGCCGCCGTACGGCCGGGGGACTGTCCGGTGTCGTGGGAGGCGGGGTCGGCGGGAATGGCGAGCGCGGCGGCGCAGGCCACCAGAGCGACGGTACCCGCCATGGCGAAGGCCAGGAGATAGCCGTGCAGCGTCGCTGTGGAGACGCCGCCGACGAGGCTGGTGTGGTGGACGA
Source organism: Streptomyces sp. NPDC050535 (assembly GCF_044457665.1). Taxonomy (NCBI): domain Bacteria; kingdom Bacillati; phylum Actinomycetota; class Actinomycetes; order Kitasatosporales; family Streptomycetaceae; genus Streptomyces; species Streptomyces sp. NPDC050535. Next base: position 4,769 of record NZ_JBITHE010000017.1, read on the forward strand.
GTACGGCGGCCACGGCGGCGCTGCACACGGCCTGGCCGATGGTCCGCATCAGGACGTTGACGCCGTTGGCGGAGGCGGTCTGCCCGGCGGGGACGGCACGGATGATGAGGGTGGGCAGGGCCGAGTAGGCGAAGGTCGTTCCGGTCGACACGACCGTGGCGCCCAGGATGATCACCCACAGGTCGCGGCTGTCCGCGATGCGCACGACGTAGCCGAGGGCGATGATCGCGGCGCCGATGGCCAGCGTCACTCGGGGGCCCCGGGACACCGAGATGCGCGCCGAGACGGGCGAGAGCAGCAGCATCGTCACCCCGCTGGGCAGCAGGCACAGACCGGTCGCCACGATCGACAGCCCGAGCCCGTAGCCGGTGGCCTCGGGCGCCTGTACGAGCTGTGCCGTGACGAGTGTGTTGGCGTAGAAGGCGAAGCCGGTCAGGAGCGCGGCCACATGCGGCAGCGCGACCCGTGGGCGGGTGGCCAGCCTCAGGTCGACCAGCGGCCGTTCGGCGTGCAGCTGCTGCGTCCACCACAGGGCCAGGACGACCACGCAGACCGCGAACAGCCCCAGGATCCTGGGGCTGCCCCAACCCCACTGGCCGCCCTGCGACACGCCCAGGAGCAGTGAGACGAGACCCGCGGCCAGCCCCACGGCGCCCAGCGTGTCGAAACGGCCCGGCTCGCGGACCGGCGACTCGCGCACCGCCCACCAGGCGACGGCGAGAGCGGCGGCACCGAGCGCGGTGGTCACCCAGAACATGACGTGCCAGTTGGCGTACTGGACGATCAGCGCGGCGAGCGGCAGGCCGAGGGCGGCGCCGATGCCCAGGGTGGAGCTCATCATCGCGACGGCCGAACCCGTGCGCTCCGGCGGCAGCTCGTCGCGCAGGATGCTGATCGACAGCGGTACGACGGCGGCAGCCGCGCCCTGGAGCGCCCGCGCCGCGATCAGTACGCCGATGTCGGAGGTGAGGGCGCACACGAGCGAGCCGAGCGTCATCAGCCCGAAGGCGATCAGCAGCACGCGCCGCTTGCCGTACATGTCTCCCGCCCGGCCCAGCACGGGAGTGAGCACCGCGCCGGACAGCAGGGTCGCCGTCACCATCCAGGAGACCGTGCCCGCGGAGGCACCCGTCAGTCGTGGCAGGTCCGGCAGCAGCGGCACGACCACCGTCTGCGTGACCGCCATGAGGATCCCGCCGAACGCCAGCACGGGGACCGTCAATCGTTCACGCAGGGCCGCCACAAGTACTCCAGAAGTCCATGAAAAATGGGTGAATAGCAATTCACTCTAGTTAGTGAATTGCTATTCACCCAAGGAAACAAAGGAAAATATTGGCAAACGGCTACCGGTGGGAGCGGGCCTGCACGGTACGGGCCAGCCGGGGTCCCAGCCAGCGCTTGAACCGGCGAAGCGCTTCGAGCTGCCCGGCCGCGCGGTCGATCCGGTAGTAGAGCTGCGGCGGGATGTACGGCAGCAGCGGCGAGTGACGCTGGCCGAGCAGGGCGAACATCTGCGCCGGCGGGAGGTGGATGTAGCGCGGGAGGTTCTCGTACCACTGGGCACTGTGGCGGGCCGCGCTCTGGATCGACAGGAGTGCGGCCCTGCGCTCGCGCTCGTAGTGGGCCAGGGCCGCGTCCAGGTCCGGGATCTCGCGCAGCGCCCCGGCGAGCGACAGGGCGTCCTCCAGGGCGAGGGTGGTACCCGCGCCGATCGAGTAGTGCGTGGTGTGGGCCGCGTCGCCGATCAGGACCAGGTTGCCGCGGCGCCAGGTCCGGTTGGTCAGCGTGCGGAAGTTCAGCCACTGAGCGCTGCCGTCGCGCTGCGACCGCCCGATCAGCCCGTGTCCGTCCAGGAGGTCGGCGAACAGTTTCTCGAGCAGCGCCAGACCGTCACCCTCGCTCGCGGTGTCGAGCCCCAGGCCGGTCCAGGTCTCGGGGGAACACTCGACGACGCAGGTGCTGTGCTCCCCGCTGAACGCGTAGGCGTAGCACCAGATCCAGCCGTGCCCGGTCTCCACGAAGGAGAAGGTGAAGGAGTCGAAGACCTTGGTGGTGCCGAGCCAGAGATAGGTGTTGCGGCCCAGCTTGACGTCGCTGCCGAAGTGATCGGCATGACGCTCGCGCAGCGCGCTGTTGACCCCGTCGCCCGCGACGACGAGATCGGCGTCGGGCAGCAGGTCGGCGGTCACCTCGTGCTCGAACTCGACGCGCACGCCGAGGGATTCGGCCCGTTCGGCGAGCAGGTCCAGGAGCCGGCGGCGGCCGATGCCGAACCCCTCGTCGCCGGGGTGCACGGTCGCGTGCCCGCCCACCTGGGCGACCCCCTCGCTCCAGCGGACGGAGTTCTCACTGACGGCGAGCGCGGACTCGGGGTCCCCCTCGCGGAGCTTGTCGAGCAGTCCCGCCCAGTACGTGACACCCCAGCCGTAGGTCGACCCGGCCGGATTCCGTTCGTAGACGGTGATGTCGTGGGACGGGTCCTGGCGCTTCATCAGGATCGAGAAGTACAGGCCTGCAGGTCCGCCGCCGACGCACGCGATCTTCACGCGCACTCCCTTTGTTGCACAGAGCGGTCAATTGACTGCGAAGCGTAACAGTGGACTTCGCGTCGGCTTGCGCTCGTGAGCCGCGCCACTCGATGACGGGCAACTCCGCAAGATCATCGGCAGCAGGCTCCCCGACGGAAGGAATTCCGCCTTCCGGTGAAGCGGGACGACCCTTCACAGCAAGATCATCTTTGTTCAATCTTGCATGACATTTACTCAATTGTCCGGATCACGCCCAACCGGCGTTCATCGATTTCTCCCACTCTCCGACGAACCGATAGGCATACCGAGTCGTTCAACAGAGCCCGACACAGAAGGACTTCGTATGCCAGAACTCACCCGTCGCCGCGCCCTCGGCGCGGCGGCCACGCTGGCCGCCGCGGCCGCGTCCCAGCCCCTCACCGCTCCCACGGCTTCCGCCGCCGGACACGACCACGGCATGCCCGAGGCCTTCGACGAGGTCTACCGGGGCCGTCGCATCGCGGGCCGTCCGGCCGGCGGGAGCGGGCACCATCACGGCGCCGGGTACGCCGTGTTCATCGACGGCGTGGAACTGCACGTGATGCGGAACGCCGACGGCAGCTGGATCAGCGTCGTCAGCCACTACGACCCGGTCGCCACCCCGCGCGCCGCCGCCCGCGCCGCGGTCGTGGAACTGCAAGGGGCCCCGCTCGTCCCGTTCGACGCCAACTGACCCGCCCCGCAAGCAGACCGTGGAGTCCCGCACATGACCGTACGCAAGAACCAGGCGAGCCTGACCTCCGAGGAGAAGCGGCGTTTCACCGACGCGCTGGTGGGGCTCAAACGCAGTGGCCGTTACGACGACTTCGTCACGACGCACAACGCCTTCATACTCGGCGACACCGACAACGGCGAGCGGACGGGCCACCGTTCACCGTCCTTCCTGCCCTGGCACCGCAGATTCCTCATCGAGTTCGAGCAGGCACTCCAGTCCCTCGACTCCGCCGTCGCGCTGCCGTACTGGGACTGGAGCACCGACCGCTCGGCCCGCGCGGCCCTGTGGGCGCCCGACTTCCTCGGCGGCACCGGGCGCAGCCGGGACGGCCAGGTGATGGACGGCCCCTTCGCGGCCTCGGCAGGCGACTGGCCGATCAACGTGCGCGTCGACAGCCGTACCTACCTGCGCAGGTCGCTGGGCGGGAGCACCCGGGAGCTTCCCACCCCGGCCGAGGTGGAGTCCGTGCTCGCGATGACGACGTACGACATGGCGCCGTGGAACAGTTCCTCGGACGGCTTCCGCAACCACCTCGAAGGCTGGCGGGGCGTCAACCTGCACAACCGCGTCCATGTCTGGGTGGGCGGCCAGATGGCCACCGGAGTCTCCCCCAACGACCCGGTGTTCTGGCTCCACCACGCCTATATAGACAAGCTGTGGGCCGAGTGGCAGCGCCGGCACCCCGGCTCCGGGTATCTGCCGATCAGCGGGACCCCGGACGTCGTCGACCTCGACGAGACCATGAAGCCGTGGAACGACATGCGGCCCGCGGAACTGCTGGACCACACGGCGCACTACACGTTCGACACCGCCTGACGATCCGGGTCCGGGATCCGAGGGCTACGCGTCCGCGGGCTGGGCCGCGGCGCAGTCGGGGTGTCCCCAGCCGGAGCCGTTCTTGCTGATGGGCTCGCCCGCCGCGTAGGAGCGGCCGCACAGGCAGCGGCCGGGGAACTTCGCCTTGATCGTGCGGGCGGGGCCGCCCTGCCGTGCGGTCTTCGCGGGGGCACGCCGACGGGCGGCGGCCGGGACGGCGTCGGGAGCGGCCGGCGGCTGCGGGGACCCGAGGTCGCTGCCCGCGGGCTCCTGGACGATCGCCGCCTGGCTCGCCGCGCGGTCCGCGAAGTCGTTCAGGCGGTCGCCGTCGACCTGGTGCGCGGGAACGTAGCGGAACTCCACGGTGCGGCCGGCGAGGAGCTCGTCGATGCGGGCGACCAGTTCCTGGTTGGCGACGGGCTTCCCCGAGGCCGTCTTCCAGCCCTTGCGCTTCCAGCCGGGCAGCCAGGTGGTGACCGCCTTCATCGCGTACTGGGAGTCCATCCGGATCTCCAGCGGGACGTCCGGGGCGATCGCCGTCAACAGGCGCTCCAGCGCGGTGAGTTCGGCGACGTTGTTCGTCGCCGTACCCAGCGGGCCCGCCTCCCATCGGGTGGGGATCTCGTCCCCGTCGGCCACGACCCAGGCCCATCCGGCGGGTCCCGGGTTCCCCTTCGAGGCTCCGTCACAGGCGGCCACAACGCGTTCAGGCATGGCCCCGATGATGTCACGGTCCGACGGCTGCTCCCGTACCGGGTCGAAGGCCGCTGTCGCCCCCGAGGAGCCGCTGGCCCAGCGCGGTGGCCGTGTGCAGGACGCACTTGCCCTCACGACGGCTGGCCACGAGTCCCCCGTCGCGCAGCACGCCGATCTGGTAGCTGGCGCTGGGCAGCGCGATCCCCACGGCCGCGGCGACCTCGGAGGTGGTCCGGGCGTGCCGGCCCGCCACCTCGGCCAGTACGGCGCAGCGGGTGCGGCCAAGGAGCCGTACCAGGCCGTCGTCCGCGGCGCGCGCGACGGTGAGGGGTGCCTTGCCGACCGGGTAGACGAGTACCGGATCGAGGCCGGGGTCGGCGAGCGCGGTCGGCCGGCGCCAGCAGAAGAACGAGGGGACGAGGAGCAGGCCGCGTCCCTCCAGATGGAGATCGCGCTCGATCGGGTACTCCACCTCGAGCACGGGCGGATTCCAGCGCGCCAGGGGACGCAGCCCGTCCAGGAGTGCCTGGGTGCCTCCGTCGAGGAGATCACGGGAGCGCAGGTCCACGTCGTTCGCGACCGCCGTGCGGATGTGCGGCCAGTACGGCTCCAGCAGGGCGCGGAAGTAGATCCCGAGAGCGTTAGCCAGGGATCTCAGCGAGTCGCCGCCCGGCCTGCCGAGCGAGCCGGCCCAGTCCGGGACGGGCCGGGAGTCGGCCAGCCGGGTCAGGTCGCGCACCAGCCGGGTGCGCGGGGTGTGCCGCAACTGGTCGAGGCCGGCCGGCAGACCGCCGCCGGTGACCGGCGGCGTGAGGAAGTCCGGGATGTAGCCCGCCGCGGGAATCAGCGTCCGCAGCGGGCGCAGCGCACGGCTCGCGACCGCGTCCCCGGAGAGCCGTTCGCGGGCCGCGCGCCGCCAGTGGCCGAAGTCGAGCGGCCCTTGCCCGGTGTCCAGCCGGCAGACGCTGCAGACCAGTTCCCACAGCGGATCCGGTTGCCGTGCCACACGGATGTTCTGGAGATCGTGCGACGTGAAGTGAATGCGGAGCATGCGGTCACTCGCGATTCTTGTGGGGGGTCGGTCACCCGGAGGTGCGGTAGCCACAAGAAGGGACGAGCAACGGCGTCCGCACGGTTGCTCACACGAACGGCGATTTCAGGACACGTCGGTCAACTTGGGCATGTCGCCTTCGGTCGTGGTGAGGTCGATGACGGAGAACGACGCGCCCTGCGGGTCGGTCACCGCCGCGAACCGGCCGAACGGGCTGCTCATGGGGCCGAAGCGCAGCACGGCGCCGAGCTCGGTCGCCTTCGCCACCGCGGCGTCGCAGTCCTCGACGGTGAAGTACACGTTGACGTAGCTGGGGACCTCTGGCGGGAAGTCGTCCGTCATCTTCATCCGGCCCAGGACCGCGTCCTCGCCGACGTCGAAGATCCTGAAGTCGTACTCGGAATCCTCCATCTGCTTCGCACGGAACGGGAAGACGGCGGGGAGGAACGCGTCGGTCTTCCCGGGCTCGCGGGTGAAGACCTCGGCCCACGCGTACGCGCCGGGCACCGAGGTGGCTTCGAAGCCCTCGTGAACGCCCGCCTGCCAGACGCCGAAGACGGCGCCGCTGGGCTCGCTGGCCAGGGTCATCGTGCCGAAGTCACCGACCCGCATCGGGTCCATCAGGACCGTGCCGCCGTTGTCCCGGATCTTCTGGGCGGTGGCCGCGGCGTCGGGCGAGGCGAAGTACAGACACCAGGCGGACTGACCCTCCTGCCCGGGCATCGGCGGGACGACGGCGGCCACCGCCTTGCCGTCCTTGTACGCCTGCGTGTAGTTGCCGAACTCGCTGGACGACTCGCCGAACGTCCAGCCGAGCACGTCACCGTAGAAGCTCTTGGCTCCCTCGACATCGCTGAACATCGCGTCCGCCCAGCAGGGCGTTCCCTCAGGTTGTACGGCCATGACGTCGACCTTCTCCGGTTGGGTGTCTGGTTCCGGGTTTCACGCTAGTCAGCCCCGGCCCGGGTCGCGCGCCGAGAGGGATGTTCCGGATGAAAACGGACAGCGGGCGGTGGCGGTCGGCGCGACCGTGCACGTACTGACGCGGCGGGCCCGGCGGCCGGCGCTGGACCTCGGCGCGGCGTCGCCCGCGGGGCCCAGGGGGAGCCCTCCGCGCCGCTGGACAGCGCGATCCTGTTCGCTCCGGCCGGTGACCTGGTCCCGGTGGCCCTGCGGGCGCTCGACCGGGGCGGGGTGCTGTCGGTCGCCGGGATCCATCCGAGCGACACGCCGCCGACCGGGGTGCGGGCCCGCCTCGCCCGTGCGCGGATGGACCCAGGCGTGCGCGGTGATGGAGGTGGGTGTCTTCCGCCGCGCGTCCGGCTGTGCTTGCCTGGGGGCTCTTTCGGTGGGCGGGACGGGAGTTGCCGAATGCGCGAACGGTGGATCGTGGGTGCGCTGTTGGCCGGGCTGCTGCTCGGCGCGTGCGGCGACCCGGCCTCGGACACCGCCGCGCCACCACCCGCTCGCGCGACGCCCGAGGCCTCGGGCGCACCGACCTCGACGACGCGGCAGCGGCCCGCTGCCTCCCCGGACGCCACCGGCGCCAAGGGCTCCCCCGCGAAGGCGCCCACCAAGGCCCCCACGGTGCTCTACCTCGGGGACTCGCTCGCCATGGAGAACCAGGACGTGCTCGGGAATCTGCTGCGCGACCGGCTGGACGCCCGGTACACGAGCGCCCCGTATGCGGGCACCACCCTGTGCGACTACCTGGAAGGCACCGCGGAACCCTCCCTCGTGCCGCCCGCGGACAAGGCCGCCGCTCTCGTGCGCTCACTGCGGCCGGACTTCGTGGTGCTCCAGTTCTGGGGCAACTCCTGGGGCTACACGCCGTGCATGGACGGCATCACGTACGACAGGGCGAGGAAGACGTACCTCGCGCGGTACGAGTCCGACATGACGCGCCTGGCCGGGCAGATCACGGGTGCGGGCGGCGCGCGGGCGCCGAGAATCGTGTGGGTGCTCCAGGGCCCCGACGCGGTCACCCCCGACCGGGTGCGCGCCGTCAACGCACTGTACGAGGAACGAGCGAGCGCCTCCGGCGAGTTGGCCGCCGACGCCGGGCGGACCGTGAGCCCGGTGTCGGCACGCGGCACCTGGGTCCAGTACCTGCCGTGCACGGCGTACGAGCACGAGCATCCCGCCTACTGCACCCAGCCGGACCGCGACCGCACCGCCCTGCACCGCGACGACGACTCTCTTCACTTCTGCCTGGCTCCCATGACGTCCAGGCCGAAGCCGTGCCCGGTCCGCTCACCCGGGATCCTGCGCCTCACGCGTGAGATCACCCGGGTGATCGCCGGGCAGGTCGGCTGACGGTCCCCCGCTCGCCTCGCCCTCCCCCGACAGCTCCTCGGCCTGTTGGGTGTACTCAAGTACCGGATGGGCAGTAAGCGCTTGCCCATCACCTGGCCACCGAGGAGGACCAACGCCGATGGCGTCGTCCGAAAGACCGCTCGACCATCGCTACCGGGGCGAGCACCCGATACGCACCCTCATCTACCTGTTCCGCGCCGACCGTCGGCGGCTCGCCGTGGCGTTCCTCGTCTTCACCGTCAAGCACAGTCCGGTCTGGCTGCTGCCGCTCATCACCGCGTCCATCATCGACACCGTCGTCCAGCACCAACCGGTCGGCCGGGTGTGGCTGAGCGCCGGGGTCATCCTCTTCATCCTGCTGGTCAACATCCCCCTGCACCTGCTGTACGTACGCCTGCTCTACGGCAGCGTGCGCCGCATGGGCACCGATCTGCGGTCGGCCCTCTGCACGCGGATGCAGCAACTGTCCATCGGCTACCACTCGCGGGTCAGCGCGGGCGTGCTCCAGGCCAAGGTCGTCCGGGATGTGGAGACCGTCGAGCAGGGCGTGCAGCAGACCGCCGAGAACGGGCTCGGCGCCCTCACCGTACTGACCGGCGGCCTGGTCATCATCGCCATCCGCACACCGGAGTTCCTGCCCGTCTTCCTCCTCGTCGTGCCGGTCGCAGCCCTGCTCGTGGCGCGGCTGCGGTCCCGACTGCGCTCCCACAACGAGCACTTCCGGCACGAGGTCGAGCATCTCTCCACACGGGTGACCGAGATGACCCGGCTCATCTCCGTCACACGGGCGCACGGTCTCGAGGGCAAGGCACTGTGCCGCATGGACGGCACGCTGCGGCAGGTGCTCAGCTCGGGGCTGCGCCTGGACCTCCTCAACGGGCGGTTCGCCTCGCTGGCCTGGGTGTTCCTGAACGTCGTCGGCGTACTCTTCCTCACCGGCGCGGCGCTGGTGTCGTACTACGGGTACTGGGGTGTCACGCCCGGCGACGTCGTCATGCTCAGCGCCTTCCTGACGACGCTCACCAACTCCACGACGACGCTCGCGGCACTGGCGCCGGTGATCACGAAGGGCTTGGAGTCCGTGCGGTCCATCGGCGAGGTCCTCCAGGCGCCCGAACTGGAGGACAACGAGGGGAAGTCGGAGGTGACGTCGGTGCGCGGTTCCGTCACCTTCGAGGGGGTGGGGCACGCGTACGACGAGAACCGGCCCGCTGTACGGGACTTCAGCCTGACCGTCTCCCCCGGCGAGACCGTCGCCCTGGTCGGCGCGTCGGGGGCCGGGAAGTCCACGGTGCTCAATCTCGTGATCGGCTTCATCCGTCCGACCTCGGGCCGGCTGCTGCTCGACGGCACGGACATGGCCACCCTCGACCTGCGCACCTACCGGCGTTTCGTCTCCGTCGTGCCGCAGGAGTCGATCCTCTTCGACGGCACGGTCCGGGAGAACGTCGCGTACGGCATGGACGACGCCGGGGACGCGGCGGTGCGTGAGGCGTTGCGGGACGCGAACGCGCTGGAGTTCGTGGACCGGCTGCCGCAGGGGCTCGACACCGTGGTGGGCGAGCACGGCGCACGGCTCTCCGGGGGACAGCGGCAGCGGCTCGCGATCGCGCGGGCGCTGATCCGCGATCCCCGGGTACTCATCCTGGACGAGGCGACCTCCGCGCTGGACACCCGCTCGGAGGCTCTCGTCCAGCAGGCCCTTGCCCGGCTGCTGCACGGACGTACCACGTTCGTGGTGGCACACCGGCTGTCGACCATCCGTGGCGCGGACCGCATTGTCGTGATGGGGGACGGGATGATCCAGGAGATCGGCACGCACGAGGAGTTGTTGCGGCGGGGCGGCGCGTACACGGCTCTGCACAGCGGTCAGCTCGCCTGAGCGCCGGACGGGCAGGCGGGCCGGGCGCTGTGCAGAACCGCGAGCGGGTCGCCGGTCCGCTACTCGCCCGCGTACGCCTTCTCCAGCGCCGCGACGTCGAGCTTGCCCATCTTGAGCATCGCCTGGGTCGCGCGGGACGCCTTCTCGGGGTCCGGGTCCATGACCATGTCGATGAGCTTCGCCGGGACCACCTGCCAGGAGAGGCCGAACTTGTCCTTGAGCCAGCCGCACGGGCCTGCTTCGCCGCCGCCCTCGATGAGCTTGTTCCAGTAGAAGTCCACCTCGTCCTGGTCCGCGCAGTCGATCTGGAAGGAGATGGCCTCGTCGAACTTGAACTGCGGGCCTCCGTTCAGGGCGACGAACTTCTGGCCGTTGGCCACGAACTCGACGGTCAGCACGGAATCGGCGGGGCCGGGCCCCGCCTGCGTGTAGCGGCTGATCCGGCCGAGCTCGGAGTTCTTGAAGACCGAGACGTAGTAGTGCGCGGCCTCCTCGGCCTGACCGTCGAACCACAGACAGGTGGTGAATCCATCGGCGGGCATGAGTACCTCCTCGGGCGGGGAAACGTCGTCACTTCTGTCGACCGATCCTCGCCCGGAAACTCATCGGTGGCGCGGCGGGGGCGGGGTTGGCGTCGCGGGACCGTCAGCGCGACCGTCGACGCCCGCCCGTCGATCCTCGTGGCGCAGGGGCGGTCCCGCGCTCCTGCCGGGCACGGGCGGCGGCTGGTCGCGTCCGTGCGGCCCGTCCTCCGTTCGCTCCGTGAAGCCGGCTGAGCCGGGACGGCCGAGCGCGGGCGACAGCCCGGACCACGCCACTTCCGGCCCGTCCCCTGCCCGGTCGTCTCCTTCCGCTCTGCCCACAGCGAATCTGCTGTCGGCCAAGAACCCCGACCTCATGGCGCCCTCGGTCCGAGAGTGGAGATCGCGGCGACGGAAGCCGCGCCACGACGAGGAGGACCGATGACGCCACTCATGACCGGTTGGAACCCGGGCCGCGCACCGCGGGCCGAGGAGGGCGACACCCCCGCTACCCGCTTCGACGACCATCTGGCCGCGCAGTTGCTCGCGCAGCGGATCGTCCTGCTCGGCACGCAGGTCGACGAGGTCTCCGCGAACCGCGTCTGCGCCCAACTGCTCCTGCTGTCCGCGGAGGACTCGCGGACCGACATCAGCCTCTACATCAACAGCCCGGGCGGATCGGTGACCGCGGGCCTGGCGATCTACGACACGATGACGCTGATCCCGAACGACGTCTCCACGCTCGCCATGGGATTCGCGGCGAGCATGGGGCAGTTCCTCCTCAGCGTCGGCGCGCACGGAAAACGCTTCGCGCTGCCGAACGCGCGGATCATGATGCACCAGCCCTCGGCCGGTATCGGCGGAACCACCGCGGACATCGAGATCCAGGCGCAGAACCTGGAGTTCACGAAGCAGGCAATCGAGCGGATCACCGCGGAGCACACCGGCCAGAGCGAGGAGACGATCTCCCGCGACGGCGACCGCGACCGCTGGTTCACGGCCGAACAGGCGAAGGACTACGGCATGGTCGACCGGGTCGTGGAGTCGCTCGACGACGTCCGGCCGGCCGCGTCACGACGACGGATGGGGCTCTGACATGGGTGGGTACACGATTCCGAACGTGGTCGAACGGACCCCGCAGGGCGAACGCTCCTACGACGTCTTCAGCCGGCTGCTGTCCGAGCGGATCATCTTCCTCGGCACGGAGATCGACGACGGGGTCGCCAACGTCGTCATCGCGCAGCTCCTCCATCTGGAGTCGTCGAGCCCGGAGAACGAGATCGCGATCTACATCAACTCGCCCGGGGGATCGTTCACTTCACTGATGGCGATCTACGACACGATGACCTTCGTCCAGGCGCCGATCTCGACGTTCTGCGTCGGACAGGCGGCCTCCACGGCGGCGGTGCTGCTCGCCGGCGGCGATCCCGGACGGCGGTTCGTGCTGGAGCACGCGCGCGTGCTGCTCGGGCAGCCGGCGAGCGGCGGACGGCAGGGGACGGTCTCGGACCTCGCCCTCCAGGCCAGGGAGATGCTCCGCATCCGCTCGCAGGTCGAGGAGGTCCTCTCGCGGCACACGCGTCACGACGTCACGACGCTGCGCGCGGACATGGACCGCGACAAGATCTTCACGGCGCGGGAGGCCGTGGCGTACGGGCTCGCGGACGAGGTGCTGAGCCGGCGGCTCGCGCTGGTCTGAGGCCCGGGCGACCACGACCGGCCGCCGCGGGCCGGTCGGCCCTCTCCGTCTCGTGCCCGGTCGTCGGCGTCAGGCGGCGAGGCACATGCCGTCGTACCGCGAGGTGCTGGTGGCGCGGTTCCGTCCGTGCCTGACCTGGGCGACTCGCGTGAGCTCGTCCTGGGCGAGCGAGAGCAGGTCGCCCAGGCCCAGGCCGAGGGCCCGGGCGGCGGCCGCGAGGACTTCGGACGAGGCCTCTTTGCGGCCGCGCTCCAGCTCCGAGAGGTACGGCATGGAGATCCGGGCGGCGTCGGCCACGTCCTTGAGCGTGCGCTCCTGGGCGAGCCGCTCGCGCCGCAGAACGTCACCCACGAGGTCGCGCCACAGCGGCTCCCGCTGCGCGGGGGCCGGCGGCGTCCGGCGGGGCGCGAGGACCGGACGGGGCCGCTGCGGCACCCGCGCCGGTGCTGAGGCCGGTGCCGGGGCCGGCGTCGCCGCCGGGCGCAGAGGGATGACACGGGCTTCGTTCGGCGCTTGGTTGCTCACCCCTTCAGCCTAGAAGCGCTGGGCCGCGGGGGAAGGCACCTGCGTTCCGCTCTCGGTGGAATCGCTCGTCGGCCGTACGCCTGCCCGCGGTGAAGTCCGGAGCCGGTAGCCCCGGCGGATCAGCGACCCCGGAGCGGAGCGTCGCGCCCCGCCCGACTCGGCTACTGCCTTACCCGCCCGTCGAATCCGTTCACGCATCGACTTGCTTTCAGAGCCCCGGGGAGGACGACCCCGGCGCGCTGGAGAGGGAGGAGGCTTCCGTCACCGAAGTGGTCGTCGTCTCCGTCGTCGTGTCGGAGGACGCCGGGTCGGGTGACGAGGCGGAGTCCGAAGCCGTCGTCGGAGGCTCGGAGGACGGGGACTCGGACTCGGATTCCGATTCGGACTCCGACGGTGCGGACGAGGACGACGAGGGCGACGAGGAGGACGGCGCCGGGGAGGTGGACGGACACAGGCTCGGGCTCGGCGTCGTACCGGGAGGTGAGGAGACGCACGGCGACTGGGAGTTCGGTGTCGAGGACGAGACGCTCGCCGACGGGAAGGGCAGGTGCTCCGGCGGGCGCGTCTTCTCGTCGCGGTCACCGGTGTCGCCCTTGTGCCGGGCGATCCACTCGTCGTTGTCGGGGTCGAAGATGACGAACACGTTGATGACCGTCGTCGAGGGCGCGACCACCACGACGTTCTGCGTCCGGTAGGACGGCCACGAGTCGCCGGTCGGCTTGGGGGTGGTCTTCTGCGGGACCGGCTCTCCGAGCGGGTTGCCGCAGGCGCAGCGCACCCGGGGCACTCCGTGGTCGTCGACGAGAACGGCGGTGCCCGCCTGGAGGACCGCCTGGTAGCTGGTGGCGGCGCCGTCGCGGTAGCCGTGGTTGGTGACCCGGGTGTCATAGCCCAGTTGCACCGGGGTGAGGGCCCGCAGATAGCCGGGGATCTGGGATGTCCGCAGGCCCACGACCGAGGCGAACGCGTTGTTCCTCGCCGGGTCCTTCTGGAGGAATCCGATCTGCTTCTCCACGTCGCAACTGGAGACGTTGCGGGTGCCGCCGTACAGGCCGGGGGCCGAACCGTCCACACCCCGCGTCACGTTGGCGGATTCCGACGCCGTGGAGGTGGAGGGTGCCTCGGACGGGGTGGAGCTGTCGTTCGCCGTCGACTCCGTGAACGGGTCGGGTCCCGACTTGCTCGCGGCCTGGAGGAAGACCTCACCGCCGCTCGCGGACGTGTCGCTGCCGCCGTTGTCGCGGGTGAAGACCAGGCCGAGGACCACGGCGGCGACCACGACACCGGTGATGAGCGCGACGCGGGGTGCGGATTTCCACCAGGGCCGGTCCGGACCGCTGCCCTTCCCGTCCGGTCCTCCCGGCCCGGAGGGTCCAGCCGGTCCGGGGGGACCTCCGCCGCTGGAGGACCCACCCGTGCCTCCCCCGCCGGCATCCCTTCCGCCCGCCCCGCTCGGCGGTCCCGAGGGCGCGTGGCCGCTGGGCTGGGCCGGACTCGGCTCGGACGGACCCGGCTGGGACGGGCCCGACAAGGGGCCCGAAGGCGGGCCGGTGGGGCGGCCGGAGGACGGCGGTTCGACGCTCACGAGCTCTTCTTCCCGGTGTAGGAATCCCGCGGACTTCAAACACTTTGTGCCACTTTCCTGCACAACGAGCCCATTGTGTGCTCCGGTCCCGTACCGTCCGCAAGCCGACGCGGTCGGCCCCTCCCGGCGGGCGGACCGTGTCGGCGCTGCTTAGCGTGACAACGTGAGCACCAAGACACCGTCCGAACAGGCAGTTGTCCGCCCCGGTGGCCGGACGGCCGACCGCCACGGCTGGATCCAGGCCGTCCTGGCGGTGCTGGCCGGGCTGATCGTCATGGGGGTGGTCGCCGCGCTCGGGCTGTGGGCGGCCGGTGCCGCGGACCTGCCCGACAACGCGTTCTGGCGGGTGGTCGCGGCCACCGTCGTCACGGCCGTCGGGGGCACCATCGAGCTCTCGGGCGACGCCGGAGCGATCGCGGACACGCGGGCGGGCCTGACGGTGATTCCCCTGTCGGTCACCCTCGCGGGGGCTCTGGTCATCGCCGCCGGATTCCTGCGGCCACTGCGCCACCGGGCCGTCGCCGGAGCCACCGAACTGGCCGGATGGGCCGCCCGCATCGCCCTCCTGTGGCTGCTGGCCCTGATCGGCGTCGCGCTCCTCGCCCGGCAGGACTTCCGCATCTCCCTCGGGGACGGAACCATCGGCGACATCGGCGACCTGTTCGGCGCCTCACCCAAGGTGGGTTTCACGACCGACGTGCCCCTGACGCTCGTCTTCGGCGTGCTGTGGCTCGCGGGCGTCCTCGTGCTCGCCCTGCTGGTCTCCCGCGGCGCCCCGCTGCCGCCCCGGCTGCTGCGCTTCCAGGAGTCGGTACGTCCGGCCGCGTACGCCATGGTCGCGCTGCTGCTCGCGTACGTCGTCCTGGGCGTCGTCATCGCCCTGGTGACCGCGGTGACGCGAGGCCACGCCACCGAGACGTTCGCCGTGGTCCTCCTCGGTCTGCCCAACCTCGTCTGGCTCGCCTTCACGCTGGGGCTCGGTGCCACCTGGACCGGACGGGTGGACGGGCCCTTCGGGCTGCCGATGCCGGATCTGCTCGGCCAGGTGCTGCGTACGCCGGACATCTCCTCGCTCAACCTGCGCACCCTCGCCGAATACGACGGCAGGGTGTGGTGGCTGCTGGTCGTCGACGCCGTGCTGCTCCTGGCGGCGGCGTTCCTGATGGCCGCCCGCTCACCGGCCCGGATGCGGCTGTGGCAGCACGCCGTGCACATGGCGGTCGCCCTCGCGCTGACCGTGCTCATGATCTGCCTCGTCGGCCGGATCTCCGCGCACTACGGGCTGTCCCTTCTCGGCATCGGCGACCTCGGCGACGGTCTGAGCGGTGAGCTCTTCCTGCGGCCCGAGGTGTGGACGGCGCTCGGGTTCGCCGTGCTGTGGGGGCTGGTCACCGGGTTCCTCGGCGGTCTGCTGGCGAAGCGCGTCCACCGACGGGGCAGGGTCGGCGCCGAGGAGCCCGGAGTCCGGGCCGGCTAAGGGGTGTCGTTCGGATAGCCCGGATCAGGCCGCGGCGTCCGGTGCGGTGCGGTGCGTCGCGAGGCGGAGCGTCATCCGCGTACTGGGCGTACTCGGGTGACGCGACAACGCGGCGAGGTGCCGTGCCAGGCGCCGCGGACCCGGGCCGATCCGAACGGCACCTTCTAGGCGCAGTAGGTGTCCCGGCCCGGGCGCTCCCCCGTGGCCAGGTAGTGCGAGACGGTCCGGTCGCCGCACTCGTTGCCGTTGGCGAGGTAGGCGTCGTGGCCGGTGGCGTTGACGGTGACCATGGTGGCGCGCCTGCCCAGGGCGTGACGGAGCTTGAGGGCGCCGCTGAGCGGGGTGGCGACATCGCGTTCGTTCTGGACGAGCAGGATGTTGGAGGGGCCGCGGCCGGTGATGCGTACCGGGGGCTCCTTCGGCGGGAACGGCCAGGCGGCGCAGACCATCGCGTTCCTGGGCATCCCCGCGGTCAGCGGGTACTTCGCCCGGCTCCGGGCGACTCCCTCCTCGTACCCGGCGGCGTCCCTGGGCCAGGCGATGTCGTTGCAGAGGGTCCCGGCGCCGACCGCGGTGACGTTCTGCAGCA
Source organism: Streptomyces sp. NPDC050535 (assembly GCF_044457665.1). Classification (NCBI taxonomy): domain Bacteria; kingdom Bacillati; phylum Actinomycetota; class Actinomycetes; order Kitasatosporales; family Streptomycetaceae; genus Streptomyces; species Streptomyces sp. NPDC050535. The sequence continues at coordinate 21,208 of NZ_JBITHE010000017.1, forward strand.
CCTCCTCGGGCGGCGAGGAGGGCGCCGGCGGTACGGTGCCCCGCTGCGCGGCGAGGATCAGCTTGGCCAGGCCCGGGAATCCGCTGGGGGCGTAGAGGCTGTCCAGCATGGTCTGGCGCAGCACGTTGCCGTTCAGCTCCTGCGGGTTCGCACCGGGCCAGGGGATCGGGTCGCGGTCGAGCTTCGCGGCGAGGTTCAGGAAGAGCGGCCGTACCTCGTCCGCCGTGTCGGCCAGCCGGTCCGGGTTTCCGGGCGCCGAGGACCACTCGGCGAACTCGGGGAAGGTGTCCTCGACGCCCTTCTCGTGACCGGCGAGCCAGGCGCGGGCGACCCGGGTGGGGTCGGGGTCGTCGTTGCTGTCCAGCACGATGCGGTCGGTGCGCTGTGGGAACAACTGGCTGTAGACGGCGCCGACATACGTTCCGTACGAGACACCCCAGGCGGACAGTTCGCGTTCGCCGAGCGCCGCTCGGACGCGGTCGATGTCGCGGGCGTTGTCGGCGGTACTGATGTGCTGGATCAGCTCGCCGCCATTGCGCGCGCAGGTGTCCGACAGTCGTTGTGCGGTGGTCAGGTTCTCGGTGATCGATCCGTCGGGGGCGGGCCAGGGGCGCAGTTTCGAGGTGGCGAGGTCGCTGTGGTCGAGGCCGCAGCTGACGGGGGTGGAGCGGCCGACTCCGCGGGGGTCGAACCCGATCAGGTCGTAGGCGTCGCGCACCTCCTTAGGCAGCTTCTGCCCTTTGCCCGAGGGGTTGTTGAGGCTGGAGCCGCCGGGGCCGCCGGGGATCAGCAGGAGAACACCGCGCCGCGCCCGTGGGTTCTCGCTGGGGATCCTGGATACGGCGATGCCGATCTTCCGGCCCCCGGGGTCGGCGTGGTCGAGCGGCACCTCGACGGTCGCGCACTGTTGTCGCGGATCGAGGCCGCTTCCCTCGCACTTGGCCCAGTCGAGCGGTTCGGGGGCACCGGCGGTCGATGCCGACGCGGTGAGCGGTGCGGTGAGACCGAGTACGAAGGCGGAGGCTGCGAGCAGGGCGGCGTTTCGCTTGGTCTTCGTCATGCGGACGAGCTTCGCCGATCTCCTCCCGCCGTCACATCCTGCCAACCGGCCTGTACGCAGGGGGGTTTGCCCCAGCGGACGCGGAGCCGCTCATCGGGCCGGGAACATCGGACGGGCCCAGACCGGCGGCTCCGGGGGCGGGCCGAACTCGGGGGCGCCGACAGCCCGCCCGTCCACCCGGGTCGGCGCGTGGCCGGCTGCCGCGGCACCGGTCGCGGCGACCCGCAGCGCCGCGACGAAGGCGAGGCAGGAGTCGTACCGGCCGTCGGGGCTCTTCGCCAGCGCCTTCGCGAGGACGTCGTCGACGGGGGCGGCGATGTCGGGCCGCTTCTCGGTCAACGGCGGCGGCTCGTCGTACTGGTGGGCCCACAGCAGCGCCATGTCGTCGTCGCGCTGGAAGGGCGGTTTCCCCGCCATCGTCTCGTAGACGACGCAGGCGAGGCTGTAGACGTCGCACCGGCCGTCCACCGGCTTGCCCGAGATCTGCTCGGGGGCCACGTAGTCGAGCGTGCCGACGAACTGGCCGACGCTCGTGAACCCGGTGAGCGACAGCGACTTCTTCGTCAGGCCGAAGTCGGTGAGGTACACGTGCTCGGGGTGGTCGCTGTCGGTGCCCTGGGCCACCAGGATGTTGCCGGGTTTCACGTCCCGGTGCACCAGACCGTGGTCGTGGGCAGCGTCGAGCGCGGAGGCGACCTGGACAGCGATCCGGGTGGCCACCTTGACCGGCAACGGGCCCTCGCGGTCGAGCAGATGTCGCAGGTCGCGCCCCGCGACGTACCGCATGGCGATGTAGAGGACGCCGTCCGTCTCGCCCGCCTCGAAGACCGGCACGATGTTCGGGTGGTCGATCGCGGCGGCCACCCGGGACTCATGGGTGAAGCGGCCGCGGAAGGTGTCGTTGCGGGCCAGCTCCGGCGCGAGCAGTTTGAGGGCGACGGTCCGGTCCAGCCGAAGGTCCTTGGCCCGGTAGACGACGGCCATGCCGCCGCGGCCGATCTCCCGCTCGATCCGGTAGCCGGCGATCCGCCGGCCGATCAGGTCGGACGGACGCCCGGAGAAGAGACTGGTGTCGTGGCGCCCGCCGTCGTCGTCCATGAGCCCTCACTCCGGTCGTCCAGGTCCTCCGCGGGCACTCAGCCACGCCGGCCGTCTTCGTCGTACGTCACCACCCGCGTGGGTTCACGGCCCACCGGAGCCTCTTCCCGTACGGGCTCCGAGACCGCCGCCGGACCCTGCCCGGTGGCGTACGTGCTCAGCCGCGTCCCGTCGCAGTACACCCACCGCTCGTGCTCGCCGTCGTACAGCCAGAGGGACTCGCCGTCGACGACCACGCCGATCCGCTGCCCCTGCGTACGGCCGCGGAAGGCCTGCCCGTCGAGCCGCCCGGCGGCGAGATCCTCGGCGGCGCTCCGATAACCGGAGAGCGCCTCCTCCACGCGGGCGAGGAGCGGTCGCGGATCCGCTGTCCGCGTGAGCGGGCTGCCCGCGGCGGGCGGTACCTGCGGTACGGCGATCAGCAGGCGGGCGTCGACCCAGGCCGACCAGCCGTTGGCGCACAGGGCCCGGCCCCAGTCACCGGCCCTTTCGATCAGCTGAACCGGCAGCAGCGCGTCGAGCGGCACCGCGGGCCGGGAGGAATCCGGGGTCTCCCAGGCGGACAGGCCGTCCCGTGGGATCACGTGGGTGGGGCGGAATTCGGGTGTCGTCATCGCACCTACTTCCGCATGACGGCGGGTTCGTGCCGCCGCAGCAGGCGGATCACCACGAACCCGAAGACGACCGACAGCACGACCATCATCCCCATGTTGATCAGCCAGACGCCGGCCTCGTGACGGAACAGCGGGTCGCCTGTCAGGTCCCCGGGGACGATCCGGGACAGCTCGATGGTCGAGGCCATCGCGCCCAGGGCCCAGCGCGAGGGAACCAGCCAGGACAGCTGCTCGATGCCGGGCACACCGTTGAGTTTCAGCAGCGCGCCGCAGAAGACCACCTGGACGATGGCCAGCAGCACCAGCAGCGGCATGGTGACCTCCTCCTTGCGCACCATCGCGGAGACGAGCAGGCCGAGCATCATCGCGGTGAAGGCGAGCAGCGCGACGGCCAGGGTGATCTCGACGAGCGGCGGCATGAGGACGCCCTCTCCGCCGGGTGAGCCGAGATCGACGCCGAACAGACCGACGAGGGTCAGCACGACGGCCTGGAGCACGGTGATGGTGCCGAGCACCACCACCTTGGACATCAGGTACGCCGATCTGGACAGGCCGACAGCCCGCTCGCGCTGGTAGATGACCCGCTCCTTCACCAGTTCGCGCACGGCGTTGGCGGCGCCCGTCAGAACTCCGCCGACACACAGGATGAGCAGCGCGTTCATCGCCGTCTCCTGCGTCAGCCTGCTGCCGGCCAGCGCCCGGGCCATCGCGCCCATCACGAACGGCAGCGCGATCATGATGATGAGGAAGGTCCGGTCGGCGCTGAGGGCGGCCACGTAGCGGCGGACCAGGGTGCTGAGCTGGGCGCCCCAGCTCTGGGGCTTTGGCGGTGGTCCGACGCCTGCCGGCGGAGCGGCCTGCGCCTGATACGGCTGGGAGACGGAGTTGTCGATGTACTGGCGGTGGAAGGGCGACGTCCGGTAGTCCCCCGCCCAGTCCCGGTCGTGGTCCCGCTCGAAGTCCTCGAAGGCCTCGGGCCACTGCTCGTAGCCGAAGAACGCGAGAGCGTCCTCGGGCGGTCCGTAGTAGGCGACCTTTCCGCCGGGCGCGAGCACGAGGAGCCGGTCGCAGACGTCCAGGCTGAGCACGCTGTGGGTGACCACGATGACCGTACGGCCGTCGTCGGCGAGGCCGCGCAGCATGTGCATGACCGAGCGGTCCATGCCGGGGTCGAGGCCCGACGTCGGTTCGTCGAGGAACAGCAGCGACGGCTTGGTCAGCAGTTCGAGGGCCACGCTGACCCGTTTGCGCTGGCCGCCGGAGAGGCTGTGGATGGCCTGGTCGGCGCGCTGCTCCAGGCCCAGCTCGCCGATCACCTCGTCGACCCTGGCCCGGCGCTCCGCCTTCGCGGTGTCCTGCGGGAAGCGCAGTTCGGCGGCGTAGGTGAGGGCTTTTCGCACGGTGAGCTGCGCGTGCAGGATGTCGTCCTGCGGGACGAGTCCGATGCGCTGGCGCAGTTCGGCGTAGTCGCGGTAGAGGTCACGGCCGTCGTACAGGACCGTGCCGAGGTCGGCGGGGCGCTGGCCGGTCAGGGCGTTCAGCAGAGTGGACTTTCCCGCGCCGCTCGGGCCCACGACGGCGAGCAGACATTTCTCGCCGACCGGAAATGACACCTCGTCCAGAAGCGTCTTACGGCCGTGGTCGACGGAGACCGTGAGGTCCTGCACGTCGAGGGAGACCTCGCCGGTGTCGACGTACTCCCGGAGCTGGTCTCCGACAAGACAGAAAGCGGAGTGACCTATGCCCACGATGTCACCGGGAGTAACCACCGCGCGGTCGACGGGCTGGCCGTTCAGGAACGTTCCGTTGTGGCTGCCGAGGTCGACGATCTCGTACGTCCCGTCCGGTCCCGCCCGTAGCTCCGCGTGCTGTCGGGAGACGATCAGGTCGTCGATGACCAGGTCGTTGTCGCCGCCGCGGCCGATGCGGACGGTGCGGGCCGGGAGCGGACGCACGCTGGTCGGCTGCCGGAAGGTGCCGGTGGCCGCGGGCAGGGAGGGGGCCGAAGGACGCTCTGGAGGCCGGTCGACGAGTACCGCCCTGGGGCCGTCCGAGGGGTTCCCGAAGCGTATGACGCTGCCCGGCCCGACGCCCCACTCATGGACGCGCCGGCCGTCGGCGTACGTGCCGTTCGTGCTGTTCTCGTCCTCGATCGTCCAGTGGTCGGCCTCGGGACGCAGTACCGCGTGGTGCCAGGAGACCCGGGCGTCGTCGATGACGACATCGCTCAACGGGTCGCGGCCTACGTGGTAGTCGCGACTGGGACTCATCACCGTGGAGCCCGCCTCGGTTTCGAGTACGAGTTCGGGCGCACCGGGCACGACTGGCCGCTCTGCCATGTCTGAATTCTAGCTATTCGCCCATAAATTCGCCTGGCGGACGCTCTCGTCGGCACGCGCCCGACGGGCGCGGGGGCCGGGGCGGGCGATGCGGCGGGGCCGGCGAACGCGGGGGTCAGGCCGCCGAGGTGCCGAGCACGGCGGCGGTCCGCTGCATACGGCGCGCGTCCACGGACTCGGCCATCAACTCGTACTCGGTGGTGTCGTCGTTGGTGGCGATACGCACCAGCTTTCCGGCGGCCAACTCCTCGGCGACCAGCTCCTGTTGCATCGAGTCGCCGCACCAGGCACGCAGCACGGTCGGGACGTCGGGGACGGTCGACCCCACCGGCGCGATCGAGTTCGGCGGGAAGGTCGGATCCTCGGGCTGCGGGTCCAGCCGCTCGGCCATCCACGCGGCACGGTCCCGCATCCACCACAGGGCCAGCGCCAGGGTGGGCGCGCGATACGTCCCGAGGGGTACGCCGACGCGCTGACCGCCGCATATTCCGTAGGCGGTGACATAGCACAGGAATTCGTCGTGCACGATCGCTCCCCCATCGCGGCGCTCGCTGCCGGTAGTGCCTCACTTTCCCTGCGGCTCGTCTGCGGTGCATGATGGCGCTGTACGGGCTTGGCTGAATTGCCCTTGTTTTGAGTATCGCCACTCCTGACACTCTGTCACCACGCCATTCCAGCCAGTCTCCTGGCATATTCGGCGACGCGTTTGGCCGAAACACGGCGGGCCTCCCTTACCTCGGAGGTAATCGACGCCTCCGAGGGCCTCCGGGCATGGTTGCGGTACCGGATCCCAGCGGCGCACCACCCACTGGATCCGGGCCCCGACCAGCACGAACCCATCTCGATGGAGGCTGAGCAACCATGTCCGCAAGCAACGACCGCTATGAGAGTGCCGTCACCCGTTATTTCGAGGCCTGGAACGCCGGTGAGCCCGACGCGCTCGCGAAGGCCGTCGCCACCGCGTGGGCCGTGGGCGGCAGTTACACCGATCCGCTGGCCGAGGTCCGCGGCCACGAGCAGCTCGCCGCCGTGATCGCCGCGGCGCACGAGCAGTTCCCGGGCTTCGCCTTCCGCCTCACGGGCTCGGTCGACGGACACCACGACATCGCCCGCTTCGGCTGGGAGCTGGTCCACGAGTCGGACGGTTCGGCGCCCGTCGCCGGATTCGACGTGATCACTCTCGACGACGAGGACCGCATCCGGAGCGTGCACGGGTTCCTGGACCGCGTCCCGGCCCAGTGACCGCCGCTCCGCGATGAGTTTCCCGGCTCACGGTGGTCTCTTCAACAGGACACCGACGGAGAGCGAGGACCCCATGAGCACCGTGAGCAAGGTGGACGCGCGTTTCACCGCCGTCCTGCGGAAGCGTCCCGGAGCCGGCGGCTGGACCTACGTCACATGGCCCGAGTCCGTCGCGTTCTTCGGGACCCGCGGACTGGTCAAGGTCAGCGGCACGATCAACGGCCGTCCTTTCCGCAGTTCCTTCATGGCACTGGGAGACGGCACCCACATGCTGCCGGTGAAGGCCGAGGTGCGCCGAGCGATCGGGAAGGAGGAGGGCGGGACGGTGACGGTGCACCTGGAGGAGCGGCTCCACGGGTGACGCGGCCCCCGGCTCGGGTCGGGGACGTACGGGTCGGGTCGGGTCGATGACGTACGGCTCAGCACGTGGCCGTTCCGCTCACGTCGTGGCCGCCGCACGGGCCGCGTCGCGGTAGCGCTTCGGGGCGATGCCGGTCGTGCGCTTGAAGGCGTTGCTGAACGCGCTCTCCGAGGTGTACCCGACCCGCTGGGCGAGCGCCGACACCGACGACTCGCCGTCCCGCAGGGCACGCCGGGCCAGGCTCATCCGCCAGTCGAGCAGATAGGTCAGGGGCGGTACGCCGGCCACGGCCCGGAAACGCTCGGCGAAGGTGGTCCGCGACATCGCCGCCGCCCTGGCGAGCTCCTCCAGCTGCCAGGGGCGGCCCGGCTCGGCGTGCATCAGGCGCAGGGCGGGGGCGATGCGTTCGTCGGCGAGAGCCCTCAGCCGTCCCGCCGGAAGCGCGTCGGCGTCCGCGAGGTAGGCGCGCAGGACCTGGACGAACATCAGCTGGGCGAGCTGGTCGGACGCGAAGTCGGCCCCTGCGTGGCCGGCGGTCAGCTCATGGACGAGCTGGTCGAGCAGCCAGCTCAGCACGGGGGCCTCGTCGGCCCCGGCGCGGACATGCATCAGCGGGGGCAGCGCGTGCAGCAGCAACTCCTCGCCGGAGCGCCCCAGCTCGACATGACCGCCGACAGAGACGACGTCCGCGCCCTCGCCGAGCCGGACCATGGGTCCGGCCGCGTCGGCGAAGAGCGTCGACGCGTCGGCCGGCTCCAGTGCCGGATCGCTGGAGATCACGAAGGGGCGGCTGCCGTCGAAGACGGCCACATCCCCGGCCTCCAGCAGCACGGCCTCCGGGGAATCGTCGAGGGCCACCCAGAACCGCCCCCGGACCACCGCGGTGATCTTGAGCATGCCGGGCCTCTGGAAGCGAAGGGCCCAGTCGCCGCCCGCGGTGAATCCACCGGAGATGACGCACCGGGCGTCGGTGAGGGCGAGGGTGTCGGACAGCGGATCGGCAGGCATACCCGTACTATCGCGCAAGTAATACGGACTATCAAGCATTCATCGTCCGGATCTTCGGTCGTACGGTGGCGGTACAGCCACTGAAGGAGACCCGAGCCATGACCACCGTCCAAGAACCCCTGCACTCCGGCTTCGGCGCCGCGTCCACCGCCGAGGACGTCATCAAGGGCATCGACCTGACCGGCAAGGTCGCCGTCGTCACCGGAGGCTATTCCGGCATCGGCCTGGAGACCGCGCGCGTACTGCGGTCGGCGGGCGCCGAAGTCGTCGTACCGGCGCGCGACACCGACAGGGCGCGGGCCGCACTGAAGGGGGTGGACGGCGTGGAGGTCGAGACGATGGATCTGCTCGACCCCGCCTCCGTCGACGCCTTCGCCGAGCGCTTTCTCGCCTCCGGCCGGCCGCTGCACATCCTCGTGAACAGCGCGGGCATCATGGCGACTCCGCTGACGCGCGACGCACGGGGCTACGAGGCACAGTTCGCCACCAACCACCTCGGCCACTTCCAGCTCGTCGCCCGGCTGCGGCCGGCGCTGCGTCGCGCGGGCGGCGCCCGGGTCGTCTCGGTGTCGTCCTGGGGGCACCGCTTCTCCCCCGTCGTGTTCGACGACCCGCACTTCGAGCGCCGCGAGTACGACCGCTGGGCCGCCTACGGCCAGTCCAAGACGGCCAACATCCTCTTCGCGGTCGGGCTGGACGCCCGGGCGAAGGCCGACGGGGTGCGGGCCTTCTCCCTCCACCCGGGAAGCATCGTCGAGACCAACCTGAAGAAGTACCTCGCCGAGGAGGACCTCAAGGCCGTCGGCGTGCTCGACGAAGACGGGCGCCCGGTGCTGGACCCGGAGCGCCAGCTCAAGACCGTCGAACACGGAGCGGCCACCGGCGTCTGGTGCGCCACCAGCCCCCTGCTCGACTCCATGGGCGGCCTGTACTGCGAGAACAGCGACGTCGCACCCCCGATGTCACTGGAGGAGGGACGCGACTGGACCCTCATGAACAGGTCCTGGAACGCGGGCGTGCTGCCCTACGCCGTCGACCCCGAGGCGGCCGACCGGCTCTGGGAGCTCAGCGAGCGCCTCACTGACCGGCCGGCTTGATGATCGCGTCGATCCGGGCCAGCTCCTCCGGGTCGAAGTCCAGGGCGCGGGTGGCCGTCACGCTGTCCTCCAGCTGCCGGGTGCTGCTCGCGCCGATGAGCGCGGAGGTCACCCGGCCGCCGCGCAGCACCCATGCCAGCGCGAGCTGGGCCAGGGACTGGCCGCGGGACTTCGCGACCTCGTCGAGGGCGCGCAGCTGTCGTACGAGATCCTCGGTGAGCGTGTCCGCGGTCAGGAACGGGCTGTCGCCGGCGGCCCGCGAGCCCTCCGGGATCCCGTCGAGGTAGCGGCTGGTCAGCAGCCCCTGGTCGAGCGGCGAGTAGGCGATCGAGCCGACCTTCAGCTCGTCCAGGGTGTCCAGGAGCCCTTCCTCGGCGCGGCGGTCGAGCATCGAGTAGCGCGGCTGGTGGATGAGGAGCGGGGTGCCCAGTTCGCCCAGGATGCGGGCGGCCTCGCGGGTCTGCTCCGGCGAGTAGTTGGAGACGCCGACGTACAGCGCCTTGCCCTGCTGGACAGCCGAGTGCAGGGCGCCCATCGTCTCCTCGAGGGGAGTCTCCGGGTCCGGGCGGTGCGAGTAGAAGATGTCCACGTGGTCGAGGCCCATGCGACCCAGGCTCTGGTCCAGCGAGGACAGCACGTACTTGCGCGAACCCCATTCGCCGTACGGGCCCGGCCACATCAGGTAGCCCGCCTTGGTGGAGATGACCAGCTCGTCGCGGTAGGGCCCGAAGTCCGCCTTCAGGGCTTCCCCGAGGGCGGACTCGGCGGCGCCGGGCGGCGGGCCGTAGTTGTTCGCCAGGTCGAAGTGGGTGACGCCGAGGTCGAAGGCACGGCGCAGGATCGCGCGCTGGGTCTCCGCCGGCCGGTCGGGGCCGAAGTTGTGCCACAGGCCGAGCGACAGCGCGGGGAGCTTCAGGCCGCTGCGTCCGGTGCGCCGGTAGGGCATGTCCGCGTAACGGTCGGTGTGTGCGGTGTACAACGTGGACTCCTGAGATGCCGGGAAAATCAGGTCTCCACTCTCGCGCGCGTCCGGGGCAGCGGTCCAACGGGAGAATCGGATGAGATTCAGCGCCGGTGCTTCTCAATCGGCGATGACGGTCTCCCGGGCGGCGGCTACCCTTGCGCCTCATGGAACTGCGCCATCTCCAGCATTTCGTCGCGGTCGCCGAGGACCAGCATTTCACCCGGGCGGCCGAGCGGCTGATGGTGTCGCAGTCCGGCCTGTCGTCCTCGATCCGCGCCCTGGAACGGGAGCTTCAGGCCCCGTTGTTCGTCCGCACCACCCGACGCGTCACCCTCACGGCGGCCGGCCGGGCCCTGCTGGTCGAGGCGGAGCGGATCCTGGCCCAGGTCCGCTCGGCCCACGACGCCGTGGCCGCGGTGCAGGGCGTGCTGCGCGGCTCGCTCACCCTCGGCGCCGAACAGTGCATCGCAGGCGTGCACGTGGCCACGCTCCTCGCCGCGTTCCGCCGCCGCCACCCGGACGTCGAGATCTGTCTGCGGCAGGCGGGATCCGGGGCGCTGGCCGAGGAGGTCGCCGCCGGGCGGCTCGACCTGGCCTTCGCCGTGCGGACCCAGGCGGACACCGACCAGCTGCGTTCGGTGCCGCTGACCAGCGAGCCGATGACCGTGCTCTGCCATCCGACGCACCGGCTGGCGACCGCCGCGGTACTCGCGCCCGAGGAGCTGGGCGGCGAGGACTTCGTCGACTTCCATCCGGACTGGGGACCGCGCCTCACCACCGACGCGGCCTTCGCCGCGGCGGGCGTCCACCGGACGGTGACCCTCGAGGTCAACGACGTGCACAGTCTCCTCGAGCTCGTCCAGGAGGGCCTCGGAATCGCCGTCGTGCCACGGCACTTCAGCGTCAAGCGCGAGGCCGGCGGTCTCACCGCCCTCCCCTTCAAGGGCGTCAAGGAGGCGTCGTACGAGACCGTCGCCATGCTGCCGCCTCCGGACGCCACCAGTCCGGCCGCGCGGGCGCTGATGATCCTGCTCGACGCCCCGGACGAGAGGGTCTGACGACTCCCGGGAGTCCCGCGCGCGCGGGACCTGGATGAGCGATGGTGGACACATGCATGCGAAGGACATCCTCATCGACGCGTACAGCCGTATCCAGGAAGAGGTCCATGCCTCGGTCGAAGGGCTGCCACCGGACGGCCTCAACACCCCTCCCGCCGTCGGCGCCAACTCGATCTCCTGGCTGGTCTGGCATCTCACCCGCGTCCAGGACGACCATGTCGCCGACGTGGCCGAGCTCGAACAGGTCTGGCTCGCCCAGGGCTGGGCCGACCGCTTCGCGCTGGGCCTCCCCGATCGGGACACCGGGTACGGGCACACGCCCGAGCAGGTCGCCCAGGTCCGGGTGGACTCTGGCGACCTGCTGCTGGGCTACTACGACGCCGTGCACGAACAGACGCTCGGGTTCGTCCGCGAGCTGGGCGCCAAGGACCTGGAGCGCGTCGTGGACGAGCGCTGGGACCCGCCGGTCACCCTGGGCGCGCGCCTGGTGAGCGTCCTGGCCGACGATCTCCAGCACGTCGGCCAGGCGGCGTACGCGCGCGGGCTCACCTAGAGCGCGGCCTCGTAGCCGGGCAGGACCACGTCGCGGATGAGGGCGTTGCGCTCGTCGAACGGGATGAAGGCGCTCTTGAGGGCGTTCACGGTGACCGTACGCAGGTCCCGCACCGTCCAGCCCGCCTCCTCGACCAGGAGCGCCATCTCGCGGGTCATCGTCGTACCCGACACCAGACGGTTGTCGGTGTTGAGGGTGACCCGGAAGCCGAGGTCACGCAGCGCGGTGATGGGGTGGTCGGCGATGGAGGCCGCCGCGCCGGTCTGAAGGTTGGACGTCGGGCACATCTCGAGGGCGATACGGCGGTCGCGGACCGTGCCCGCGACGCGGCCCAGCTTGCCGTCGACGATGTCCTCGGTGATGCGGACGCCGTGGCCGATGCGCTGGGCGCCGCAGACCTGGAGGGCCTGGTGGATGCTGGGCAGGCCGTGGGCCTCACCGGCGTGGATCGTGAAAGGAACGTTCGCGCGGCGCAGGTGCTCGAAGGCGGCGAGGTGGTCGGCGGGCGGGAAGCCGTCCTCGGCCCCGGCGATGTCGAAGCCGACGACGCCGCCGTCCCGGAACGCCACCGCGAGGTCCGCGATCTCCCGGGTCCGGTCGAACATCCGCATCCCGCACAGCAGCGTGCCGACGCGGACGGGCGTGCCGGCGGCGGCCGCCTTCGCCATGCCCGCCGCCAGACCCTCCTGCACGGTCTCGACGACCTCGGGCAGGTTCAGCCCGCCGTTCAGCATCAGCTCGGGCGCGTACCGGACCTCGCCGTAGACCACACCGTCGGCGGCCAGGTCGAGAACGTACTCCTCGGCGGTGCGCAGCAGTCCCTCGCGGCTCTGCATCACCGCGAGGGTGTGCTCGAAGGTGGCTATGTAGCGCACCAGGTCACCGGAGTTGGCGGCCTCGAAGTACCAGGCCGCGAGGGCGTCCGGGTCGGTGGTGGGCAGCGGGTGGCCGACCGACTCCGCGAGCTCCACGAGGGTGGCGGGGCGCAGGCCGCCGTCGAGGTGGTCGTGCAGGACGGCCTTGGGGAGCCGGCGGATGGTGTCGATGTCGATACGGGGCGCGGTCATGCGTGGGTTTCCTCGGCAGGTCGGTTCGATGGGTCAGGCGTCGGGGGCGGGCTGGAGCAGGTCCCAGCGGTTGCCGTACAGGTCCTGGAAGACGACGACCGAGCCGTACGGTTCGTGGCGCGGCTCCTCCAGGAAGGTCACGCCCGCGGCGCGCATCCGGTCGTAATCGCGGGCGAAGTCGTCGGTGTGCAGGAAGAAGCCCACGCGCCCGCCGGTCTGGTCGCCGACCCGCGCGCGCTGCGCCTCGTCCTTGGCAAGGCCGAGCACCAGCCCGGTGCCGTGGCCTTCCGTTCCCTGTCCGTGCGGGCCCGGCTCGACGACGACCCAGCGGGAGCCGTCCGGCCGCGGCGTGTCCTCGACGAGCCGGAAGCCGAGGGCTCCGGTGTAGAAGCGGATCGCCTCGTCGTAGTCGTCGACCACAAGGGTGACCAGGGCGACGCGTCTCATCAGGGTCCCTCCGCGAGCTCCGGGGTTATACGTAACACGTAGCGTACGGCATTTCGTGTGCGGCATTTCGACGGGACCTCGGGGCGAAGCGGGCGGGACCCTTCGTGTTCGCGCCCGGGGCGGGGCGGTCCGGGCGGGGCGGCCGGTCCCGGCGGGCCGGGAGAGGGCGTCTCAGGTGGCCGTGGCATGGTGGAGATCGACTCGGGGCCGGTCCCGCCGTGCCCCCACCCGACGCTGTCCCCACAGGAGTTGAGTGCCATGTCCGAGCTGCCGAAGTCGACCGGAACCCCCGCCCGTCAGAACGTGACGTTCGCCAGCGCCGGGGCCACCGCGCACGGCTATCTGGCGCTGCCGCCGTCCGGGCAGGGGCCCGGCGTCATCGTCATCCAGGAGTGGTGGGGTCTGACCGATCACATCGCGGACGTCGCGGACCGGCTGGCGGCGGAGGGTTTCGTGGCTCTCGCGCCCGACCTGTACGGCGGCAGCGTCGCCCACGACAGCGACGAGGCGCTGCGGATGATGAAGGAGCTGCCGGTGTCGCGGGGAGTGGAACTGCTCTCCGGCGCGGTCGACCACCTCCTCGGGCTGCCCGAGGTGACCTCCGCCACGGTGGGCTCGGTCGGTTTCTGCATGGGCGGCGGCTTCGTCCTGTACCTGGCCGCGGCTGACCCGCGGGTCACCGCGGCGGTGCCGTTCTACGGCGTCATCCGTGGCGAGCTGCCCGATTTCTCGGGCCTCAGGGCGCAGGTGCAGGGCCACTACGGCGAACTCGACACGAGCATTCCCAAGGAGAGCCTGGACGAGCTGAGCGAGGCGATCGAGCAGCAGTCCGGCATCACCCCGGACCTGCGCCTGTACCCCGCCCAGCACGCCTTCTTCAACGACGGCCGTCCGGGCGTGTACGACCCCGAGGCCGCCGCACAGGCCTGGCAGAGCACGGTGGCCTTCCTGCGCGAGCAGTTGGGCTGAGTCCCCGGGAGGCCGCCCCGCCGCACGACGGTGGACCTACACCACCTGGTGGGCGGCGAGACTCCGCGCGCAGTCGGCGAGGGTCTCGGCGGCGGGGCGCGGCTGCCAGGACAGGGTCCGCCGCGCCTTGTCGGCGGAGTGCAGGTGCTTGCGCCCCAGGTACGGCGCGACCGCGCGAACGCCGGGGTCGAAGCGCGCCAGCAGACGGACCGCGAAGTCGGGGAGTTTGCGCGTGGGCACCTTCCCCGCCGCGTCACCGAGCGCGCCGCGCAGCTCCTGGGCGATCTCGGACATCCAGAGGAAATCGCCGACCGCGATGAACCGCTGCCCCGCCGCCTGGGGTGAGGTCATGGCGCGTACGTGGATGTCGGCGAGGTCGCGCACGTCGACGACCTCGAAGCCGATCCGGGGGGTTCCGGGCATCCGCCCGCTCAGCAGCCGCTCGATGACCTGCACCGAGCCCCGGTTCGCGGCGTCGAGCAGCGGACCGAAGACCGCTCCCGGCAGCACCGTGGCCAGTGTCGTCGGCCCCTCGTGATCCCGCATGTGGTTCCAGGCCGCCTGTTCCGCGACGGCCTTCGACTTCCGGTAGGCGGTCAGGGTCGGGTCGTCGGTGTCGGTCCAGCGCGTTTCGTCGCTGACGCTGTCGGGGGTCGCCAGGGGCGGGTTCGCGGCGGCGCACGCGGACGTCATGACCACCCGCCGTACTCCCGCGTCCGTCGCGGCGCGCAGCACCCGCAGGGCACCGTCCCGGGCCGGAGCGATCAGCGCGTCCGGGTCCTTGGGCGCGTCCGCACCCAGCGGCGAGGCCACGTGCAGGACGTACTCGCACCCCTCGACCGCCTCCGCCCAGCCCTCGTCCGACGTCAGGTCCGCGACGGCGAAGCTCAGGCGGCCCGCCGGGTCCACGGCGCTGGAAACGGCTGTCAGTACGGCTTCCTCGCGGGACGCGCCGCGCACCGTGGTGCGCACGTCGTAGCCCTGTTCCAGCAGTTCGACGATGCACCAGCCGGCGACGAATCCGGTGCCGCCGGTCACCAGGACGGTCCCACTCATGACGCCACCTCCGCCCGGGGCAGGGCACCGAGGCTGTTGATCCGCGTGGTGTCGAGAACGCGCGGCCCCCGCCCCTTGAGTCTCGCCACCGCGAGCATGGCCCGGCCGAGTGTGTCGGTCGTGGTCATGTGCCGCGGGAAGACGCGCCGCAGCAGGCGGTAGGAGCGGGTTCCGGGGCGGGCGCCCCGCCGGGGCCTGATGTAGCCCGGCCGGAAGGCGTACGCGTGGAACGGCATGGCCAGCAGTGCGTCCTCCGTCCGGCCCTTCACCCGCGCCCACATCGTCCCGCTCGCGCTGTCGGCGCCGGCTCCCGAGACGTAGACGAAGGTCAGGCCGCCGTTCAGCGGCAGCAGCTCGCGGGCCGCCGCGAGGGCGTAGTCGTGGGTGACCCGGGTGTACTCGGCCTCCGTGAGTCCGGACGACGGGGCGCCCAGGCAGAAGAAGCAGGCGTCGGCGCCGTCGAAGGAGGCGGCCGCGCCGGTGAGGTCGGTGAAGTCCGCGTGCACGACCTCGTGGAGTTTGGGGTGGCGGGTGGCGAGCGGGCGCCGGACGACCGCGGTGACGCTCTCGACGCCGTCGTCGTCCAGGCACGCACGCAACACCCCGTGCCCGACCATGCCGCTCGCCCCGAAGAGAACGACCTTCATGTACGTACCCGCCTTCGCCCACGTATGCTCGACAAGACCGGAGAGGTCTCCGGATCGCTCTCGACAGTAACGGAGAGGTCTCCGGTACGCAAGCGATACCCGGTGGAAGGATGGAGGGCCCAGCATGGCCGAGCAGCGGAACGAGCCCGTTCGGGCGGACGCGCGGCAGAACCGCGCCCGCATCATCGAGGTCGCACGCGACGCGTTCACGGCCGCCGGCCACGCCTCGCTCAACTCCATCGCCAAGAAGGCCGGCGTCGGCCCGGGGACGCTCTACCGGCACTTCCCCACCCGCGAGTCGCTCATCCTGGCGGTCTACCGCCACGAGGTCGACCAACTGGCCGGTTACGCCCCGGAGTTGCTCAAGGACCACCCTCCCCTGGAGGCACTGCGCCTGTGGTTCGACCGGCTCGCCTACTACGGGCGGATCAAGCACGGCGTGTCCGACGTGCTGCACTCCCTGACCGACGACGCCCTCGAGGGGGAGATCTACGGGGCCGTCATCGGCGCCGTCACCCTGTTGCTGCGCGCCTGCGAGGAGGACGGCTGCATCCGTCCCGGCGTCGACCCCGACGACGTACTCCTGATGCTCGGATTCCTGTGGCGGACCGGCCCCGGCGAGGAGGGGAAGGCGCGGGTGGCACGCCTCCTGGACCTGGTCATCGACGGCTTGCGGCTCGGAGCGCCGGGCACACCTGAGGCGGGTGCGCGGGGGGCCGAATCCTGAACAGCGGCTTCGTGCTCACTCCCCTCGCGTGTGGCGCGCGTCGAGGCGGGCCGTTTCGCCGTCGGTGAGCCGGAGCGCGCCCGCGGCCACGTTCTCCGTGAGGTGGTCCGGGTTCCCGGTGCCGGGGATGGCGAGGACGTGCGCGCCCTGGCGCAGGGTCCAGGCGAGCCGGACCTGCGCGGGGGTCGCCCCGTGCGCACGCGCGACGGCGGCGACCTCGTCGTCCGCGGTCCCGCTCGCGCCCCGCGCGCCCCCCTTGCCCGCGATGGCGAAGAACGGCACGAACGCGATGCCCTGTTCGCCGCAGGCCCGCAGCACGGCGTCCGTCTCGGGGTCCGGGAAATCGAGGCCGTACTGGTTCTCCACGCTCACCACCGGCGCGATGGCCTGCGCCTCGGCGAGGTGCCTGGACTCGATCCCGGAAACGCCGAGGTGCCGGATCAGGCCGGCGTCCCGCATTTCGGCCAGCGCGCCGAAGTGCTCGGCGATGGAGCCCTGCCGCATCCGGCGGAGGTACACGACGTCGAGGTGCTCGCGGCCGAGCTGGCGCAGGTTCTCCTCGACCTGGCCGCGCAGTTGGTCCGGCCTGGCGGCGGTGCCCCACTCCCCCGAGTACTCGCGGTGCGGCCCCACCTTCGTGGCGATGACCAGGCCTTCCGGGTAAGGGGCGAGCGCGCTGTTGATCAATTCGTTCGCGGAACGCAGCGAGGAGAAGTAGAAGGCGGCGGTGTCGATGTGGTTGACGCCGAGCTCGATCGCCTGCCGCAGCACGGCGATCGAGCGTGCACGGTCGCTCGGCACTCCCTGGTGGAAGGCCGCGCTGCCCGTCAGCCGCATCGCACCGAATCCGACGCGGTTGACGGGGAGATCTCCGAGTTTCCATGTGCCCGCGGCTGCCGCGGTGATCTGCTCTGAGGTCATCGCGGCAGCTTCGCACAGGATCCGCCGGGACGGGTACGAGGTCCGGGGCCCCTCATACGGACACGGCCGAGGTCAGCAGTAGAGGTTGGCGCCGGGGGTGACGCCGAGGATGCCGGTGATGCGGTTGTAGGCGTCGACGCGGCTCTGGACCTGCGCGGGGTTGCGGCCGTCGCATTCCAGGGAGCCGTTGATGGAGCGGATGGTCTGGCCGAAGCCCGCGCCGTTGACCATGGCGTTGTGCGGGGTCATGGTGCCGGGCCCGGACTGGGTGTTCCAGTACCAGAGGCCGGTCTTCCAGGCCACCGAGGAGTCGTTCTGCACGAGCCAGGGGTTGTTGAGGAGGTCGATGCCGAGCGCGTCACCGGCGGCCTTGTAGTTGAAGTTCCAGCTGAGCTGGATGGGGCCGCGGCCGTAGTAGGCGGCCTGGCCGGCCGGGCAGCCGTAGGACTGGCTCCAGTCGCAGTAGTGCGGGTAGTTGGCCGTGTTCTGCTCCACGATGTGGACCAGTCCGCCGGTCTCGTGGTTCACGTTGGCCAGGAAGGCCGCGGCCTCCTGCTTCTTCACCGTGTCGCTGCCCGTCTTGGCGAAGGCCGGGTAGGCGCTGAGCGCGGCGGTCAGCCCGCTGTAGGAGTAGAAGGAGTTCCGGCCCGGGAACATCTGGTTGAACTGCGCCTCCGTCACGACGAAGTCGCCGACAGGGTTGCCGGGGCCGCTGTCGCAGGCGTACGGCTCCCAGAACCAGGTGCTGATGGTGGGGTCGTAGCCCGGGTTGTCGTGCTCGGCTATGTAGGCCTTGCCGTCGGTGTAGCGGACGACGTTGCCGGTGACGTACGCCTTGCCGGCCACCCAGCTCGGGTAGCTCGAACAGGCCGCGGCGGAAGCGCTCGTGGCCGGCAGTAGCGCCGGTGCGGCGGTTCCGATGATGACAGCGGCCATGATCGCGGAGATGCGGCGCCTCGACACAGGATCAACTCCTCTTCGGAGCACGGCCGCGCCCGGCCAAGGGCAGAGCTGAGCAGACCCTTGTACGCACGCGCCGGTTGGGCCGGACACGGCGTCGGGGGCGGCCGTGGTGGGGGGTGTGGAAGCACACTCAACCGCTTTGGTCTGTACCAGTCAAGGGTGTAGACCAATCAGATCCGACAACGTTGGCAGTGAACTGGCTGACGTCGGGCGACATTTGAGGCCACCCCGGTACCCGACTCGGTACCGGGATGCTCCGGACACCTGCGGACAGGTGCACAAGGCGGTGGCCCGGGCCGGTTGTGCACCGGCCCGGGCCACCGCCCGCGTCCTCCGTCACGCTTCCCGCGTCAGGCGAGCGGCTTCTCCAGCACCGCCTTGCGGTGGCTGAACGTCTCGATCGAGTAGCGCCCGTGGTAGCTGCCCATGCCGCTCTCGCCGACCCCGCCGAACGGCAGGTCGGAGACGGTCAGATGTGCGAGCGGCAGACCGAAGCCGAGACCGCCGGAGGAGGTCTCGGCGGCGAGCCGCCGCCGGGTGGTGTCCGAGTCCGTGAAGACGTACAGGGCCAGCGGCTTGTCGCGGTCGTTGATGAAGCCGATGGCCTCGTCGAGGTCCGCCGCCGTGACGATCGGCAGGATCGGACCGAAGATCTCCTCCGCCATGACCGGCGACTTGGGGTCGACGTCGGCCAGGACGGTCGGCGCGATGTACTTGACGGCGCGGTCGCTGTCGCCGCCGGTGACGGCGCGGCCGGAGTCGAGCAGCGAGCTGAGCCGGTCGAAGTGCCGTTCGTTGACGATCCGCCCGAAGTCGGTGGACGTCTTCGGCTCGGCACCGAAGACCGCCTCGACCGCCCGGACGAGCTCGGGCTCCAGCGCACGCGCGGTCTCGGGGTCGGTCAGGACGTAGTCGGGTGCGACGCAGGTCTGCCCGGCGTTGAGGAACTTCCCGCGGACGAGTCGGTCGGCGACGACGGCAAGGTCGGTGCCGCGGTCGACGAACGCCGGGGACTTGCCGCCCAGTTCGAGGGCGACGGGAGTGAGGTGCTCGGCGGCGGCGCGCATCACGATGCGGCCGACCGTGCCGTTGCCGGTGTAGAAGATCTGGTCGAAGCGCTCGGCCAGCAGGGCCGTGGTCTCCGGGACGGCACCCTCGACGACCGCGACCGCGTCGGTGTCGAGGTACCGCGGCAGCAGCCGGGCCAGGATCGCCGAGGTGGCGGGAGCCAGTTCGCTGGGCTTCGCCACCACCGCGTTGCCGGCGGCGAGGGCGCCGAGCAGCGGGGTGAGCAGGAGCTGCACCGGGTAGTTCCAGGGCGCGATGACCAGGACGACACCCAGCGGGTCGTACTGCGTCCAGGCCGTCGCGTCGTCACCGAGGTACTCCGGGACCGGGGCGGACTCGGGGCGCAGCCAGGCGTCGAGGTGGTCCAGGGTGTGGTCGATCTCGCGCACGGTGAAGTTGATCTCGGTGCGGAAGGACTCCGTGGAGCTCTTGCCGAGGTCCGCGTGGAGGGCGGCGGCGATGTCCTCGCCGTGCGTGGTGAGCAGCTCGCGCAGCCGGCGGAGCTGGGTCGTACGCCATTCGACGGGCTTGGTGCGGCCGGAGCGGAAGGTGGCGCGCAGCCGGGAGACGACGTCGGCGGGCTGCTCGGGGGTGGAGTGGTTCACAGTGCCTCGCTGGTCTGGCGCGGACGGGTGGGGCCATCGCGCGGCGTACTCGGTAGCTGGACGTCAAGCGGAACGTACAGCTGGATGTATATACCAACCTTTCACCTGCCCAAATAAATTCCGGGCATGCGAGAACACCCTCCGCGACCATAGCGATACGGAGAGCGTCAGAGGGCGGTCTCGGTGTCCGCCCCGTCGAGCGTGTCCGCCAGGCGTCCCAGCAGGGCCCGCAGCAGTTCGTCGTCGGCGTCGCTGAGCACCGGCCACCCCGCGCGGACCGCACGGTCCAGGCGTCGCCAGTACGTCTGTCCGCGCGGGGTGAGGTGGGCGAGGATGCGGCGCCGGTCGGCCGGATCGACCCGGCGGTGGACGAGGTTCTGGTCGACGAGCTGGTCGACCAGCTTGGTCAGAGTCGGGGGCGGCAGGAAGGCGGCCTCGGCTATCGCCGTCATGTGATGCCCCTGGCCGTCGCCGAGCAGGGCGAGCACCCGCCACGCGTCGAGCGAGCAGCCGTCCTCGTCGAGCACGCTCTGCAGCCGCCGCGCGGCCAGCCGCTCGGCCCGCGTCAGGAGGTGCGCCAGATCCTGGGCCTGACGCGGAGTTGGGGTGGGCATCCTGCTCCCTACGGTCCGTCCCGCGGATCATGCCGGACAGGCCCTGGATCCCGGGGCTGTACATGGTATGAGACAGACTGGAGTTCACCGGGCGGACCCGGAATCATGACGCCATGTTCCGGCACGATCCGCCTCCGCCCGACTGGTTCACGGCAGACGACTCCGTGTTCCGGGTGGCGCTCGTCTTCCCCATGCAGGGCTCGGCGGGAATCTTCGGACCGACCTGCGAACTGTGCGCGCAGCTGGCCGCCGAGGAGGTCAACCGCGCGGGCGGCGTCCTCGGCAGGGAACTGCGGCTGCTGCCCGTCGACGGTGGCAGCGGACCACGCGAAGTCGCCGACCACGTCGAGGCGTTGGTCGACCTGGGAGTCGTGCAGGGCGTCACGGGCTGGCACATCTCCTCGGTGCGGCAGGCACTGGCGCCGAGGATCGCGCATCGGGTGCCGTACGTCTACACGGCGCTGTACGAGGGCGGGGAGAACACCGCGGGCGTGTTCCTGACCAGCGAGACTCCTCGCGACCAACTGCGTCCCGCGATGGCCCTGTTGACCCATGAACGCGGGGTGCGGCGCTGGTTCGTGGTGGGCAACGACTATGTGTGGCCCCGCCGTACGGCGCGGGCCGCGCACGCCTACGCGCGGGAGGCCGGCGGCAGGATCCAGGGAGAGGTGTATCTCCCCCTGGGCACACACGACTTCGACGCCGTACTGCGGCGCGTCGAGCGGTCGGACGCCGACGGTGTGCTCATGCTGCTCGTCGGCAGCGACGCGGTCCGCTTCAACCGGGCGTTCGCGGCGGCCGGCCTCGACGCGCGCTGTCTGCGGCTGAGCACGCTGATGGACGAGAACATGCTGATGGCGAGCGGACCGACGGCCACCGTCGACCTCTACAGCACCGCCGGGTTCTTCGCCTCGCTGGCGAACCAGGACACCCTCGACTTCCACGGCCGGTACGCCGGACGGTTCGGCATCGAGGCGCCGACGCTGGGGAGCCTGGGCGAATCCTGTTACGAGGGCGTGCTGTTGCTGGCCGCGCTGATCGGGCAGGCCAGGACCCTCGACGTGTCGGCGATCGGGGCGGCGGCCGAGTCGGTGTCGTACGAGGGCCCGCGCGGGTTGCTTCACCTGCGGGGCGGCCACGTCCGCCAGCGCATCTACCTGGCGCGGGCGGACGGTGTCGGCTTCGACGTGGTCGCCCAGCTCGGCCTTCACGGTTCCCACCCTTGACATGACCGCGCCCGCGCCAAGATACTTCCCACAGGAAGTAACCAGAATGCCTCGGGCGAATTGTGAATTCACATGTCGAATTCCGCCCCGGGCATTTTTTGTTGTCCCGTGAACGCCCCCCGAATGCCCCGCTATTGCCCCATGAGGGCTCCATGAGAGCGGGAAGATACGGCTGGGAAAGTGTACTGAAACGCCTTGGAAACAGGGTGACTTGAGGCTGTGGACCGCACTTCATGAGGTCGTCTCCTCCACAGCCCGAGGGGGTTCTTTTGTCCAGCGGTTCAAGCGGTTCCATCGGTTCCACTGGTTCCATCGGTTCAAGCGTTTCCATCGGTTCCCGTATCTCCCGACGCCGGTTCGTGGCCGGCGCCGCCGCGCTCACGGCCGTCGTCGCACTCTCCGCGTGCGGCGCGAAGACCGACGCGGCCGGTACGTCCGACAAGGCCGCGCAGGCGGACGTGAGCGGCGACACCGTCAAGGTCGGACTGCTCAACTCGCTGTCCGGCACGATGGCGATCAGCGAGGTGACCGTGCGCGACTCGCTGAAGCTGGCGATCGAGGAGATCAACGCCTCGGGCGGAGTGCTCGGCAAGAAGATCAAGCCGGTCAGCGAGGACGGCGCCTCGGACTGGCCGACGTTCGCCGAGAAGGCGCAGAAGCTGATCTCGCAGGACCGGGTCGCGGCCACCTTCGGCTGCTGGACCTCCGCGAGCCGCAAGGCCGTCAAGCCGGTCTTCGAGAAGAACAAGTCGCTGCTGTTCTACCCCGTGCAGTACGAGGGGCTCGAGGAGTCCCCGTACATCTTCTACACGGGAGCGACCACCAACCAGCAGATCATCCCGGCGCTCGACTACCTCAAGAGCCAGGGCAAGAAGAAGATCTACCTGGTCGGCAGCGACTACGTCTTCCCGCGCACCGCCAACAAGGAGATCAAGGCGTACGCCGAGGCCAACGGTATGACCGTGCTGGGCGAGGACTACGCGCCGCTGGGCTCCACGGAGTTCAGCACGATCGCCAACAAGGTGAAGGCGTCGAAGGCGGACGCGGTCTTCAACACCCTCAACGGTGACTCGAACGTCGCCTTCTTCAAGGAGTACAAGTCCTCGGGCCTGACCGCCAAGGGCATGCCGGTCGTCTCGGTGTCGATCGCCGAGGAGGAGGTCAAGTCGATCGGGGCGCAGTACCTGGAGGGCCAGTTGACGGCCTGGAACTACTACCAGACGACTCCGGGCGCGGCGAACACCAAGTTCGTGAAGGCGTACAAGGACAAGTACGGCCAGGACAAACCGACCAGTGACCCGATGGAGGCCGCCTACACCTCGGTCTACCTGTGGAAGGCGATGGTAGAGAAGGCGAAGTCGTTCGACCCCGAGAAGGTCAAGGCCGCCTCTGACGGCATCACCTTCGACGCGCCCGAGGGCAAGGTCACCGTGGACGGCGCCAGTCAGCACATCTACAAGACCGCCCGCATCGGCAGGATCGGCGGCGACGGACTGATCGAGCAGGTCTGGGACTCCGGCGAACCGATCAAGCCGGACCCCTTCCTCAAGGGCTACGACTGGGCCGCCGGCCTCTCCTGATCACCCGCGCGCGGGGGCCCTTCGTGAAGCGGCCCCCGCGTCCCGCCTCCCCGGAGTCGCCGCATGACCGTGATCCTCGGGCAGATGTTCACCGGCGTCAGCATCGGTGCCGTTCTGCTGCTCATCGCGCTCGGCCTCTCGCTCACCTTCGGCCAGATGAATGTCATCAACATGGCCCACGGCGAGTTCATCATGGCCGGCGCCTACACCACCTTTGTCCTGCAGAAGTCCATTTCCAGCGCGGGGTTTTCGCTGTTGGTCGCGCTTCCCGTCGCCTTTCTCGTGTCGGGGGCACTCGGCGCGCTCCTTGAATGGCTGCTCATTCGCCGCCTTTACCTCAGGCCACTCGACACACTTCTCGTCACATGGGGCGTCTCCCTGATGCTCCAACAACTCGCCCGTGACATTTTCGGCGCCCCGAATGTGCAGACCCGGGCGCCCGACGTCCTCACCGGGAACATCACCGTCATCGGCGGCGACGACCCGCTCACATTCGCCAACAGCCGCCTGTTCATTCTCGGGCTGGCGCTCGCGGCGGTCCTCGCGCTGTCCCTGACGCTGCGGCTGACGCCGCTCGGGCGGCGCATCCGCGCCGTCGTGCAGAACCGGGACCTGGCCGAGGTCTCCGGCATCTCCACCGGACGCGTCGACCGCACCGCGTTCTTCATCGGGTCCGGGCTCGCCGGAGTCGCCGGGGTGGCCCTGACCCTGGTGGGTCCGATCGGGCCCACGATGGGCACCAACGTCATCATCGACGCCTTCCTGGTGATCGTGGTCGGCGGCATCGGACAGCTCAAGGGCACGGTGATCGTCGCCTTCGTGCTGGGCGTCCTCCAGTCCGTGCTGGAGTACTCCACCACCGTCAGCGTCGCCAAGGTGCTGGTCCTGGTGGGCATCGTCGCGTTCCTCCAGTGGCGGCCCCAGGGGCTGTACACGCTGCGTACGAGGAGTCTCGTATGACCACCACTCCCCCGGCGCCGAAGCAACTCGCCCGCTTCAAGGGCCGGTTCGCCGCCGCGCGTCTGGCGGCCGGGTTCGCCGTGGGTGCCGCCGTGCTCTTCGCCGTGGCCCCGCTCGCGCTGTCCGACTTCCGGCTCGGGCTGCTCGCCAAGTACCTGTGCACCGCGATGGTCGCCGTGGGCATCTGTCTGGCCTGGGGCCGCGGCGGTCTGCTGACGCTCGGCCAGGGTGTCTTCTTCGGGCTCGGCGGCTACGCGATGGCCATGCATCTGAAGATCGCGGACGCGGGTCCCGGCAACCTCCCCGACTTCATGCAGCTGTACGGCACCGCCACCGAACTCCCCTGGTGGTGGCAGCCGTTCGCGAACCCGGTCTTCGCGCTGGCGGCGACCGTCCTGCTGCCGATGGGCGTAGCGGCGATCCTCGGGTCGTTCATCTTCCGGCGCCGGGTGAAGGGCGCGTACTTCGCCATTCTCAGCCAGGCCCTCGCCGCCGCCTTCGCCATCTGGCTGATCGGCCAGCAGGCCACCACCGGCGGCACCAACGGACTCACCGACATCCAGGGCTTCTTCGGCTACGACCTCGACGACCCGGTCAACCAGCGGATGGTGTACTTCGTCATCGCGGCGGCCCTGCTCCTCCTGATCGCCCTCGCCCGTCAGCTGATCCACAGCAGATACGGCGAACTCCTGGTGGCCGTACGGGACTCCGAGGAGCGGGTGCGTTTCCTCGGGTACAACCCGGCGAACGTGAAGCTCGTCGCGTACGTCGTGGCGGCCGGCATGGCCGGGCTCGCGGGCGCGCTGTTCGTGCCCGCGGTCGGGATCATCTCGCCCGCGCTGATCGGGATCGTGCCGTCCATCGAGCTGGTCATCGGCGCCGCGGTCGGCGGCCGGGCGATCCTGGTGGGCGCGGTGCTCGGCGCCGTCGGGGTCGCCTGGGCCAAGACGGCGCTGTCGGAGGAGTTCCCGGCGGCCTGGACCTACTTCCAGGGCCTGCTGTTCATCGTGGCGCTGGCCTTCCTGCCGGGCGGTCTCGCCTCGCTGGTGGGGATCGTACGGCGGCGGCGCCGAACCTCTCCGCCGGCCGACGATCAACGGCTCGACGAGAAGGCGCCCGTCCTTCCTGTGGGAGAAGCGGTATGAGTGAGCTCGAGGGTCTTGAGATACGGCAACTGCGCGTTTCCTTCGACGGGTTCACCGCCGTGGACGGCGTCGACCTCGATGTGCGCCCGGGCGATCTGCGTTTCCTCATCGGGCCGAACGGCGCCGGCAAGACCACCCTGGTCGACGCCGTCACCGGACTGGTGAAGGCAAGGGGATCGGTGCGCTTCGGAGGCGAGGACATCCTCGGGCGCAGCGTGCACCGGATCGCCCGCTCGGGAATCGGCCGGACCTTCCAGACCGCCACGGTCTTCGACGAGTTGACGGTCCTTCAGAACCTGGACATCGCGGCGGGCGCGGGCCGGGGCATGCTGACGATGCTGCGCCGCCGCAAAACGGTGCCGGAGCCAGTCGCCCACGCACTGGAGACCGTGGGACTGACGGAACTCGCCGACAACCAGGCCGGGACGCTCGCACACGGTCAGAAGCAGTGGCTGGAGATCGGGATGCTGCTCGTCCAGGACGTACGGCTGCTGCTGCTCGACGAACCGGTGGCAGGCATGAGCCACGACGAACGGCAGGCCACCGGTGAGCTGTTGGAGCTCATCAGCCAGGAGAGGACCGTCGTCGTCATCGAGCACGACATGGACTTCATGCGCTCCTTCGCCCGCAGCGTCAGTGTGCTGCACGCGGGCAAGGTGCTGAGCGAGGGGACGGTGGCCGAGGTGCAGGCGGATCCGAAGGTGCAGGAGGTGTATCTCGGGCACGCGGCGGACACGCCGACCGCCGAGCCTCCGATCGGTGAGGCTCCACCCGGCGGGACAACGGCCGGCGCGGCCGAGGTTCCGGCCGATGGGGCTCCCCTTGGCGAGGCCTCCGCGGGCGTCGCCGTACAGGAGGCGTGAGCGGACATGATGCTGGAGATCGACAACGTACGCGTCGGCTACCACCGAAGCTCGGTCCTGCACGGGGTCTCCGTCGAGGTACCGCACGACGGCGTGGCGGCGGTGCTGGGACACAACGGCGCCGGCAAGAGCACCCTCCTTCGAACGGCCGTCGGGCTGCTCACCCCGCAGAGCGGCGCCGTCCGTCTCGACGGCGAGGACATCACCCGCCGCAGGCCCCACGAGCGGGTGGCCCGCGGTATGGCCTACGTGCCCCAGGGGCAGCAGGCCTTCCCGCACCTCACGACGGCGGAGAACCTCCAGTTGGTCGCCGACGGGCGACCGCGCGGCAGGGCGGCGGTCGCCGAGGCACTGGACCTCTTCCCGGCGCTTCGCGCCCTCTCGGGCCGGCGCGCCGGGCTGCTCTCCGGCGGGCAGCGACAGCAACTCGCCATCGCCCGCGCCCTGGTGACGGGCCCTCGGCTGCTCCTCCTCGACGAGCCGACGGAGGGCATCCAGCCCTCGGTGGTGGTCGAGATCGAGGAGACGATCCTCGCCCTCGCCGCACGCGGCGGCCTCTCGGTCCTCCTGGTGGAGCAGCACGTCGGCTTCGCGATGCGGGCGGCGCAGCGGTACTACGTCCTGGAGGCCGGCCGGGTC
Source organism: Streptomyces sp. NPDC050535 (assembly GCF_044457665.1). Lineage (NCBI taxonomy): Bacteria > Bacillati > Actinomycetota > Actinomycetes > Kitasatosporales > Streptomycetaceae > Streptomyces > Streptomyces sp. NPDC050535. The sequence continues at coordinate 48,099 of NZ_JBITHE010000017.1, forward strand.
ACGTCCGCGGGCGAGGGCGGACTGGAGGCGGAGCGGTCGGTGCGGGAGGCGCTCAGCGTGTGAGGGGGCAGCTCCGCGAGTGAACGCGCGCACTCGACCGGTCGAGGCCCGGGTTCCCGGTGCTCCCCGCGTGGAAGGTTGAATCGGCACCGGACACCTCGACACCGGGAGATTCCTCCGATGAGCACCGCACCGCATCCCCTCGTCACCAGCGCCCGCCGCCTCGCCGCCGAGGTGCTGGCGCCACAGGCGGAGCGCGTGGACCAGGAAGGTGTGCCCGCGAGCAGTGTCGAGGCGGTCAAACGGTCCGGGCTGCTGGGGGTGAGCGCCCCGGTGGAGTACGGCGGGTCGGCGGCGCCCGCCTCGGTGGCCCGGGAGACCGCCGAGATCCTGGCCGGGGCGTGCTGCTCGACCTGGTTCGTGCAGACCCAGCACCATACGCCGGTGCAGACCCTCGCCAAGTCCCGACTCCCTGTACGCGAGCGGCTGTTGGGGCCGCTCGCGCGCGGGGAGCTGCTGTCGGGGGTGGCGTACGCCCAGTTGCGTGCCTATCCGCGCGTCCCGGTCAGGGTCACGCGCGAGCGCGGCGGCCGGCGCTTCGACGGCATGGTTCCCTGGTACACCGGCTGGGGGCTCAACGACGTCATGCTGCTGGCCGGAGTGACGGAGGAGGGCGAGGCGCTGTTCGCGTTCACCGAGGCGCGCGAGCAGCCCGGGATGCGCCCGTCACCGCCGATGCGGCTCGCCGCGCTCACCGCATCCCGGACGGTCTCCCTGGAGCTGGACGGGCTGTGGCTGCCCGAGGACGCGGTGGCCCTGCGTACCCCCTACGAGACCTGGGCGGCAACCGACCGGCCGAAGAACACCAACGCCTCACCGGCCGTCTTCGGCGTCGCCGCGTCCGCGCTCGGCCTGCTGGAGTCGTCCGACGGCGGTCCCGCCGCGAAGGAGACCGCTCGCGTCCTGCGCGGCCGCCTGGACGAGGTCAGGCGGCAGGCGTACGAGCTGGCCGACCATCCGGTGCCGACCGAGCGCGTCGACGAGCGGCTGGTGGTCAAGACGCGGTCCTACGACGTCATGCGCGCGGCCACGACCGCGGCGGTCGTGGCCGGTGGCGGACGCTCCATCGGCCTGGACAGCCCGGCGCAGCGGCTGGCGCGCGAGGGGATGTTCCTGCTGGTGCAGGGGCAGACGGCCGAGGTGCGCACGGCACACCTCGGTTCGCTCGGGTCACCCGGTTCGCTCGGGTCACCTGGTTCGCTGGGTCCGCTCAGCTCGTGAACGGCACCTGCGACGCCGGAGCGGCCGGCTTCGCGAACGGGTGCCGCCACAGGCCCCGCGCCGCCAGCCGTGGCAGGACACCCTCGCCGAACCAGTACGCCTCCTCCAGGTGCGGATAGCCGGAGAAGACGAACTCGTCGATGCCGAGGCGGTGGTACTCGGCGATGCGTTCTGCGACCTCGTCGTGGCTGCCGACCAGGGCGGTGCCCGCGCCGCCGCGGACCAGGCCGATCCCGGCCCACAGGTTGGGGTGGATCTCCAGTCCGTCGCGGCTGCCGCCGTGCAGCGCGAGCATCCGCCGCTGCCCCTCGGACTCGCTGCGCGCGAGTCCGGCCTGTACGGACTTCACGGTCTCCGGGTCGAAGCCGTCGAGGAGTTTGTGCGCCTCGGCCCAGGCCTGTTCGGAGGTGTCGCGGGTGATGACATGGAGCCGGATCCCGAACCGGACGCTCCGGCCCTCCTTCTCGGCGAGGCCGCGCACCCACGCGATCTTCTCGGCGACCTGGGCGGGCGGCTCGCCCCAGGTGAGGTAGACGTCCACGTGGCGGGCGGCGATCTCACCGGCGATGGGCGAGGAGCCGCCGAAGTAGATCTCGGGGACCGGGTCGGGTACGCGGGCCAGCCTGGCGTCCTCGACGTGGAGGTGTTCGCCAGACAGGTCGACGGTTCCGCCCGCCCACAGTTCCTTGACGATCTGGAGGAATTCGCCGGTACGGCGGTATCGGGCGTCCTTGTCGAGGAAGTCGCCGTAGGCGCGCTGCTCGTGGCTCTCACCGCCGGTCACCACGTTGAGCAGCAGCCGTCCGCCGGTCTGCCGCTGGAATGTGGAGGCCATCTGGGCGGCGAGCGTGGGTGAGACGAAGCCGGGGCGGAAGGCCACCAGGAACTTGAGCCGTTCGGTGTTCTGGCTGACCATCGCGGTGGTCAGCCAGGCGTCCTCGCACCAGGCGCCGGTGGGCGTGAGCGCTCCGACGAAGCCCAGCTCCTCGGCGGCCCGGGCGATCTGGCTCAGATAGGCGACCGTCGGCGGCCGGTCACGTCCCGAGACGGTGGCCGGGGTGCCGTGTCCGCCGCCGACGACATGCCGGCTGTCGCCGTTGGTGGGCAGGAACCAGTGGAAGGTGAGGGACACGTGGGGTCTCCGTTCAGAGCAGGCCGTGCCGAGGGGGCTTCGTGCCGTTGAGTACGTAACGGCCGATGTGCTGGATCTTCCAGCGCGCCGGGTCGTGCAGGGTGTGGGTCCGGGCGTCGCGCCAGTGCCGGTGCAGGTTCAGGGCGTTGAGAGCCGAGCGGGTACCGGACACCTCGAAGAGCGAGCTCGCCACCTCCACGGCGGTGGCGGCGGTGTGCACCTTCGCGGCGGCGACCGCGATCGACGCCTCGGCGGCCGAGTCCTCGGTCAGGTCCGCGCCGGCCGCGTCCACCGCGCGGGCCGCCGCGCCGAGCAGTGCCTCGGACGCCCGCACCTGGATGGCGAGTTCACCGAAGCGCTGGATGAGCAGCGGATCCTCGGCGGCGGTGTCGACGCCGCTCTCGAACCAGGGCCGGCTCTTGGTGCGGACGAACTCGACGGCCTGGGCGAGCGCGCCCGCGGCGATCCCCGCGTCGATGGCGGCGTGCAGCAACTGTGCTACGGCGCCGTGGAGTTGAGGTCCCTGGAAGGTGAGGTGGTGCGGGACGACACGGTCGGCGGGGACGGTCACGGCGTCGAGGCGGACGGTGCCGCTGGCCGTCGTACGCTGCCCCATGCCGTCCCAGTCGTCGACGACCGTGACCCCGTCGGCGTCCCGTGGGACGTACGCGACGTGCAGGTTGTCGTCCTCGGCGCGGGCGAGGACGGGGATCCAGTCGGCGAAGAGCGCGCCGGTGGAGTAATGCTTGACGCCGTTCAGGACGTACGAGCCGCCCGGGCCCGGTTCCAGCCGGGTGCGGATGTCCTGGACGTGCTTGGTGCCCGCTTCCGACTGGGCGTTGCCGAAGCGGCGCCCGGCGAGCACCTCGGCGAAGAAGAACTCCTGCTGCTGCGAGGTGCCCTGACGGCGGATCACGTTGACGTACACGAAGTGGTTCTGCGGGATCTGGGCGAGGCTGGCGTCTGCGGCGGCCAGCAGCCGGAAGACCTCGGCGAGGGTCTCCTGGCGTACGTCCGCGCCGCCGTACGCGGCCGGCACGGTGACGGCGAGCAGCCCGGAGGCGGACAGCCGGTCCAACTCCTCCCGTGGCAGCCGTCGTTCGGAGTCGCGCGCCGCGGCGCCGGTACGGAACTGGTCGGCGAGCACGGCGGCGACGGCCAGGGCCTCGACGTCGTCGGAGATCACTTTGGCGGTCATGAGGTCAGCCTGCCGCAGCCAGCAGTGACGTGCGGCCCAGCGCGACGGAGAACTGGTCGACCACCTGGGCCAGCGCCTCGGCGGCCCCCGGCGCCACGGTGATGCCGCCGTCCTCGCCGGCACGGATGTCCTTGTCGAGGGTGAACCAGCCCTGGACTATGTGCGCGGCGCCCATGGAGTTGAGGACCGGGCGCAGCGCGTAGTCGAGCGCGAGGACGTGTGCGGTGCTGCCTCCGGTGACCAGCGGCAGCACGGTCTTTCCGGTGAGGGCGTACTGCGGGAGCAGGTCGAGCAGGGCTTTCAGTACGCCGGAGTAGGCGGCCTTGTAGACGGGGGTGCCGATGACGACGCCGTCGGCGCGGGCGAACAGCGCGGTCGCCTCGACGATGGCGGGGTGCGTGAAGTCGGCGCCCAGCAGGGCCTCCGCCGGGATGGTGCGGACGTCGAGCGGGATGACCTCGTGGCCCTGCGCGGCCAGCCGGGTGTCCAGGTGGCGCAGGAGCTTGGCGGTACGGGAGGAGACGGAGGGACTGCCGGAGACGGAAAGGACGGTGGCCATGGGCCCTCTTTCTGCGGAGCGGGGCGCCTCCCGGCGGAGGCGCGCCCGTCGGACGGTCAGGAGTGCCGGTCGGGTCCCGGCGGGTGGTCAGGCGTGGAGGGCCACTGACTCGGCCGCCGAATCGGGCAGTTGGGCTTCCAGTTCACGTACGAGGGGCAGCACCCGGCGGCCGAAGTACTCCACTTCCTCGTGGTAGTGCAGGAAGCCGAGGAGGAGCAGGTCCACGCCGAGACGCTTGTAGGCGACGATCCGCTCGGCGATCTGCTCCGGGGTGCCGATCAGCCCCGTACGGAATCCGTCGTTGTACTGGACGAGGTCCTCGAAGCTGGAGTCCTGCCACATGCCCTTGCCGTCGGCCGTGGACTGCCCCGCCTGCTTCACGGCAGCGCCGAATCCCTCCACAGCCTCGTTGTCGGCCTTGGCGACGATCTCGCGGAGCGTGTCGCGGGCCTCGGCCTCGGTGTCGCGGGCGATCAGGAAGCCGTTGAGGCCGAACCCGGGCGCCTTGCGGCCGGCTTCGGTCGCGGACTTGTGGACGTCCGCGAGCTGTTCGGTGACGCCGTCGAAGTCCTTGCCGTTGGAGAAGTACCAGTCGGAGACCCGTCCCGCCATGGCGCGGGCGGCGCTGGAGTTGCCGCCCTGGAAGATCTCCGGGTGCGGCCGCTCGGGGGTGTTGAGGGGCTTTGGCTTCAGCGTGAAGTCCCTCAACCGGTAGAAGTCACCAGCGAGTTCGGTGTGGTCCTCGGTCCAGATCTGCCGCAGGGCGCGGATGAACTCCTCGGAGCGGCGGTAGCGCTCGTCGTGCTCCAGCCAGGGCTCGCCGAGAGCCGTGAACTCGCCCTTGAACCAGCCGCTCACGACGTTGACCGCGAACCTGCCGTTGGACAGGTGGTCGGCGGTGGCGCCGAGCTTGGCGAGGACACCCGGGTGCCACAGGCCCGGGTGGACGGCGGCGATGACCTTCAGACGCTCGGTGGCGAGGAGCAGCGCGAGGCTGAAGCTGGTCGACTCGTGCTGGAACTCCGCGCCGTAGCTGGCCATGTAGCGGACCTGGCTGAGCGCGTAGTCGAAGCCGTTGTTCTCGGCGAGTACTGCGAGTTCGCGGTTGTACTCGTAACCCCAGTCGGTGCGCTGCTCGATCTTGCTGGTGACCAGGCCGCCGCTGACGTTGGGGACCCAGTAGGCGAAGCGGACGGGTTCTGTCACGGACACAGAGAACTCCCGGTTTTCTGTACGAGGGCATGACGAATTACGGGCCCGGCTTTTCCATGGGAATGCGGGCATTGAAAGGGGGACCGACGAGGGCCTCAGAACACCGAGCTGAGCCGTGCGGGAGAATTCACCGCCGGCGGGCCGGCCTGTGCAAAGGGGACCCTACCGTCGGGATCGTCAGGCTTCGCGACAACAGAAGGAACTGGAGACACGCGCGAGGTCGACATGGCGTCGCCGCGTGAGGTCCGGTTGCGTCTTCATGTCGTCGATCGTCGCAGCCCCCCGTCCGGACCGTCAAGGAACAGCCGGCCGGTCTCGCATCCCGGACCGCTGAATTTCACGAAGGTGTGACAGGGAAACCCTTGAACGCTGCGGACCGGGGACAGGATTCTGCCGATGTGCGAATAGAGCAGCTGGAATACATCGCGGCGGTCACCCGGCTCGGTTCACTGCGCCGGGCGGCCGAGGAACTCCACCTGTCGCAGCCCGCGCTCAGCGAGACCGTACGGAATCTGGAGCGCGAACTCGGCGTCGAACTGCTGGAACGCAAAAGGACCGGGGCGAGGATGAGCGCCGAGGGGCGCGACCTGCTGCCGCACATCATCAACGTGCTGGACGCGGTCGACCGGCTGCGGGGCGCGGCGGGCGAACAGCACCGGATCAGCCGGATGGTCCGCGTCGGCACGGTGAACGCGGCGACCGTGCCGTTGCTCATCCCGACGGTCCGGGAGTTCCGCACGACGCATCCGCTGACACAGGTGGAGGTGGTCGGCACCCAGCAGTCGGACATCCACCGGGCCCTGTCGGAGGGCGGCCTCGACCTGGGGCTGGTGAACCATCTCGACGGCGACGACCTGCCCGCCGACTTCGAGACCACCGAACTGCTGCGCGGGCGGCCGGTGTTGTGCGTACGTCCGGACAGTCCCCTCGCCGCGCTCAGCACGGTCTCGGTGTCGGACCTCCTCGACGAGCGGGAGCCGCTGATCGCCATGCGCACCGGATACGTCATGCACCGCTACGTCCACCGGCTCCTGGAGGGGAACGTACCGGCCTTCTCGTACTCCACCGACGGCGCCGAGATGGGCAAGCAGATGGTCGCCGAAGGGCTGGGCGCGACGGTCCTGCCCGACTTCAGTGTGCTGGGCGATCCGCTGGAGCGACGCGGCGCGATCACCTGCCGGCCGATCGACGAGGACTCGACGGAGGTGGTGCTGATGCTTCAGCGGCGCCGGGCGGACTCGGTACCTCGCGCGGCCGACGACCTGCACGAGGCGTTCGTACGAAGGTCCCGGGAGCTGGGTGGCCGGCTCACCCCCGGCGCGGGACCCGCTTGAAACCGAGGAGCGTGCGATAGCGGTCCCGGGCGGCGAAGTCCGCCAGGCCCCACACCGCCGGACGCCCCGCCTCGGCACTGAGGTGCAGGACCCGGCCCTCCCCCACGACCACGCCGACGTGCGCGCCCCAGGACTCGTCGGTGGCGTTGAAGAGGACCAGGTCCAGCGGCCGGGCGTTCGCCACCCGTTCGGTGAGTGCGGTGTCGGCCCACAGGTCGCTCGACCGCCACGCGGGGACCTCCATGGCGAAGTGGCGGAGCACCTCGTAGGCGAAGAGCTGGCAGTTGGCGCCCTCCGCGAGGCCCGGCCGCTCAGTGACGGCCCGGGAGCCGGGAAAGCGCCCCCCGACGTACGGCGTCGACCAGACCCGCTCGGGCAACCGCGCCAGCAGCTCACTCTCACCCATTTGCCTCCCCCACCGCCCGCTACACATAAAGAAGAAATAAGAGCACAATAGAACGAATCAGGCACTTACCGCATACCGCCACCGGAGCGGTGGGGCCGCACAGATCGAAAGAGCTCGAAGGAGACGAGTCATGGCCAACGTCTCGCACCCCAGAGGTGACATCGGCAGCCACCCCGACGTAGACGAAATGCGGGACCGGTATGCCCGCATGCTCGGCGGTCGCGATGTGGCACTCGTGGACGGGCCGGTGTTCCTGCTCGGCCTGTACTGCGCGATGTCCCCATGGATACTCCACTACACGACCAGCCAGCCCGCCCTGGTGACGCACAACCTCATCATGGGCATCGCGATAGGCCTGCTGGCCCTCGGATTCACCCTCGCACCGGAGAGGATGAACGGACTGAGCTGGGCACTCTGCGCGATGGGCGCGTGGATGATCATCTCGCCGTGGATCGTCGGCAGCAGCCCGGACACCGGGGCCGTACTCAACAGCATCATCATCGGCGCGCTGGCCGTGGCGCTGGGGGCGATCTGCGCGGTCACGGCAAGGGGCAGCACGCCTCGGGCGTAGCCGGAGGAAGGCGACAGCCGGTCACCGACCCGCGGGTCAGGGCGGGAACGCGCTCGGGGGTACACCGAGAGCCGGGCGCGCCCCGCTCTGGCACGCTTCTCGTATGGATCACACGGAGGTGCTGCTCATCGGCGGGCGCGCGGGCGTCGGCAAATCCACGGTGAGCTGGGAGGTCTCGGCACGGCTGAAGGCCGCGGAGGTCGGCCACGCGGTGATCGAGGGCGACTTCATGGGGTACGTGCATCCAGCGCCCGACGGCGACCCGCACCGTGCCGGGATCACCGAACGCAATCTCCGTGCGGTGTGGGGGAACTTCGCCGACCTCGGCCACCGGCGTCTCGTCTACACCAACACCCTGAGCGTGCTGACCGAGTCGGCGAGCCTGTTCGAGCGGGCCATCGGGACGGACGTACGGATCGTCCGCGTGCTGCTGACCGCCACCGACGACACCACCGCCCGGCGGCTCAAGGGCCGGGAGATCGGTTCCGAGCTGGAGCGGGAGCTGGCCAACAGTGCCCACAAGGCCCGGCTCCTCGACGAGCGGGTGCCCGCGGACACCGTCCGGGTGGCGACCGACGACCGCACGGTGGTGGACATCGCGCGTGAGGTCGTGGCCGCCACCGGGTGGATCCACCCTGAGTGACCCCCGGCGGGAGAGGTCGAACGTGCGCTGGGTGCACCCCGTCCCGGCGTTTCGAGTAGGTGGCAAGGACCGTGCCACCGCTGGAGCACTATTTCCCTTGCGGCTCACACACCGTGGCGGCTAGGTTCTGCGGGTTTCGCCGCACCCGTCCAGCCGCCACGGAGAACCGTTGCCACCGCACGTCACACCACTGACCGATCCCGGGACCACACCGTCGAGCCGACGCCTGGTGTGGCTGGCCTCCGACGCCGACGGAGTCCCGCTGGGCTCCGCCTTCCTGCGGCTGTTCACGAAGGACGGACAGGAGCATCTCGCGGAGCTCGAGATCGCCGTACATCCGGGTGAGCGACGGCAGGGAGTGGGCGGTCTCCTCCTGGACGCGGCCGTCGCCGCGGCGCGGAGCGAGGGACGCAGGTCACTCGTCGCGCAGGCCGAAGACGGCTCCCCCGGCGACCTCTTCCTGGCGGCGCGCGGCTTTCGCCGGGTGCTGGCGCTGACGTACGCGAGGCTGACCCTCCCCGACGTGGATCTCGCCCGGATCACCCAGATCGCACAACACCCGCACCCCGGCTACGAGTTGACCCACTGGGACGGCGCCGTGCCGCCCGGGCAGGCACGTTCCTTCGCCGACTCCCGGCGGGCCATGGACGACATGCCGATGGAGGGGACCGACTACGGGAGCGTCGTGTGGGACGTGGAGCGGGTCCTGTCGGCGGCCGAAGCCATCGCCAGGCGCGGGGAGTCGCTCCATACGGTCGCCGCGGTGGACCGCTCGGACGGCTCGATCGTGGGGTTCTCCGAACTGGTCGTGCCGGGCGACGGACGCGGTGACGGTCAGCACTACGGCACCGGTGTCCTGCCCGAGCACCGCGGGCACGGCCTCGGGCTCCGGATGAAGGCGGAGTCGATCCGGCAGGCCCGCCTGCGGCACCCCGAACTCGCGGGCCTGCTCACCGACACGGCTGACAGCAACGCGCCCATGCTCCACATCAACGACGCGCTCGGCTATCTGCCCACGCACAAGGCGGCGGAGTACCAGCTCACACTCTGAGAGCCGTACTCCGGACGCGCGGCCGGCGGTCCTACGCGGACCCGGCGCCCCGCGTGTACACGTACGGCGTCGTCGTGGTCAGCGGCTGGAAGCCCAGGCGGGCGAGGACCGGGCGGCTCTGGCTGGAGGCGTCGACCTGGACGTAGCGGTAGCCGCGGTCGGCGGCGACGCGGGCGCGGTGGGCCACCAGCGCGCGGTAGATGCCGCGCCCGCGCCAGGCCTCGACGGTGCCGCCGCCCCACAGGCCGGCGAACCGCGCCCCCGGCAGGAGCTCCATACGGGCCGCGCTGACCGGAACGTCACCGGCGAGGGCCACCACCGCGACGACCGTGTCCTCGTCGCCCGTCAACTGGGCGAGCAGTTGGCGGCGCAGCCGCGTGCCGTCCGTGCCGAATGCCTGCTCGTGCACGTCGGCCACGAGGTCCACACCCGCGCGGTCGGTGACGGGAAGCAGCCGAACGCCCTCGGGCGGCTCGGCGTCGAGCACGAGATCGCCCAGTTCGGCGATCATGAGTGTCTCCTCGGGCGCCGCGGTGAACCCGGCGTCCCGCAGCCGCTGTCCCAGGTCCTCCGGCTGGTCGTGTCCGTAGAGCTTCCACTCGAACTCGATCCCGAGGCCGGAGAAGTACCGGATCTGCTCGGCGATCTCCGCGTCCGCGGTCGTCTCGTCCAGATCCGACCAGGTCACACCGCTCCATCCCTGCTCGGTGCCCACCTGGCGCACCACCTTGCCGACGTGCTCGATCCGGGCCCCGGGGGCGTCAGGGCGTGCCCCCTCTCGCATGTCCCGGTCGAACAGGGCAAGTACCGCGACGTGATCCATGGGATCACTCCAGCACCCTGCGGCGGCCAGGGCAATGGCATATCGCGAAAGATCGTCGCAAGTCACCGGCCGCACACCCACCGTCGCGGACGCGTGTGTGGGCCGGACCCCCGCCGGGTCCGGCCCACATGTATGTCTCCCGCCCGCCCGGTCAGCCGGTCGGGGTGAGTTGCGGCGCGCTGGTTTTAGGCGTCGGCTGGACGCCGCGCAGGCCGGTCAGGCTGACGAACACCAGCGAGAAGACACCCGCGATGGAGAAGGCGACGAAGCCCGAGGTGGTCGAGCCGGTGGCGAGCAGCTGGCCGCCGAGCCAGGGACCGAAGACGGCGCCGAAGCGGCCCATGCCCGAGACCCAGCCGACCGCGGTGGCCCGGTTCTCGGCGTCGGCGCGGGCGGCCACCGTCGCGTAGATCATCGCCTGGGCACTGAAGAGGAACAGGCCGGTCAGGAAGACCACGATGTAGGTGAGGGCCAGCGGCATGTGGACGCTGAGCAGGTAGACGCCGATGGCGGTGGCGCCGAACCAGATGGCGGCGATGCGGGAGCCGCCGAACCTGTCGGTGAGCCTGCCCCCGATCAGCATGCCGACGATGCCGCCGAGGTTGATGACGATGACGAAGTTCAGCGAGGAGCCGAGGTCGTAGCCCGCGGCGCGCATCATCGACGGCAGCCACTGCGAGACGCCGTATACCAGCAGGAGGCCGCCGAAGGAGGCCAGCCAGAAGAACAGGGTCTGGACCCACAGGCCACCGCGGAAGAGGGCGGCGACCGCGCCCCAGCGCTCGCCGGCGGCCTGGCGGGCCTTGTTCCTGGCGGCCAGGTCCACGCCGTAGCGGTCGGCGAGTGCCAGGGCGTCCGTGTCGCGCCCCTTGGCCTGGAGGAAGGCCATCGACTCGGGCAGGTACTTCGCGGCCAGCGGCACACCGATGAAGAGCGGGATCACGCAGACCCAGAAGGAGGTGCGCCAGTCGCCGGTCCACTTCGCGACGAAGGCGGCGACGATGCCGCCGGCCTGGTGGGCGGTCATCAGGGAGCCGACGATCAGGGCACCGCGGCCACGGGGGGCGTACTCGGTGACCAGGGTGATCGCGCTCGGCAGCAGGCCGCCGAGACCGAGGCCGGCCAGGAAGCGGCCGAGGCTGAAGGTGTCGAGGCTGTTGGCGGAGGCGCAGAGCGCGGAGGCCAGCGAGAAGACCGCAGTGGAGACGATGATCGTCTTCTTGCGGCCGACCCAGTCGCTGACGGTGCCGGACGAGAGCGCGCCGATCAGCATGCCGAAGGTGGCGTAGGAGCCGACGTCACCGGCCTTGCCTGCGTCGATACCCAGCGCCTTGGTCTCCAGCATGTGCGGCAGCACGGAGCCGTAGATGAACATGTCGAGGCCGTCGAACAGGACGACCAGCCAGCACAGGCCCACGACCAGAAAGGCCAGCCTGGCCCCGCCGCGGGCAGGGAGAGCGGTGGAGGGAGACATCGTTGTTTCCTCTCGTCCGGGAGGCATGTCCCTGGAGGGAGTGCGGGAGGGTCGTCGCGGCTCATGCGGCGGACCCGGGTTGGTGGGAGAGACGCTAAAGATTCACCAACCCGAGTGTCAACGGTTTTGTTGACAATCTAAGAAACGATCCAGACACGGTCACCTGCCATCGGGGAACGCCAAAGGCGCAGGTAAAAGGGTACGAGCGGCACACAGTCGTGTGCCGCCCCGCCCGTTTTCCGTGGCTTGTTCTCGCCGTATGAGACGGCCGCTACCGTCAGCCGACGGGCGGTGTGCCGTGCGTGTGGAAGGACTCGATGGTCTTCAGACCCCAGGCCTGCCCCTTCGCCCGCTCCTCCTTGGTCCACGTGATCAGCGGCCAGTCGGGGGCCAGCACCAGGCGGGTGAGCGGGTTGCACAGCTCGACGCGGTTGCCGCCCGGCTCGTAGACGTACAGGAAGAACGTCTGCTGGATGGCGTGCTTGTGCGGGCCCGTCTCGATGAACACACCGGTGTCGATGGCGAGATCGGCGGCGCGCAGGATGTCCTCGCGGGTGTCGGTCGCGAACGCGATGTGGTGCAGCCGCCCGCGCGAGCCCGTCCAGTCCTCGGTGTAGACGACGTCGTACGACTTGTTGGTGAACGTCAGCCACTTCGCGGCGATCCGGCCGTCGTCGAGCCGGATCTGCTCGGTCGGCCGGGCGCCGAGGACGTGCTGGTGGAAGTCGGCGTTGGCGGCGACGTCGGCGGCGAGGTAGTTGACGTGGTCCAGGCGACGTACGCCCACGCCGTGACCCGGCTTGGCCTGGGGCTGGTTCTTCAGGCCGGGCCGGAGCTCGTCCGGGGCCTGATACCACTCGGACTCCCAGTACAGGGCGAGCTCGTGGCCGTCGGGGTCGGTGGTGACGTACAACGGGCCGATGCCCGGCTCGTCCTCGGACCAGTGGCCCTCGTGGCCGGTGCTCTCCAGCTCCTTCACCCGTCGGCGCAGGGCCTCCTCGCTGGAGACGCGCAGCGCGGTGCGCCGCATGCCGGCGGTCTCGTGGGCGGTGAGCACCAGACTGTGGTGCTCGTAGTCGTCCCAGGTCCGCAGGTAGTACGAGTCGCCGTCATGGCCATTGACCGTAAGGCCGAGGTAGTCGGTGAAGAACCTCAGACTGCCGTCCAGGTCCGGGGTGAGCAGTTCGACGTGCCCGAGATGGGCGATGTCGCCAAGGGGCGGGGCCATGTGGGCCTCCTTACGGGTGTTGTGCGGCTCCGGCCGGCCGGGCGAAGACCGTGCCGTCGAAGATCTTTCGTGCGGTGCGGACGACGGCGGTGCGTCCGGCCACGGGGACGCCGTCGGCGCCGGGCTCGATGCCGGCCTCGATGTCGAGGAATCCGGTGGGGTGCTCGATGCGCAGCCGGTCCCCTTGTGCGGGCAGGCGTGCCACGCCCTGGCCGACGCCGCCCTCGACCCGGAGTCCCGCCGCGACGCTCGCGGCGCCGAGGACGCCGATGGAGGTGTGGCAGCGCACCGGGATGAAGGTGCGGGTCATGACCGCGCCGCCGTCCAGCGGCGCCGCCAGCAGGCTGAGCTTGGGCACCGTGGTGCCTTCGACGTCACCGAGCCCCATCAGCTTTCCGGCCTCCAGCCGGATCTCCCGGAGCCGGTCGGCGAGGGCGAGGTCCTCCTCCAGGTCCTTGGGGCTCTCGTAGCCGGTGACCTTGAGGGACGAGGCGGCGATCAGGACGGTCGGCATCCCGTTGTCCACACAGGTGACCGGGGTGTCGGCGACGAGGTCACGGGCGTGGCCGGTGGGCAGCAGCGGGGCGGCGCCCTGCGGGAACTCGATCACCACCGGCGCCGCCGTCCCCGGCACGCCGGAGATCTCGGCCGTGCCGGAGTAGTCGACGCGCCCGCCGGGGGTGGGGAAGCTCGCGACCGCGAGATCCCCGGAGTTGACCATGCGGATCCGCACGGACGTCCGCCCGTCCGTCGCCGCGACCAGTCCCCGTTCGACGGCGAACGGGCCGACCCCGGAGAGCAGGTTGCCGCAGTTCTGGCGGTCGGAGACCTCGGGCCGGTCCACGCCGACCTGGAGGAACAGGTAGTCGACGTCCGCCTCGGGGCCGGCCGAGGCGGAGACCACGGCCACCTTGCTGGTCAGGGGGTGCGCCCCGCCCAGGCCGTCGATCTGACGCGGGTCGGGGCTGCCCATCACGCGAAGCAGCAGATCGTCGCGTGCGCCGGCGTCCGCGGGGAGGTCCTCGGCCAGGAAGTAGGCGCCCTTGGAGGTGCCGCCGCGCATGAGCATGCAGCGCACTTCCTCAGGGGCGGTCATGACTCCACTCCGCCCCGCACGTGTTCGTCGTAGGACCGGTAGGTCACTCCGAGACGTACGAGGGTCTCGCGCAGGCCGTAGCGGTCGAGGCCCAGTTGGCCCTCGATGAAGGCGGCACGGGTGGCGGCCTCCTTGTTCTCGCGGGCCTCGGACGCCTCGACGGTCTCGCCGGTCCGCTCGCGGGGCACGCACACCACGCCGTCGTCGTCGGCGAGGATCACGTCGCCGGGCCGGATGATCTGGCCGCCGATCACCACCGGCACGTTCACCGAACCGCCGGTCGCCTTCACGGTGCCCTGCGGGCTGACCGCGGCGGCCCAGGCCGGGAAGCCCATCTCGCGCAGCTCGGCGGTGTCGCGGATGCCCGCGTTGGTCACGACGCCGCGTACGCCGCGCTGCTTGAGCGCGGTGGCGAACAGCTCGCCGAACATGCCGTCGGTGGAGGCCGAGGTGGTGGTGACGACCAGGATGTCGCCCTCGCCGCACTGCTCGACCGCGGCGTGGATCATGAGGTTGTCGCCGGGCCAGCTGAGCACCGTGACGGCGGTGCCCGCGACCCGGGTGTCCTGCTGGACCGGGCGCAGATGCGTGCCGAGCAGGCCGGTGCGGCCCATCGCCTCGTGGACGGTGGCGACGCCGTATCCCGCGAGCGCGTCGACGTCCTTGAGCTCCGCCTTCGGCGGGTTGGTGACAATCACGCCACTCATGCCAGCTCCTTCGCGATCTGCGGGTACGGGCGCATGTACGCCTCGGCCATGGTCTTGTGTGCCAGGCCCAGGTTGGGCCCCGCGTTGCGCTTGAGCTGGACACCGCGGCGTACGGCGAGGTCGGTGTAGTACTCCCACAGGTGCTGCTGGGCGCCGAGGCACTCCATCGCCTTGCGCTTGGTCTCCCAGACCTCGGTGATGTCGAGGAGCACCTCGGGCCGGAAGCCGCTCATCTCGGGCTGGTGCGGCTCGAAGTAGAAGACCGGCGGGGCGCCGATGATCCCGCCCGGGCCGGGGTAGCCGATGGCCTGCGCGAGGACGCGGGCCTCCAGCGCCATCCGGTTGGCGGCGGGGTGGTCGCCGTTGTACGGGTCCTCGACGGGGTGGGTGAGCACGACGTCGGGCTGGGTCTCGCGGTAGACGGCCACCAGCTGGTCGGTCAGCTCGGCGGTGGCGACCAGCGGGTAGTCGCCGGCGTCGAAGAAGCGGACCTCGGCACCGAGGGTGGCAGCGGCCTTCTCGGCCTCCTCGCGGCGTATCGCCTTGATCTCCTCGAGGTTCCTGCCGTCGCGCCAGGCCTTGGCGGACTCGCCGCGCTCGCCGAAGGTCAGACACGCGATGGTGACCTTCTCGCCGCGGGAGGCGGCCAGGGCGATCGCGCCCCCGGCCCGCCACACGAAGTCTCCGGCATGCGCGGTGACGACGAGTGTCGATCGTGGGGTGGCGGGCGCGTAGCCGTGCGTCATTGCTCAACTCTCCTTGGTGGACAGGTGTGCGCCCGCCTCGGCCGCGTCAGTCGCGCAACGCGTCGATCACGCTGCTGAGGTGGGCGCGGACGGCCGCCTCGGCCGCCTGCGGGTCCCTGGCCGTGATCGCCTCGATCATGGTCAGATGCTCGCTCAGGGACTGCTGTGGCCGGCCCGGCCGCAGCGCGAGCTGGAAACGATGGCGCACCAGCTGCGCGTTGAGCCGCTCCAGCAGCCCCACGGCCACTTCCTGGCCGCTGAACTGCCTTACCCGGGCGTGCACTTCGTGATTGAGCTCGGAGTAGGTGATCGGCTCGCCGTCGGCCACGGCCTTGGTCATCGCCCTGCCCAGGTCCGCCAGTTCGGCGAGCTGATCGTCGGTGGCCGCGATGGCCGCCTTGGCCGCGCACAGCCCTTCGAGGGCCATCCGGCACTCGGTGATGGCCACCGCTTCCTCGACCGTCACCACCCGCACCCGTGATCCACGGTTGCGGATCCGCTCCACCAGTCCTTCCGACTCCAGCTCGATCAGCGCTGCCCGGACGCTGGCCCGTGTCACACCGAACAGCTCGGCGAGCTCGTTCTCCACCAGCCGCTGGGCCGGTGCCATGTCGCCGCGCAGAATCGCCTGCCGCAGCTGCGCGAGCGCGTGCTGCTTGGCCTGCTCTCCGGTGCTCGGACGGGCTTCTTTCGGCATGTGCCCTCCCTGAGTGAGTGCCTGTCGAACCTAAATCTAGTCCAACAAGATTGTCAACAATTTTGTTCTCCATGTCGCCGCTGGGCTTCGGTGACCGCCGATGGCGGCCAGCGGGAGACGCGGGTGGGGAGGGGACGCGGACGTCAGCCGTCCGCGTACCGACGGACGTCAGCCGTCCGTACGTCGGCGGGCGCGCGGTACGACGACCGGTGAGGCGTCGCCCGGGGCCCGCAGGATGTCCGCGTCCAGCGCGTAGAGCTCCTTGACCAGGGTCTCGTCGACCGTGTCGCGGGGGACGCCCTGGGCGATGACGCGGCCGTTCTTCATGGCGACGACGGTGTCGGCGTAGCGCGCGGCTGCCGCCAGGTCGTGCTGCACCATGACGACGGTGCGCCCGGCGGCGGCGACCTCGCGGACGAGTTCGAGGACGTCGACGGCGTGACCGAGGTCGAGTGCGCTGGTGGGTTCGTCGAGCAGGACGACGGGGGTGTGCTGGGCCAGGACCATCGCGAGCCAGCAGCGCTGACGCTGGCCCCCGGAGAGCCGGTCGAGGCGTTCGGCGGCGAGTTCGGTGGTTCCGGTGGCATCGAGGGCGTCGCGCACCGCCTGTTCGTCCTCGCGCGACCACTGGCGCAGCAGGCCCTGGTGGGGGTGGCGGCCGTAGCGCACGAGCCCGGCCACGGTGACGGCTTCGGGGGCGCGCGGTGACTGCGGCAGCAGGGCGACCCGGTGGGCGGCCTGCCGCCGACCGAGGCTCCAGATGTCGGCGCCGTCGACGTGCACCGTGCCGGACTCGGGCCGGTGCAGGCGGGCGATGGCGCGCAACAGGGTTGATTTTCCACAGCCGTTGGGGCCCACGATGGCGGCGACCTGTCCGGCGGGGAGGGTGAGATCAACGTCCTGGACGACGGGGCGGCCGGGGTAGCCGGCGTGCAGTGCGCGGACTTCGAGGCCGGGTGCGGTGGTAGCCGCCTCGGTCACGGTGTCGGGCGCGGTGTCGGTCGCCTCGGTCAACGTGCCGGGCACGGTCTCACTCGCGTGGGTCACCGTGCCGGTCGAGGTACCACTCGCGTCGGTCACGGCGTCGGTCACGGCACCGGTCGCCGCGTCGGTCTTCGGGAGGTCGGGCATGGAGTGGTCAGGCCTTTCCGGTGGTGCGGTCCGGGCGGAAGAGGACCCAGAGGAGGAAGGGGCCGCCGAGGACGCTGGTGACGACACCGACGGGGAGTTCGACGGGGGCGACGACACGGCCCAGCGCGTCTGCCGCCGCGATGAGGGCGGCGCCGGTCAGGGCGGAGCCGAGGACCGGGACGCGGGTGGGTCCGGCCGACCTCTGGGCGAGGATCGGGGCGGCGAGGGCGACGAAGGCGATGGGGCCGCCGACACCGACCGCGACACCGGCGAGGGCGACGGCGAGGGCGAGCGCGGCGGCGCGCATGCGTGGCAGGTCGACGCCCAGGGAGGCCGCCATGTCGTCGTCGAAGCGCAGGAGTTGGAGACGGTGCCCGGCCGCCAGGGAGAGCGGGACCAGGAAGAGCAGGGCGATCAGCAGCGGCGTACCGACGCTCCAGTCACGGCCGTTGAGGCTGCCGACCGCCCAAAGGAAGACGCCGCCCGCGGTGTTGTCGTTCTCGCGGGACATGATGAGGTCGCTCACGGCGCCGATGAACGTGGAGACGCCGATGCCGACCACCAGGACGCGGTAGCCGGCCGCGCCCGCGCCGCCCGCGCACAGGACGACGAGGACCGCGGCGGCGACGGCACCGAGCGGGCCGAGCCACCAGGCGCCGACCATGCCGGTCGCAGAGCCGGCCGCCGAGGCGACGACGGCCGCTGTGGCACCCTCGTTGACGCCGACGAGGTCGGGGGTGGCGAGCCGGTTGCCGGCGAGGGTCTGGGTGAGACAGCCCGCGATGCCGAGGGCGGCACCCACCATGAGGCCGACGAAGACGCGCGGCAGGCGGAAGTCCCGCACGATCATGACGGTCCCGGGGTCGCCGGTGCCGAGCAGCCCGGAAAGGGTCCGCGACGGGCCCATCCCGGTCGAACTCGCCAGCACCGCAAGGGCGATGAGGACGAGGAGCACGGGTACGAGGACGGCGGCGGCGAGCGCGCCGCGGCGCGGGAACAGCCACGAGAGCGTGCCTGTGCGCAGCACGGTGCTGTCGGGCGGCGTCACATCCGGACGGGTCGCCTCGCTCATGCCGACGCTCCCGCCGTGGACAGCCGCGACGAGCGGGCGATCCAGACGAGCAGCGGCCCGCCCACGAGGGCGAGCAGCACGCTGACCGGGGTCTCCCAGGGCTTGATGACCATCCTGGCGAGGATGTCGGCGAGCAGCATGACATCGGCCGCGACCAGCGCGGACAGGACGAGTTGGGCGGTCATCCTCGCTCCCGTCAGCGCTCGGGCGGCGTAGGGGGCGAGCAGTCCGAGGAAGGCGATGGGGCCTGCCACCGCGACCGCGCAGCCGACGAGCAGCGAGACGGCTCCCGCCACGACGAGGCGGATCCGGCCGGGATGGTGGCCGAGCGAGCGGGCGCTGTCGTCGCCGAGGCCGAGAGCCGACAGGGGGCGGGCACTGCCGAGCGCGACGAGCAGGCCGAGCGCGGCCAACGGCAGCAGGGGCAGCAGGTCGGCGGTCTCGACTCCGGCGAGGGAGCCGATCGTCCAGTAGCGATAGGTGTCGTACGTCGACCGGGTGCCGAGGAGGACGTACGACGTGAGGCCGTGGAAGGTGGCGCCGAGCGCGGACCCGACGAGGACGAGCCGCAGCGGGGACCCGGCGGCGCGCCCGGAGGCTGCGAGCAGCAGGACGATCGCGCTCGCGGCCATGCCGCCCAGCAGGGCCCAGACCATCAGCGCGGCGGGTGAGTGGGCGTCGAAGTACGTCAGGCCGAGAACGACGGCGAAGGCGGCGCCGGAGTTGACGCCGAGCAGTCCGGTCTCCGCGAGCGGGTTGCGGGTCGCGGCCTGGAGCAGGCAGCCGGCGATGCCGAGGCAACCGCCGACAAGTACTCCGGCGAGGGTGCGCGGGAGGCGGACATCCATGACGGCCAGTCGGAGTCGGTCGTTCGCGCGGGCGGCCGGGTCGCCGGTCAGGTAGTCCCAGGCGCCGCCCATGGAGGTGGATCCGGTACCGATGAGGAGGGACAGCAGGACGAGGGCCATGAGCAGGAGGACGAACCCCGCGGCGGCCAGGATGACGGGGCGTTCCCGCGACGTGAGCGGTTCCCGGTGGCCGGGTCGGGTTCCCCGCGGAACTCGCCGAGCCCTCCTCATTGTTGACATAAATGTTGACGTCCAATTTTTCATAAGGTTAGGCTAACCTAAGTTTCACTGCGTCGAACCCGACGGAACCGACTGCTTCCCGCCTGCCTGAAAGTGCCCAACAGCCCTACAGAGCAAGGCACATGCGACGTCGTAACCACTTCCGAGACCCCCTGTCGTCGAACACCAACGGAGACCCCAGGCCATGGCGCCGAACCCGTTCTTCCCTTCCCGTGGCATCGCCCGTCCGGTCGTGCCGGCCACGATCCTGGCCGCTTGTGCGCTGGTCGTGACCGCGTGCGGATCCCCGGAGAAAAGCGACAGCGCCGGGGCGGCGGGCGGAGCGGAAACCACCCAGGTCACCGACGCCACCGGTACCGCGGTGAAGGTGCCGGCCGCGCCCCAACGGGTCGTGACGCTCAGCGAGATGGACCTGGACTCCGCGCTCACGCTCGGCGTCGACCCGGTGGGCCTGACGGCCGGGCGCGGCCAGACGGGCGCCCCCGCATACCTCGCGGACAAGGCGAAGGACATACCCGTGGTGGGCGCGGTGACCGGCCCGGACATCGAGAAGGTCGTCCAGGCCGAGCCGGATGTGATCCTCGCCGGGCAGCTGGCCGACGAACAAGTCCTCGCGCAGCTGCGGAAGATCGCGCCCACCGTCGTGACGATCGACAGCACCAAGAGCTGGAAGAAGTCCCTCGAACTGACCGGCAAGGTGCTCGGCAGGACCAACGAGGCCGAGAAGTTCCTCGACGGCTACGACACCGAGGTCACGGCCCTGAAGAAGGACCTCGGCTCCGCGGCCGGCGCGACGGTGTCCGTGACGCGCTACTCGGCCAAGGGCTCGGCCGTCATGCAGCAGGGCGTGTTCATCAGTGACGTCCTCAAGGATCTCGGCTTCGAGCGGCCCGGCATCCAGGCCGAGCAGGGCGAGGGCCACTCCACGCCGATCAGCGAGGAGAACCTCGACCAGATCGACGGCGACTGGCTGTTCATCGGAACCCTCGACCCGGGGACCTCGGACACCGAACTGCTCGCCGCACTCGACAAGAAGGCCGCCTACAAGCAGCTCAGCGCCGTACAGGACAAGCACGCCACCGTGATCGACGGCACCAAGTGGACAAGCCTGGGCGGCGCGGAAGCGGCCGTCTCGGTGCTCGACGACATCCGGAAGGCCATGGTCAAGTGAGCGCCGGTCCCGAGCTGGCCGGACGGCTCGCCCTGGTGACCGGGGCGGGCCGGGGTATCGGCGAGGCGGTGGTCGCCGCGCTCGTCGAGCAGGGCGCCCGCGTCCTCGCCACCGACCTGGCCCCCGACGGCGTGGCGGCCCTCGCCGGCGAGTACGGCGACCAGGTCACCCCTCGCCCCCTCGACGTCACGGACGCCACCGCCGTCGAGACGCTGGTCGCCGAGGCAGAGCGGACGCTCGGACCGGTGGACATCGCCGTCAACGTCGCCGGGATCCTGCGGAGTTCGGACGTCGTGGACCTGACGGACGAGGACTGGACGGCCACCTTCGCCGTCAACACGAACGGCGTGTTCCACGTCTCGCGGTCCGTCGCCCGCCGGATGGCCGGACGCGGTCGTGGCAGCGTCGTCACCGTCGCCTCGAACGCCGCCGGAATCCCCCGCGCGGGCATGGCCGCCTACGCCGCCTCGAAGGCCGCGGCCGTCATGTTCACCAAATGCCTGGGCCTCGAGGTGGCCGCGCGGGGCGTCCGATGCAACACCGTCTCACCCGGCTCGACCCTCACCGACATGCAACGCGCGCTGTGGACCGGCTCGACCGACCAGGAGGCAGCGGTCAGGCGCGTCGTCGAAGGTGACCTCGCGTCGCACCGCACGGGCATCCCGCTCGGCAGGATCGCCGACCCGGCCGACATCGCCGACGCCGTCGTCTTCCTCGTCTCCGACCGCGCCCGTCACATCACCATGCACGACCTGTACGTCGACGGCGGCGCCACCCTCCGGGCCTGAACCGCCCGCCCCGCGCCGACCCCGGTCGTGCCACCTCTCCCCCACTGGAGACACCCATGTCTGCATCTCTGCACGAAGCCACCGCCCCCACACTGGTGTCCCCCGGCGCGGCGACCGCCCTCCTCGACGCCTACCGCCCCGGGCCCGACCGCTTCCTCGCCTCTCCCCGCCACACCCTTCTCGGTCGGGGCACCGCCGCCGAAATACCCCACGGCACAAGGCCGTTGGCGCTCCGGGTGCGTGAGGTTCTCGACGCCCGCCGCCGCGCCGGGGACCCCGATCCGATCGTCGTGGGCTCCCTGCCCTTCGCCCCCGACGCCCCGCCCTCGCTGGCCGTACCGGCGTCCGTGCGGTGGGCGCCGCCGCTGCGCGAGGACCCGCTCATCGCGCTGCCCGTGCCCGACACCGACGAACGGACCGACTGGCGGGTGACGGAGGTTCCGGCCGCCGCGGGATACGGCGAGGCGGTCGCCGGCGCGGTCCGGCGGATGCGGGCCGGGGAGTTCGACAAGGTCGTCCTCGCCCGCACCCTGGAGCTCACCTCCCCGCGCGAGCCGGATCTGCCGGCCATGCTGCGCCGGCTGGCGCGCCGGGACCCGGCCGGATACACCTTCGCCGTCCCCAGCGGACCCGGCCGCACGCTCATCGGGGCCAGTCCCGAGCTCCTGGTCGCCCGCCGGGGCGGACTCCTGAGCGCCAACCCGCTGGCCGGTTCCGCTCAGCGCAGCACCGATCTCGCCGAGGACGTCCGGCGCGCGGCCGCGTTGCTGGAGTCCCCGAAGGACCTGCACGAGCACGCCGTCGTGGTGGCCGCCGTGCGCGAGGCGCTCGCGCCGTTCTGCACCCGGCTCGACGTGCCGGACCGGCCCACCCTGGTGCGTACGGCGGCCATGTGGCACCTGTCGACCACCGTCACCGGCGAGCTGGCCGACCCGGCGGTTACCGCCCTCGACCTGGCGTCCGCGCTGCACCCCACTCCGGCGGTGTGCGGCACCCCCACCGAGGTGGCCCGCGCCGTCATCGCCGAGCTGGAACCCTTCGACCGCGGCCCCTACACCGGCATGGTCGGCTGGCAGAACGCGGACGGTGACGGCGAGTGGGTCGTCACGATCCGCTGCGCCGAGGCCGAGGGCCGCTCACTGCGGCTGTTCGCCGGGGCCGGTGTGGTGGCCGCCTCGTCGCCCGAGGCCGAAACGGCCGAGACGGGCGCCAAGTTCCGTACGTTCCTCAGTGCCGTGGGAGCCTCGCTGTGACCGGCACCGGGCCCGACCTCACGCTAAACGCCTGCACCCCAGGCGTCGACGCGCCCACCTGGCCCGCCGAGTTCGCCGAGCGCTACCGCGCGGCGGGCTACTGGCGCGGGGAGACGTTCGGCGGCATGCTGCGCGAGCGCGCCGCCGCGCATCCCGACCGGATCGCCCTCGTCGATCCGGCGCCCGGGCGGCGCACCTGGACCTACCGCCAACTGGACGAGCGCGCCGACCGGCTGGCCGCCGGGTTCGCGGCACGGGGGATCTCCAAGGGCGACCGGGTCGTCCTGCACCTCCCGAACGTCGGCGAGTTCGTCGAGGTCGTCTTCGCGCTCTTCCGCGTCGGCGCGCTGCCGGTGTACGCGCTGCCCGCACACCGCGAGAGCGAGATCGGCTACTTCTGCTCCTTCACCGAGGCCGTCGCCTGTGTGATTCCCGACCGGCACGCGGGCT
Organism: Streptomyces sp. NPDC050535; assembly: GCF_044457665.1. Taxonomy (NCBI): domain Bacteria; kingdom Bacillati; phylum Actinomycetota; class Actinomycetes; order Kitasatosporales; family Streptomycetaceae; genus Streptomyces; species Streptomyces sp. NPDC050535. The sequence continues at coordinate 71,210 of NZ_JBITHE010000017.1, forward strand.
TCGACCACCGCGTCCTCGCCTCGCGGGTCAAGGAGCGTACGCCGAGCCTGCGGCACGTCTTCGTCGTCGGCGATCCGGGCGAGCACACGGCCCTCGCCGAGGTGCCGTGCGATCCGTCCGAGCCGCTTCCCGGCCCTCAACCGCACGAGCTGGCCTTCCTTCAGCTCTCGGGCGGTACGACGGGCGTGCCGAAGCTCATCCCGCGCACCCACGACGACTACCTGTACTCGCTGTGGGGTTCCAACGAGATCTGCGGTGTCGACGCCGGCACCCGCTTCCTGGTGGTGCTGCCGGCCGCGCACAACTTCCCGATGAGCTCGCCCGGCTGGCTGGGCGTCCTGTATGCCGGAGGTACGGCCGTGCTGTGCCCCGCGCCCGATCCGGCGACCGCGTTTCCCCTCGTAGAGCGGGAGCGGATCACCATGACAGGGCTGGTTCCGCCCCTCGCGCTCGTGTGGACGCAAGCCGGTGCGGATACCGAACACGACTTGTCCAGCCTGGAGTTGGTGCTCGTCGGCGGTGCCAAGTACAGCGAGGAGGCGGCGCGTCGGCTGGAACCCGCGCTGGGCTGCCGGCTGATGCAGGTCTTCGGGATGGCGGAGGGCCTTGTCAACTACACCCGGCTGGGCGACGACGAGGAGACGGTCGTCGGCACGCAGGGGCTGCCGATCTCCCCGGACGACGAGATCCGGATCGTCGACGACGCCGGACTCGAGGTACCAGACGGGGAGTTCGGGCATCTGCTGACGCGCGGCCCCTACACCGTCCGCGGTTACTGGCGCGCTCCCGAACACAACTCGACGGCCTTCACCGAGGACGGCTTCTACCGCACCGGCGACATCGTGCGCCGCACCGCGAGCGGTCATCTCGTCGTCGAGGGCCGGGCGAAGGACCAGATCAACCGGGGCGGGGAGAAGGTCGCGCCGGAGGAGGTCGAGAACATCATCCTCGCCCACCCGGCCGTGCACGACGTGTCCGTCGTCGCGGTGGCCGACGAGTACCTCGGTGAACGCTCCCTCGCCTACGTGATCCTGCGCGCGGGCGCCGAGCCGCTGAAACCCGTCGCCATCAAGCGATTCGTCCGTGAGCGCGGCGTCGCCGCCTACAAGGTCCCCGATCTCGTCGAGTTCGTCGACGCCTTCCCGCAGACCGGGATCGGCAAGGTCAGCAAGAAGCAGCTGCGATCCAGCGCCGTCGCCGAGCAGCACTGAAAGGCCCAGATCTCCCATGGCACTTCCGGCCATAGCCCCCTATCCCCTGCCGACCGAGAGCGAGTTGCCCGCCAACCGCGTCTCCTGGACCGTGGACCCCGCGCGCGCCGTGCTGCTCGTCCACGACCTCCAGAACCACTTCCTCGGCGCGTTCCCGGCCGGTGAGCCGCCCCTGACCGGGATGCTCGACAACACCTCCCGGCTGCTCGACCGTGCCCGAAGCACCGGCATACCGGTCGTGTACTCGACGCAGCGGGGCGGGCAGACGCCCCGGCAGCGCGGGCTCCAGCTCGACTTCTGGGGCCCGGGTGTCGCCAACGACCCGCACGCGCTCAGCGTGCCGGACCCGGTCACGCCGCGGCCCGGCGACCGGATGCTCACCAAGTGGAAGTACAGCGCGTTCGTCCGCACCCGGCTGGAGGAGCTGCTGCGCGACGAGGAGCGTGACCAGCTGGTCGTCGTCGGCGTGTACGCGCACATCGGGGTGCTCATGACCGCGGCGGACGCGTGGATGCGGGACATCCAGGCGTTCGTCGTCGCCGACGCCGTCGCCGACTTCACCCGCGAGGACCACGACATGGCGCTGCGCTGGGCCGCGGGCCGCTGCGCGGTCGTGACCACCACCGACGCGCTTCTCAAGGAGGTCTGAGCCCGATGGCCCTCACCCTGGAGCAGATCCGCAGTGATGTCGCCGACTCCCTCGGCGAGGATCCCGTGGACATCCCCTTCGACGAGAACCTCGTGGACTACGGCCTCGACTCGGTCCGGGTCATGGCACTGCTGGAGCGCTGGCGGCGCGAGCACGGCGTCGAGGCGGCCTTCGCCGACCTGGCGGAGCAGCCGGCCATCGAGGCCTGGGCGCCACTGCTGGGGGTCGTCTCATGACGGTCCTGACGACCGGCGACGCCGGCACCGCGGTCACCGAACTGCCACTTACGGCCGCCCAGTCGGGCATGTGGTACGCGCAGGCCCTTGACCCGCTCAGCCCCGCGCAGAACACCGCGGAGTGCCTGGAGATCGACGGACCGATCGACCCGGAGCTCTTCGCCACCGCCCTGCGGCAGGTCGTCGCCGAGGCCGACTCGCTGCGCGTACGCGTCGAGGACACCCCGAACGGCCCACGCCAGTACATCGCGGACGCGGTCGAGTTGCCGCTCACCGTGCACGACCTGCGGAGCGCGCTGGACGCCCAGGAGCGGGCGCACGGTCCACGGAGGGCGCCGGACGCCCAAAAGGCGCACGACCTGCGGAGGGCGCCGGACGCCCAGGAGCAGGCCGAGGCGTGGATGCGTGCCGACCTCGCCGAGCCCTTCGACCTGGCGGTGGGGCCGCTGTTCCGGCACGCCCTGTTCCGCGTCGGCGAGCGGCGGTGGCTGTGGTATCAGCGCATCCACCACCTCGTCATGGACGGGTTCGGCTACTCACTCCTCGTCCGGCGCACCGCCGACGTCTACACGGCGCTCGCCCGGGGCGAGGAGCCGGGTCCGCGCACCTTCAGGCCGCTCGCCGACCTCGTCGCCGACGACGCCGAGTACCGCTCCTCCGGCGCCTTCGACGCCGACCGCGCGCACTGGGCCCGGGCGTTCGCCGACCGCCCCGAGGCGCCCCGCCTCGCGGGCCGCGGCGCACTGCCCTCACGCACCTTCCGCCGCCGTACGACGTATCTGCCGCCGGCGACCACGGAGCGGCTGCGCGAGCTCGCCGCCCGGTCCCGGGCGACCTGGCCGGACGTCCTGATCGCCGCGCAGGCCCTCTACACCTCCCGCGCGACCGGCCGGCCGGACGTCGTACTGGGCCTGCCGATGATGGGCCGCATGGGCTCGGTCGCGCTGCGCGTGCCCGGCATGGTGATGAACGTGCTGCCGCTGCGGCTCACCGTCTCCCCCGACGCGACCTTCGCCGAGCTGGTGCGTCAGGTGGTCCTCGGCATCCGGGAGGTGCGCCGCCACCAGCGATACCGCTACGAGGACATCCGCCGCGACCTGGGGCTGCTCGGCGAGATGCGGGGTCTGGTCGGCCCGCTCGTCAACGTCATGCCGTTCGACTACGGCGTCGACTTCGCGGGCGCGCCGACCCGGGCACGGAACCTGTCGGCCGGCCCGGTCGACGACCTGACGGTCAACATCTACGACCGCACCGACGGCCACGGACTGCGCATCGACCACGACGGCAATCCGGCCCTGTACGAGGACACCGAACTCGCCGCGCACCAGGATCGGTTCCTTCATCTCCTGGAACGGCTCGCCGACTCCGACGCGCAACTGCCGCTCGCCACCCACGGCATCGCGACGCCGGACGAACACGCCCTGGTGGTGGACGAGTTCAACCGCACGGACCGCAAGCTGCCGCCGACCACCCTCATCGGCCCCATCGAGTCACGCACGGCACGGACCCCGGACGCGACGGCGCTGATCTACGGGGACACCTCCCTCACCTACGCGGACCTCAACGCGCGCGCCAACCGGCTGGCCCGGCATCTGCAGACCCTCGGCGCCCGGCCGGGTGCGGTGGTGGCGGTCTCGGTGCCGCGCTCGGTGGAACTGGTCGTCTCCCTGCTCGCCGTGCTGAAGGCGGGCGCCGCGTATCTGCCGCTCGACCCCGACTACCCGGAGCAGCGGCTCGCCCACATGCTCCAGGACGCGGCACCGGTGTGCGCCGTCACCGACCGCGCGGGACGCCTCCCGGAGGACACCGGGACCCCGCTCGTCGTCCTGGACGGGCTGGACGTGTCCACGCACTCCTGGGTGAACCCACCGAGGGCGCTCACGCCGTCCGACCCCGCGTACGTCATCTACACCTCCGGCTCCACCGGCCGCCCCAAGGGCGTCGTCGTCTCCCACGCGGCGATCGACAACCGCCTGCGCTGGATGCAGCACGCGTACGGACTGGGTTGCGAGGACCGGGTGTTGCAGAAGACCCCGTCGTCGTTCGACGTGTCCGTCTGGGAGTTCTTCTGGCCGCTGCGCCAGGGCGCCGCGCTCGTCGTCGCCGAGCCCGGCGGCCACAAGGACCCCGGCTACCTGGCCCGGCTGATCCGCGAACAGGCCGTCACCACCTGCCACTTCGTGCCGTCGATGCTCCAGGTGTTCCTGGCGGAGGCGGACCCGGCCCAGTGCGAAAGCCTGCGCCAGGTCTTCTGCAGCGGCGAGGCACTGCCGCGCGAGACCGCGAACACCTTCGGGCACACGCTGCCGGGCGCCCGGCTGCACAACCTGTACGGGCCCACCGAGGCGGCTGTCGATGTCACCTACCACGCCTGCGCCCCGGAGGGCTCGGGTCCGGTGCCGATCGGACGGCCGGTGTGGAACACCCGCCTGTACGTTCTCGACGCGGCGCTGCAGCCCTGCCCGCCAGGGATTCCGGGCGAACTGTATCTGGCGGGAACGCAGTTGGCGGACGGCTACCTGAACCGCGGGGAGCTCACGGCGTCCCGTTTCGTGGCCGACCCGTTCGGTCCGTCCGGTACCCGGATGTACCGCACCGGCGACCTGGCACGCTGGACGGAGAAGGGTGAGGCGGAGTACCTCGGCCGCACCGACCACCAGGTGAAGCTGCGCGGCCAGCGCATCGAACTCGGCGAGATCGAGGCCTCGTTGGCGGCCCAGGACGGCGTGGACGGATCCTGCGCGCTGGTCCTCGACGACCGCCTCGTCGGCTATGTGACCGGCGGTGCCGATCCCGCGGCCGTACGGGCGTCGCTGGCGCGCGTGCTTCCGGAGCACATGGTCCCGGCGGCGGTCCTCGCCCTCGACTCCTTCCCGCTGAGCCCCAACGGCAAGCTGGACCGCCGTGCGCTCCCCGCCCCGGTCTTCGCCGGCGGTGAGGGTGCCAGGCGCCCGGCGTCCCCGCGCGAGGAGGCGCTGACGCGGCTGTTCGCGGAGGTGCTCGGGGTCGGACAGGCCGGTCCCGACGACGCGTTCTTCGACCTGGGCGGGACCTCGCTGCTGGCGGTGCGCCTGGTGGCACGCGTACGGGAGGAGTTCGGCGCCGAGCTGACGATCGGCTCGCTGTTCGAGGCGCCGACCCCCGCCGCGCTGGCCGCCCGGCTCGAAGGGGCGGGGCCGGCGTCCGGGGACGCGCTGGACGTCGTACTGCCGCTGCGCGCCGAGGGTGACCGGCCTCCGCTGTTCGCGTTCCATCCTGCGGGCGGCATGTCCTGGTGCTACGCGGGCCTGTCCGCCCGGCTCGGTCCGGACCAGCCCGTGTACGGCATCCAGGCGCGCGGACTGGTCCATGACGAGCCGCTGCCGAGCACACTCCAGGACGAGGCGGCCGACTACGCCGAGCGAATCCGCGAGGTTCAACCGCACGGCCCCTACCGGCTGCTGGGCTGGTCGGTCGGCGGAATCCTCGCGCACACCGTGGCCGTACTGCTCCAGCGGGCCGGGGAGAGGGTCGAACTCCTCGCGCTGCTCGACGCGTTCCCGGCCGAGCAGTGGCGCGAACGCCCCGCGCCCGAGGAGGGTGACGCGCTCACGGCCGTCCTGCGCATGGCGGGCTTCGACCGCACCGACGAGCGCACCAAGGACGACGTGCTCGCCACGCTGCGCCGCGCGGGCAGTCCGCTCGCCGGGCTCGGCGACCACACCCTGTCGAAGATCGTCGACATCGTGCCCAACCACGCCCGGCTGATGCGCGAGCACGAACACGAGCTTTTCGAGGGCGACTTGCTGTTCTTCACGGCCGCCGCGCCGCGTGCCGAGGACTGGCTCACCCGGGAGGCGTGGCGCGCGCACGTGACCGGCGCCGTCGTCAATCACGACCTGGACTGCTCGCACCCGCAGTTGATGCGGGACCGGCATCTCGACGACATCGCCGCGCGGATCGCGGCCCGCCTGAAGGAGCTCGACGCATGAGCCTCCACTACGGACCGTTCGATCCGGGGGCCGAGGGCCGGGGCACGCACCTCGTGCTGGAGAACGCCCGGGGGCAGTTGTCCCTGTGGCCGTCCTGGCGTGCCGTGCCCGCGGGCTGGAGCGCCGTCTTCGGCCCGGCCCGGTACGAGGTGTGCGCGGGCCGGGCGGAGGCGGGGCGGTGACGGGCACCTCGGCGCACAACGCCACGACACCCCTCGCCGGCTCACGCTCCCGACAGCAACTCCACGAGTCCGTCGGCCAGTTCGGTGCGCCAGCACAGGTAGTCGTGGCCGCCGTTGAACTCGCGGTAGGAGGCGTCGTCGTAGCCCGCGGCGGCCAGGGCGTCGCGCAGGCGGCGGGCGGCGGGGAGGGCCACCCACTCCTGCTCGCCGAAGGAGAGACGGAAGCGCACCGGAAGGCGGGGGATCTCGGCGACGCGCCCGGTCAGCCACTCCGGCTCCGGGCCGACGGGCCACCAGAACGAGCCCGACTGGGCGAGGACGTTGCCGAAGCGGTGCGGGGCGAGAAGGCCGGCGTAGGCGGCGGTGAGTCCGCCGAGGCTCTGCCCGGCGATCACCGTGCGCGCGGGGTCGTCCGTGACCGGCAGTCGCCCGGCCGCCCACGGCAGCAGCTCGTCCGCGAGGAAGGCGACGAACTCCGGGCGGCACGTCAGCTCCGCCCAGCGGGTGTCCGCGTCCACGGACTCGGGCAGCACGGCGACGAGCGGCGGGATACGGCCGTCCGCGATGAGGTTGTCGAGGAGGTGCGCGAGGCCGAGCTCCGGCTGCCAGTGCTCACCGTCGAGCAGGGCCAGGATGGGCAGGTTCGCCAACTCCCGTCGCGGCAGAGGGGGTTCGTAGAGCCAGACGCGCCGCCCACCCCCGAGGCGCGCGCTCTCCATGTTGTGCTCGGAGGTCGCGCCGCGGGCCACGCCCTGCCTCGGCGTCCAGTCCCGCGCGCTCGGGGCGCCCGGGAGTTCGACGTACGGAACCGGGTCGCCGCCCCAACGGCGAGGCAGCGTACGGGAGTTGACGGGGTCCGTGTGTCGCTGGGTGCGCAGCCATCGCCAGTACTCAGGGGTCCCCGGCTCCGGGCCCTGACCCTCGTCGACGTAGAAGTCGTACGTGCCGCGCCAGTCGTGGCGCAGGCGGAGCGTCCAGTGCCAGACGTCGGTTCCAGGGGCCCGCTCCATCAGGTTGCCCTCGGGGACGCGCGGGTCACCGAGCTTGTTGGGCAGGACCTGGACGGCACGGGTGGCGGCGGTGCCGCGCCACAGGAACGTGACGGCCACGTGGTCGGCGCTGCCCCGGGGGTCGGGCGAGACGAGCGGAGTGCCGCGCCCGCGGATCCCGGCCCAGAACTCCTCGACGCCCCCCGGTTCGGGCAACGGGCACCCCGGTTCCGGGAGTCGCGACAGTCCGTCGGTACGCGGGAGTCGGGGCGGGTGGTGCGGGGCGCCCTTGGGCGGCACGAACTCGAACATGCGGCGGGACTCCGGGTGAAGGGGGAAAAGAACTAGCGATTATTAGGGTAGCCTAACCTAGGTAATGTGACCTTTCGTCACCTTTTGCGCCCGGCTTCGCCGACCTTTCGCCCCGGCCTCGCGGCTCTCGTCGGCCCTTGATGCCCGACGTCCCCGCCCTCGTCGGCCCTTGATGCCCGGCATCGCCCGATCTCTCGCGATCGAGTGCCCACCACTCCTTTCACGTCAGCCACCAGGAGCAATCCACCATGACCTCCGAGAGACCCTCCACCCCGACACCCGGCGCCACGCCGCAGGTTCGCGCCACCCGAGCCCGGATCGGCCGCATGGCCGCGCTCACCGCCGGGGCGACGCTCGGGCTCGGTGCGCTGGCCGTGCCGTTCGTCACCGCGGGTTCGGACGGGGTGGACAGCACTCCCACCGTGGCACTCGCGGCAGACACCGCGGCTCCCGCCGTCACGCTGGGATCCACCTCCGTGAAGCCCGGCGGCGATGTGTCGTTCACGGCCACCGGCTTCCCGGCCGGGGGAACCCTGAGTATCAAGTTCGACGACAAGACCCTGCTCAAGCAACTCACGATCGGCGACGACGGCAGCGTCTCGGGGAGCGTGACGGTACCGGCCGACGCGACCGTCGGCGGCGAACACTGGCTCCGTTTCCTGGCGCCGCAGACGAGCATCCGCAGCGAGAACCTGACGGTGACCGGCGACACCACGACGCCGACGCCTACGCCTACTCCCACACCGACACCCACCCCCACCCCGACTCCCACACCGACGCCGACTCGGACGACGGCCCCCGCGGTGAAGCTCACCAGCGGTGCGAAGGTCGCGGCGGGCGGCAAGGTCTCCTTCGCCCTCTCCGGTTTCACCAAGGGCCAGACCGTCACGGTAAAGCTCGACGACAGCGAGATGCTCGGCCAGTGGACGTCTGCCGTGGGCTCCGACGGCACCTTCTCGGGCACGGTCACCGTCCCCGCCTCCACCACGGCCGGGGCCCACTGGCTGCGCGTACTCGCCCCGAACCCCGCGACGAGCCTCAGGGCCGACATCACGGTCACCTCCGGCAGCGGCGGGTCGGACACCGGCGGAAGCACGGGCGGCGGGTCCGGCACCAGCGGCGGTTCGAGCGGCAGTTCCAGCGGCGGGTCCGACACCAGTGGCGGTTCGGGATCGACCGGCGGCTCCGGCAGCACGACCGGTGCGTCCGCGACGATCACCGCGGGGTCCACTGTCGCCGCGGGCGGCAAGGTCTCCTTCGAGGTGACGGGCTTCCCGGCCGGCGAACAGCTCACCGTGAAGCTGGACGACAGCGAGATCATCGGGCAGTGGTCCGGCGGAATCGGCGCGGACGGCTCGTTCTCCGGCAGCGTCACCGTCCCGGCGGTCACCGCCAAGGGTGCGCACTGGCTGCGCTTTCTCGCTCCGAACCCGGCGACCAGCCTCAAGGCCGACTTCACCGTGACCTCCGGTTCCGACGCGGCCACCTCGACCGGCGGGTCCGGCACGAGTGCCGGCGCCTCGGCCACGCCGGTGCCGGCCGCGTCGGGCGACCCGGCCGGCGCCTCCAACTCGGCAGGCGCCAAGGCCGAGATCACCGCCAGCCAGGTGGAGCCCGGCGGCGAACTCCACTTCAAGGTGACGAAGTTCCCCGCGGGCGAGACCGTCACCATCAAGCTCGACGACGACGCCATCCTCGGCCAGTGGCAGGCGGATTCGACGGGCTCGTACGAGGGTGACGTGGCCGTCCCCGCCGGCACCACCACGGGCGCGCACTGGCTGCGGTTCCTCGCCCCCAACCCGCCCACCACGCTGAAGGTCGAGTTCACGGTGACCGGACCGGGCGCCACGGCGGACTCGGCCGGCGGCCGGACGTCGGCCACCGCGGCACCGGAGGCCCTACCGGACACGGCCGCCGCCGCGTCGGTCCAGAGCTCCGTGTCGGTCGCGACGATCGCCTGGTCGGCGACGGCCGCCGCCATCGGCGGCGCCGCCGGAGCCGCGGGCACCACGGTGTTCGTCCTGCGTCGCCGCCCCCAGCGGGCGACCGGGAACTGACGCCCCCACAGACCCCCCACATCCATCCAACTCGCCCTTGAGGCGTATCCCACCGAGGAGTTCGACACCGCATGACCTCATTCACCCGCACCATCCGTCGTACCGCCGCGGTAGCCGTGGCACTCGCCGCGGGCAGCGCGGCCCTGACCGGCACCGCGACCGCCAAGGGCGGCGCCGCGACCGGCTCGGCGGTCACCTCCGCGCCGCTCGTGAAAGGCCTCTACCAGTCGGCGTACTCCGAGCGGAACGACGCCCTGTGGGTCACCACCGCCGTGGGCCGGCCGCCGGTCACCGGCTCCAGCCTGCTGAAGGTCGACCCGGACACCCTCGCCGTCGAGGCGACGTACACCCCGCCGGTCACCGACCCGGCCACCGGCGCCCTCGAAGCGGTCTACGGCGTCGCCGTCGACGACGAGCACAACACCGTCTGGACGACGAACACCCGCAACAACACCGTCGCCGTCTACAGCCAGCGGACCGGCGCGCACCTCGCCACGCTGCCGGACGTGGCGCACGCCCGCGAGATCGTCGTGGACGAGCGGCACAACACCGTGTGGGCGAGCGCGTTCGGCTCCGGCACCCTGGTCGCCTACGACAGCAGGACCTTCGAGGAGAAGGAGCGCGTCACGGTCGCGGGCTCCACCCCGACGGGCCTCGTTGTGAACGAGAAGACCGGCACGGTGTACGCCGCCGACCTGGCCGGCGACCAGATCATCGAGGTCTCCCCGCGCTCCGAGACCCCGCGGCTGATCCCCACGGGTGACGGCCCGATCTCGGTCTCGCTGTCCAGGAACGGCCGTACCGCGTACACCGCCGACCAGACGGCGGGAACCCTCTCGGTCGTCGACCTCAAGGAGGGGGCCGTCACCAGGTCCGTCGCCACCGGTGCGGGCGCCCTGTCCGTGGCCACCGACGAGCGCTCGGGCGATGTCCTGGTCGTCAACCGCACGGCCGCGAACGTCACGGTGGTCGACCCGCGCGCCGGAGCCGTCGTGGAGACCGTCGCCACCGGCGCCAACCCCAACCATGTCGAGGTCGCCGACGGCACCGCGTACGTGGTGGACAAGTCGGGCTCGGGCCCGGCGGGCGAAGACCTGGTGACCCGCGTCAGCCTCGGTCACTGAGAAACGGCCGGGTGTTCCGTACCTCGCGTTCGCCGCGACGGACGGGGCACCCGGCCCCCGTCGCGCACGGCGCCACCAGCGACCGTCCGTGCTAGCATCACCGCACTCGATTATCAGGAATCCTGTTAATCGGCGAGACGGCTCGACGATCGGAACCGTATGTCCCTCCTCGCCCGGCCGGCCGTGGCCGCCTTCGCCGCCAAGTCGATCCAGCGCCTCGCCCGGGCGGCGAGCCGACGTTCCGAGGGCCGCGGCTCCGCGGCTTCCTTTCACCGCCGCTTCCCCGAATTCACGCGCGACGTCAGCGAGTTGACGGTCCCTACGTCGATCGCCCCGGCCCCGGTCGTGGTCTACAGGCCCGCGACCGCGCCCAAGGGCGCGCTGCCGCCGGTGCATGTCAACTTCCATGGCGGCGGCTTCGTGATACCGCTGACGGAGATCGACGATCCGTTGTGCCGGTGCCTGGCGGCCGAGGCGGGTGTGGTCGTGATCAACGTGGACTACGTCGTCGCTCCGCAGCACCGGTTTCCCGCCCCGCCCCGGCAGGCGTACGAGGTGGTCAAGTGGATCGCCTCGCACGGTGAGGAGCACGGCTGGGACGGCGGCCGGCTCACCGTGGGCGGCCAGAGTGCCGGCGGCGGCCTCGCCGCGGCCGTCGCCCGCCTGGCTCTCGAGGAGGACGGGCCCTCGATCGCGCTCCAGGTCCTGCACTACCCACCGCTCGACCTGGCGACCGGCGTCAGGAACAAACGCGCCGCCATCGCCAAGCCGATGCTGCGCCCCTGGATGGGAGAGATCTTCGACAGCGCGTACATTCCGGATCCGCGCGAGCGCGCCGACCGGCTGGCGTCGCCCGCCCATCCGTCGGACACCGCGAGCCTCAAGGGCATCGCTCCGGCCCTGGTGGTCACCGCGGAGTACGACCTCCTCAAGGCGGAGGGCGAGCAGTACGCCGACCGGCTGCGTGAGGCGGGCGCGCTGGTCGAGCACCACGACGTGCCCAAGGCCGACCACGGCTACGACGGCACGGACGACGTGAAGGCCCGGGAGGTCTACGCACTGATCGCACGACATGTGCGGCAGGCTGGCAACTCCGGTACGCGCGAGGCTGGTTGAAACACGGTCCGCGGGACCGGGGCCAGCCCTTCCGCACCGGCGACACCACAGTGCCCGACACCCTTGTGGGCGCCGGGCCTGTTGCCGGCCAGGACCTGGCGGCCGGGGCGACCGCCGCACAACGGACGCCCCTGCCACCGGTCCCTCCATCCCCCTTCGTGGAGCCTGCGGTTGCCCAGCTAGTGGGCTTCGGGCGGTGTGACGCCCAACTTCGCGGCGCTCTCCGTCAGTTCGCGCCACACTTTCGGCGCCACGGGTACGCCCTTGTCGGCGCGCTCCACGGCCAGGGCCGCGCTGCGCTCGCCGGGGTAGAACACACCTGCCGCGTCGTCGGCCGCGGGCAGCCCCTTGAGGGTGCTCAGCGTGGCGTCGACGGCCGCGCCGAAACCGTCCGTGTCGTTGCCGAAAGCCGCCGGGTCGATGGCGATCAGCAGGGCGTTCTGGCGGTGCTTGCGGCCCTGGGGATCGTCCGAGTGGAAGGCGGCGAAGATCGGGGCTCCGACGAGCACGCTGGTGAGCAGCTCGAAGGCGAGTGACATGCCGGAACCTTTGACGCCGCCCAACGGCAGTGGCATGACCGCCAGTTCGGGGTCGGTCGTGGGGGTGCCGTCCGCGGTGGCGGCCGCACCCTCGGGCAGCGGGGTGCCGCTCGCCTTGGCCTGGCGGATCTTGCCGAGGGCGATGGTGGCGGTGGCCATGTCGAGCAGCAGCGGCGCGTGATCCGACGAGGGAGACGTCGGCACAGCGATGGCGAGCGGGCTGGTGGCCACGGCGGCGCCCTTGACTCCGGTGTAGCCCATGTTGGGCATCCCGGCCACGAACCCGATCCCGACCAGGCCTTGTTCGGCGATCTTCGAGACGTAGTAGCCGATGGCGCCGGTGTGGACGGTGTGGCGCACGCCGACGGTGGCGATGCCGGTCGTCCTGGCCCGGGTCACCGCCTCTTCCGCCGCGGCGGTGAGCGCCACCGGGCCGGGTGCGCGGTCGGCGTCGAGGACGGCGGCGGCCGGGGTGCTGGACTCCAGCCTGATGTCGGGCTTGGCGTTGGCCACGCCCTTGGCGAGCAGCTCCAGGTAGGCGGGGATGCGTGCGGTGCCGTGGGAGTCGACGCCGCGCTGGGCGGCCCAGACGAACACCTCGGCGGTGGTGCGGGCGTGCTCGGGGCTGAGGCCACCCTTCTCGAGGAGCGCGGCGCCGAAGGTGCGCAGGTCCTCGGCGGGCACAAGGACCTTGCCGGGCTTGGGAGTCGGTGTGTCGGTCATGGGTGCGGGTGCCTCCTGGATCAGCGGGTGACGAGGACGTCGACGACGGCGGTGGTGCCCTCCGCCACGGCCTTGAGCGCGCGCTCCAGCGCGGGGGCGAGCGCGTCCGGCGTGTCGACGGTCTCGGTGTGCATGCCGAACGGCTCGGCGAACTGCGCGAGCCTGGGCAGCCGGTGCAGGTCGGTGCCTAGCCACTCGCCGGTCTCGGCCGCCGCGCCCTCGGGGTAGAACCTGCGGTGGTTGAGGTTCATCGACTTGTAGACGCGGTTGTTGAAGATCACGATCAGCAGGGGCAGTTCGTACGCGGCCGAGGCGTCGTACGACTGGATGACCGGGTTGTACGCGAACGCGCCGTCGCCGATGGTGAGCACCACGGGCCGTTCCCCGGCGGCGAGTTTGACGCCGAGGGCGACGGCGATGCCCTGTCCGAGTCCGCCCTGCACGTAGAAGTAGGAGTCGGGCTCGGAGGTCTGGACGTGGCGCTTGACGACACGGCTGTGCGTGATGGTCTCGTCGACCACGATCGCGTCCCGCCCGTCGAGGAGTCCGCGGAGCGTCGCGGCGACGAGCACCGGGTCGATGCCGTCCGTCTGTGCCGCCGCCTTCGACTCGGCCGCGGCGATCGCGGCCTGCTCGTCGGCGTGCCGCTCCTCCTGCGCCACGCGCCGCGCGGTCACGGCGGCCACGTCGAGATCCTTGGCCCGCTTGGTGAGCTGCCGCAGGGTGTTGGCGACGTTGCCCTCCAAGTACCTGTCCGCGAAGAGGACTTGGTAGACGACGTGCGGGCGCTGCGGCACCTCGTCGATGACGACGATGGTCGCCTTCGAGGGGCGGCGCGAAGGCGGATAGAAGGGAGCACGGCAGTTGACGAGCAGGATCAGGTCCGCCTCGTCCATCCAGGGACCGATGTCGCTGCCGGCGTGCAGCGGATGGTCGCGTGGGAAGTTGCCGCACACCGCGGAGTCCGGCTCGACGACCGGGATGTTCCAGGCCTCGGCGAAGGCGAGGAGCGACTCGAAACCGCCCGCCTCACGGCCGGCCGTCTCCGTCACGATCACGGGGTTCCCGGCCTCGCGGATCAGCTGGGCGACGGGGTCGACCTCTTCGGGCGAGCTGTGCGTGGAGCCCGGCGGGACGACGGTCCTGGCCTCGCGGCCGTCCCACTCCTCCAGCAGGATCTCCAGCGGGATGTTGAGGTACGCCGGACCCGCGGGGGCCCGCCAAGCCAGTTCCGCCGCCCGCGTGATCATGGTCGGCAGGGTGTGGACGCTGGCGGCCTCGTTGGACCACTTGGTGAACGGCTGGGCGATCTGGTGCGGGCCGCCCACGATCGACAGGTTGCGGTACCACTGCCCGCCGGGGTCCTGGCCCGGGCCGTCGCCGTACGTGGTCGACTCCGAGGAGGCGACCACCATGGGGACGCCCGCGAGGAGCGCGCCGTGGACCGCCATCGAGCCCTGGAGCAGGCCGGGGGCCGCGTGCAGCAGCACCCCCTGCGGGCGGCGCTCGACGAGGCCGTAGCCGGTGGCCATGCCGACGGCGACGGTCTCGTGGGTGAGGTCCAGATAGCGCGGCGCGGGCTCGCCGTCCCGGTGGCGCCGGGCCAGGGACTCCCAGACCGGGGCCCATTCGGACCCCGACGAGCAGAAGATGTAGTCGGCGCCGACGGCGTTGAGGGCGGAGACGACAGCATCACCGCCGTCGGCGCCTGGTGTGTTCTTGATGTCCGTCATCTCAGGTGTTTCCTCAGCCCTCGATCGGCCAGTCGAGGACCTCGCTGATGCCGCGGCCCATGATCCACTCAAGCTCTTCGGGCGTGAAGTCGTAGTGCTTGGTGAACTGCTCGACGGTGTCGGTGTACGTGATGCCGTGACCCAGCAGGCGCGTGATGTCGGTGCCGTAGAAGCAGCGCTCCGGGCCCATCTTGTCGACCATCTCGCGCACGTACTGCTCGATGTTCTTGTTGGGGAAGGGCTGCGTCGAGTAGCCGGGGAGGGCCGAGACCTTGACGTAGATGTTGGGGTGCTTGGCCAGGTCGGCGGTCTCCGCGACCCAGTAGCCGATCGCGTCGTCGACGCAGCGGGCCATGATGCCCATGTGGTCGATGATGATCTTCAGGCCGGGGTGCTTGGCGGCGATCTGACCGAGCTCACGCTTCCAGATCGGAGCGTGCACCATGGTGGGGACGGCGAGTTCCTCGGCGACCGGCCAGTACCAGTCGTTGGTGCCGTCGATCATCCAGTTGCGGTCCTGCGGGCGGTGGAAGGTGAGCCGGGTGCCCTTGATGTGCGGGTTCTGCGCGAAGTCCTTGAGCATCGCGGTGCCCTCGACCTCGTTGTCCTGCGGGACGCGGGCCATGATGCCGAAGCGGTCGGGGTGCGCCTCGCAGGCTTCGAGCGCGTAGTCGATGCGGTTGCCCTCCCACGAGGGGGGCAGGATCAGCGCCCGGTTGATGCCGGCCTCGTCCATGAGCTCGAGGGCCTCCTCGTAGGAGAAGGCTTCCTCGCGGTGGCCGTTGAGGCGGATGCGCTCACGCGCGCCCGGGACCCAGGGGCGGTCCGGGGTCTCTTCCTTCCAGATGTGGATCTGGGTGTCGACAACGAACATGTCTTCGGCCGTTTCTCTTCGACGGGGATGGCGGGGTGGTGCGGGTGGAACGCTAGGCGGGCGCGCGGCCTTTGCAGAGACCTGGGGATGCAAGCAGTTGTTGCGCGAAAGTCGGCTGTACGCAGGGCATTCTCAGTTTGCGGAGACGTCCGCGAAGAGGCCGTCGACGAGGTGTTCCGCGATCGCCATGGACGCCGTGGCGGCAGGCGAGGGCGCGTTGCGGACGGCGGTGATCCGGCCCACGCGGTGGATGCGGAAGTCGTCCACGAGCGTGCCGTCCGGGTCCAGTGCCTGGGCGCGTACACCGGCACCGCCGCGGACCACGTCGGAGACGCCGACCCCGGGGACGTACAGCTCGGCGTCCTTCATGAAGGCCGACATGGACAGCGAGCCGCGGTACTCCCTGATGCCCGTCCGCCAGTGCTGGGCGGCCATCCGCCAGGAGCCGGGGTAGGCCGCGAGTCCCGCGAGGTCCCTGAGTGAGACGCGGCTGCGCCGGTACCCCTCCCTGGCCAGTGCCAGGACGGCGTTCGGGCCGACCTCGACGGAACCGTCGACGCGTGGCGTGAAGTGGACGCCGAGGAAGGGGTAACGCGGGTCCGGGACCGGGTAGATGAGCCCGCGCACCAGGTCCGTCCGCTCCGGTTTGAGCAGCATGTACTCGCCCCGGAAGGGGATGATCCTCGGCTCCTTCCTGTCCTGGGCGAGTCTGGCGACGGAGTCCGAGTGGAGGCCCGCGCAGAGGACCAGCCGGTCGACGCGCACCCGGTCCTGGGCGGAGGCCACCTCGATGCCGCCCGGCACGTCGGTGAGGGAGGTGACCGGGAAGCCGAGCCGCACCTCGCCGCCCGCTGCCTCGATGTCCTTGGCGAACTCCCGGGCGATCGCCGGGTAGTCGGTGATCGCGGTGCGCGGGGAGTGCAGGGCCGCGATGCCCCCGGCGTTGGGCTCCAGCTCCCCGATCTCCTCCTTGGAGACCTTCCTCAGCTCGGGCACGTGGTTGTTCCTGGCCCGCTCGTAGAGGCTCTCCATCCGGCCCAGCTCGTCCTCGCGCACCGCCACGACCAGCTTGCCGATCTCGGCGTAGGGCAGCCCGCGCTCCTGGCAGTACTCGCGCAGTATCGATACGCCTCGCACGCACAGGTCCGCCTTGAGGCTGCCCGGCGCGTAGTAGATCCCCGCGTGCACCACGCCCGAGTTGTGCCCGGTCTGGTGGACGGCGACCTGCGGCTCCTTCTCCAGCACCACGACGCGGGTGCCGGGGCGGCGCAGGGCGATCTCGCGGCCGGTGGCCAGGCCCAGGATGCCGGCGCCGACGATGCCGATCGTCTCGTCAGCCATCGTCAGCCGCCGAAGTGGACGGCGACGGTCTTGACCCGGGTGTAGAAGCGCAGGGCCTCCTCGCCCTGCTCCTTGAACGGCGATCCGGAGTCGCGGAAGCCGCCGAAGGGGTGGTGGACGTCCCAGCCGGAGGTCGTGGTGTTCACCGCTACCTGGCCGCACTCGGCCTCGTCGGCGAAGCGGTAGGCGGCGCCCAGGTTCTGGGTGAACACGGCGGCGGCGAGACCGAAGTCGGAGTCGTTGACCGCCGCGATCGCCTCCTCGAAGGAGTCCACCGGGCGCAGCACGACCACGGGGCCGAACACCTCCTCGTGCCAGATGTCCGCCTCCGGGGTCACGTCACCCAGCACGGTCGGATTGACGTAGCAGCCGTGGCGCAGCGCCTCGTCCTTCGGCTGGTCGCCGCCGGCGAGGACGGTGGCGCCCTGCTTGACGGCGCGCTCGATGTCGGCCAGGACGCCGTCGCGCTGCCGGGCGCTCACCAGCGGTCCCATGGTGGTGCCGTCCGCGAGTCCTGGACCGACGCGCAGCGCGGCGGCCTCGGCGAGCAGCAGGCCGGTGAACTCCTCGTACACGGGCCGCTCGACGATCACCCGGCTGGTGGCGGTGCAGCGCTGCCCGGCCTGCGCGAAGCCGGCGGCGGCGACGGCCTTGGCGGCTGCCGTGAGGTCGGCGTCGGCGAGGACGACGGTGGCGTTCTTGCCGCCGAGTTCGCCCTGGAAGCGGACGTTGCGGGCGGCGAGCCGGGCGCGCAGTCCCTCGCCGACCTCGTTGCTGCCGGTGAAGGTGAGCGCGGTCAGGCGCGGGTCGGAGATCAGCGCCTCGGAGATCTGCGCGCCGCGCCCGGTGACCACGTTGAGGACGCCCGCCGGCAGGCCCGCGTCGTGCAGGGCGCGGGCGAAGTGCAGGGCGGCCTGCGGGGTGTCGGTGGCCGGCTTGAGGAGGGCGGCGTTGCCGGCCGCGAGGGTGGGTGCGAGCTTGCGGGCCGGCGTGATCAGCGGGTCGTTCCACGGGGTGATCGCCAGGACGATGCCGATCGGTTCGCGCTGGAAGCTGGTGCGGGTGTCGGGTCGTACGTCGTGCAGGAGGGTGCCGTAGCCCTGCCGGGCGATGCCCGCGTAGTACTCCAGGAAGTCGGCGGCCTTGATCGTCTCGCCGGTGGCCTCGGCGCGGGTCTTGCCCATCTCGGTGGCGAGGTCCTCGGCGATCTCCGTGACGCGCTCGCGCAGCAGCCGTGCGGCCTCCGTCATGATCCGGGCGCGCTCGAAGGGGCTGGTGCGCTTCCACACCGCGAAGCCCCGCTCGGCGTGGTCGTAGGCGCGGGTGACGTCGGCGGCGCTCAGTGCGGGGACGCGGGCGACGGGGGTGCGCAGGTCGGAGGGGTCGTGGACGTCGATCCACTCGCCGGTCGCCAACCACTCTCCACCGGAGAGGGTTTCCAGGGTTCGCATTGAAGATCACTTCCTTCGTCCGCCGCGGTGCGGGTTCCGCGGTCTGCACAGCGAGCGGCCATTCGGGCCGAATGCGACAACACACCATGTCGGGGCGGTGCCACCAGCCCTGCGGCGGCAGTCATTGCTTGCGCCGCACGCGGGTCGGCGTGCGGGTGATCCGTGCTGGAATCGGCAGGCCGGACGGCCTCTGCGACGCCGTCCGCACCCGAGCCGTAAGAGCCGTAAGGAGAGAACAGATGGCCTACGCAGTCGTCGCCCACTACCGGTGCGATCCCACCGACGAGGCCACGGTGCGCGCCGCGCTGCTCAGGATGCGCGAGCACACGCGGAGCGAACCGGCGAACCTGGCGTACGAGGTGCACGCGGAGGCCGACCGGGCGGGCGGTTTCGTGCTGTACGAGCAGTACACCGACCGCGCCGGTTTCGACGCGCACACGGCGGCCGACCACTTCGCCGAGCTGATCGTCGAGACCGTACGGCCGCTGCTGACCGAGCGGACGGTGACCTTCGCCGAGGTGCTCTGAGGGCCCTGACGGCCGGGAAGCGCTTCGGCGTTTCCCGGCCGCCGCGTCTCAGAACTCGTTGCCCCAGCAGTAGCGGGCCAGGGTCTCCACCAGGACCAGCTTGAGGCGCTGCTCCTCGGCGCTCAGCAGCGGTCGCACGGCCAGATCGGCGAAGCCGCGTGACGGCGATATCGCCATGTCCTCCAGCTCCTTGATCTCGGCGGCCGCGTCGATACGGGCCATCACCGCGTCGATGCCCTCCAGCTCGGGCACGGTCGCGTCCACCACACCCAGGCACGCGTCGCGGTCCTCGGGCAGCGCCCTGAGCAGGTCCGTCTCGGCCTCGGTGCCCTTGTCGTAGGGCAGGATCCACCGGTCGGCGGGGACCTCCCCGTACAGCCGCTCGGCCCTGGCACGGTCGACCGCGGCGGGGGCCTCCCAGCCGGGGCAGACGCCCACACGTACGCCTTCGGGGCGCGCGTCCAGCCGTACCGCCAGAGCCTCGACGGCCAGTGCGTCCTCGAAGGTGAGCGCGCCGAGCGCGGCGGGCTCGGTGGCGGTGTGGGCGAGCAGGAGCGGGTTGTTGAGCTGGATCAGGCGGACGCCCCGGGAGACCAGCAGTCCGATCTCGGCGCTGATGATCTCCGCCAGGGCCTCGCCGAGTTCGCGGGCCGAGGAGGGGCCGCCGGAGCCGGCGAGCTCGGGCGTGAAGGTGGTGGCGGCCAGGTACGCCGGGGAGGGCAGGGAGACCTTCGGGGCGATCCAGGTCAGGTCGGCCAACCGGGTCGCCGAGTCCGCGGCCAGGGTGTGGTTGGCCTTGGGCAGGGTCTCCGCGACCCAGCGGGGGAAGCCGTCCACCGACTCGCCCTGCGCACGCCGGAATCCGGAGACCGCGTCGAAGACCGCGCCGCGGAAGTCCTCGTGGAGGAAGTCGCCATCGGTGACGACCGTGGAGCGCACCTTGCGCTGGAGGGCCACCACGTCCTTGACCGCCTCGGCCTCGGCCGCGCGCAGGACCTCGGAGTCGCCCTTCGCCCGCGCGGCGAGCAACTCGGCGGGGCGGACCAGGCTGCCGTGGTGGTCGATGCGGTAGTTGAAGGTATCCGCCATGATCAGTTGTCCTTTCCTGCCGGCTTGCCCGCGACGCCCCAGGCGGCGAACTCCAGCTCGTAGCCGAGGGATTCGAGGACCTCGTCGGCGACCTGCTGGTCCTCGTCCGCGGTGCCCCCCGCGATGCCGAGGCCGCCGATGATCTCGCCGTCCTTCTTGATCGTCATGCTGCCCTCGGTCGCCATGATCGGCATTGCGGCACCCGGCAGTTGGGACAGCTGTGAGAAGAAGACCGGCTGGTTCTCCTGCCACTTCTTCAGCATCTTGCCGGGCCGCTGCATCACGGCGGCGGTGTACGCCTTGGCGCGCGCGATGTCCGGGGTGAGCGGGCGTGCCCCGTCCGAGCGGCGGACGCTGACGACGAAGCCGCCATCGTCCACCACGGCGACGCTCACCGCTTTCCCGAGCGACCGGGCGCACTTCAGGGCGGCGTCGATGATCTCTTCGGCGGCGTCGAGGGTGAGGCTGCTCATGCGGCTTCCTTCTGTGCGGTGAGGGTGCGGCGCAGGCGGGCGACGGCCGCGTTGTACCGCTCCGGTGTCTCCCAATACATGGAGTGCGGGGCGTCCGGGACGATTTCCAGGTGCGAGCCGGGCGTCAGCTCGTGGGCGCGGGTCACGGTCTTCACGCTGAGCACCGCGTCCTTCTCGCCCGCCAGGAACGCGACCTTGACGCCGGAGGCCTCGATGTCCGCCAGGGACGGGCCGTTGGTGTCAAGGTTGCGCAGGTCGGCCATCTTCGCGACGTTGAAGGTGCCCATCTGCTGGAAGAGGAAGGTGAGGTCGGCCCGCTCCCGCTGGAACCGCTTGGTGAGCAGGCGGTCGATGACGGGGAGCTTGACGGCCTCGGCCCGGTCGGCCGCGGCGAGTTCCTTGAGTTCGGGGTGGCTGATCCCGCCGAGGGAGTGGCCGAGGACGACCGAACCGACCCGCTCGGGACGGAGCAGGCCCGCGCGCAGGGCGGCCACCGAGCCGATGGACTGGCCCACCAGCATGGCGTCGGTCAGGTCCTCGGCGTCCAGGACGGCGACCACGTCGCCGGGGAAGTCCTGGCCGTCGAACTCCGGCATGGACGAGTCGGACTTGCCGAAGCCGCGCAGGTCCACGGTGACGACCGTGAACTCCTCGCGCAGCGCGGCCACTTGCTGCCACCAGGCGGCGTGGTGCCCGCCGCTGCCGTGCACGAACAGGATCGCCGGACCGCTGCCGTGGCGCTCGTAGTAGATGGAGGTGCCGTCGGAGTCGGCGAGAGGCATGGGGATGAACTCCTAGCAAAGGGCGGTCAGTTGGGGCGCTTGCCGTGCCAGACCAGCTCGATCATGGTGTGGTCGGGGTCGTGGATGTAGCAGAACTTGGACTGGTTCTCGGGGCGCTCGATCGGGCGGGTGTGTCGGATGCCCAGCTCCTTCAGGTGGGCGAGGAAGTCGTCCCAGTCGTCGACCTCGACGGCGAAGTGATAGGGCGCCATGCGCTCCATCTCCTCGACGGGGGTGAAGTGCAGGTCGAAGTTGCCGCGGGTCATCAGCACCACTTTGGTGTTGGACTTGGGCATGATCCGCTTCAGCCCGAAGACCTTCGTGTACCACTCGGCGGTGCGGTCGGGGTCGGTGGTGGGGAAGTTGACGTGGTGGATGTAGCGGGGTGCGTTGCTCATGCGTGGTTCCCTTCTGGATGTACGGGGTTGGAGAGCACGCCGATTCCGGTGATCTCGACGTCGACGGTGTCGCCCGCCTCGAGCCCGCAGGTGGACTCGGCGCCCATCCACAGCACGTCGCCCGGGTGCATCGTGATGTGCTTGGTGATCTCGACGATGTGGTCGTAGGGATCGAAGACCATGTCACCGGTCGGGAACGCGGCGCGGACCTCGCCGTTGACGCGGAGCGTGGTCGTCTGCGCCAGGGCGTCGACGTCGGTCTCGATCCAGGGGCCCATGGGCTTGAACGTGTCGCTGTTCTTGCTGCGCCAGAACGTGCGGTCCTGGTGCTGCCAGGTGCGGGCGCTGATGTCGTTGCCGATCGTCCAGCCGAAGACGGACTTGCGCGCCTCCTCGTGGGTGGCGTGCCGCAGGGTGCGGCCGATGACCGCGACGAGTTCGGGCTCGGCCTCGAAGCGGCCCGTCACCCCGGTCGGCTTCACGATGGGCGAAAGGTGTCCGGTGAGCGCGTTGTTGGCCCGGTAGCCCACCTCGGGGCGGAGGGGAACCTCCCCGCCGGCGTGCTCGATGTGCCGCGGGTAGTTGAAGCCGACCGCGTAGAACACGGGCGGGACGACGACGGGCAGCCAGGTCGCGGTGGCGCGGGGCACGGTGCCGATGACGGTGGGGTCGCCGTCGAGCGGGGACTCGGACAGCAGCTCGATGTCCTCCTCCCCCACGCGGCCCCAGACCGCTCGTCCGCCGACCGAGACTCGGGTGTATCGCATGGCGTCTCAGCCCGCCAGCAGGTGGGAGACACGCTTGGTGACCAGGTAGGCGTCCAGCGCCTCGGGCCCGCCCTCCCTGCCGTAGCCGCTCTCCTTGACGCCGCCGGAGGGGGCCTCGCTGACGGAGCCGCCGCAGTGGTTGAGGGAGAGGATGCCGGCCTCCAGGTCGCGCACCAGGCGCTCGGCGGTGGCGGCGGACTCGGTGAAGCCGTAGGCGGCGAGGCCGTAGGGCAGCGCGTTCGCGGTGGCGAGCGCCTCGTCGAGGTCGCTGAAGGGGACGATGGGCGCGATGGGTCCGAACGGCTCCTCGTGCAGCACGGCCGCGTCCGCCGGTACGTCGGTCAGGACGGTCGGCGCGAAGAAGTAGCCCGCCCGGTCCAGCCGTTCACCGCCGGTGCGGACGGTGGCTCCGCGGCCGACGGCGTCGGCGGTCAGCCGCTGGATCGCCTGGAGCCGGCGTTCGTTGGCGAGCGGCCCCATGGTGGTGCCCTCCGCCAGGCCGTCGCCGACGACGACCGCCTCGGCGGCCTTCACGAACTCGGCGGTGAAGTCCTCGACGAGGCTCTCGTGGACCAGGAAGCGACTGGGCGAGGTGCACACCTGACCGGCGTTGGCGAACTTCGCCTGCGCGGCGCGGCGCGCGGCCCGCGCCGGGTCGGCGTCCGCGCACACGATCACCGGGGCGTGACCGCCCAGTTCCATCAGCGAGGGCTTCATGACCTCCCCGGCCGCGGCGGCGAGCAGCTTGCCGACGGGGACCGAGCCGGTGAAGGCGACCAGGCGGACGACCGGGGAGGCGATCAAGTGGGCGGACACCTGCGCCGGTTCGCCGAAGACGAGGTTGAGGACACCGGCGGGTAGACCGGCGTCCTCGAAGCAGCGGACCAGGGCCGCGGCGGTGGCCGGGGTCTCCTCGGATGCCTTGATGATGATCGAGCAGCCGGCCGAGAGCGCGGAGGAGATCTTCCGCATCGGCCCGCCCGCGGGGAAGTTCCAGGGGACGAAGGCGGCGACGGGTCCCAAGGGTTCGCGGCGTACGGACAGCAGGGTGCCGGGCGCGGAGGGGATGATCCGGCCGTAGGCGCGGCGGGCGTCGTCGGCGTGCCAGCGCAGGGTGTCGGCGACCCGGGCGGCCTCCCCGGCCGCCTCCGCGAGGGGCTTGCCCTGCTCCAGGGTCATCATGCGGCCGACCTCCACGCTGCGCTCCTCGAGCAGGTCGGCGGCGGCGTGCAGGATGGCGGTGCGCTTGACGATCGGCGTGTCGCGCCAGGTCCTGAAGCCTTCGGCGGCGGAGTCGAGGGCGCGGTCCAGATCGGCGGTGGTGGCGAGCGGTACTTCCCCGATCGTCTCCTCGGTGGCCGGATTCACGATCGGGGCGGTGCGTCCGGTGCCGCCTTGGCACCACTCGCCCGCTGTGTACATGCGGACGGCGGGGTAGCCGTGGTCGGTGGTCATCAGTGGGTGCCCTCTCAGGCCGGCGGACGAAGCGGAAGGGGTCTGGCTCAGAAGACGGGGAAGGGGTCTGGGTTCAGGAGACGGGGTTGTCCTGCTGGTCACGGTTCGTGCGCAGGGCCCAGATGTGGTGGGGCGGCGTGGTCTCGTGGACGCGGGTCTCGTAGGTGTCGTCGACCCGGTCCATGTCGGCGGCGTACTCGACCCGGCCGCCGCAGGGGGCGTGCACGAACCGGAAGACGTTCGAACCGACGGTGTGGCGGCCGAGCTTGCGCGCCTCGCGCCAGCCCTGGTCGATCATGTGGTTGCCGCCCTCGATGACATCGTCGAAGCCGGGGACCTCGTAGGCGATGTGGTTGACGCCCGCCTTGTCGGGGCGGTGGCACAGCAGCATCGTGTGCTGGTCCTCGTCACCCGGCGCCTGCATGAAGACGCCCATGGGCTCGACCACGTCGGTCGGACGGAACCCGAGAAGGTCCACGTAGAAACCGACGGCCTCCTCCCGGCCGTCCTTCGGGATGTTGAGCGCCACGTGGCACATCCGCAGGGGACGCACCCGGGTGATCGACTCCAGCGCGGTGTTCCAGCGGTTGACGCTGCCCAGCGCGTTGGCGGGACGTGGGGTGACGGGTGCGGACTTCGGCCGGGCCAGGGTCAGACCGACGCCGAACCCGGTCTCGTCCACGGTGTGGAACACGCCAGCGGCGTCCTCGCGGACCGTGCGCTCACGCCCGACCGAGGCCACCAGACGCTCCAGCTCCGCCGGGGTGTCGAGGCCCCACACCACCTCACGCAGGGTGGGACCGCCTTCGACCGCCGGGGGCAGCAGTGGGCCCGGATCGGTGTCCAGGTGGAGCGTCTGGCCGGTGAGCGTCTCGAACACCGCGTACTCGTCGGTCCTCTCCACCTGGAACAGTCCGAAGTCGTCGAAGAACCGGACGCATTCAGCGAGGTCGCCGATGCTGTAGGTGACCGATTCGATTCTCTGGATTCCCATGGATTCCTCGCTTCGTCGCAGGACAGACCTGCGGGACTCGTACGGTCACCTACTCCCGACGATCGTAGAATTTCGGCGGAGAGGGTCTCAACAGCCTGGTCGCACAGGCATCGCAAACGTTTCTTGCACACCCGGTCGTTTGGTGCGGCAAGGGCCGGGCAGGGTCAGATCACTTACCGGACCGGATCACTGCCGGCAGCGGGTCAGGTCACTTGTCGATCACCGGAATGGGGTTGTTGGAGAACCACTCGGTGAGGAAGTCGAGAAATACGGTGATTTTCCTCGGAGTTGCCTGACCGGGGCCGTAAATCGCGTAGAGGGGACGGTCGGGTACGGCGAGTTCGGGGAGCAGGACCTTGAGCGCGCCGGAGATGAGGTCGTCGTAGGCCGGGCGCTGTGGCAGCAGGGCGATTCCCCGGCCGTGCACGGCGGCTTTCTGCAGGGCCAGGTAGGAGTTCGACGAGAACGCCACATTGCGGATCTTGTGCAGTGTGGAGGCGTGCCCGTGGCCGATGCGCCACACGGGGTCGTTCACGTGCACGAGGCACTCGTGGAGCGCGAGGCCGTTGGGCTCGGTGAGCTCGCCCTCCCGGTCCAAGTATTCCTTCGACGCGCACAGCACGAAGGGCAGCGAGGCGATCTTCTTGAGTCGGACACTGGAGTCGCGCAGGTCCCGGGTGTGGAAGGCGACGTCGAATCCGCTGTCCAGGAAGTCGTAGGTCCGGTCGGACATTCCGCCGAGTTCGAATCGCACATGGATTTTGGGGTGCGCGGCGGAGAATGCGGCGATGGCGTCGCCGAGATCCAGGCTACCTATCCACTTGGGGCAGATGATGCTGAGTGTGCCCTCCGCGCGGTCGTGGAGATGGGCGATTCCCGCGTCCTCGGCCTCGATCTCGTCGAGTATGCGGGCGGCGAATTCGGCGTACCGCTGACCGGGCTCGGTGAGGCTCACGGAACGGGCGGTGCGATTGACCAGCCGGACACCCACCTGCCGTTCCAGTTCCGCGACGTGCCGTGACACCAGCGAGCCGGAGGAGCCCAGCTTCTTGGCGGCTCCGCTGAAGCTGCCGACCTGCGCGACGGTGACGAAGCTGTGCATGAGGAGCAAGCGATCCATGATTCCTCCGGAGACCCCCTCCCGTCAGCCCGGGACAGGAGAGGGAGGGTGCGTGGGTTCGCCCGACGCCGGAATCTCCTTGATGGGGTCCCCCACTCACGGCAGTCCGTGAGTGAGGGGTGGCTCTACCAGAACATTGCGGCGCGACGAGTACTGCGGCTCGGACGCGGTGAGACAGGCACCGTTTTCCCGGTGGGGCCCGCGCTTACTTGGGGCAGTACTGGGGTGCTTCGCTCAGGTTGTCCTTGGTGACCAAGACAAGAGGAATGTTGGCAATCTTGTCAACCGTCTTGTCCTTGTCCAGCAGCCCGATCGTGTTCTTGACCGCGGTCTGGCCGATCGTCATCGCCGAGTTGGCCACGGTGGCGGAGAACTCTCCGCTCTTGACGGCGGCCACCCCCTCCTCGGTGCCGTTCACGGTCACGATCTTGACGTCCTCGGCTCCCGCGGCGTCGAACGCCTTGCGCACGGCGAAGGCCATCTCCTCGTTGGCGACGAAGGCGTAGTCCAGGCCGGGATTGGCCTGGATCATGTTCTCGGCGACCTCCTGGGCCTTGACCGGGTTGAACATGCCGGGCTGGTTGGCGACCACCTCGGCGTTGGCCGGCAGGCCGTCCTTGAAGCCGCCCACGAGCAGGTCGGACGCGGCTCCGGGGGCCCCGGCGACGATCCCGACGCTCACGTCCTTGCCCGCGGCGTCCTGCTCGATCCAGCCGGCGTCCAGGCCGCCGACCTTCTTGAGGTCGACGACCGCGGCACCGAGAACACTCGACATGTCGGAGGTGGCCACGGAGGTCAGATAGATCGGGATGCCGGCGGACTTGGCCTTGGCTATGTCGCCCTCGAGGGCGTCGACGTTCACGGTCTGGACGATCAGCGCGTCCACGTTCCGGGCGATCATGTCCTCGATGTTGGACAGCTCGGTCCCGGCGTCCTGCTTCGAGTTGGCCGAGTACACCTTGGCGTCGTCCGTCTTGGCCTGCGCCTCCACGGCCTTCAGCAGACAGCTGTGGAAGTTGGTGTTGGCGCCGTTGACGAAACCGAGGGTGACCGAGCCGCCGGCAGCGCCCCCGCTGTCGTTCTCCGAGCCGCATCCGGAGAGGATGAGCGCGGCTGCGCCGACGAGCGAGGCCGCGGCGGCGCGGCGGTGGCGGGCGGTGGGCTTCATGGGGTTGGCCTTTCCTGCATCGTTGAAGAGAAGGTGTGACGGGTGTGGGGGCGCGCGAGAACTGCGTGGGGATGCGCGAAAAAGGTGTGCGCTCCGGTCGGGGCGGAGCTGATGACCCGACTCGCGTGGACGGCCGGACGCGGTCCTGGTGGCCGGCGTCGACGGCCTCCGGTTGCTAGTGGCCCGGCTCAGACTTGCGCTGGAACTCGTTGACGATGGCGGCGACGAGCAGCACCCCGCCGGTCACGACGTACTGGTAGTAGCTGTTGACCTCGAGCAGGTTGAGGGCGTTGGCGACGACGCCGAGCAGTACCGCGCCCAGCGCGGTGCCCACGACGGTGCCGCGTCCTCCGGCCAGCGAGGTGCCGCCGATGACCACCGCGGCGACGGCCGTGAGCTGGGTCTGCAGGCCGCCGGTGTTCGGGGCGGCGGCGCCGAGCCGGGAGAGCAGCATCAGTCCGGCCAGTCCCGCGAGGGCTCCGGCGAGTGCGTAGAGGGCGAGCTTGCGTCCGGGGACGTTGATGCCGCTCAGCCGGGCCACGTGTTCGTTGCCGCCCATCGCGAAGGCGTCGCGGCCGAAGGTGGTGAACCGCATGACCAGGCCGATCGCCACGAGCACCAGCAGGGCGACGATCAGCAGGTACGGGATGCCCAGGAACTTGGAGTTGCCGAGCGCCGACATCCTGTCGCCGATGGTGACGCTCTCACCGTTGAGGACCAGCAGGGCGACGCCGTCGAGGAGCATGGCGGACGCGAGGGTGGCGACGAAGGGGGCTACCCGGGTATAGGTCACCACCAGACCGTTGACCAGGCCTATCGCGGTGGCGAGCAGGAGGCTGAGGATCACCGTGACCGACGTGGACTGACCGCTGTGCAGCAGGGTCGCGGCCACCGACACGGTGACCGCCGCGTTGCTGCCCATGGAGAAGTCCATGCCGCCGGCGGTCATCAGCAGGGTCAGCCCGCCCGCGATGACGGCGGTCACGCTGATCTGCCGCAGTACGTTGATCAGGTTCTGGGAGGTGGTGAAGGAGTCCGCCTGGAGGGCGGTGAACAGCGCCACCAGGACGAGGACGACGATCAGTCCGCCGTGCGGGACGCGCAGCAGGGCCTGCGGTGCCAGGCGGGACGCGGTGCGCTGGGGCGCGGGCGGGTCGGCCACGGCGTCCGGGGAGGCGGAGGGGGTCTTGAGGCTCACTGGGGTTGACCTCCGAGGGCGGTGGCGACGAGTTCGTCGCGGGTGATGGCGGTGATGTCGTGTTCGGCGACCGTGCGGCCCGCGCTGACGACGACGACACGGTCGGCGAGGCGCATGACCTCCTCGGCGGAGGAGGAGGCGAGCAGTACGGCCACACCGCGTGAGGCGAGGTCGTCGACCAGGGTGTGGATGTCGGCCATGGCCGCGACGTCCACTCCGTTGGTGGGGTCCTCCAGGAAGCAGGCGACCGGATCGGTCTCCAGCCATTTGCCGAGCAGGACCTTCTGCTGGTTGCCGCCGGACAGCGCGCCCACCGGCGGGTTTCCGCTGAGGGCGACCACTCCGTAGCTGTCGCGGCGCGGTGCGGCCCGGCGGGCGAGTTCACCGCGGCGGTGCAGTCGGCGCCGGGTGAAGCGGTCGTCGGCCAGCATCAGGTTCTCGTCCAGGGTCATCCCGGCGACGAGGCCCAGGCTGCGGCGGTCACCGGTGACGCAGCGCAGTCCGCTGGCGAGGGAGGCGGGGACCCGGCCGAAGGGCACGGACCTGCCGTCCACGTGCAGTTCGCCGGTGTCCGGCCGTTGCCGTCCGGACAACAGGTCGAACAGCTTGGACTGCGCGTCGCCCGCGGGTCCGAGGACGGCGACGATCTCGCCCTTGCGCACCTCGACGGTGAAGTCCTCGATGGCCCGGCCGTGGCTCAGACCGCGTACGACGAGGCCTGCTTCGTGCTTCGGGGCGGGGCGCTCGGGACGCCGCGAGACCACGTCCCGGCCGACCATGCTCCGTACGAGCCCGGCCTGGTCCATCTCGGCGGCGGGCGCGCTGCGTACCACTTCCCCGTCGCGCAGGACCGTGAGCCGGTCGGCGACGGCCATGACCTCGTCGATGTAGTGCGAGATGTAGACGACGGCGACGCCGTCGTCGCGCAGGGTCCGCACCAGGTCGCGGATCTGGCCCGCGGCCTCGGCACTCAGACAGGCGGTCGGCTCGTCGAGGATCAGGATCCGGCCGCCTCGGCGGACCTCGCGGGCCACCTCGACCATGGTCTGTTCGGCGACGGTGAGCGAGGCTGCGGTCCGCGCGACGTCGATGTCGATGCCGAGTCCGGACAGCGCCCTCCGCGCCTCGTCCCTGACCGCTTTCCAGTGGACGGTGCCGCGCCGGGTGGGCAGGTCGCCCAGCATCACGTTCTCCGCGACGGTCAGTCCCATGGCCAGTTCGCGGCGCTGCGGGACGCAGGCGATGCCGAGCTTGCGGGCCTTGCGCACGGTCAGTCCCGACTGTGCCTGCCCGTTGACCTCGATGGTGCCGCCGTCGGCCTGGTGGACCCCGGAGAGGATCTGCACCAGCGTCGACTTGCCCGCTCCGTTCATGCCCATCAGCGCGTGGATCTCGCCGGGGTAGAGGTCGAGGTCGACGCCTTTGAGCGCGGCCGCCCCGCCGAAGTTCTTGGAGACGCCTCGTACGCGGATCACCGCCTCGGGTGCCGTGTCGGCACCGCCGGTGGGCTTGGCCGGTGTCCTGGGGGTCACGGCGATACCTCCCTGCGTGTCCCGGGTCGTCGGGGCTGTCACGGCCGCGGCCGGTCGCCGGCGGAGACCACACGCCCGTAGCCGCGGATGTCCGGGAACGGGGGTTCCTTGTCGGCCTGGAGGTCGACCTGGAAGGTGTTGAGGCACATGCCGAGCATGGTGAAGTTGCCGAGCGCGCCGATGGTGTCGACCAGGCCCTTGGAACCGAAGTGCCCGAGCGCGCGGGCGAAGGTCTCGTCGGAGACGAAGTGGTCGTCCAGGATCTCGCGGCAGAACTGGTAGAAGGCCTGGTCGGCGTCGCTGTCGAAGACCGCCTCGCGCTTTTCGGCGACGGCCTCGACCGCGGCTTCCGGGATGCCGGCCTCGATCGCCTGGTGCACATGCGCGTTCCAGGAGTACTGCGCGTCCCAGTTCCTGGCGGCCATCAGCAGGGTGAGTTCGCGCAGGTGCTTGGGGAGGCTGCAGTCGAAGCGGGCGAAGGCCCCGAGGGACTCGGCGCGTTCGCACATCTCCGGGCTGTGCAGCCAGACCCGGAACGGGCCGCGTACGGCGCCGCGCCGGCCGGCGATGCGGGCGGCCAGTTCCCGCTGGCGCGGATCCATGTCGTCATCGGTGAGAACGGGGAGCCTCATGTGGCCGATACCTGCCTTTTCTTTCCGGCGTGTTTCAGGCACGTACTGGGAAGCCGTGCGACGCCGCCGACGGTACAGCCGGGTTCGAGAAGCTCACCCACCTCGGAATGCAAGGTAAAACTGCACGGTGGAGGGCACCCATTCGCGGGGCCGGGACCTAACGTCATTCGACGCATCACCGTGAAGTGGAGAGGACCCCCGAGTGAGCACCATCATCAAGACCGCGTCCGTGCCCCTGCTCGACCGAGGCGGTTCCGTCGTGACGACGCCGCTGATCACCACGACGTCGGCGGACGGGGAGAACCGGATCACCAGCGGGATGAGTGTGTATCCGGTGGGTTCGGGGGCGCCGATGCACTCGCACAACTGCGACGAGCACGTGACGATCCTCGAAGGCGAGGCGGAGGTCGTGGTCGACGGTGAGGTGACGAAGCTGGAGCGGTTCGACACCACCTACGTTCCGTCACCGATTCCTCATCTCTTCAGGAATGTCGGTGACAGTCCTCTGCGCATTCTGTGGGTCTACACGTCGGGGACGGTGACACGTACGTTCACCGAGACGGGCGTGACGGTGGAGCACCTCTCGGCCCAGGACCAGATGGCCTGACGCAATTTGGCCTGCGTGTGGCCCAGTTGGGGGTGGCCTCCAAGGGAGAACCACCCCCGCGCGCCCAACCGAGTTCAGCCGCCGCTCAGTTGCGGGTCCACTGCTGGTTCGCTCCCCCGTTGCACGCCCACAGGTCGATCAGCGTGCCGTTCGCCGTGCCGTTGCCGAGCGCGTCCAGGCACAGCCCCGAGACGTTGTTGGTGATGGTGCCGTTGGAGTTGACGGTCCACTTCTGGTTGGTGCCGCCGTGGCAGTCCCAGATGACGACCCGGGTGCCGTTTGCGGTGCCGCTGTCGTAGGCGTCGAGGCACTTGTTGCCGTAGACGACGAGCTCGCCGCGCGAGGTGTACGTGAACGTCTGGTTCTGGCCTCCGCCGCAGTCCCAGAGTTCGGCCTGGGTGTTGTTGCCGATGGAGCTCTTGAAGAAGTCGAGGCAGCGCCCGGAGCCGGTGCCGACGATCGCCGTGCCGTTGGTTCCCGGGATGGCACGGACGGCCACGGCGTCGATGTCGGGCGCGGTGCCCGATGGCCCGAAGACGAGCGTGTTCGACCCCTTCGCCAGGTGGGCCAGCACGGAGACCGTCCGGTACGTGGTCGACGACCCGGTGGGCGGAAGGGCGAGCGTCTGCGTGTACTGGTCGTTGACCCGGAAGGTCGCCTTGCGGGCCGTGGAACCGGAGTTGGCGTAACTGATGTCGATCAGCCTCGTGCCCGCACCGGCCGCGGTGACCCCGGTGAACGTCGGTGTCGTGGCCGAGGTGGTGTCCTCGTACGTCGTCCCGGAGCCCTCCGTGCCCGAGACGGTGAGCAGGACGGCCTCCCCCGCGGGCACGGAAGCGGTGTAACTCGTGGCGTACGAGCCGGCGTTGGACGCGGACCACACGTTACGCACCGCGGCCGACGCCGTGGTGAGCCCCAAGTCCTGCCAGCGGGCGGTGATGTTGGCCGCCGCGGACGTACGGTTCAGCAGCAGGACCGCGCGCTTGCCCGTGCCGGCTAGGATCTTGCTGTAGACCTGCAGACCCGTGCTGTCCTCGGCGACCTCGACGCCTTGGAGTCCGCGCGCGTCCTGGTCGATCGCGATGACCTCGGAGTTGGTGAGGATCGAGGCGGTCGACGCGCTCATGGTGGCGAGGTTGTTGCCCGCGAGCAGTGGCGCGCCGGCGATCGCCCACAGTCCCATGTGGGTACGGTTCTGCGCGGCGCTCAGACCGGTCATGCCGATCGTCATCATGTCGGGGTCGTTGTAGTAGCCGGTGTGCTGGGCGGCGGGATGCAGGGACTTGTCGAAGTTCGCCAGGATGCTGGACATGGACGGGTTGCTGGGCCAGAACACGATGTCGGTGCTGGTGCGCCACATGTCACCGGTGCCCGCGGCCCAGTTCCAGGGGTTGCCCGTGCCCCACTCGCACAGCGACAGCACCAGCGAGCGCCCGGTCACCGCGGTCGCGGCGACGTTGGCGTCGCGGATCGCCTTGTACGTCGTCTCCTGGTCGAGGCCCTCGGCGTCGCCGCCGCACCAGTCGATCTTGACGAAGTCGAACCCCCAGTTCTGGAAGGCCTGGAGGTCCTGCTGGTTGTGGCCCTCCATACCGGTGTTGGGCGCGGCGGGCACGGTGTCCGGAGTCGGGTAGTAGTACCCGCAGCCGTTCTTCCCGGCGTCGGTGTAGATGCCGGCCTTCAGGCCCTTGCTGTGGATGTAGTCGGCGATGGCCTTCATCCCGCCGGGCCACTGTTCGGTGTCGACGGTGATGTCGCCGGCGCTGTCGCGGGTGCCCACCCACCAGCCCTCGTCGATGTTGACGTATTTGTAGCCCGCGGCGGCCATTCCCGAGGAGACGAGGGCATCCGCCTGGGCCTTGATCGTGTCGTAGTCGATGACGCTCGCGAAGCTGTTCCAGGAGGCCCAGCCCATCGGGGCGGGGCTGACGCCGATCTGGTTGGTGCTGACGGCCACCGGTTCGGTCGCGAGAGGTGCGGCCGAGCGGCCGAGGCCGGCCAGCCCGGCGACGGTGAGGCACAGGACGGCGCACTGAACGACGGCGCGTCTCAGGAGGCGCCTGAGCAACGACGTGTTCGAAATAGTGGACATGCGGCTCTCCCTTGAGCGGTTTGTTCGCAGACTCGAACAAAAGTCAACGAGACTCGCCATATGGCAGCGCCTTGTCAGCGGCACGTCAAGTCCCTTGACCGCAAAGGCCGTTCACGTTTCGCCAACACCCGCGGTGGAGCGGTCGGGATGCGGCCGGGACGCTTTCGGGCACGCGCGATACCTTCGCCCTGCACGGCCGCGCTCGGCCGGGAAAGATCTCGATGTCGGGGAGAGTCATGCGTGACGGGACGGCGGACGAGAAGATCGTCGAGGTGGCTTCCGGGGTCCACCTGGTCCACGGCAGCAACACGAACTGGGTGATCCTCACCGAGGGTGACGGCGTCACCCTGGTCGACACGGGCTATCCCGGCGACCGGCAGGCCGTCCTGGCCTCACTGGACGCTCTCGGCCACTCCCCCGAGGCCGTCACGGGCGTGCTCATCACGCACGCGCACAACGACCACCTGGGTTCGGCCGAGTACTTCAGCGGCACCTTCGGTACGCCCGTGTATCTGCACGAGGCCGAACTGCCGCACGCGCGCCGGGAGTTCCTGCACCAGGTGAGCGTCGGGCAGGTGATGCGCCAGGCCTGGCGTCCCGGCGTACTGCCGTGGGCACTGCGCGCTCTCAGGTCGGGCGGCAAGGCGGACGTCCGCATGACCAGGCCCGAGCCGTTCCCCAGAGAGGGCGCGCTCGATCTGCCCGGCCGTCCGGTTCCGGTGCACACGCCGGGCCATACGGCGGGGCACTGCGTCTTTCATCTCCCGGACGCCGGAGTCACGATTTCCGGAGACGCGCTGGTCAGCGGCCATCCCACGTCCCGGCTACGGGGTCCGCAGCTCCTGCCGGCGATGTTCGACGGCGAACGCGAGCAGGCCCGCGCCTCGCTGGCGCACATCGAGGCCCTCGCCGCGGACGTCCTGCTCCCCGGGCACGGTCCCGTGCACCGCGGTTCCGTGCCCGAGGCCGCACGACGCGCGCGGGAGTCGGCTAGCTGACGCCCTCCGGCCGGGCGGAACCGGCCATGCCCTGCTGCCGGTCGGAGCTGACCGCCTCCAGGTAGGCCCGGAGCGCGTCCCGGTTGCGGCTCAGGCAGTCGATGCGGCTCTGGATGCGGTCGATCTCGTCGCTCAGCAGCACGGCGGTCTCCGGCGTCAGGCACGCGGGGTGGAGATGGATCTCGCCGGGCGCGGACAGAAACGGCAGGATGGCGCGGATGATCTCGGTGGTGAGTCCGGAGTCGAGCAGTCCGCGGATCTGCTGGACACACTGGACGGCCTCGACGCCGTACTCCCGATAGCCGTTCTCGCCCCGCGCGGGGTTCAGCAGGTTCTGTTCCTCGTAGTACCGCAGCATCCGGGTGGGGACACCGGTCCGTCGCGACAGTTCACCGATCTTCATGGCTCCCCCTGATGAACGCACTTGCCTTCACACTGATGTGAAGGTTTCAGCATGGTCCCATGACCGTCGCCCCGCCCGCCGGCAGCACCGCCGCGCCTGCCGCCAGGCTCCCCCTGTCAGGCCTGATGGCGCTGTCCGCAGCCGCCTTCACCGCCGTCATGACCGAGCTTCTGCCCGCCGGTCTGCTGCCGCGGATGGCAGCGGACCTGCGCGTCTCCGAGGGGCGGGTCGGTTTCCTGGTGACCGGTTACGCGCTCGCCTCCTTCCTCGCCGCCGTGCCGCTGACCGCCGCGTCGCGCGGTCTGCCACGCCGCCCGGTGCTGCTCGGCGCCCTCGTGGGCTTCGCCTGCTGCAACGCGGTGACCGCGCTGTCGTCCGCGTACGCGCTCACCTTCGTGGCCCGGCTCACCGCAGGGGTCATGGGCGGCCTGCTGTGGGCGATGCTCGTCGGGTACGCGGCCCGCATGGTCCCCGCCGAGCAGCGCGGCCGAGCCATCGCGATCGTCCTGGCGGGGATCACGCTCGCCCTGTCGCTGGGTGTCCCGGCGGGCACCGCGCTGGCCGACGCGCTCGGCTGGCGCGCGGTCTTCGCCCTGCTGACGGTGGTCGCCGTGCTGCTCGCGGTCTGGGTCCGATGGCGGGTTCCGGGCTTCCCCGGTGAGGCGGCGGGCGCGTGCGTGCCACTGCGCCGGGTGGCCGCCCTGCCCGGGATCGCGACCGTCCTGTCGGTCACTCTGCTGCTGCTCCTCGGCCACCAGGTGATGTACACGTACGTCGCCCCGTTCGCGGAGCATGCGGGATTCGGCCACACCGGTCCGGTCCTGCTGATGTTCGGGGTGGCCACCGTGGCCGGGATCTGGGTCACCGGCGTACTGGTCGACAGGTACCTGCGACGAACTCTGCTGACGGCGCTCGCCACCATCGCGTGCGCGCTGCTCGCCCTGGGGCTGTACGCGAGGAGCCCCGCCGTGCTCCTCGTCTCGGTGGCCCTGTGGGGCGCCGCTTTCGGCGGGGCGCCGACCCTGATCCAGACCGCCCTGGTCGACGCCTGCGGACCCGTCAACGCCGATGTGGCCACCTCGCTCCAGACCACGGTCTACAACGCGGGCATCGCCGCGGGTTCGCTCACCGGCGGGCTCGTCCTGGAGGGCGCGGGCGCCGGGCCGCTGCCCTGGGCCGCGCTGCCGCTGATCGCGGCCGCGCTGGCCGTCGTGGCGCTGGGGCACGGCCGGGCCTTTCCCGTACGGCGCCCCACAGAGGACCGCTTCAAGTCCCCCGCCACCTCCAACAGCTCACGCTCCTGACCGAGTTCGAGGGTGGTGACTCCGTACACGCGCTCGCCCGCGAACGGCCTGACCGGACCCGTGTACATACGGGCCGTGTCGAAGGAGGGGGTGCGGCCGAATTCCTCGGCGAGGGCGACTCCGGCCGCGTTCGTCCCCGGGACGTCGATGCCGACCTCCCGCCCGGCGGCCTCACCGCTCAGCGCGGCGAACAGCGCCCGCGCGTCCTCGGCTGTGACGGCGGTGGCGGTGGCGGCGAACAGCGGGCCGACGCGCAGGGCGTCACGGAAGGATCCCCGCGAGGTCCATCCCTGCGGGCCCGTTCCTGGTACGGCTTTTCGGCGTCGGCCCGCAGGGACGGCGGGATCACCGGGCGGCGACCGCCCGGGACCGCCGGTACAGAACCGCCCCGCCCAGGAGCAGCGCGGCGCTCGCGCCGATCGCGGGCAGCGCCTGGTCCGCGCCGGTCTCGGCGAGGGAGGCCATGTGCCGCGGCGGGGTCCGGTGAGCCGGCTTCCCCGCAGGCGTGTGCGCCTTGGCAGGCGGGACGGGCGGCTTCGGCGCGGGCGCGGCCGGGCGGCCGGGACGGCCCTCGGAGACGTTCGCGGACTCGTTGCCGACGACCGCGTTGCCGATGCCGACGACGTTCACGGAGTTGCCCGTGACGTTGACGGGGAGATCGAGAGGCAGCCGCACACCGTTGCCGGAGAGCACACCTGGCGAATCCCGTCCGCCGCCGTGCGCGACGGCACCACCCTTCGAACCGCCGGGCGCCTCGGCCCCGCTTCCGCCCCTACCGCCGGGCGTCTCGGCCCGGCCGCCGCCCTCGTTGGCACAGCTGTTGCCCGCCGCCGGGTTCAGCAGCCCGACGACGTTCACGGTGTTCCCGCACACGTTCACCGGAACGTGCACCGGGAGCTGGACGGTGTTGCCGGAGATCAGACCGGGCGAACCCGCCGCGGTGCCGTCCGCCTCGGAGTCGGCGTGCGCCGGCATGGTCACGGCCATCGCGCCCGAGGCGGCGACTGCGGCGATCAATCCATTTCGGGTAACCCGTTTCATAGGGTCCCTGCCTTCCAGACATGGTCGCGGGCGGTCGCCCGCATGCCATAAAACGCGTAAGAACCATCCGAGTTATGGCTTATCGGCCTTTCACCCCATCGAGCGTCCTGGTTATCGAACTGGTGGCGCGGCTCGTACGACCGGTATCGGCGCTCGCGAAACACGTGGACCACGCGCCCGCGCCCTTCGGACGCGCAGGGTAAGTCACCGCGCCCCGTTCCGCTCGCCCAGAGGCGACCCCCGGGACCCGCCCTTATCGTGAGCGAGGGGGCAGCCGGGCGTACCTGGAGGCATGCATGCTGTCCGTGCACCAACGCTGCGCGTTCGCCGGAGCGACGACCGTGACGCTGGCCCTGCTGGCGGCCGGAACGCCCTCGGTGGCGACGGCCGCCGACGAACCCGACCTGTCCCGCTTCTACGGCCAACGGATCAAGTGGTCCGCGTGCAGGGGATACGAGACGCCCGAGGACATGCAGTGCGGAAAGGTGACCGTCCCGCTGGACTACGCGAACCCGGGTGACGGAACACTCGACGTGGCGCTGGCCCGCTATCGCGCGACGGGCAGATCACGGGGCTCGGTGCTGCTGAACTTCGGCGGTCCCGGCGGTGCGGGGATACCTCAACTGGCCGTCGGGGGCAAGGAGTTCATGGGCCTGACGAACGGCTACGACGTGGTCACCTTCGACCCCAGAGGCGTCGGCCAGTCCTCGCCCGTCAGCTGCGGCGACGCCGCCGAGGAGGCGTACGGCATGACGGACGGCGCCGCCGAGGGTGGCGATCCGCGGGCCGCCCTCGACGCGTTGCGGAAGGCGGCCGACGAATGCACCAAGCACTCGGGGCCCGTGCTGCGCCACATAGGCACGGTCAACGCCTCCCGGGACATGGACGTGATGCGCCAGGCTCTCGGTGACAAGAAGCTCAACTACCTCGGTTTCTCCTACGGAACGCGGCTGGGCGCGGTGTACGCGGCCCAGTTCCCCAAGCGGACGGGCCGGTTGGTCCTCGACGGCGTGGACACACTCACCGAGTCGATGTCCGAGCAGGGGCTCGTGGGCGCCGAAGGGCAGCAGACCGCGCTGGAGGACTTCCTCGCCTGGTGCACCAAGGACCTCGCCTGTCCGTTCGGGCAGGATGTGCGAAGCGCCCGTACGCAGGTCGTCCAGCTCGTCGGCTCACTGGACGAGGACCCGGTTCCGGCCGACTTCGGTCAGGAGTTCTCCGGCCAGGACCTGGTGGGCGCCATCAGCCAGGCGCTCTACAGCCGCCAGATGTGGCCCACCCTGGAGCAGGCCCTCAACTCCCTGCTCCAGGACGGCGACGCCCGCTGGCTCACCCAACTGTCGGGGGGCGCGGCCTTCCCCGGCACCGGCGTGCGGGCGAAGCCGGGGCTCCCGCCCGTTGTGGGTGCCGAGCCGGAGGGTTCACCCGTCGTGGAAGCCAAGCCGAAGGGTTCACCCGACGTAGGAGCCAGGCCTGACGGTTCACCCGCTGTGGCCACCCGGCGGGACGACGAGCTGACCGTGACGGCCGAACCGGACGGCGGCCTGGTCGACCCGGTGGACGTCCCCATCGACAACCTCCCGGCAGCCCTGATGGCGATCAACTGCGCGGACGACCCAGACCGGCCCAGCGCCGACCAGGTCGCCGAGGAGATCGAGCGGCTCCGCACCGAGTACGCGCAGGTGTCCCCGGTCTTCGGCGAGTACCGGCTCACCCAGGTACTGATGTGTTACGGCCGCCCCAAGGGCACCGACTACATACGCGAGAAGGTGCGTGACGTCGACACCGGCAAGATGCTCCTCATCGGCACCCGCGGCGACCCCGCGACTCCCTACCGCTGGACCATGGAGACCGCGGAGCGTCTCGGCTCCTCGGCCGTCGTGCTGGACAACAAGGGCGACGGGCACACCGGGTACGCGTCCTCCAGGTGCGTGCACCAGAAGGTCGACGACTTCCTGCTGTACGGCTCCCTGCCGGACAGCGGCAGCTCCTGCGGGCCGCCGGACTCCGAGGAGTGAACAGGGGTCGCGGACACCGGAGAAATGCAACAGCCACGTAACACGGACAAGTCGGCTACAACCTCGTCAACTCCCCGGTTGTCACACTGGGCAGGCGTCGCCTCGACCGGGCACGCCGCACGACCCGTACACATGCCCAACACAGGGGGAACACCACCGATGCGTATCCGACCCGTCCTCGCCCTCGCGACCGCTGCCGCGGCGCTCCTCGTCGCCGCGCCCCAGGGCTCGGCCGCCACTCCTCAGAGCTCGGCCGCCACCAAGGTCGCCGCCTGCCCGGAGAAGACCCTGACCCTGGCGGCGCGGCAGTCCGCGAACCCCACCGTCGTGCACATCAGCGTCACCAACCACTCCAAGCGGACCTGCACCGTCGACCGCATCCCGACCGTCACCTTCGGGGACCTCGACGGCGCGGCCCTGCCGGTGCCGGCCGGGGACAGCGGTCCCTACCGGATCGGCGCGGGCAGGACCGCGTACGCGGCCGTCCGTACGATCGGCGACCTGGCAGACCCCGAGGCGCGCCGGGTGGACTCGGTCACCGTGTCCGCCGACCCGGCGCGGTTCGGCCGCACCTTCAGCGCGCGGGAGCTGGGCGCGGGTGACGCGGTCCTCGTGTGGGAGCCGGTGACGACGTGGTGGAAGCCGTCGGTGGCCGCCGCGGACAAGGCGCTCGGGCTCAAGTAGACGCTCGGCAGTCGCCAGGACACGCACGAGGTCCGGGAGCGGAGGCCGTGCGGCACACCCGCCGCCCAGTCCGCGCCCCGGGCCTCGCGTATCGCGTCCCGTGTCCCGTGCGTCATGGCCCGCGCCTCGCATCCTCCGTCCCGCGCCCCAATCTGGCGGCGACGACCTCCCAACGCCCGAATGCACCAAATGCCCGATAGGCGAATTGGTTCTATCGTGCAGGTATGGAGCACGCACTCAGTCCCGCGACCCTGACCGAACTGCGCAGGCCCCGGCCTTACCCCGCGGTCTCCGTGCTGACGCCGACCCACCGCCGCGAACCCGACAACGCCCAGGATCCGGTCCGGCTGCGCAATGTGGTCGCCGAGGCCAAGAAACAGCTGGAGGCCGATCCGTCGGTCAGCCGTGAACGCCGGCTGGACCTCGTCGAGCAGCTCGACCGGGCCCTCGCCGAGGTCGATCTGGCGCATGCCGAGGACGGCCTCGTGATCTTCGCGGCCCCGGGTGAACACCAGGTCTGGTCGCTGGCGCGCACCGTGCCGGAGCGTGTGGTCCTGTCGGACACCTTCCTGACCCGCAACCTCGTCGCCGCGCAGGCCTCCGAGCGGCCCTTCTGGGTGCTCTCGGTCTCGGCGGACCGCATCACGCTGTGGAACGGCGGCGCCGAACGTGTCGTCGAGGAGCACGCCGGCGGCTTCCCGCTCACGCGGAGCCTGGAGGACCCGGACGCCGAGCGGCAGGAACGCGTCGGCGACCTGCCCAGCACCTTCCGCGACGAGCAGACCCGGCACTTCCTGCGTGACGCAGACACCGCCGCGAGCGCCGTCCTGCGCGAGCATCCGCGACCGCTGTACGTCACCGGTGAGACCTCCGCCCTCTCTCTCCTCGACGAGATCGGCACCGTCACCGGCACCAAGAAGGCCGCGCACATCCCGCACGGCGGCCTCGCGCACGGCACGCCCGACGCGGTGTGGCAGGCGGTGGGTCCGCTGATCAGCGCCGAGGCGAGGAAGGACGTCGACGCGGTGGCCCGCGAACTCGAAACGGCCCGTGGCCGCAAGGCGTTCGCCGCCGGGGTCGACGAGGTGTGGCAGAGCGCGGCCGAGGGCCGGGTCCAACTGCTCGCCGTCGAGGAGAACTTCCGCGTGACGGTACGCGACGACGGCGGCGACCATCTCGTCCCGGCCGAGAGCGGTGACCTGGACGCCCGCGAGGACATCGTCGACGAGATCGTCGAACAGTGTCTGGAGACCGGTGCCGAGGTGCGCTTCGTCCCCGACGGCACTCTCGCAGACGCGCAAGGGATCGCGGGGGTGCTGCGTTACTGATCTCCCCGGCCGACAATGATCCTCGGTTGTCGGCGGGAGAGGTGCGGGGCACGTGAGCGAACTACTGGGTGTGGCGGTCCTCGGTGCGGGACACATGGGTGCCGATCACGTACGGCGCATCGACCGGGCGGTGAGCGGCGCCAGGGTCGCCGCGGTCGCGGATCCCGACATCGAGCGGGTGAAGGATGTCGTGGCCGGGATCGACGACGTGTCGGTGCACGCGGAGGCGATGGCCGCGCTCGACGCACCCGGCGTACAGGCCGTGCTGATCGCGTCCCCCGGTCCCGCGCACGAGGAGGCGCTGCTCGCGGCCTTCGCGCGAGGTCTGCCGGTGCTGTGCGAGAAGCCGATGGTTCCGGAGTCGGCCGGGGCGTTGCGGGTCGTGGAGGCCGAGGCGCGGCTCGGCAGGCGGCTGACGCAGGTCGGGTTCATGCGCCGGTACGACGCCGAGTACCAGCGTCTGAAGTCCCTGCTGGACTCCGGCCGCCTCGGGCGTCCGCTGATGCTCCATTGCACGCACCGCAACATGTCCTCGCCGGCCCACTTCACCACCGCGATGCTGGTCAACAGCTCCGTGTCGCACGAGATCGACGCGGCGCGCTGGCTCCTCGACCAGGAGCTCACGGCCGTGACCGTGCTCCGTCCGCGCCCGTCCTCGAACGCCCCGGAGGGTCTCCTCGACCCCCAGCTCGTGCTGTTCGAGACGGCGGGCGGCGCGCTGGTCGACGTGGAGATCTTCGTCAACTCCGGCTTCGGCTACCAGGTGCGGTGCGAGGCGGTCTGCGAGAGCGGGAGCGCACGGATCGGGGACGAGCACACGATGGTCGTGACGACCGCGGGCTCCGCGCGCGAGGAAGTGGCTCAGGACTATCTCGTACGGTTCGCGGACGCCTACGACCGTGAGGTGCGGGCCTGGGTGAACGCGACCCGCGAGGGTCGGGTCACCGGGCCGAGTGCCTGGGACGGGTACGCGGCTTCCGTCGTCGCCGAGGCGGGAGTCAGGGCGCAGGAGAGCGGCGGCCGGGTGACCGTCGAACTCGTCCCGCGCCCGGAGCTCTACGCGCGCGTCACCCGCTGACGCTCGCCGCGCCCGTCTCGAGGTGCCCGGTGAACCGGCGCGACCAGGTGGCGTCGGAGTCGACGGTGACCGTGAAGTCGTACCAACCGCCCTGGTGGGCGACCGCGTTGAAGTGGTCCTCCGCCGAACCGCCGGCCGCGACGGTGTATGTCCAGGGTCCGTCGGTGCGGTACTGGTTCGAGGTGATGGTGAACTTCACGGCGGCGGCTGACGAGTTGGTCATCCTGAAGTAGATCGCGGTCTTACCGGTGCCGGGCTCGGTGGCGTAACGGGTGCTCACCTCCGCGGACTTGCCCGCCTTCGACGCGTCGCCCTTGAAGCGGCGCAGGAAGCGGTTCGGGCCGGCCATCGAGATGTCGTACTTCCCGGCGCCGTAACCGGTGCCGATGTCGAAGTAGTCGGAGGCGGTGCCGCCCGCGTCCACGGTGTACTGCCAGGGCGTGGTGTCGCGGTAGGCGTTGGGGTGGATGGAGAAGTGCGCGGCGCTCTTGGCCGGGGTGCCCTGGTTGGCCATCGCGAACCAGGCGAGGATCTTGCCGCCGGTGCCGAACTCCAGGCGGTCCAGGTAGCCGTTCGGCTGGTACGGGAGGGCGCGGGCGGGGCGGGTGCCGGACTCCTGCACGGGCAGCGCGTTGGTCGTGGGGACCGGGTTGGGCAGCGGGCCGCAGGTGCCCAACCCGATGACGCCGGTCGCGGGCAGCGAGGCGGCGCCGTACACGGGGTGCGCGAAGTCGAAGACGCCGGTCAGATCGCCGGTGACCCTGCGTCGCCAGGCGCTGATGTTCGGGCAGGCGGCGGGTTTGCCGAGCGCGCCCGTCCAGGTCTCGAGGAAGCGCAGGACGGAGGTGTGGTCGAAGACCTCCGAGGAGACCCAACCGCCTCGCGTCCAGGGTGAGATGACCAGCATGGGGACGCGGTAACCGAGACCGTACGGAACGCCGTTGAGGAACTCCCCCACCGTGCCCGCGGGCGGCGCCGGGGGCGGCACGTGGTCGAAGAAGCCGTCGTTCTCGTCGTAGTTGAGGAACAGGACGGTCGAGTCGAAGACCTCCGGATCGGCGGCGAGGGCGCGGTAGACGAGGTCGACGAAGTGGGCGCCGTCACCGGGCGGGGCGTACGGGTGCTCGGAGAACGCCTCGTTGGCGACCACCCAGGAGACCTGGGGCAGCGTGCCCGCGAGGACGTCGGCCCTGATGGCGGCGGCGATGTCGTCGGGGGTCGAGCCGGTGACCGCGGGTACGGAGGCCATGCCGCGGTCGTGGAGCGGGTCGCCCGCCTC
Organism: Streptomyces sp. NPDC050535; assembly: GCF_044457665.1. Lineage (NCBI taxonomy): Bacteria > Bacillati > Actinomycetota > Actinomycetes > Kitasatosporales > Streptomycetaceae > Streptomyces > Streptomyces sp. NPDC050535. The sequence goes on from NZ_JBITHE010000017.1 coordinate 114,685, forward strand.
GGCGTCGGCGAACTTCTTGAAGTACGCGCAGCCGTTGTCACCGTAGTTGTCCTGGGCGTTCTGGTAGACCTTCCAGCTCACTCCGGCCGCTTGCAGTGCCTCGGCGTAGTTCTGCCAGGTCAGCCCGGACTCGTCGCCGCCGTCGTAGCTGCTGCCGTCGACCTTGCCGCTCCACAGGTACGTTCGGTTGGGCCCGGTGGCGCTGAGCGTGGAGCAGAAGTAGGCGTCGCAGATGGTGTAGTTGTCGGCCAGCGCGTAGTGGAACGGGATGTCGGTCCGGTCGAGGTAGCCCATCGTGCGGACGTTGCCGACGCCCGAGACCCAGTTGTCGAGCCGCCCCTTGTTCCACGCGGAGTGCTGGGACGTCCACGAGTGCGGGAGGTCTCCGTTGCACTGCGCGAGGGTCTCGCCGTCCGTTCCGCCCGCGTCGGGCGTGGAGCTGAGCTTCCAGGGATACTGCCTGCCGCTTCCGTTCGGCTGGTTGAAGACGGAGTAGCCGCCGGACAACGTGATGCCGCTGCGGTCGGCGAACCCCCGGACGCCCTTGAGACGGCCGAAGTAGTGGTCGAAGCTGCGGTTCTCCTGCATCAGGACGACGACATGGCGCACGTCCGAGATCGTGCCGGTCACCGTCGCCGCGGTGCTCGCGGCGGCGGCCGGCCGCGAACCGATGCCTGTCGCGGCGCCTGCCGCGACGCTTGCGCCGAGCCCCACGAAGCCTCTTCGGCTGATCGGTGTCATTCGCCCGCCCTTGTCACTGGATGGCCCCTGCGGCACACCGCGCGCAAGCGTGCACGCGGTGATCGTCAAGGTCCCTGCCCGGCCGGTTAGGCGGGGGTGAACAGCGGTCGAACCTCCGGGCGGTCCGCTCAGCCGTGGTTGTCGGGTACGAGGATCACCTTGCCGGTGATGGTGCCGGACTCGGCGAGCCGCATGGCCTCCGCCGCCCGGCTGACCGGGATACGGGCCGCGACCTGCGCGGTGATGGAGCCGTCGACGAGCAGGGCGAAGACGCGCCCGAGGTCGGTGCGCAGCCGGGCCTGGAAGGCGGCCGAACGGCGCTTGCCCGCCCAGATGTTGTAGAAGTGCGTCCGCCGGCCGTTGGGCAGCAGCTTCCAGAGGAAGAGCCGTCCGATGAGTTTGAGGACGGGCAGCTTCGAGGAACCGGCGGCGTCCCGGGTGGCGGCGCTGCCGTACGAGACGAGCGTGCCGCCCCTGGCGAGCAGCCGGAAGGAGTCGACGAGCCCGTCACCGCCGACGTGGTCGAAGACGGCGTCGACGCCGCCGGGCGCCAACTCGCGCACCCTGGCGGGCAGATCGGTGTCGCGGTAGTCGAGCGGCGTCGCTCCGAGCGCGCGCACCGCGTCGTGGTGGCGCGGCGAGGCGGTGCCGATGACACGGATCCCCGCGTGGGTGGCCAGCTGCACCAGGGTCGAGCCCACGCCTCCGTTCGCGCCGTGCACCAGCACCGTCTGACCGGCCCCGGTCTTGGCTGTGCGGTGCAGCATCTGCCAGGCGGTGATGCCGTTGACGACCACCGTCTCGGCGTCCGCGGGGTCCAGCGTGCCGGGGACCTCGACCAGGGCGGCGGCCGGTACGACCACCTGGTCGGCCCAGCCGCCGACCTTGGTCAGCGCGGCGAAGCGGCGGCCGGTCAGCGTCGCGTCCACTCCCTCGCCGACCCGGATGACGACGCCCACCAGGTCGTAGCCGGGGACGAAGGGGAACGGCGGCTGGTCGTAGTACTTGCCGCGGCGCATCTGCTGTTCCGCGAACGACACCCCGGATGCCTCCATGGCGAGGACGACCTCGCCCGTGCCGGGCCGTGGTGCCGGACGGGTGCGGATCTCGAGGCCGGACGGCTCCACGACACCGGGGAGGACGACTTCGGTCACCAGGTCGGCGGCGGTCTTGTTGTCCATGAGGTCGGACCCTTTCATTCGTAATAGCTTCACGTGTTCGTGATAGGTTCTAACGAAAGCTTGCTCCTCTATATTCAGTAAGTCAAGAACCACCGACAGCGCGGACGAAGAGGCGATGACGATGACCACAGAGAGCGGGACGAAGCCCGGCCCGCGCGACCGCTTCCGGGCGCAGGTACGCCAGGAGGTCAAGACGGCGGCGCTGCGACAGCTGGCCGAAGGCGGCCCGGAGGCCCTGTCGCTCAACGCCATCGCCAAGCAGGTGGGCATGACGGGCCCGGCTCTCTACCGCTATTTCGCCAACCGGGACAGCCTGCTCACCGAGCTGGTCATCGATGCCTACGGGGACCTGGCGAGCGCCCTCGCCGACGCGGCCGACAAGAACGCGAAGGACGCGGTCGTCCGCCTGACCGCGGTCGCCCACGCCTACCGGGCCTGGGCGCTGGCCGAGCCGCACCGCTACCGGCTGCTGTTCCGCGCACCCCTGGCAGGCTACGACGCCCAGTCCACGAGTCTCGTCGAGGCATCGCAGCCGCTCATGGCCGTCACACTGGAGGTGGTGAGCGCTCTCGCGAAGCCGGACGCCGCGGCTCCCGAGGGCTCCGAAGCCCAGTTCCAGAAGTGGATGGAGCGCCATGGATTCGAGGACGTCACCGCCGCGGTCGCCGCTCGCACCACGATCCTCTGGGCACGCCTGCACGGTCTGGTGACCCTGGAGATCGAGGCCAACTTCTCCTCGATGGGCATCGACCCGACCCACCTCTACGAAGCCGACGTGCGGGACTTCGTACGCTCGCTCTGACGCCGGACACACAGGTGGGCCTTTGACGCCGGACAGATGGAGGGACTAGCACAAACGACCCTCGAACAGGAGAATGAACAATGCGCGCGGGCAGTCCCGGATGCCGTCAAGTCACGTACGTTGCCTACGACTTGACCCCGCCCGACGCGTACGGAACATGACTGGGGCAACCACTCCATGGGGACTGTGGCATATGCCAGAAGCACCACCGGATCGTGTGTTGCCAAATCACTTACAGCGCGTCCTGGGCTGTGCGAGAGTCGTAACGGTCCTTCCGACAGCCTTGGTCGTACCGTCCCCGCATCGGAGTACGTCATGCCCTCCCATCTCTCTGCGGACCGCTCAGCCGCCCAGCCGCCCCAGCGCGGCGCGGTCGACGCGCTCATTACGCAGACGCGACGGCTGCGTGGCGAAGTGGACGCCGTACGACGTGAGGCGCCTGCCGACGAAGAGGACCCGCAGGGACGCTGGCAGCGCGCGCTGTGCAATCTGGCGCTCCATCAACTCAACGACCTCGACGAGCACCTGGCCCAGCTGCGGGACGGACCACCTCCCGCGCCCGTCCAGCCCGCGGCCCTCCCCGCCGTCCGAGCCGTGCCGGTCACACCCCGGCGCGGCTCGCTGCTCAGCCGGGTCGGCAGTGCCGAATGGAATCTGCTGACGGACGAGGCCAGTTGGTCGGGGGAGCTCTACCGGATCCTGGGACGCGACCCGGCCGCTCCGCCGCTCACCCTCGACGAGCTGCCCTCGCTGGTGCACGACGACGACCGGCCCATGCTGACCACGATGGTCACGGACTGCCTCATCGACGCCAAGCCCATCGACGGGGAGTTCCGCATCCAGCGCCCCGACGGCGGAGTGCGGAACGTGCACATGATGGGCGAGCCCGTGCTCGACGCCGACGGCAGTACCGTCTCCATGTGGGCTGTGCTGCGCGACGTCAGCGAGCTGCGCCGCAGCCAGCGGACGGTGAGCGAGACCCGTGACTCGCTCCAGCGCCAGCGGCACAGCGCGCAGACCGAGCACCGGCTCGCGGTAGAACTGCAAGAGGCGGTGCTTCCGCCGTGGCGCGGGTCCCTGCGGTTCCCGCGCCGAGGTCCCGAGACTCTCGATCTCGCCGCCCACTGCCTGCCGTCGTCGAGCGGCGCACTGGTCGGCGGTGACTGGTACGACGCGCTGGAACTGCCAAACGGCGAAACGCTGTTGAGCGTCGGCGACCTCACAGGCCACGGAGTCTCCGTGACCTCGGGCATGGCGATGCTGATCGGCGCCCTGCGCGGGATGGCCGTGACCGGCACCCAGCCGGGTCAACTCCTCTCCTGGCTCAACCAGTTGCTGGACGCCTCCGTCCAACCGGTCCTCGGCAGCACCGTCTGCTGCCGCTACCGGCCCGACACCCGCACCCTCACCTGGGCACAGGCAGGACACCCCGCCCCGCTGCTGTTCCGCAACGGGACGGGGCGCGTGCTCGCGGCACCGGAAGGCGTGCTGCTCGGCGCGACCTCGGGTGCCGCCTACGGGCAGGCCGAGGAGACACTCGAAGCCGGCGACCTGCTGATCCTGCGCACGGACGGACTGGTCCCCGGCGGAGCGGCTGCCGCGCCGAGGCTGCTCGCCCTGGCCCCACGCTTCGGCGGGGCCCGCACGGCCCAGGAGTGTGTACGGACGGTTGTCGAGGAATTCGGCGAGGCCGAGCGCGAGGACGATGCCTGCGTGCTCGTGGCCAGGGTCGGCCCCTGACGGATCGGACCTACCCCGCTGGACTTATCCCCCGAGGGGCCTACGCCCGCGCGCTGTTGCCACCCTTCGGCTTGAACGTGCCCTTGGGCAGAGCGAGTTCGATCTCCTCGCGCAGCTCGTGGATCTTCGGGTAGCTGGAGTACTGCCCGGTGAGCCGGTACATCTCGCGCAACCGGTCCCAGGTGCGGTGCGAGGAGTTGGTCCCCATCGACGTCAAGGCGAGCCGCGCGTACCGGTCGGCCTGTTCGGGGTCGTCGGCGATGAAACATGCGGACGCCAGGGAGATGTGGTCGAAGATCTGCGACCTCTCCCGGCCCGTCCCGCGCAGCTTGAGGGCCTCCTTCGCGTGGCGCTGCGCGGTGCCGGCCGCGGCCGGCTCGTGTTCGGCGAGGGTGCGATAGGCGAGTGCCTGCATGCCGTGCATGTCGGCCTCGTCGAACATCTGCATCCAGCTCGGCGGAGGCACGTCACCCCGGTCGGAGACGAACAGGTCCTCCGCCTCGCCGAGGGTGCGCCGCATGGCCTGGCCCTTGCCCAGGGAAGCCTGCGCCCAGGCCTCGATGGTGTAGAGCATGGCCCGGGCGCGGGGCAACACCTCTTCGCCGGAACCGGACTTGGCGAGCTTCATCAGGTCGAGTGCGTCGTCGGGCCGGCCCAGATGCACCATCTGGCGAGCCGCCCGCGACAGCGCCTCCCCGGCACGCGGCCGGTCGCCGCCCTCACGTGCCGCGTGGGCGGCGATGACGAAGTACTTCTGTGCCGTGGGCTCCAGGCCGATGTCGTGCGACATCCAGCCGGCGAGGACGGCGAGATTGGCGGCGACGCCCCACAGGCGCCGTTGCAGATGGTCGGGGTGCCGGTAGGAGAGCATGCCTCCCACTTCGTTGAGCTGGCCCACCACAGCCTTGCGTTGCAACCCGCCACCGCGGGCCGCGTCCCAGGCGCGGAACACCTCGACCGAGCGCTCCAGCTCCTCGATCTCCTGGGACCCGATGGGGGCGGCCTCGTAGCGGTCGAACCCGGCGGGGTCGGCGTGCAGGGGATCGTCGAGTTCAGGGGCGTCGGCCGCGAGGGCCGGATCGGTGTGCAGCCACTCGTGCATGGCAGAACTGAGTGCGGAGCCCGCGGCAAGCGCGGCACCCGCGCCCACCAAGCCGCGTCGGTTGAGCATGAGGTCCATTCCCGTGAATTCGGTGAGGACCGCGGCAGTCCGCTCGGGCGCCCACGGCATGCCGTCGGGATGTTCCACACTCCCGCCGCTCTGCCTCTTCCCCACGCGCCCGTGCCGGACCAGACCGAGATCCTCGATGGTCACGACACGACCGAGACGCTCGGTGAAAAGAGCCGCCAGCACCCGTGGTACCGGATCGCGCGGGATCTCTCCCGTGTCGATCCACCGCCGCACCCGTGAGGTGTCGGTCGCCAGTTGGGGGTGGCCCATGGCCGCCGCCTGCCGGTTGACCATTCTCGCGAGTTCGCCCTTGGACCAGCCGGCCAGGCCGAACAGGTCCGACAGACGAGTGTTGGGTTGTCCGTTCACGTCAAGCCCCCAGGTTCTCGGCTGAGTTGACAGTAACCGCCTGTCAGTTGCTGAGCGACTATTCGCCAGGGTTCGCCAGGGTGCGCCAGATGGTGTGCCACTGGGCGTCCGGTGTCAGGTAGGAACGCGCCACCCCGACCCGGTTGCCCCAGGACATTCCCCAGGGTGCACCAGGGCGGCCGGGCCGGGCAGCGCGGCATCTTGCAGGCACACGAAGGGATCTGTTTCGCCCATGTACACAGCATCGTCCTCCGTGTCCGCCCCGCCCCGGTCGCTGCACCCCCGCCCGGCGGGCAGCGGCCCCTACCTCGACCCCGCGCGTCCGGCGGCGGGCCCCGTGCTCGGCGCCGGCAGGTCGCGGCGCGTCCCGGGGCTCGGCACCCAACCGCTCAGCGGGAGACTCGACCTGTCCGGCCCTCAGGGCGCGCAGCTGCGGACGGCGCTCGCGTCGGTGCACCGGATCTGCCCGGAGTTCGCCCCGGTCCAGGTACTGCGCCGCAGCGGACGCTCCGTGCTCCTGGTCGGCACGACCGGACGCAGCACGGCAGTCGCGAAGTGTTTACTGGACCACTCCCCCTTGTGGGCGGAGCGGGTCCGCCATGAGATAGCTGCCTACCGCTCGTTCGTGCGGCACCGGCCGCCGGTCCGGGTGCCCCGGCTGATCGCCGCCGACCCGGACAACTGCACCCTCGTGATCGAGCGGATGCCCGGCCGGGTGGCCGCGCTCCAGCGGCATCCGGCCGAGGTTCCGCCTCGCGCGGACATCCGGGCGGCACTGGGTGCCATCTGTCGGCTGAACGCGTGGCGGCCTCCGGTGGGGACCTTCAACACGCCGCTGGACTACGCGGAGCGGATCTCCCGCTTCCATGAGCTGGGTCTGCTCACGGACCGGGACATGGGCGATCTGCAGAAGCTGGTGCACGGCATCGCGCACTCGGGCGGCCGCCAGGGCGGCATGGGCCAGTTCTGCCACGGCGACGCCCTCCTGTCGAACATCCTTCTCTCACCGGCCGGTCCAGTGCTGGTGGACTGGGAGCACGCGGGCTGGTATCTGCCGGGGTACGACCTCGCGACCCTGTGGGCGGTCCTCGGTGACGCTCCGGTGGCGCGGCGGCAGATCAGCCAGCTCGCGCAGTCGGCGGGACCGGCGGCGCGTGACGCCTTCCTGGTGAACCTGATGCTCGTCCTGACCCGGGAGATCCGTACCTACGAGACAGCCGTGCAGCGCTCGCTGCACGACGCGACCCCGGCGGCACCGGGACCTGCCCACCCGGGTGCCGCGCCGTCCGGCGAGGAACAGCGGCTGCTGCTGAGGCGGCTGCACGACGACTGCCAGATGGCCCGCAAGGCCGTTCGAGCGGCGGTCGGCACTCGCTGACGGGGACGGTGGTCCGCGGTCGCGCCCTGGACAGGGGCGCACCGCGGACCTTCGTCGTGTCCGGCCTTCACCGCATCCGGGCGCCGTCGCATCCGGCTGTCGTCATGCCGCGCCCCGGGCCGAGCGGAGCCGGACCCTACGTCCAGCACCTGGGCCAATGGTCCACTCCACTGACGCCACGCAGGCGGGACGGCCACCCGCCACGAAACCCCGTTCATCCCTCGCTGACATGGGAAATCGCCTTCCACTGGGCATGATTGACGGATCGTCGGGGACCCGATACCACTGACGAACGTTCAGTCCCGCCCGCCCCACCGCGCTCGACCGTCCCAGGAGGCTGCTTTGCGAGGACCCGCCACCGACCTCAGGACCACCACCGGGCACAGACGCGTGCGCAGAACCGCGGGCACCATCGCCTCGGCGGCACTGCTGCTGCCGCTGCTCGGCGCGGCCCCCGCCGACAGTGCCTCGCCCGCCTCCTCGGCACAGTTGCAGAGCGCCTTCGCCGGTGCGGCCGCCGAGTACCACGTGCCGCAGAGTGTGCTCCTGGCCGTCTCCTATCTCCAGTCCCGCTGGGACTCGCACGGCGGAGCGCCGAGCGTCACCGGCGGATACGGCCCGATGCACCTGACCGACGCGCGTACGGCGATCGCCGGGGCACCGCACCACAGCGAGGGCACGGAGGACGCCCGCGGCGACAGCTCGCGCGCGCCCCTGCACACCACCGCCTCGGTGCCGGAGAACTCCGAACTCCCCGCCCGCCTCAAGACCTTGACGAAGGCGGCCGAGCTCACCAGCCTCCCCGCGGACCGGCTGCGTACGGACGCGGCCGCCAATGTGGCGGGCGGCGCCGCACTCCTCGCCGACGCGCAACGAGACCTCGGCGAGCCGCTGAGCGCGGATGCCGCCGACTGGTACGGAGCGGTGGCGCGCTTCTCGGGCGCGGACGACAGCGCGACGGCGGCGACGTACGCCGATGACGTCTACGACGTGATCCGCGGCGGCGAACAGCGCACCACGGACGCCGGTCAGCAGGTCCGGCTGGCGGCTCAGCCCGCACTGAGCCCGGACACCGCGTCGCTCGGGCGAGCCGGTCTGCGTACGGTCTCCGCGGCCGGCACCGAGTGCCCGTCGACCGTTTCCTGCGAGTGGATCCCGGCGCCGTACGAGGAGTTCGGCGAGGGTGACTACGGCAATCACGACCTCGGCGACCGGCCCGCCTCACAGAAGATCAAGTACATCGTCATCCATGACACGGAGGGCGCCTGGGACGGTGTCCTTAACCTGGTCCAGGACCCGACCTACGTGTCGTGGAACTACAGCCTCCGCTCGACCGACGGTCACATCGCCCAGCACGTGAAGGCCAAGGACGTGGCCTGGCACGCGGGCAACTGGTACATCAACGCCAAGTCCGTGGGCCTGGAGCACGAGGGATTCCTCGCCTCGCCGGACGCGTGGTACTCGGAGGCGATGTACCGGTCCTCGGCCCGGCTGGTGGTCTACCTTGCCAAGAAGTACGGCATTCCGCTGGACCGGCAGCACATCCTCGGCCACGACAACGTCCCGGGCACGACGACCGCGACCATCCCCGGCATGCACACGGACCCGGGCCCGTACTGGGACTGGCAGCACTACTTCACCCTGCTCGGCCACCCCTTCCGCGGCACGGCGAAGGCCGGCGGCGGGCTGGTGACCGTACTCCCGGACTTCGCCGCGAACCGGCCCGCCTACACGGGCTGCGTCACCAAGGGCGAGCCCTGCGCCGTGCACGGTTCCAGCGAGGTACGGCTGTACAGCGCGGCCGACGAGAACTCGCCCCTGATCAAGGACATCGGTCTGCGGCCGGACGGCAGCGGCTCGACGACCGACGTGAACGACATCGGTTCACGGGTCTCCACCGGGCAGCGGTACGCGGTGGCCGGCCGTGACGGCGACTGGACGGCGATCTGGTACCTGGGCCAGAAGGCCTGGTTCAAGAACCCGCGGAAGCAGCCCACGGCGGTGAGCGCGGCCGGGCTCGTGGTCACGCCCAGGTCGGGCCGTACGGACATTCCCGTCTACGGTCGCGCGTACCCGGAGAAGGAGGCGTACCCGGCGGGGATCCCTGTCCAGACGGTCTCACCTCTGTCGTACAAGCTGCTCGCGGGCCAGGAGTACGCGGTGGGTGACCGGGTGCCGGGCGAGTACTACTACGCTCCGACGTTCGACACCGCGCCGCACAAGGTCGTGATCGGCAAGGACATGTACTACGAGATCCAGTTCGGGCACCGGGTGGCGTTCGTACGGGCCGCCGACGTACGGGTGCTGCCGTCGGCTCTGTAGTGATGGTGGGGCCGGCTCCGGCCGGCCCCACGCCCTCGACGGGAAGCCGGCGGCGGGTACTCAGCCCTGCTGGAACAGCTCCGCCGGCAGCGGCTTGAGCAGGGTGTACAGGTCGTCGGTGATGGGGCGGTCCCAGGCGGCGATGGTGACCAGCACCTTGTCGCTGCGGTCGAACTGCACACAGGAGATGCGGGTCTCGGAGAGCTTGAGACGGCGCACGATCAGAAGGTTGTCACCCTGCATCACCGGCATGTCCTCGGTGCCGACGACGGTGACCTCCTCGTCGTTCTCCAGCGCGAGCAGCAGCTGGGCGACCTCGAAGGGGACCTCTCCCTCGGGTACGTCCCGGGCCGGGGAGCCCTCCGGCAGATTGCCGATGATCATCGCGGGGCCCCGGCCGCCGAACAGGTCGTAGCGCAGGAAGACGCCCTGGCAGCTGCCGTCGGGAGCGGGCAGCAGGCCGGCGCCGAGGTTGCCCGGCCAGTCGCCCGGGTCCATGGCCAGGACATCGAAGTCGGGCCCGGCGGGAGTGGCACTGCGGCGGCGGAGGAAGGACATGCCGCAATGGTACGTGCACGGCCGTGAACCGGGCCCCGCGGGCGCCCCTGTGACCGCCCTCGGGACGGCTGTTCCTCCCGACCTATTGGGCCGCCCGTTCCTCCAGCGCGGAACCGAGCCCCGTACGCTCCGTTCCCACCTTCCGGTAGACCGCCGACAGCAGTCGCACGACGGTCCGCTTGTCGGTGTGCAGCTCCTCGGCGATCTCGGCCGGAGTGCGGCCCCGCACCGTCAGCGCGGCCGCGGTGCGCTCACGGACGGTGAGTGCGTCCGTCTCGGCGCGGTGCGGCCGGCGCGGCCCGAGCCCGGCGGCGGCCAGCTCGTCGCGGGCCTCGTCGACGCGCCCGTCGGCACCGCACTGCACGGCCGCGTCGAGTCCGCGGTAGAGGTGTTCGGCGGCTTCCTCGGGGCGTCCGGCGCGACGGAGCTCGGTGCCGAGCGCGATCAGCGCGCAGGCGAGTTCGTAGGCGGCCGGGGAAGTCTCCAGGTGGCCGACGGACTCCTCGATGAGTTCGACGCGGGCCGAGCCGGCGGAGACCTCCGCCGCCACCCGCAGTGCCTGTCCGACCGCAGAGGGGGCGCCGAACTGGCGGGCGCGGTCGACCGCTTCGCGTGCCGTGCCGATGGCGCGTTCCGGGGTGTCGTGGCTCTCGGCCCGGGCGAGGTGCAGCTGCCAGGGACACCAGGCGGGGTTGCGAATGCCGCGCGGGTCGAGGCGGCGCCCCGCCGCGGACAGTTCGGTGACCGCGTCCTTGGTCAGACCGCGGGCGAGGAGCAGTTCGCCGTACACGGTCTGGACGTCCGGGAAGGTCACGGCGGCGGGGAAGGGCGGGCCGAACGAGTAGTCCTCGGCGGTCCGCGCCGCCTCGGCGACCCGGCCGCGGGCGAGCAGGATCTCGATGAGGACACCGACGGAATACCAGTGCACGGGAGTGGCGGCCCCGACGCGCTCCGCGAGCCTGAGGCCTGCCCGGGCGAAGTCCTCGGCCTCGGTGAGACGACCGCGCCGGAAGCGTACGTACGCGAGCAGGGTGTAGCCGAAGGAGAGGTGGGCGCCGTGCCAGCCCTGGGATTCGAAGTCGGCGATCCCGGTGGCGAAGAGTTCCTCGGTGCGGACCGGCCGGTCCGCGTACATGAAGGTGAGGGCGACCAGGACGGGCACCTCGAAGCCGCGGCCGGCCTCGGCCCAGCCGAGTCCTCCGGTGAGGGCGCGTTCTGCGTGCTGGAGGGCGACGTGGGCGGGTTCGCCGCGCAGCGTGGCGTCCCAGGCGCGCAGGCCGATGACGTAGCGCTCGGTGAGGTCGCGGCCGGTCAGCCGGTCGGCGAGGCGGGCCAGTCGGCGGGAGCGGGCGGGCGAGTCGGGTTCGTCGGCGCGGAAGGCGTCCCACATGAACTGTTCGGACTGCATGCGCAGCCGTACCCGGGCGTCGCCGGTCAGGGAAATCTCGTGGGCGAGCGTCTCGGAGGATTCGGCTAGGCGGTCGCTGTGGGCGAGGACCTGGGAGAGGCGGTAGACGATGTTGCGGCGCAACTCCGGGTCGGCGATGGGTTCTTCGAGGGCGGCACGCAAGTGGTTGACCGTGGTCGACGGCTCGGTGAGCAGGGAGGCGCAGCCCAGTTCGTACAGGACGGCGGCGCGTTCCTCGAAGGGCGGCGGTTCGCGCAGCGCGCGGGCGAGATAGCGGCGGGCGGCGTCGGGGGCGCCCGCGCGCAGGTTCTCGCGGGCGGCGGCGCGCAGTTGCTGGACGATCCAGTCGTCGCCGTCGGGGTGGGTCTCCATGAGGTGCCGTGCGGCGGCCGACGGGCCGAGCCCCTCGTCGACCACGCACCAGGCGGCCTGGCCGTGCAGCGCCACGCGGATGCCGCCGGGGATCGCGCGGTAGACCGCGGTGGCGATGAGCGGGTGCACGAACTCCAGGGTGTCGACTCCGGTGAGGACGCGGGCGCCGCGCAGGGCGTCGGCCGCGTCGGCGGCCTCCTCGGTGCCGAGTCCGGCGACGGCGGCGGCGAGCGTCGGTTGGATCTCGGTGCCGAGGACCGCGCAGGCCCAGGCGAACCGCACGGTCGACGTGCCAAGGCGTTCCAGGCGGGCGATCAGGCCGCTGCCCTTGACGGCGGCGGCCAGGTCGCGCAGCAGATACGCTCCCCCCTCGGTCGGGGTCAGCCCCCGGTCGCGTACCTTCGCGGTCAGCTCGACCGCCTCGAACGGGTTGCCCGCGGTGACCGCCCAGCATTCGCGGCAGAACGCGTCGTCGGCCCGGCTGCCGAGGTCCTCCCGTACGAGGCGGGCGACGGCCACGGCGCTGAGTGGTTCGAGACCGATGGGGCGCTGGCCCGCGCGGCCGGGCAGTTTCCTGAACGCCTCGGCGTGGTCGGGGAGTTCCTCGGGCCGGTAGGCGACGACGAGCAGCAGCGGCAGTTCCTCCGCGCGCGGCGCGAAAGCGGCGAGCCAGCTCAGTGATTCCGGGTCGGCCCAGTGCGCGTCGTCCAGGACGAGCACCATCGGGGCGCGCCGCACGGCGAGGTGAGTGAGCACCCAGTCGAGTCCGTCGCGCAGGCCCTGCTGGTCGGGCGGGGCGCCTTCGGCGGGCGCGCAGAGCCCGAGTGCCGGGCCGACGATCGTGTACCAACTCCCGAGCGAGGAGCGGATCTCGGACTCGGCGGCACCGGCGAGCTGTGGTTGCAGCAGCTGCCGGGCGACGTGGAAGGCGACGCTCTGTTCCTGGTCGCCGCCGCGTGCGGAGAGCACGGTGCAGCCTTTGGCCGCGGCGCGGCGGCGGATCTCGGCGAGGAGTGTCGTCTTGCCCAGTCCGGCGCGTGCGGCGAAGGCGAGGAGGGCGCCGCGGGGACGCCCCGGTGCTTCGGAGCCGTCTCCGCGCAGTCCGGTGAGTTCGCCCAACGCCTCTTCGGCCGCGGCGAGTTCACTCTCCCTCTCGAAAAGCGTCCTGCTGTTCCGTGCGTTGCGCTGCCCCATGCTGTACCCCCTGTCACGGTGCGCACCGGCGCGGGGAGCAGGTGCGCTCCGTGACCAACAGGCAGCTCAGCGTACGCCGGAAGCACTCCGGAGGATGCCGTTCGACCACTGTTCCCCACCAAACGACTCATGTCGTCCTGGGCGCGGACCGGCCGTACAGCCGATGGTGGAGTGTCGGAACGGAGCGGCGACAATGGTCGCGCCGGGCACGACCGGTCCGGCGTGACCAGGGACGGGGTAGCGGGTGTCGCCACGGTCGGCGGAGGCCAACGAGGAGTTGAGGGCACAGTCGCGGGAGAGGATGCTCGCGGCGGCCCTGGAGGTCTTCGCCGAGAAGGGCTACCACGAGGCCACCATCTCGGAGATCACCGCGCGGACCGGTGTCTCCCGTGGACTGCTCACGTACTACTTCCCCGGCAAGCGCGCGGGGCCGAGGAACCCGCGGTGGAGGAGGTCCCGCTGCGCAGCGTCCTGGCAGGCGTGATCTTCAAGAACGTCGTCTACGGCGACCAGTACCCGGCGGAGACGATCCGCCGTCGTCTGTACGCCCTCTACGCTCTTCCCGCGCCGGAGGCCGGTCTGCCGTTGCCCTCCGGCCCGCCCCGGACGGATCGGATGCGGGCCGCGCGGGCACCCGGCGGCTGAACACGCCGTCGACAGGCGGGAGGTGCGGGCTCAGGCCCGCTGCTCGGCGCGGTCCTGCAGGGCCTGCTCGACGGCGTCACGGACGCGGGCGTCCTCGCGCTGTTTACGGCGGGCGCGGTTGCGGCGGCGGAGGAGGTACACGGCCGCGCCGGCTGCGAGCAGGACGACGACCAGCAGAACGAGGGTCCAGGGCACGGCCCAGCCGGTGGTCGTGGCCCGGACGAACTTGAGGGAGGTGGTCGAGCCGGCGGCGTCGGTGATGGCGGGGGTGACGGTCGCCTCGGCCGTGAGGCGGATGGCGGGAGTGACGTCGTCCACGGGGACCACGACATTCCAGCGCTCGCCGGGGAGCAGCTCCGGTACGGCGGCGATGCGGCCGGCCCGGGTGTTCAGCGTTCCGAAGGGGCCGCTGAGGGTGACCTGCTGGGCTCCGGAGAGCAGGGCGTTGCCGGTGTTGTGGAGCGTGTAGGTGACGGTGGCGTCGCCCTGGCCGAAGGGGTTGGCGGTGCCGTGGTAGTCGACGTGCAGGTTCTCGATGGCGAGTGTGGGCTTCAGAGCGCCGCTGACGCGCAGCTTGATCCGGATGCCGAGGCGTCGGTCGACGGCGATGCCCTCGGTGTCGTCGGACTGTTTGAGCGACGTGAGGATGCCGCCGACGTAGTCACCGGGGGTGGCGTTGCGCGGGACGGTGACGGCGAAGGGGATTTCGGCCGTCCTGCCGGGGGCGATCCGGACGCTGTCCTTGGTGGCGCGGACCCAGGCGCCGATGCCGACGGACTTCTTCTCCGGTGTGAGGAGGTCGAGTTGGCCCTTCTCCGTGGTGTAGCCGTCGGAGGCGTAGAGCGCGAGACGGAGTGGACTCCCGCTGTGGTTGGCGACGACCATGGCGTCCTTGACCTGACCGCCGGGGTTGACGCCGTAGCTGAAGCTGGACCGGTCGTCCCCGAACCCGTTCGCGGCGGTCCTGACCGTCCAGGTCACGTCGCCGTCGGCCGCCTGGGCGGGGCCGGTGGACGTGCCGGTGAGTACGAGGGCCGCCAGCAGCGCCAGGACGACGGAACGCAGCAGGTCGGGGACGGTACGGCGGCGGGATGGGGATGTGCGCATCAGGGGGTTCTCCTGGAAGGGGCGGGGCAGGCGGAGCGGCCGAGTGGCTGCCCCGCCTGCCCCGCGGGTGGAGCGGGTTGGGTCAGCTGCTCAGTGCGGTGATCGTGAGGGTGGCGCGGTAGCCGCCCTTCTGGACGGAGTCAGGGATCTTGAGGTCCAGGTCCGCGCCCAGCTTCGCCTTGCCGCGGGCGTGACCCTGCTCGGCGGAGCTGAGGCCGCGCGAGACGGAGAGGCCCTTGCCCTGGTCGTCGTAGCCCGAGGCCACGGAGACACCGGCCTGGGCACCGGCTCCCTGGTCGAGGACGTACGGCGTCCAGCCGAGGTAGGAGCCGGGGAACGTCTTGTCGGCGTCCTTGAAGTCGCTCACGTTGGCCGACACCGACCACGGGGAGAGCGTGCGGCGGGAGTCCGTGACGAGGATCGGGTTGATCTTGCCGGAGGCGGTGAAGTGGTCGCCGTCCTCCTCCTTGGCGGTACCGAGGTCCACCAGACCGTTGTAGCCGTCGATGGTCCAGCCGAACTCACCCGGAGCCGCGTCGGGCACGTTGACCTGGAGGGACTGGCCGTCTCCGTTGTACGGGTGGACGCTCACCTTGTCGACCACCGAGCCGACGGGCTGCTCGGCGGTGGTGTTGTTGCACCAGTCGCCGTGCTCGACCTCGGAGTTGGGGGCCGCGCAGGTGCCGCTGCGGATGTTCTCCACGACGAGCTTCTCGTCGCGCACCTGCACCTTGACGTAACTGCGGACGTGCTCCTGGTTCTGCACCGAGTTGTACCAGTAGCTGTCCGGGTTCAGCGGGTCCGCGCCGTTGCCGGCACCGCTGGTCCCGCTGTTGTCGGGCGCGGTGATGTCGTAGTACTTGGACCCCGAGGAGGAGTTGGCGGTGACGTACAGGACGCCGCCGGGGCCGGGGTAGACGTCAGCGGCACCGGGCTGCTCGTCCTTGTCGGCCTTCGCACCGTTCTTGATGAGGTAGCTACGGGAGTAGCTGTGGTCATGGCCCTGCAGGACGAGGTCCACGCCGAGCTTGGAGAAGGTGGTCGGGAAGTCGACGCGGCGCACCTTGTTGTCGCCGTCCTTGGCGTGGGAGGCCGGGGAGTAGATCGAGTGGTGGTAGACGAGCACCTTCCACTTGGCCTCGGAGCCATGCTGGTTGATGACGTCCGTGACGTACTTGGTGTGCGCCTCGTCGCCGCCGCCACCCTGGGTGCTGGTGTAGCTGTTGCTGTTGAGGTCGATGAACAGCACATCCTTGTAGATGTACCAGTAGTCGCCGCCAGAGGTGTTGGAGGCCGGGTTGCCGTTCGAGTAGTACGCGCCCGAGCGGTCCGTGTTCGGCGTGGAGAAGTGCTGCTCGTACGCCTTGCCGCCGACGTCATGGTTGCCGATGGTGGCGGCGAACGGGTACTGGCGCAGCTGGTCGGGGGCGAGGAACGCGTTCCACTGGGACTCTGTGTTGGCGGTCTCGACCTGGTCGCCGCCGGAGACGAGGAGTTCGGCGTTCTGGTTCGCCCGGGTGGCGACGTCGAGGGTGTCCTGCCAGCCGGCCTGGTCCTTCGCGACGTCTCCGGAGGAGCCGATCTGCGGGTCGCCCAGGAAGAGGAAGTCGTACTCGCCCTCGAAGTCCTGCGTCTTGAACGAGTAGGCGGTCGACCAGTTGCCCTCGCTGCCGACGCGGTAGGAGTAGGTGGTGTTCTCCTTGAGGCCGGTGATGGTGGCGTGGCGGTTGTAGCCGCCGCTGGTGGCGATGTTGGCGCCGCCCAGGGCGTCGAACGTGGCGGCGTCGGCGGGGAATTCGCCGGCGGTCAGCTGTGCGGTGGGGGCGACCTGGATCTTCTGGGTGGTGTCGGCCGAGGAGTACCAGCTGACGGTGCGCTGGGTCTCGTTGGCGCCGACACCGAGGACGATGCCGGTGAGGGTGGCGGAGTCGGCGGCGACCGCTGGGGACGCCAGTCCACCGCCGAAGGCCAGGAGCAGGCCCACGGATGCCGCGACGGCGATACTGCCCGCGCGGCGTCGCACAGGCCTGCCTGCCGGTGCGAAGAGCTTTGTTCTCATGAAGTGTCGTTTCTTCTGTGCACACGGTGTGTGCGTGCAATGGAGATCGTCAAGCTTTCGGTCCCAGGTAAACCCCGCATAAATGCGACCTCGGGGTCTGCTGAACATCCAGGAGGTGCCGCGCGGTTGCTCACAGCCCGAAAGTGCGCTGCACGAACCAGACCAGCCCCATGACGGCGACGCCCGCGCAGATCGCGCCGGTCGCCCACAGGCCCGCCCGGCGGGAACGGCGCCGCAGCAGGAGCAACAGCGGGAACACCAGGGCGATGATGGCCAACTGCACCGTTTCGATACCGACGTTGAAGACGAGCAGGGACCACAGCAGGGTCCACGACCATGCCGCGTCGATACCGAGGGCACCGGCGAAGCCCAGGCCGTGGACCAGGCCGAAGCAGAAGACGACACCCAGGCGAGTCCACCCGGCACGGTCCAGCGCGAAGTGACCGCCCTCCGGGACCGACAGGTCGGAGACGTGGACGCCACGCGTACGGATGCGCCACAGGTGCCAGCCGGCGACCACGGCGATGGACAGCGCGATGACGGGTTCCACGACGCGCCCCGGTACGTCCACCACGCCGAGGGCAGCGAGCAGGAACGTCACCGAGTGGGCCAGGGTGAAGCTGGTGGCCGCCAGGACGATTTCGCGCGGTCGCCGTGATCCGGCGATGAGCGCGAGCAGGAACAGGATGTGGTCGACGCCGGTCAGCAGGTGTTCGGCGCCCAGTCGGAAGAACTCCCAGAAGCGCTCGGTCCAGGCCTGGCCGAGGGAGAAGGACGGGTGGGCGGCGTCGAGGGCGGCGCTGCCGCTGTGGCCGTCGACCGTGTACGTGACGATGGTCTTGCTGCCTTTGACGTACTCCTCGGCGTCCGGGAAGAGGCCGCTGCGGATTTCGTGGTCGCCGTCGCCGCGTCCCGCACAGGTCCAGTCGAGTGTCAGCAGGGCGTAGGGCACGCCCTCTTCCCGGCCCATCCGGAACCCACCGGCCTGCTCGGCTCGGCAGGCGCCCTCGTCGGCGGAGACCGTGAAGCGCCGGGTGACGTAGTCGACGACCGTGGCGCGGTGGGTGTTGAGGGCCGCGGCCTCGGCGTCGGTGTCCCCGGCGTCGAACGCCTCGGTTCCGGCGCGGAAGAGAGGGTCCTCGTGTCCGGCGTCGGCGGCGGACACCACCAGGAGGTCGTACTCGAGTCTGAGCTCGGTCCGCAGTCGGTCGTCACCGCCACCGGTGGCGTGAACGTACACGGTTGAGGTGAAGCCGTGGGCGGCGGAGGGCTGGGCGAGGCCGAGCAGGACGACGAACACCGCCGCGGCGAGAACGACCAGTGGGCGGCGAACATGGTGTGACATGGGGCTCCTTGGGGTTGCCCGTGCACCGTGCTGGTCCGGGGTGAACCCAGGTCGGCCGTTCGGCGAACCATGTGAAAACAAACGTTCGATCGAGGCCGCGCGGCTGGAGATGTCCGAAAGCGGGAGCGCAGGATGGTGGGCACACCACCCCGCGTCAGCCTCACCAGCCACTTCCGCGAGCCCGCCACCGGCACCACACCGTGCCGGGGCGGGCCGTGTCACGGAGGACGATCGTCTTGCGCCGCCCGCTCCTGGCCGCCGCCGCCCTGACCGCGGCCGCCGCCCTCGTCACCGGCTGCGGTCGCGGTGACGCCTGGTCACAGCCGCACCCGCGGCCCTCCGCCGTCGGCGAGCTGGGCCGGGGATTCATCGCTCCGGCCGCTTCGCCCGCGCCGGAGGCGACCATCACCCCGCGGCCCGGTTCGTGGTCCGCGGTGCGGCCTTCCGACGACTTCCGGGTCGTCCTGCTGACCGCGGGCGATGACCGGCCGACGAAGACCCTCGTGACCGCGGTGCGGGAATGGGCCGATCACGAGCGGGTCGACCTGCGCACGGAGACCGTGTCCGACGTCTCCGACATGATCCCCGCCGTCGACAGGGCGATCGGCATGCGGCCGGATCTCGTCGTCAGCGCGGGCAACGACCTGATCGACGCGCTGGCGACGGTCACACCGAACCATCTCTCCCAGCAGTTCCTGGTGGTGGGAGCGGAGTTGGCCGAACCCACCCACAACGTGACCTCGGTCGACTGGTCCGGAGCGTCCTTCCGCGGCGAGGGACTCGGGATGTCCTCGGCCTACGACCCCGCGTCGTTCACCGCGGCACGTTGTGCCGCCGCGGTCCGGGCGGGTACGGCCGCGGTCCTCTCGGGGTGGACGGGGATCGTGGTGTGGGTGGACGACTTCTAGCGCCGGACTCCTCGAACGGCGTGGACGTGTCGGCGCGTTGGCCGTCGGGTCGGCGATGCGTTTCGACGGTGCGGGTAGGCCCTCAGGCGGACTTCTTGTGGCGCTCGTGGTGCCGGGCGACGCGCGCGCGGTTCACGCAGGATGCCTTGCACCACTCCTGACGTCGGTGTTCCTTGAGGAAGTAGCGCACGCAGCGCGGCGCGTGGCAGGCGCGCAGGCGCTGCCGGTCGGGGCCCGTGAGGAAGGCGATCGTGGCGGCGGCGAGCGTCGCGGTGAGCTCCGGCCGGCCGGCGGCTTCTGCCGTACGACGGGGTCGGTGCCGTCGGTCCGGGCGAGGACGGGCACCGTCAGGACGCGGGCGGTCGCCGCGTTGAGCCGCGCCAGGGCCTCGGGGACGGGCAGCAGCCTCGCCGCGTCGGCGGGGCTCGGCTGGACGCACGGCTGACGTTCCACTGGCCGCGACTCGCCCGGCAGATCAGGCTGCGCGGAGTCGTCGAACCGAGAGCGCCGAGGCCGGCGCGGCGGACTTCCTGGGGCGCGGCGCCGGGGTCCGCGCGGAGGCGCTCCTGGGCCGCCGGTCGCGCCCCTCGCCGATCTCAATGAGCGCGACACGGCGGTCAAGGAGTCCCTGGCCCGGCTCCGGGCCTGGTGCACCCGGCTGGACCCCGCACTCGCTGCGCCCCGAGTCCGTGGAGTTCCGGCAGGGCGACAAGGAGCGCCGGCACACGCGGCTCGCCCACCTGCGGGACGGCTCCGGCTGGACCAAGCGGTTGCTCTGGCCGTGAGCCGACCGGTTCCCAGGGACACGGCACATGTGCCGACCGGCTCTCGGCGCCGGGAGATCCGCCTCCGGCGCGGATCCATCTCCGTCCGGGCACCGGCTCAGGTCAGGTCGAACTCGCCCTCCCGTGCCCCCGACACGAACGCGCCCCACTCCGCCGGGGTGAAGATCAGGGAAGGGCTTTCGGGCCGGCCGCTGTTGCGCATCGCGATGAAGCCCTCGACAAAAGCGATCTGGACGTCTCCCCGCCCTTGGCTGCTCGAATGCCAGTCGGCCCTGCTGAGGTCCAGCTCCGGCTTGTCCCAGCCCGCGAGCGGGTGCTGGTCAATGGTGCTTTCGGCCACGTCCGTGCTCCTCCCGGTTCGTCGTCCGCGGCCAGCCTAGCGATCGGTTCGGGCGGCGGACAGGCCACGTGAGGGGGACGGTTTCAGGAGGCGGGCGGCGCGGCCCCGACCAGCCACATCGAGAAGAACTGAGATCCGCCGCCGTACGCGTGCCCCAGCACCCTGCGCGCGCCGTCGACCTGGTGATCTCCCGCCTGCCCGCGCACCTGGAGCGCCGCCTCGGCGAACCGGATCATGCCGGAGGCGCCGATCGGATTGGCGGAGAGCACCCCGCCCGACATGTTGACGGGCAGGTCACCGTCGAGCTCCGTCACCCCGGACTCGGTCAGCTTCCAGCCCTCGCCCTCCTCGGCGAAACCCAGGTTCTCCAGCCACATCGGCTCGTACCAGGAGAACGGTACGTACATCTCGACGGCGTCGATGTCCCGGCGCGGGTCGGCGATCCCGGCCTGCCGGTACACGTCGGCCGCGCAGTCCTTGCCCGCCTGCGGCGACACGAAGTCCTTGCCCGCGAAGAGAGTCGGCTCACTGCGCATCGCGCCGCCGTGCAGCCACGCGGGCGGCCGGGGCGAACGGGCCGCCCCCGCACGGTCGGTGAGGATCATCGCGCAGGCGCCGTCCGAGGACGGGCAGGTCTCCGAGTACCTGATCGGGTCCCAGAGCATGGGCGAGGCCTGGACCTTCTCCAGGGTGATGTCGTGCTCGTGGAGATGCGCGTACGGGTTCTTGAGCGCGTTGCGGCGGTCCTTGTACGCGACCAGCGAGCCGACCGTGTCGGGCGCGCCCGTGCGCCGCATGTACGCCCGTATGTGCGGCGCGAAGAAGCCGCCCGCGCCGGCCAGCAGCGGCTGGGTGAAGGGGATCGGCAGCGACAGGCCCCACATGGCGTTCGACTCGGACTGCTTCTCGAAGGCCAGGGTCAGGACGGTGCCGTGGACGCGCCCGGCGATGAGGTTGGTGGCGACGAGTGCGGTCGAGCCGCCGACCGAGCCCGCCGTGTGCACCCGGAGCATCGGTTTGCCGACCGCGCCGAGCGCGTCGGCGAGATACAGCTCCGGCATCATGACGCCCTCGAAGAAGTCGGGCGCCTTGCCGATGACGACCGCGTCGATATCGGCCCAGGTCAACTCGGCGTCTGCCAAAGCCCGTTGGGCGGCCTCTCGGACCAGTCCCGCGATCGACACGTCGCGCCGGGCGGCCACGTGCTTGGTCTGGCCGATGCCTACGACGGCCACGGGCTCCTTGCTCATCGGGCATCTCCTTCGAGTACGGCGACCAGGTTCTGCTGGAGGCACGGGCCCGAAGTGGCGTGGGCCAGCGCCCGGTCGGACTCGCCGCGGTGGATACGGGCGGCGGCCTCACCGATGCGGATGAGCCCTGCCGCCATCACCGGGTTGGCGGCGAGCGCTCCGCCGGACGGGTTGACGTTCACCTCGTCCCCGAGGCGCAGCGCCTTGCGCAGGACGACCTCCTGGGAGGTGAACGGCGCGTGCAACTCGGCGGTGTCCACCGGGCGTTCGAAGACACCGGCCCGCTCGGCGGCCAGCCGGGTGGACGGCGAGTCGGTCAGGTCGCGCACACCGAGGCTGTGGGCCTCGATGCGGTGGTCGATGCCCCGGATCCAGGCGGGCCGCGCGCACAGTTCGCGGGCCCGCTCCCCCGCCGCGAGGATCACCGCGGCGGCTCCGTCGCCGATGGGCGGGCAGTCGCCGGTACGCAGCGGACGTACGACGTACTCTCCCTGGGCCACCGAACCGCTGAGCTGGGCATGGGAGTTGGCGGATGCCGACGCCCGGCTGCGAGTGGCGACCGCGGCGAGCGCGGGTTCGTCGGCCTCACCGACGTCGATGAGCGCCTGCGCCTGTAGCGCCGCGAGCGCGACGGAGTCGGGCCACAGCGGGGCCAGGTAGTACGGATCGAGCTGCCGGGTCAGGACGTCGCGCACGGAGCCGGGCGACGACTTGCCGTACCCGTACACGAGCGCGGTGTCGGCGTCGCCGCTCAGCAGCTTCGTCCAGGCCTCGTACAGTGCCCACGCGCCGTCCATCTCCACGTGCGACTCGGAGATCGGCGGCCAGGCACCGACCCCGTCGAGCGCCATGGTGAAGGAGAAGGCGCGGCCCGCCAGGTAGTCCGAGGAGCCGGAGCAGGTGAACCCGATGTCGCTGGTCCTCAGCCCTGTCTGGTCGAGGACGTCGTGCAGGACGGGGATGAGCATCTCCACCTCGGAGTGCTCGTCGCTGGTGCGCCGGTGGTCGGTCTGTGCGAAGGCGACCACGGCAATCTCACGCGTCACAGCAGCTCCTTGTACAGGTCGTAGTCCGCGTCCGGTTCGCCGGTCGGCCGGTAGTGGTCGGGGTAGCTGCCGCCTTCCGTCCACACCGGTTCGACGCGCAGGCCCATGCGCACCTGGTCGTAGGGGATGCCGCCGATCCGGCCGTGCAGCGCGAGGTCGGCGCCGTCAAGGGCGATGTGCGCGTAGACGTAGGGCACTTCGATGTCGAGGTTCTTCGCCTTGATGTTCACGATGCAGTACGTCGTGACGGTGCCGCCGGGGCCCACTTCCACCTGTTCCGAGGTCGCGACCCCGCAGGTGGGGCAGGCGCCCCTGGGCGGGACGTACACCTTGCGGCAGGACGGGCAGCGTTCGCCGACGGTCCGCCGCTCGGCGAGGGCGCCGATGTAGGCCGACTGGGCGCGGCCCGGCGAGTAGACGTAGTCGAGGCGGGCGGGGGCGACGATGCCGGTCACCATGTCCTCGAAGCGGCCGTCGTGCCCGGTCGCTTCGCTCTGCCCAGGGTCGCCGTCGTCGGGCTCGAAGCAGGCGATGTCGGTGATGGCGCCGGAGCGTTCCCCGGCCCAGCGGACCCGGACGCGCATTCCCGTGTGCACGGCGTCGGGGCCGGGGGCGTCGAGGGCGTGCAGGATGCCGGTGTCGGCGCCGTCGAGCCGGACCAGGACCCAGGCGAAGGGAGTGTCGAGGGGCTGGCCACGGCGGGGGGCCTGGTTCCAGGCCCAGGTGGTGACGGTGCCGGTGGGGGCGACCTGGAAGAGGTCGCGGATCTCCTCGGCGGTGACCGGGTCGTACTCGACGGGCGGTACGAGCGTCCGGCCGTCGCCGGTGCGCACGCCGAGCACGACGCGCTCGCGCAGGCCGGTCAGGAAGGCGCTCTGGACGGGGCCGAGCGAGCGGGTGAAGGGGAACTCGAGGACGAGGGGGGCTTTGAGGACTTCGGGCATCCCAGCTGTCTCCTTCGGAGGTCAGACGCGCCGGTGGTCGGGGGTCGGGCGGCACCGGTGGGTCAGAGGCCGGTCTCGCCCGTGGACGGAGGTCAGGCGCGCCGGTAGACGGGCGGGCGCTTCTCGGCGAAGGCGCGGGAGCCCTCCTTGGCGTCGGCGGTGTCGAAGACCGGCCAGCCGCGGGTCAGTTCGGCGGCGAGTCCGTCGGTCTCGGTCATCTCGGCGGTCTCGTACACGGAGGCCTTGATCGCCTCGACGGCCAACGGGCCGCAGGCGTTGACCTGTTCGGCGATCGCGAGGGCCTTGTCGAGGGCGGTCCCGTCGGGGACGACATGCCCGATCAGACCGATGTCGGCGGCTTCCCGCGCCGAGTAGGGGCGGCCGGTGAGCAGCATTTCGAGAGCGTGGGTGCGCGGGATCTGCCGCTGGAGGCGCACGGTGGAACCGCCGATGGGGAACAGTCCGCGCCGCACCTCGAAGAGCCCGAAGGTCGCTGACCGGCCGGCGACGCGGATGTCGGTGCCCTGGAGGATCTCGGTGCCGCCCGCCACGCAGTGCCCTTCGACGGCGGCGATCACCGGCTTGCGGGGGCGGTGATGGCGGAGCATCGCCTTCCAGTGCAGATCCGGGTCCGCCTTCAGCCGGTCCCGGTACTCCTCGCCCTCCATGCCCTTTCCGGCCAGCGCCTTGAGGTCCATCCCGGCGCAGAAGGCGCCGCCCGCGCCGGTGAGCACGATCGAGCGGATCTCGCTGTCCTCGTCGGCCTCGAGCCAGCCGTCGTGGAGACCGACCAGCATCGGCAGCGACAGCGCGTTCCTGGCCTCGGGCCTGTTGAGCGTGAGCACCAGTGTGGCGCCTTCGCGCTGCACGGTGAGGTGTTCCGTCCCACCCATGGGCTTCCTCCCGTCTCGGACCGTTCCGGATGCGAGAACAGGTTGCAGTAGGCGCGATGCCAGTACAAGAGTTTTCTGACAGGTAGTCAGATTTCTTGTGCGCGGACCCTTCACAGTTGTGGGCGCCTTTGCTCTGATGACCGTCGAACCGATGGCGTCGAGCCGCTGGGCGGTCACGGTCGTCCGAGGTCAGGAGGAGCGGTGGAGTACAACCTTGCCGACCTGTTCGAGTCGGTCGTCGACGTGGTCCCCGACCGCGAGGCGCTCGTGTACATCGACCATCCCGGTACGGGTGCGGAGCGCCGGCTGACGTACGCGCAGCTGGACGCGGCGGCGAACCGTGTCGCGCACCACCTCATCGACAGCGGCATCCGCCCCGGGGAACACCTCGGGCTGCACCTCTACAACGGCATCGAGTACCTGCAGACCGTGCTCGGCTGCCTGAAGGCGCGGGTCGTCCCGGTCAACGTCAACTACCGATACGTGGAAGAGGAGTTGGCCTACCTCTACCAGGACGCGGATCTGGTGGCCCTGGTCTTCGACGCGGAGTTCAGCGGGCGCGTGGCGGCGGCGCTGCCGCGGGCTCCGGGCCTGCGCCATCTCGTCAGGGTGGGAGAGCCCGCGTCGGACGCCGTCGCACCGCCCGCCGTCGACTTCGCCGACGCCGAGACGGCCGCGTCCCCCGAGCGGGGGTTCCCGCGGCGCTCCGCGGACGACCAGTTCATCATCTACACCGGCGGCACGACCGGGTTGCCCAAGGGTGTGATGTGGCGTCAGGAAGACCTTTTCTTCTCCGGGTTGGGCGGTGGCGCGCCGACGGGCGAGCCGGTCGGACGTCCGGAGGAACTGGCCGAGCGCGTCGCGGCCGGAGGTGCGGGGATCACCTTCTTCCCCACTCCCCCGCTGATGCACGGCACTTCGACGCTCACAGCCTTCATCGGCTTCAACTTCGGCCAACGCATCGTCATCCACCGCAAGTTCGTGCCGGAGGAAGTGCTGCGGACGATCGAGAAGGAACGGGTCACCAGCGTGTCACTGGTCGGCGACGCGATGCTGCGGCCGCTGATCGACGCGCTCAACGGTCCCATGAAGGGCACCGACTGCTCCTCCATGTTCAGCGTGTCCTCGTCCGGCGCGATCATGTCGGAGACGGTGCGCGAGCAGTTCCAGGCTCTCGTCCCGAACGTGATGCTGCTCAATAACTTCGGCTCGTCGGAGTCCGGCTTCAACGGTACGGCGACAGCGGACTCGGGACCGGCGCGCGGCTTCCGGCTGCGGGTCAACTCCCGTACTCAGGTGGTGGATCCGGCCACCCACGAACCGATCGCCGTGGGCGAACCCGGCCGCATCGCACAGCGCGGCCACGTGCCCCTCGGCTACTACAACGACCCGAAGAAGAGCGCCGAGACCTTCTTCCAGCGGGGCGGCGAGCGCTGGGTGCTCCTCGGCGACATGGCCACCGTCGACGAGGAGGGCATCGTCACCGTCCTCGGCCGCGGCTCCCAGTGCATCAACACCGGGGGCGAGAAGGTCTATCCGGAAGAGGTCGAGCAGGCCCTCAAGTCCCATCCCGACGTCTACGACGCCCTGGTCGCCGGGGTACCGGACGAGAAGTGGGGAAACCACGTGGCGGCGGTGGTCCAGCTCCGTCGCGGCGCGGACCAGCCGTCCCTGGACGACATCCAGAGCCACTGCCGCTCCCACCTCGCCGGCTACAAGATCCCCCGCCAGCTCGTCATCACGGACACCATCCAGCGGTCGCCGAGCGGGAAGGCGGACTACCGGTGGGCCCGGTCGGTGGCGACGGAAGCGGCTCCCTGAGGGCTCCCGGCGCACCGGGCACGCCTCCGTCCCGCCGACCCGCACTAGAGTGAAAACGTGACCTCCTTGCCGGAAAAGCCACCGCCCCTCATCAGTGATGACGACCGGGACAGGGCCGTGCGGCGCGTGCAGGAGGGATACGCCGAGGGGCTCCTCTCGCACGAGGAGATGGACGAACGTCTGCACCAGGTGCTGACCGCGAGGACACGCGGTGAGCTGGTGCCGGCTCTGACCTCGCTCCCGGCGGAGCCCGCGGAGAGCACGGCCACGATCGGCGCCGCCGGCGGACGGATCCAGCGGCGCGGCGCGTGGCGGGTGCCTCGGAACCTCAAGGTCGAGTCCGCGTTCGGAAGGGTGCACCTCGACCTGTCCCGGGCGGTCATCGAGCATCCGGTGGTCGACATCGAGTTGCGGCTCGGCACCGGCAGGGCCCGGATCACGGTTCCCCGCGACGCGACCGTCGAGGTCGGGGAACTGCACACCGGTTGGAAGGACTGGCGCTACAAGGTCCCGCGTCGTTCCGGCTCCGGCGGCCCGACGATCCGGATCTCGGGGACCATGGGGTTCGGACGGCTGAAGATCCGCCACGCACGCCGATGACGGCGAGGGTGCGTGCGCCGGTCCACCACTGACAGGCGCACGGCCCAGGCGGTCACAAGGGGCGGAAACGCCCGCCACCTGTCCACGGGCGCCGCCACCCGCGAGTACTCGCGAAGTCGCCACCCTCGAGGACTCGCGAAAATGTGCGCGCCGACCACTTGCCCCAGACCGAGCGGCCTGAATTACTGATCCCGAACAGCACGACCGAATGATCGGTCGCCCGAATTGACGCGGCTGGTGAGGGAGAAGTCCGATGGCGGATTCCATGGACTCCACAGGCTCCACGGACTCGAAGCGCCTGCTCGACCCGGGCGAGCTGCTCGACGCGGAGGGCCTGCGGGCGCTCCAGCTGGAGCGTCTGCGGTCCTCGCTGCGGCACGCGTACGAGAACGTGCCGTTCTATCGGGCGTCCTTCGACAAGGCCGGCGTACGCCCCGACGACTGCCGCACGCTCGCCGACCTGGCGCGGTTCCCGTTCACCGTGAAGGCGGACCTGCGCGAGAACTATCCGTACGGGATGTTCGCCGTCCCCCAGGACCGGATCCGGCGGATTCACGCGTCGAGCGGCACCACCGGGCGTCCCACCGTCGTCGGATACACGGAGGGCGACCTGTCCATGTGGGCCGACATGGTGGCCCGTTCGATCCGGGCGGCGGGTGGACGGCCCGGCGACAAGGTTCACGTGGCCTACGGCTACGGCCTGTTCACCGGCGGGCTCGGCGCACACTACGGCGCCGAACGGCTCGGCTGTACGGTGATCCCCGCGTCCGGCGGCATGACGGCACGTCAGGTCCAGCTGATCCAGGATCTGAAGCCCGGGATCATCATGGTGACCCCTTCGTACATGCTGACGCTGCTCGACGAGTTCGAGCGGCAGGGCGTGGACCCGCGGGGGACGTCGCTGCGGGTCGGTGTCTTCGGGGCCGAGCCGTGGACGCAGGAGATGCGGCGGGAGATCGAGGAGCGGTTCGCGATCGACGCGGTGGACATCTACGGGCTGTCGGAGGTGATCGGCCCGGGCGTCGCGCAGGAGTGCGTGGAGACCAAGGACGGTCTGCACATCTGGGAGGACCACTTCTTCCCCGAGGTCGTCGACCCGATCACCGGCGAGGTGCTGCCGGACGGCGAGGAGGGCGAGTTGGTGTTCACCTCGCTCACCAAGGAGGCGATGCCCGTCATCCGTTACCGGACACGGGACCTGACGCGGCTGCTGCCCGGCACGGCGCGTGTCTTCCGCCGGATGGAGAAGATCACCGGCCGCAGCGACGACATGGTGATCCTGCGCGGGGTCAATCTCTTCCCGACGCAGATCGAGGAGATCGTGCTGCGTACGCCGGGAGTCGCCCCCCACTTCCAGCTCCGGCTCACCCGCGAGGGCCGCCTCGACGCGCTCACCGTACGGGCCGAGGCGCGCGCCGGCGCGACACCCGAGGTCCGTGAGGCGGCCGCGCACGCCATCGTGGCGGCCGTGAAGGACGGCATCGGGGTGTCGGTCGCGGTCGAGATCGTCGAACCGGAGTCGCTGGAACGGTCGGTGGGGAAGATCAGGCGGATCGTGGATCTGCGGGAGCGGTAGAGCCGGGGCTCCGAGGCACATCGTCGGCCTGTACCCACGGGAACACGGCCCTCAGGCGAACCGCTCCCGCAGCTCCCGCTTCAGGATCTTCCCGCTCGCGTTGCGCGGCAGCTCGGCCACGAACAGCACCCGCTTGGGCGCCTTGAAGTGAGCGAGCTTCTCCCTTGCGTACGTGAGGAGTTCGGTCTCGGTGACCTCGCCCCGGGGCACGACGACGGCGGTGACGGCCTCGATCCAGCGCTCGTCGGGGAGGCCGATCACCGCCACCTCGGCGACCCCGTCATGGGTGTAGAGGGCGTCCTCGACCTGGCGTGAAGCGACCAGTACGCCACCGGAGTTGATGACGTCCTTCACCCGGTCGACGACGGTGAAGAATCCGTGGGCGTCCCGCACGGCGAGGTCCCCGGAGTGGAACCAGCCGCCGCGGAAGGCCTCGGCCGTCTCCTCGGGCTTGTCCCAGTAGCCCTCGCACAACTGCGGTGAGCGGTAGACCACTTCGCCCCGCGTCCCGTCGGGCACCTCCTCGCCGTTCTCGTCGACGACCTTCGCGTCCACGAACAGCACCGGCCGGCCGCAGGAGTCCAGCCGTCCCTTGTGCTCGTCGGGCCCGAGGACGGTGGCCAGCGGGCCGATCTCGCTCTGGCCGAAGCAGTTGTAGAAGGCCAGCTTCGGGAGCCGCTCGCGCAGCCGCTCCAGGACGGGCACCGGCATGATCGACGCGCCGTAGTACGCCTTGCGCAGTCCGCTCAGGTCGCGGTCCGCGAAGTCGGGGCGGTTCGACAGGCCGATCCACACGGTGGGCGGGGCGAACAGGCTGTCCGCGCGGCCGGCCTCGATCAGGTCGAGGATCCGGTCCGCGTCGGGCCCGTCGAGGATGACGTTCGTCGCGCCGACCGCGATGTACGGCAGCAGGAACACGTGCATCTGCGCGGAGTGGTAGAGCGGCAGCGCGTGCACGGGGCGGTCCCCGGCGCTCAGATCGAGGGCGGTGATCGCGCTCAGGTACTCGTGCACCAGGGCGCGGTGCGTCATCATCGCGCCCTTGGGGAGCGCGGTGGTGCCCGACGTGTAGAGCAACTGCACGAGCGTCTCGGTCCGCGGCTCGGCAGCCTCGTACACGGGCGAGGCGTCCAGCCGCGCGAGCAGTGAGTCGTCGGCGTCCCGCAGCGCCATCGTCCGTACGCCGTCCGGAAGCCGCGCGGCGAGGCCGGGGTCGGTCAGGACCAGGGAGCTGCCGGACTGTTCGACGATGTACGCGAGGTCCTCGCCCGTCAGGTTCTGGTTGACCGGCACGTGCACGAGTCCCGCGCGGGCGCAGGCCAGGAAGCCGATCAGGTACGCGTCCGAGTTGTGGCCGTACGCGCCGACGCGGTCGCCGGGGGCGAGCCCCTGGTCCAACAGCACGCTCGCCGCGCGGGAGACCGCCTCGTCGAGTTCCCCGTAGGTCCAGGTGCGTTCGCGGTACTCGACCGCGACGCGGGCCGGGACGCGCCGGGCGCTGCGTCGCAGGACTCCGTCAACCGTGCTGCCGTGTTCAGGCGTCATGACACGTGATCCTCGATCCGCGGAACAGGGAGGTCAAGTCACCGCACTGGTGAAGGACTGGGTGGTGCCGCCGGGGTGGAGCGTCGTGGTGCGCTTGTCGTTGTTGTCGTAGTCGAAGTCGGTCTTCTTGCCGGCCGGGTCGGTCAGGTAGTCCAGGCGGCCGGACTTGTCCCAGGTGTAGTCCGTCTTGCCGGTCGGGTCCGTGTAGTGGTCGACGTCCCCGCCCGGCGTGTACGCGAGCGCTGCCTGCGCGCCGCTCTGCAGCGTGCGCACGCTCTCACGGTTGAGCTCGTCATAGTCCCGGCCGGTGGTGCCGGAGGTGTCGGTGCGGGACTTCAGGTTGCCGTCACCGTCGTACGAATAGGTGACCGTGAGGTTCGTCGATGACACCGTCCTTGCCCGGTCCCGGGTGTCATACGTGTACACGGTCTTGATGCCGCGGCCGTCGGTGGCGGTCTCCACGCGGCCCAACGCGTCGTAGGTGTACGTCGTCGCGCCCAGCGGCGCGGGTGGAATAGGCGAAGCGCCAGGTGGGCCACCCGGCCGACGCTGCACTGGTCTCGTTTCGCATAACGCCGGTGTGGCCCACTGGGAGATCCGGATCTGGACCCGGTCTGCGGCAGCGGGTGTGCTCGGTTTCCGGGCTGGTTACCAGCCGCGGCAGGTCAGCCGCGCACCGCAGCCAGGCACTCGTCGTACAGGTCCATTATTTCGCCCTTGCCGTCGTTGGCGACCCACGTGATCGATGCGGCATCCAGGCACCCGAACGCCGTCGCGATCACCGCGCGGGTCTTCGCGCCCTCGTTGCCGGTAGCCGCGTCCATACGGGTCTCGATGAGCGGCAGCAGGTCCTCCTGGAACCGCAGTCGCTTTTCGAGCCAACCGGCACGCAGCGAGGCGGTGTTGTGCAGGAGACGGAACCGCTCCAGGGCCTGCTCGCGGCTGTCATGCAGGGTCAGTACGGCAGCCACCCCTGCGCGCAGGGCCTCCCAGACGCCGACGTCGGCCGGCAGTTCGCCGATCGTGTCTGCCAGGACCTGCCCAAAGCGGTCCTGGTCGCCGCCGAGAAGGTCCTCCTTGGTGCCGAAGTAGCGGAAGAGGGTGCGCTGGGAAACGCCGGCCTCTCGGGCGATCTGGGCGATGGTCGTCTCGTCGTAGCCCTGCTCGATGAACAGGCGCAGGGCCGTCTCGAGGATCTCTCGGGAGGCCATCTGTCGTGTCCGGTCCCACAACGTGGGCGGAGTCCTCGTCGCTGCCTTGGCGTCCTGCTGCATACCCACCAGATTACCCGGCACTGCCAAGACGGCATACGCATCCCATGTGACAGTCACCGCCAATCTGGCATACGCTGCCAGCAATAGTGCGCGGCGCCATCCACTGCCCCACGGACAGAGCCGCTCACCCCCTGCCCAGAAGTACGCAAAGGAGCGCATCATGCCTGCACCCACAGCTCTGATCACCGGTGGAACCAGCGGCATCGGCAAGGCGACCGCCGAACTGCTCCACTCCCGCGGCTACCGCGTCATGGTCACCGGCCTCGGCAATGTCGCCAACGCCGGACTTCCCGAAGACGTCACGGCTGTCCGGGCCGACGCACGGTCCCTGCCGGACATCGACCAGGCGATGGAGCAGGTGCGCCGGCAACTCGGCTCCCTCGACCTGCTCTTCCTCAACGCGGGCATCTCCCGCCCCGGCCCGATCGAATCAACCGATGAAGACGCCTTCGACGCCCTGTTCGACATCAACGTCAAGGGAAACTTCTTCACCCTGCAAAAGGCGCTGCCGCTCCTCAACGAGGGCTCCTCGGTCGTGTTCACCGTGGGCGCCGCCGAAGGGCTCGGGGCCGCGATGACAGCCGCCAAGGGCGCTCTGCTGCCCCTCATGCGGTCCCTCGCACTCGAACTCGCCCCCCGCCGCATCCGCGTCAACGCGGTCAGCCCTGGACTGATCAACACCCCTGCCTACAGCAAGATGGGTGTCTCCCAGGAAATGATCGACTCCTGGGCCCGGGACGTCCCGCTCGGCCGCGTCGGCGCTCCCGCCGACATCGCCGAAGCCGTAGCCTTCCTCGCCTCGGACGCCGCCGGCTACATCACCGGCGACAACCTCACCATCTCCGGCGGTATCGGTGTTCACTCCAACGCCTGACGAGTAATTTGGCTCTGAGCTGGAAGGCTCACCGGGTCCGATGCCCAGTCCGTGGCCCGGGCGAGCCGACGGCCCGTTCGGGAAGCCGGCCCCGCCACTTCGTTCTCCACCACGGATGGATGGCCCGCCCTCTTCCATGCCCGTGTGCTCCGCCGTGCCCTTGGAACTGACCGCTGCCGAGCGCCACCGGCCGGCTCAAGAAGATGGCCTACGGCCACAAGACCCCGTACCAGGCACGCCAGCGGGCGACGATCGTGCTCCTGGCAACACGAGGCCGCAGCAACGCCCGGATCGCCGCCGAAACCCACCTGCACGTGGACACCGTGCCCGCTGGCGCGGCCGATTAACGGCCGGCCGATTGCCCGCCCTGGCCGACCGCAAGCGGTCGGGGCGGCCTCCGACATCCCCGCGCTGCAGATCGCCGAAGTCAAAGCACTGGCCTGCCAGTTACCGGCCGAGACAGGCGTGCCGCTGTCGCGCTGGTCGTGCCCGGAACTGGCTATCGAGCTGACCGCGCGTGGAATCGCCGACAGCATCTCGTCGTCCACGGTGCGTCGCCGGCCGGCCCAGGACGCGCTCAAACCCTGGCAGTACCGCTCCGGGATCTTCATCACCGACCCGGACTTCCGCGCCAAAGCCCAGCGGGTGCTGGACCTGTACGCCCGCACCTGGCAGGGCGAGCCCCTGGGCACGGACGAATACGTCATCAGCGCCGACGAGAAGACCTCCATCCAGGCCCGCTGCCACTGCCATCCCACCCTGCCACCGGGCGGGCCCGAGCAATGCGGGTGAACCACATCTACGGGCGCGGCGGCGCGCTGGCCTACCTGGCCGCCTACGACGTCCACGCCGCGCAGGTATCCGGCCGCTGCGAGCCGACCACCGGCATCGACCCGTTCATGAGCCTGGTCGCCCAGGTCATGAGCCAGGAGCCCTACGCGAGCGCGAAGCGAGTGTTCCGGGTCGTCGACAACGGCTCCTCCCACCGCGGCAAGAAAGCCGCGGACCGACTGTCGGCCGCCTTCCCGAACACGATCCTGGTCCACACCCCGGTGCACGCCTCCTGGCTGAACCAGATCGAGATCTTCTCCGTCGTGCAGCGCAAGGTCGTCTCACCCAGCGACTTCACCGACCTGGCCCAGGTCGGGGGCAGGCTCCGAGCATTCGAAGACCGCTACAACGCCACGGCACAGCCGCTCCAGTGGAGGTTCACCACCTCCGACCTGGACGATCTACTGGCACAGCTCGACCGACACACACCCGCCGACCGACACCAGGAATCCTCCGCTGCCCTGGCAGGCCAACGCCGCAGCCAGCCCGCCGAAGCTGGTCGTCACGTACGACTACCGGCCGCGTACCGGCACCAAGCAAGAAGCCGGCCCGCAGCCACGGTGAACTCACGGGTGACCCTTGTCAGGCCAGACGGCGGGACCCAATGACGTGCGGACAACGGCGCTCCTCGGTGATCGGAAGTCTTGGCGGACCACCTGACCAACGCGGCCCTGTTGCCCACGTTCCGATCTGACGCCGAACCTCCTTGCCACCAGCGGAAATACACTAACTACCTGGCATTGGGTCAAGGCCCCACGACTCTTCGCAGTCGGGGGTGTCATCTGCCGCGTACACCTCGAAGGCGGAGAGGGCCGCCCCGGCCCATGCGGTGTTGTCGGTGACCTGTAGGCGGACGAACCGGGCCGTGCGAGTGAGCGGGAGAACGACGGCATTACGCCGCTCCGGAACGAATCGGCAGGATATGGCGGGGGTGGCGGGTACGAGATCGGTCTCCGCGAGGCCGGTGTGGACTACCAACGTCTCGGTACGTTCATCCCAACTCTGCGGCGTTCTCAGGACGATGCGCGCGAGAGGTACGGGCTCACCGAGGTCCACTTGGAGCCATTGCGGAAACCCCGTGCCGTCACTCTGCCACCACGTCCTTTCGGTGCCGTCGACGGTGGATTCGGGCGGGAAGCCTCCCATCGCCGTACTCGCCTTGACTCGTCGCCCGAGAGCTCTGTCCGCAGCCGGGTCGAAGCCGACACCGGTCAGGTCGATGTGGAGCGGACTACGGGGTGCGTTCGAGTGCACGGTGAGTACCCCGGTACGCCGGCCGGCACGAGAGGGAGTGAATCCCACGGTGAGGACGGCGCTTGCTCCGGGACCGACCGTGGCCGGGGTTGGCGAGGCGGCGGTGAAGTCTCCGGTGAGTTCGACGTGTTGGACGAGGACCTGCCGGGGACCGGGATTGTGGAGTTCCAGGCGTTGAGGAGCGCTCACGCTGAGCGGTGTGGTCGCTCCGAAGTCGAGGCGGGTGACAGACGCGTGGAGGGCGCCGTCCGGCGGCAGATCGGGCAACTCCTCGTCCCAGCCCTCGTTGCCCGCGCCGCGGAGGAGATCGAATCCCGGAGCGGCGCGGTGCAGGCCGGTGACGCCCAGCCCGACGGCTTTGACGTCGGTGAAGCGGGCGGATCCGGTCGCCTGCAGTTGGACCGCGCAGGTGCCCGCGCCTTCGATGGTCATGCCGTCCACGTCCACGCCGTCGATCAGGCCACCGCTCAACTGCACAGCCGCGTAAGCGCTATTGGTCAGGGTGTTCCCGCGTACGCTCACGTCACCCGTCATCGGCGCGTCGTCGGCCAGTAGCCACAAGGCGCCCACTCCCGCGCGGTATTGAGGATGGTAGGAGCCCGTTCGGATCAGGGAGTTTCCCTCGACGAGGGTTTTTCCCGCGACGGGCACAGCGCCATAGCGGTTGGCGATGTGGATCCCGCCCCCCTCCGCGACCGAGTCGGCCAGCAGGTTTCCCGTGATCCGGTTGTCGTGACCTCCGTAGACGGCGATGTGATTGGCCAGCATCGGCAGCACGATGGTGTTCGCGTGCACCGTGTTGTGGTGGGTCGCCAGCCCGTCGGACCACAAGGCGATGGCGTCATCACCGGTGTTGCGTATGTGGCAGCCGGTGATGGTGACCTCCGAGACTCCGCGGTGCAGATTGATGCCGTCGGCAGTCGTGTTCATGATCCGCACGTTCCGGATGGTCAGGTCCTCGAAGGGGCCGTCCAACCACATGCCGCACTTGGTGTGGGCGATCCACACGTCCTCGATGGTGGAACCTCCGCCCAACGCGCCCCCGATTCCGTTGTGTTGTGCTGCGTCGTCGCGCTCGGTGACGTCACCGAAGATCGCGAGTCCGGACACGTGCACGCCGGTGCTGGGGCGTGGCGCCGGGTGCCCGTACAGACCTACGCCGGCGCCCCGAAGTTCGGTGTACCAGGGTCCGGCGCCGCGGATCGTGACACGGTCCAGGACGATGTGGTCGGTCACCGTGTAGACGCCGCGGGGCAGCCAGACGGCGCGCTCGGTCCCGGTGGCCGCCTCGACAGCGGTCCGGACGGCCGAGGTCGAGTCGGCCGTACCCGTCGGGTCCGCACCGAAGTCGAGCACGGACAGGGCGTCCCGCGGCGGGGATACCGGTCCGCCCGCCTCCTCGAAGCAGGCGATGTCGACGGTGACCGGCACCTCCATCTCGGCCACGGGCCGCAGAGTGACGCGAGTGCCCGGAGGGCAGGTCCGGCCGAGGAGTACGTGCACGTCGTCGTAGAGGTGGTGTGCGCGACCGGCTGCCGGGTCGTTGGTGAACGGATACGCGCCGTAGTACCAGGAGTGGCGGGAGCTCAGGGTCAGCCGATGGCATTCCTCCCCGTCGATGTGCAGGACCAGCCGTTCGGTGCGGCCACCGCCCGTGGGAGCGTCGGGCAGCGAGTAGCGCAGGGTCAGCGCGTCGGCGGGAGCCACCAGGTGGAACTCGACGTACTCGTCCGGACCCGAGAGCCGTACGACGGCTCGGGCCACCGATTCGTCGACCAGGCGGGCATGGGGTCCGGAGGCGTCGACGCGTGTGCCGTTGGTCCGGGCGTCCGCAGCCCGGTACTGGGCCGGGCCCTTCTCCGCTCCCGCGGTGCGGGCGGGGGTCGCGGTCATGCGCGCAGGATCCTCTCCACTCGGTGGCCGGCAAGGAGTAGTCCGGCCGCCATCAGGACGAGCAGGTAGACGCTGGGGAGTGCCGTGGCCCAGCCGATCGTGTCGAGCGACAGGCCCCGGACCAGGTCGACGGCCTGGGCCAGGGGCGTGCACTGAGCGAGGAGGCCGAGTGCCGCGGGGTAGCCGTCGGTCGGCGTGAACGTGCCGGAGAAGACGAACATGCTGAAGGTCACCAGGTTGACGCGGTCGAAGTCGTGCGTACCCCGCAGGAACGTGGACAGGGCAAGACCCATCGCGGAGAACGCGGCACTCACCAGGAGGGCGGCGACGAACAACGCCGGCAGACGGGCGGGTTGGACCAGGTCCAGAGCGCACATGAAGGCCAGGAACGACACGGCGTGCACGGCACTCGTGGCGACGTTCCACAGCATCTCGCCGCAGACGATCGCGAGCGAGGAGACAGGAGTACAGGCCGTGGCGTCGTGGAGCCTCGTCATCCTGAGCCTGGTGAAGAAGGTGAACGTCGACTCCGACACGGCACCGTTCATGAGGGAGGACGCGAGCATCGCCGGGGCCACGAACGTGGCGTAGCTGACCGGGTGGCCGTAGACGTTCAGATCGCCGACCAGGGTGCCGACGCCGACGCCGATCGCGCCGAGAAAGAAGACGGGTTCGAAGAGGCCGGACAGCAGGACCCACAGGTATGACGCATGGCGGGCCGCCTCGACGTTGCGCAGGAACACCGCCCAGACATGGGCCGGCCGGACGGTTTCCGTCCGGCTGAGCACCGCAGCCGTGGATACAGGCACAGACCCTCCTAGTCCGAGAGGCGTCGAGAGAAGGCGCGGCGGGCGAGAGTGAGTCCGGCGACGGCCCAGGCGGACAGACAGAGCAGGTCGACGACCGCGTCCTGTGCGCTGCCGGAACCGAGCAGCAGCATGCGGGACAGGTCTGCGGCGTGCGCCAGGGGCAGGGCCAGGACCACGGCATGGGGCAGCGCCGGCAGGACGTCGAGCGGGAAGTAGATGCCGCTGAACATGGCCATGGGAACGATGCCGATACGGAACAGGACGTCGAACATGCCGGCGCTCCGCACGGTGGCGCTGAACGCCATGACCGGAGCGGCGATCGAGAGGGCGAACAGCGGCAGAAGCGGGACGACTGCGAGGGCGGTCCACCGGTGCCCGACGCCGAAGAGCTCGATGACGATCAGGAAACTGAGGCCGCCGAGGGTGGCACGCCCGACGACCGTGGCCAGATGCCCCGTCATGATGTCCGTCGGCCTGGCCGGTGTGAGCCGCATGGCG
Organism: Streptomyces sp. NPDC050535; assembly: GCF_044457665.1. Lineage (NCBI taxonomy): Bacteria > Bacillati > Actinomycetota > Actinomycetes > Kitasatosporales > Streptomycetaceae > Streptomyces > Streptomyces sp. NPDC050535. Next base: position 152,218 of record NZ_JBITHE010000017.1, read on the forward strand.
TGGTAGATACGGCTCCACTCGAAGCCGCCGAAGACCGCCCAGGCGGACTCCGCGGCGCCGATCTGGACGACGGAGGTGGCCAGAAGTCCGGCACCGACGAAGGCGAAGTAGGAGACGCCGGGTTGGGGCTCGTCACCGACGTACCGGCCCACAGACCAGCCTATGCCGGTGAGCAGGCACACTGGCAGCAGGAACGAGTTGAACACCGAGTCGAGCCAGGTGCGGCGGTAGCTGGTGAACAGGTGAGCGGTGACGGCGACAGCTCGGGAATCGATCAGGGCCACGGTCAGTCCACCAGGGTTCGGCCGGTGAGGTGCAGGAAGACGTCTTCGAGTCCGCCCCGGCGGACCAGAATACTGCGGACTTCGATGCCGTTCCGGTGGATTGCTGAGGCCGCGGCCTCCCCGTCGTCGGCGTAGATGAGTGCTCGGTCGGGCAGCATCTCGACCCGCAGTCCCAGTCGGTTCAGTTCGTCCATGGGCGCGTCGGCCTGTCGAAGGCGCAGTTCGACGACCTCTTTGGTGCAGTACTGAGCGATCAGCCCGCTGGGTGTACCGGTCGCGACGACCCGGCCACTGTCCACGACGACAAGCCAGTCGCAGAGCTGCTCGGCCTCGTCCATGTAGTGCGTGGTGAGTATCTGGGTGATGCCCCGTCGGCGAAGCTGGTCAAGGCGCTCCCAGAGGAGATGGCGGGCCTGGGGGTCGAGGCCTGTGGTGGGCTCGTCCAGGAGGATCAGCTCCGGATCGTTGATCATGGCGCGGGCGATGCTCAGACGCCGCTTCATACCGCCGGACAGCGAATCGACGCGATGGCCGGCCCGGTCCTCCAGACGGACGAACGCCAGCAGTTCGGCGGCGCGTGTGGCGGCTGTCGCACGCGGGATCCGGTAGTAGCGCGCGAAGACGGTGAGGTTCTGCAGCAGGCTCAGTTCGGGGTCGAGTGTGTCCTGTTGGGGACAGACTCCGATCCTCGCGCGTATCGCGGGTCCGTCGGCGATCGCGTCCATGCCGAATATGCGCAGCGTGCCCTCCGTCGGCTTGGAGATACAGCTGATCATGCGCATCGTGGAGGACTTTCCGGCCCCGTTCGGTCCGAGCAGGCCGAAGACCTGGCCCTGCCGGACCTCGAATTCAACGCCGTCCAGCGCGGTGAGGTCCCCATAGCGCTTCACCAGTGCGTTGGCGTGGACGAGCGGTTCCTGGGCCGGCATGTGTCGTGGTTCCTCTCGCTGTCTTCGTGGCTGTGGGCAGCAGCCTGAGCTGACCCAATCCTGTGCGGGTCCGGCACGGAACAGAGGTGCTTTGCGGCCGGTGTACCGCAGGGGGATCGGCCAGTCGGACGAACCCTCGCGGCCCACGTGCCATCGGTGTCGGGCCGGCGAGGAGGCACGTCCGCTTCCCGGTTCTCATACCGGCGCCTCGCTGCGGAGCGGAGCGCCGACCAACGACAGGTGCCGGTCGAGCATGGCCTGGAAGGAGCGCCGCCAGTTCGTGCGGAAGTCGTGTTCCTGGCGGGCTCGTGCCAACGCCGCCTGACTGAGGTCCACCCTCTCCTTCGCGGTCAGCTCGGTCACGGCTGTGAGCATCGCGGTCGCGTCAGCGGTTTCCCGGCCGGCCGCCACCAGGCCGCTGACACCGGGTTCGACGAGTTCCGGGTAGACGCCGGTGGGCAGTACGGCGACGACCAGGCCCTTCCCGTTGTTCATCAAGGCGGCCTCCACAGGGGTGACGGAGGCCGCTTCCCGCTCGGACAGGAAGGCCGCGGACAGGGTTCTGGGCCACTGGCAGAGGGCGGTGAGGACTCGGTCGTCCTGGCCGGGGAGGAGCACAGCCGGTGATCCGGTGTGCCGGACGTGCTCCTCCAGATCGGCGTAGGGCCGTGGGTTGAGGATCACAGGAACCAGCCGGTCCCCGGTCAGGCGAGCGGCGTCCACCAGCTTGTGGAAGCCCTTCTCCGCCACCCCCCGGCCCCAACTGACGACCAGGTCACGGTCCGTGGGGATTCCGAGCTCGCGCAGGAGTGCGGGGTCCGGCGGGCCCGGCCGGAACTTGGCGTCGTCGGTGGGCACGCCGGCACGGGCGTAGAGGGTTTTGTCGTCCGGGATGCCGTAGACCTGCTGGTACTGGTGGCGCATCCAGTGGGACTCCCAGCCGATGGACACGCGCGGGTCCGATCGGGCCAGGTGGCCCAGCACCGAGTCGGCGTAGGTCTCGGGCAACTCGGCGTCGCCGTCGGGGCGTAGGACGGGGTTGTGGGTCATGTGCACGTAGCTCGCCGCGAGGCCGAACTGGTCGGCGGCCCGGACGACGAAGCGTGCGGCCATGGCGAACATGCTCATCCCGGAGATGACGAGGAGGGAGTCCGCCTCGCGCCCCACCGTGAGAGCGACCTGCCCGGCCGCCGAGCCGAGGGCCATGCAGTGCTCGAAGTGGTCCACCTCCCAGCTATGGGCTCGCGGGTCGGCCAACGGGTGATAGCGCACGGCGCCGTGGTGGACGTATCGGTCCAGGGCCTGGGCGAAGCGCTTCTCGTCCAGGCCCGCGCAGTTGGCACGTTCGGCCACGTGCCACTCCACCTGGACCCCGCGTTCGTCGGTGATCGCGGCGACGTCGTCACGGGAGTCGAGGATGTTGTGGATGTAGCGGGCCACGCCGCCGTCGACCTGTCGGAAGCCTTCGTTGGTCAGGAGCAGAACCGCCAGCCGGTGGTCAGGCATCGAGCTCCTTGAGGGCGGCGTCGAACCCGTGCTGGTAGAGGTAGGCCACGACGAGCCGGTTGAGGCCGATGCCGCAGCAGCCGCTCCACAACTCCTGGCCTTCCGCGGTGATGTGGAAGCTCTCGGTCTGGTGGGTGCCCTCGGCGGAGCAGCCGGAGATCTCCCGCAGGTCGAATCGCTCGTCGAAGTGGTCGGCCCAGCCCGGGCGGGCCCGGTCGGGGCGGTTGCTGCTGAGCGGGACCTCGATGTCCTGCACGGGCACCTCGTCGGCGGTCTCCGCGTCGTCCTGCGCCTCGACGAGGGAGGGTATTTCCATGCAGCCCTCGGCGGCGACGACCTGCCAGCTCAGTCCCCAGCCGGAGAGGAGGTCCGTCAGGGTCTGGCGTACCTGGCCGCGGGTGGCGCGGACCTGCTCACGGGTGCCGAAGAAGACGTGCTCGACGCGGAGGAACTCGCGCGCCTTGATGGGGCCGTCCAGGTCCGCGGAGTATTCGTTGCGCCAGGTCCAGCCGCCGAGGGTCTCCACGATGCGCAGCGGCAGTTCGTCCAGCGACAGCTGCCGGCCGCGCATGAGGTGGTAGAGGCTGATGCACTGGACCGGGTCGAGGACCTGGTCGCCGTTCACGCCTGCCGGCACGAGGAGTTCGGGCGCGTACTGGCTCAGCCTGAAGTCGTCCAGTGCCTGACGCGGAATCAGGCGCGGGAACAGCCACTCCTCGAAGTCGTTGGCGTAGGCACGATCGAGTATCTCGCTCTGCAGGCGTCGCAGCACCCGGACCCACGGGGCGCGGTAGACGTACTGGCCTTCCGCGAAGTTCTCGATCCACTTTCGGTCCAGCGCTTCGGCCACGACATCGCCGCCGTGCAGGTCGCCGAACTCCGACATGTCGAGAATGGTGCCGAGCTTCATCGGGCTGACTCCTTGGGTGAAGGGGTTCCGTTTATGTGCCGGGCGGTTCGGGAGCGGCGGTGGCGCAGCACGGTGTGGGCGGCCTCCAGGAGATCGGAGGCGTAGTGCACTCCGGTCATCGTGCTGGCCCGCGGCGGGGTGCGTGGAGTGAGCAGGACTGCCGTGCATCCGGCGTTCAGAGCGGCTTGCGCGTCGGTGGGACGGTCCCCGACGAGGTAACTGGACGCGAGGTCCACCGACAGGTCGACGGCTGCCTGGCGCAGCAAAGCGCTGGAGGGCTTGCGGCACCGGCAGCGGTGCCGCGCGCTGTGCGAGCACACGTAGACGCCGTCGAGCCGGCCGAGTCGGCGGTGCATCCGGTCGAGTGCGGAGCGGTCGAGCAGTCCGCGGGACAGGTCGGGCTGGTTCGTGAAGAGGGCGATCAGGGCGCCGGCCGCGCGCAGTTGGGTGAAGCACTCCTGGATGCCGGGCAGGGCGGTCCATTCCTGTGCGTGCCGCGGGGAGGTGCGCCGTCCCCTCCGTAGGACATGGGTGTTGAGCGTGCCGTCCCGGTCGAAGAACACACACCATCCCCGGCCCCGTGCGGCAGCGGTCAGCTGTTCCACAGATCCACCGACCTCCACCCGTGCGGGGTCGGTACGCGGCTGCGGCGCTCCGCTCCGGTGAGCCGCAGCAGCAGTGCGTGCCGCGGGGTGACGCTCTCGAAGAACGCCGGGTCGGTGAAGGCAGGATGCTCCACGGTCAGCACCACGCAGTCGGCGTCGGCCGCCGCCTCGGTGAACGTGGTGCGGCGCTGTACGTCCGGGAGGTCGGCGGTCTCGGCGATCGGATCGTAGGCGGTGACCCTGGCGCCCTGCGCGTGCAGTTCGTCGGCCAACCGCAGGGCCGCGGAGTCGCGGAGCGTGGACACCCCGGGTTTGTAGGTCAGGCCGAGCAGGCAGACCGTCCGCTCGGCCACGCCTTCGAGGTGTTTGTCCAGGGCTGCCAGCGGAGCCAGCGCGTGGACGGCGTTGGCATGGGCCACGGCGCGGAAGAGGCCGTCACGGCCGATGGGTTCACCGTGTTCCACCAGGGCGCGCACGTCACGGTGCAGGGTGGCGCCCGCGTACGGTTCTCCGGGTCGCAGCGGGGCCCCGGCGGCGACTCGTTCGTCGGCGCGGACGCCGTCGAGGACCGTCACCGGATCGGCGCCGAGATGACCGGCGACGGTCCCCAGGTCGTTGGCGAGGGTGATGCACAGGGCGAGGTAGGTGTTGGTGCCGTGTTTGACCAGCTCCGCCTCGACCAGCCGCATGTGCAGTTCGTCGCGGGAGCCGAGACGGTCGAGCAAGTCGCGCACGGCTTCGGGCAGATGGGGAGAGTTGAAGCCCACGACGGTCCGAGCGGGGTGGAGGAAGTCGGAGACCGCTCGGCCCAGGCGCAGGTTCTCGGGAATGTGGATCAGGTCGGGACTGTCCGCCGGCAGGGCGGCGTCGGCGAGGGCGGCGTCGCAGGTGCCCGCGCGGAGCTGGCTCGCGACGACCACCGGCCCGCGGCGCCGGTGGTCTCCCAGCAGTTGGCGCAGTGCGGCGACGGGCCGGGGGTCGGTGACGGTGCCGTCGGCGGCGGTTCCGGTGTCGTGGACGACAAGGCTCATGTCGGCGTGCCGCAGGACCTCGGCGACCTGCGCCTCGTCGAGCACCGGTCGCAGGGTGCCCTTCTCACGCGCGGCGGCGAGGATTCGCGCGACCTCGGGTTCGTCGCCGCAGCGGTGCCCACGGGCGAGGGTGTCGAAGGCTGCCCGGTCCGGCGTTTCGAGGGCGTCGGGCCGTAAGTGGACCGTGTAGCCGAGCCGTGTCAGCCCGGCGGCGGTCACCGACGCCAGGTGCCAGTCGCCGACCAGGAGGACGTCAGGCATGTCCGGCTTCACCTATCTGGCGGCGTACCGCCTCACGGATGGCTTCCTCGGACTCCCGCGAGCTGCGCCATCCCATGGAGTGGGCCTTGGACAGGTCGAACTCCACCACCGGAACGTCGCCGGGCCAGCCGCGCTTGCCGCCGCCGTACTCGATCTCCGCGTCCAGGCCGAGTTCTTCCAGCACGATCGCGGCGATCCTGGCGACGGTGACGGTCTCGGTCGAGCCGAGGTTGGCGACGAGGATGTCGGTCTTCGCCGCGGCGGCCAGGTCCACGATGCCGCGGGCGCAGTCCTCGGCGAGGAAGTAGTTCTTGCGCTGATGTCCGTCGCCCAGGATGTGGAGCCGACTCGGCTCCTCGCGCAGCTTGTTGAGGAAGTCGTAGATGACTCCGTGGTTCATGCGTCCGCCGACCACGTTGCCGAAGCGGAAGATGCCCGCCCGGAAGCCGTAGAGGTGGCAGTAGGAGGAGATCAGCGCTTCGGCGCCGAGCTTGGCCGCGCCGTAGACGGAGATGGGCAGCATGGGGCCGTGGTGCTCGGCTGTGGGGCGCTGCGCGAGCTCGCCGTAGACGGTCGAGGAGGAGGAGAAGACGATCTGTCTCACGTCGGCCCGCCGCATGGCCTCAAGGACGGAGCGGGTTCCCAGGACCGACTGTTGGATGTCGACCCAGTTGTCCTCAAGACCGACACGCATGTCGACGCTGGCGGCCAGGTGGATGACCTGGTCCACGCCGTCCGACATCACCTCGGCCAACTGGTCGGTTTCCAGGACGTCCAGTTCGTGGACGACGACGGTGCCGTCCCGCTCATGCGGTTCGACCCAACTGCGGGTCGTGTTGGAGAAGTTGTCGACCACCACGACGGGTGTGCTGTCCGCGGCGACCAGGTGGTCGACGACATGGCTTCCGATGAAACCGGCGCCGCCGGTCACCAGGGTGCGAGGTCGGGTCATCGCTTTTCTCCATCGGTGAGGGCGAGGCAGAGGGCGTGCGCGACGAGAAGGTGCACGGACTCGATACCGGGCGTGGCGAGCGGCTCGCGGTCCAGCGGGACGTTTATGTGCACGTCGGCCAGGTCGGCGGTGGCTCCCCCGTCGAAGCCGGTCACGGCGATCACCGCGGCGCCTTGTTTGCGGGCGAAGGCGGCCAGCTCCACCAGACCGCGTGAGACGGAGCCGTCCCGGGCGCCGCCGTGCACGGAGAAGAGCACGACGGCGTCGCGGGCGTCGGCGTGGCTGGGCAGCCATGGTTCAGCCAGGTGGGCCAGGGCAAGGCCGGGGTCGTCGTCATTGGTCCACGCCGTGTGGCAGGCGATGTTGTCCAGCAGGGCGACGGCGCGCAGATGCGGCTCGTGGGGGGTGCGGGTGAACTTGGTCAGGTCGGCGGCGAAGTGGGAGGCGGTGGAGCTGGATCCGCCGATCCCGGCGGTCAGGACGACACCGCGAGTGGCACGGCAGCCGGCGAGCACCCCTACGGCCGCGGTGAGCGCGTCCGTGTCCAGGCCGGCCGTGACGGTGGCGGCCGCGTCGCGGAGAGCTGTGATGCTGGACAGGCTCATGGTGTCTCCTTCGTGACGGGGGTCCAGCGGCCGGCGTGGGTGGAGCGGTAGGCGGCCTCGACGACGGCGAGGGCACGTCGGCCGGCCGGATCAGGGGGCGGCGTGGGGTTCTGGGCGCTCAGCTGCCGGAAGTGGGCCCATTCCGCTGCCCAGGACCGGTCGGCGCCGCGGAACCGTGTGATCTGCGCGCCGAACGGCCCGTCGTCGCGGCGTTCGACCGTCAGGGTCTGCTCGCCGTAGGAACCGGTCAGTCCGTCGATCCGTACGGTGGCCTGTTCGAAGGTGACTTCGAAGAGGAAGCGGTTGTGCCACTGGCTCAGGCTGCTGCGGACCATGGCGACCTGGCCGGCGGCCGATCGCAGCATGACGTGGGCGTCGTCCTCGATGCCGGTCGGCAGACCGAACGAGTGCTGGGTGTGAGCGATCACGTCGTCGATCGGCCACAGCAGGCCGTCGATCAGGTCGATCAGGTGGATGCCCTGTTCCATGAGCTGCCCGCCCGCCACAACACCCGGATCGGCGCGCCATTCGTCGGAGTAGCCCTCGCGGATCCCGTAGCCGTACACGCCCAGGGCTGAGAGAGGGCTGCCGTATGCCTCATCGGCCACGATCCGGGCCAGCGCACGGACGGCGGGGTGGAAGCGGTGGTTGAACCCGCAGTGCAGGACCCTTCCGTGGTCGAGTGCCGCGGCCTCCATCCGGGCCGCCTCCTCGCTGCCGCGGGCAAGAGGCTTTTCGCACAGGACGTGCTTTCCGGCGGTGAGAGCCGCGACGGTCGCCGCGAGGTGCGAGTCTGGTGGCGTCGCGACGATGACCGCGTCCAGTCCGGGCTGCGCGAGAAGTTGATCCCAGTCGTCGAACACACGGGTCCTGACCGACTGGGGACGGGTCCATGTCCCTTTCAGTTCGGGTGCGGCGATACCGACCAACTCGTCGTCCGACTCCAGTGCCGAGATGCGCCGCCCGCACTGCAGCCCGGCACCGATCACGCCGACGCGCATGTGTCCCCCTCGCGTCGGCCGGGTTCCGCCGTCGACCGGGTGCTGTCCAGGCCCTGTTGGGAGATCTGCAAGGGGACGTGTGTGAGTCCGAGGCCGTCCAGGAAGGCCCGGGCGCGATCGACGCGAGAGGGGTCGGCCGCGATGAGCATGTGCCCTCCGCCTCCGGCGCCGATCAGTTTGAAACCGGCTATTCCCTCGGTGTCCCGGGCCTGCCCGATCCGTCGGCACACGGGGTGGTCGGCGGCTGGATTGGCGGCGATCTTCCGGGCCCAGTGCGCCCGCAGGGCCGCGCCGACCACGGCGATGTCACCGCTCAGGAAGGCTTCCTCGGTGAGCGCGGCGGCGGCTGTCGCCCGACGGTGGTGTTCGGGGGTGACTTCTGGGGCCCGGGACAGGACACGGGAGGCGTCGCGGGTGCCGGGGACTCGGTAGAGCAGCAGGCCGTTGTCGATGAGCCGGGCCATCGCGGAGCACAGGGCGGGACTGGGGTTGGCGGTGACGGACCCGTCGGGTTCGAAGCGGAGGCGCTGCGCGCCGCCCAGTGCGGCTGCCCAGGCGTCCTGTTGTCCGATCGTGCGGCCGAGGACTTCACGTTCGAGCCGGAACGCGAGGGAAGCGGCCCTGTGCGGCGGCAGAGCCCGGTCGCTCCAGCGAGCGAGCGCGTCGACGAGGGCGACGGAGTAGGCGCCGGAACCACCGAGGCCCGAACCGGGCGGAACCAGGGAGCCCACGGCGATGCTGGGCAGACTCTTCAGCCCGAGGACGACCGCCGCGGCCGCGGGATACGGGTGCCGCGCACTGTCGGCGGGCGGCAGGAGGTAGCGCCAAGGGGCACCTGTCGCGTTCAGCTCGGCCAGCGCGCGGTCCGGCCGGTCGGCGACGCTGACGTGAACACGAAGCGGCAGGGCGGCAGCTACGACGGTGGTGGGGCCGTGGCGGTAGTACTCGGGTAGGTCGGTGCCCCCGCCGGCGATGCTGATGCGCATCGGAGCGGAGCTGCGTACCGTCGTCATCGGCGCTGTCTCTCGGCTCGGGAGGGCGTGGAGCACGGCCCGCTGGGAAGGTCGGCCAGGGTGGCGCAGGCGTGCCGCCAGCGGTCCGGGGTGCCGATCTCGACGATCGGCTCGTCGCAGATCCAGTGGGCAAGCACGCGCTGGGCGGCGAGGGCCCCGAAGAACGGACTGTCGCTGTCGCCGGGATGGGACTCCAAGGCGTCACGGCGAAGGAACCGGACCCCGCGGTCGATGTACGGCGCGGCGGTTGTCCTGTCGTAGCGATCGATCCACGGACCGTCGAGGCTGATGTTGCCCGGGTCGTGTGAGCGGCTCTCGGGGGCGACCGACATGACGGCCTGTGCCTGTTGCCGACGCAGGGTGCCGCTGAGGGATTGCCACAAGTCCCTTCTGTCAGGCGGAAGGACGTCGCCGAGAACGAGGAGGAACTCCTCGTCGAGGCGGGACAACGCTTCGCGCAACGCCCCGACGGGTCCGGCGGGCGCGGCTTCCACGAGGGTCTCCACGTGAAGAGGCGTCTCGCTTCCGGGAAGTGGGACGGATGGCAACTCTCCCTGGTGAGGCGGCTGCCAGGCGTCGGCCAACTCCCCTACGGAGCGGGCGTCGTGCCCCGCCAGGAGCAGAACCCGGTCGACAGGCGGCCGTACGGCCCGGTCCAGTACGTGACTCAGGAAGGGACGGCCGGCGACGGGAACCATGCACTTCTGCACGCCACCGCTCACCGCGGCCATCCGGGTTCCCAGCCCGCCACAGAGAACGACCAACTGGGTCATCGCGCACCGGCAGTGCGCCGAAGTTCGTCCGTCAGGGCCGCGATGACGGAGTCCACATCCTCGTTCGTCATCGCCGGGAAGATCGGGAGCGACAGAAGTCTTCGGTAGGCGGCGTCGGCAACGGGGAAGTCCGCCGCGGCGGAAGGCAGTTCGGCACGGTAGTAGCTGAACTGGTGCAGCGGCCTGAAGTGGACGCTGGTTCCGATGCCGCGGCGGCGGAGCCGGTCCGCTACGTCGTCACGATCGATGCCCGCGGGTAACTGGACGGCGTAGAGATACCACGACGAGCTGTCCAGTGCGGTGTCGGCGAACGGCAGCAGCAGGCCGGACAGGGAGGCGAGACCTTTCGCGTAGCGCTCCCCGATCGCACGACGGCGTTCGCGCAGCGCGTCGCAGCGGTCCAACTGGCAGCGCAGTAGCGCCGCGGCCACGTCCGGCATGTTGTATTTCATGCCGGCCGCGACCACGTCGTAGTGGGGCGACCGGCCCGAGTGATGCCGCGCGAACGCGTCGCGGTCGATGCCGTGGGCGCTCAGTGTGCGGGCTCTTGCCGCCAAGTCCGCGCGATGGCAGACCAGAAGGCCGCCTTCGGCGCTGGTGAGTGGCTTCGTCACGAAGAACGAGAACGCCGTGGCGTCGGCAAGCCGGCCGGGCGTCACCGCGTCACGTTCGGCGGGCAGAGCGTGGGCCGAGTCCTCGATGAGAGCCAGGCCGTGCTCGTCGCAGAGGTGCCGCAGTGCCCGCATGTCGGCCATGCGGCCGGCGAAGTGAACGGCCATCACCGCGCGCGTGCGCCTGGTGAGGTGCTGTCGTACCTGTTCCAGATCGATGGTGAGCCGGTGCGGCTCGACGTCGACCAGCACAGGGGTGGCGCCCGCGTGCACCACCGTGGCGGCGGATGCCGTGAAGGTCGTCGTGGGCACGATGACCTCGTCGCCCGGGCCCACCCCGAGCGCCAGCAGTGCGAGATGCAGTGCAGCGGTACCGGAGTTGAGCAGCAGGGAGTGCTCGACGCCGAGGTAGCGGCTGAAACGGCTCTCGGTGTCCCGCGCGACGGAGCCCGTGCCGATCCATCCGCTGCGCAGCACGTCGGTGACGGCGGATATCTCCTCTTCACCGATGAGAGGGGCCGCGAACGGTACCTGCGCCGGGACCTCGGTCATGCGACGAGTCCCTCCGCATCCGCGGCGAACTGACCGGCCATCTCCACGCTGCGCGGATGGTCGATCCACTGCTCCAGGACGGCCGGGGGCACCGTCACGATGTCGCAGGGGGTGTCGAGCGCCGCGGTGACGTCGGCGGGCTCGCGGACGCTTCCGATGACCAGGCGCGTACCGGTGCTGGTCAGAGCACGACGGGTGGCCACCGCACGGACCGCCTGGGCGGGGTCCTCCCCCGCGTCGCGCGTGCGGCACCAGAGAAGGCTCAGATACTCGGGTTGCAGCATCAGCGCCGCGTACAGCTCGGCTCGCGAGGTGCAGACGGTGACGTTCACCTTGACCCCGGCGTCACGCACGCGACGAATGAGTCCCGCCCGGCACCGTCCCGTAGAGGTCACGAAGGGGATCTTCACCCGCACTCGCGGATCGAGGCTGGCCAACGCCATCGCCTGCTGGTAGGCCTCCGCGTCCGCTTCGGACAGGACCTGCGCATGCACTTCGGAGGATCCACTCGCGAGGATGCGCTTCACGGTCGAGGACACCGAGGTGGCGCCGGCCTTCGCCAGGAGGGTCGAGTTGGTGGTCACGCCATGGATGAGTCCGGTCGGTAACCAGTCGGTGCAGTGCTCGGCGGTGGCTGAGTCCAAGTACAGCAAGTTATCCACCTTGTTAGGTCGGATGAGCTGACTAGACGAGCAAACTAATGACAGAACTTCGAAAATTCAAGACTGTCTGCGTCGAGCCCTATCGGTCGGGCCGATTTCCGACGCTTGGACCACACCAGCACGTCGTGCATACGTTCACTCTTTGCATGGATTCGTAGGCATCTTGCGAACGGTTCGGCTTCCTGGTTGGGTTGGCTTGGTGAACATCGCTGATCTCTTCGACCTGCTGGACATCCTGGAGTCCGCCGACGCTTCGTACTGGGTTGCCGGCGGGTGGGGAGTTGACGTCCTCGTGGGCCGTCAGACGCGTCCGCACCGGGACGTGGACCTCGCCTTGGACGCCACGAGCGAGACCGCGACAGTCGACGCGCTGGAGGCGTTCGGGTACCGGGTGGAGACGGAACAGCGTCCTACGCGCGTGGAACTCGCGGCTCCCGGACGGCGCTGGGTGGATCTGCACCCGGTCGTCTTCGACGCTGAAGGAGTAGGGCGACAGGCCGACCTCGACGGCGGCTTCTTCCTGTATCCCGACGGGGCCTTCACCGTCGGTACGCTCCAGGGACGGACCGTCCCGTGCCTGTCGGCCTCGAAACAACTCGCCTTCCGCAGCGGATACACGCTCAGGGACGTCGACCATCACGACATCGCGCTTCTCGAAAGCCTGAACGTCCAAAGCGACCGGTGACACCGGCGGTCGCGGAAGCTGCACATCAGGAGAACTGGCCGAAAACGCACAGGATCCACAGCGGGAAGGACCCAGGCCACGCCACGGCTTCTCCGACCGTCAGCGCATCCTGGGCCCCGGTGGCACCACCGGACTTCAACCCACAGATCCCCGGCCCGGCTCCGGCGTCACACGGACGCCACCGGCTCTCACCGTCCCGGTCCCGACCGCGAACGGGAAATGCGGGCGGCCTACGAGCAACTGGCCCAAGCCGGGCTGGGGCAACCGGCCAGCGAGGCGTGGACACAGGGAGCGGCAGCTCTGCAGCATCTGCACCACGAGCGGGCCGGCGCGCCGGGCTGGGTGCTCTGTGTAGAGGCCGGGCGCCCTCCGGGTGTCGTCACCGCACCCGTCTGGCAGGCGATCCTCGACGCCGGCCGGCACGCACCGGGTCCCGACCCGCTCGCGGCCACCGGCCTCCCCCGCCCGCCCGGGGCCACGGACACACCGTGGGTGATCGCTGCCGGCACCCGCAGTGTGGACCTCGGCGGAGGGTGGGTCATGGGGCGCAGGCCGCCTCACATGTTCAGAGCGCGGCGTGTGGCAGTGGCAGCCACTACCCCGCTTCGCCCTCGACCAGGGCCACTCGGCCGAGATCGGGACCACCGGGCAGACACCTGCGCTGCGTCTGCGTGACCTGGTGAACCTGTCCTGAGCCACCCGGGGGAGCGCCGGAGATCAGCAAACCCCGGCGCACGCTGCTCGAACAGCGGCTTCCGCACAGCGCGTTGGCCGGCGCGGTGACGATCCTGTCCGCGCGCCGGGGCGCAATCCTGCCCGCCGCACGCTGGGAACGGGCCCCTTCGGCAACTCGCCCCACTCCCTCAACTACACCTGCACGATCCCCGGCCCCGACGGGGGCCCAGCCTTGACCGCTTCCGTCATGCTCGTTCTGCCCACCCCGATGCAGTCCACCACGGTCTTCGCCCGGGTCCCGTTGCGGCTGTCGCCGTTGTTCTTCCCGGCCGGATCGTGCTTCTCGTAGCCGACGTGGTCGGTGATCTCGCCCTCCAGGGCGGACTCGAGCACCCGCTTGGTGAGCTGTTGCAACAGCCCGCCCTCGCCAATCAGTTGCAGCCCTTCGTTGCGGGCCCGGTCAACCAGCATCGCAACGGGTGCTCGTCCGACACTGCACTCGACTGTGCCTGAACCACCTGTTGGGCCTGCTCGTTCTCCACGGCGGCCTTCGTCATCGGACGCATCTCCTTGATCATCAGATCCGCCGTTGATTGGACACTCCCGGCTGGGCACTGACGTCGACGAGCCGGAAGCAGGGCAACCTACAGCAGCGGTACGGCTCCGTCGGTGACGGCTCGGGCAAGGAGGACCGCGCCCTGGAGGGAGGAAAGGCCACCCAGGCGCGCCGGAGCGACTGGTGGGGCAGGGCGGCCTGGACGCGAGAGGGATGTCAGGTGGGTTGCTACGCGGTCGACCAGGTTGTCGATGCCTGCCGCGAATCCGCCTCCGATCACAGCGAGGCTGGGGTGGAGCAGTTCGGTGACCCCCATGATGGCAGTGGCCAGGGCCCGGCAGGTGCCGTCGATCGCGGCTGTAGCCCACGGGCGGGCGGTACGGAGTGCTTCGCGCAGCTCTTCGTAGGTGACCGGCTCGCCGTGGAGCTCGCCGGCCCGGGCCAGGGTGGCCGGCCCCGAAGCTATCGCCTGGAGGCAGCCCCGGCGGCCGCAGACACACACGGGGCCGCCCAACTCGACGACCAGATGGCCCAGTTCGAAGGAGCCGCGGCCCGGGCCGGGGCACAGGCGGCCGCCCAGGACCAGGCCGCCGCCGATGCCGGTACCGACGCCGACGTAGAGCAGATTGGCGCAGTCGGCCACTGCGGCCTCGGCGAGGGCGGCCACGTCGCCGTCGTCCGCCCATGCGACGGCCGCTCCGGGCACGAGGGCGCGTAGCGCGGGGCCCAGGGCGAGGCCGGTCCATGACGGTCGGCTGGGCCAGGAGGTGACCTGCTCGTCCGGGCCGACCGTGGCGGGGACGGCGAACCCGGCGGCCTGGAAACCACTGCCTGTGCGGGCCGCCAGGGTGGTGATGCCGTCCGACAGCAGGGCAAGGTCGCTGTCCGGTCCATGTTCGTGGTGCGGCCAGGAGAACGTGTGCTCCTCGGTACGGCCGTCCGCTGACTCGGCGCGCAGAGCGACCTTTGTGCCCCCTATGTCGATGCCCAGATGCCACGACGGCGGTGAGGCTGTCATTACCGTCTCAGTGGCCGGGGACGGCCGGGCAGAGGACGAGCAGTTCGGCGGGCTGTCGCAGGACGATGTCAGGGCCGGCGGCGAGCAGTCCGATCTCGTCGTGGCAGCCCCACAGTGCGGCTACGGCGGTGACGTCGGCGCCTTGGGCGCTGGCCAGGTCGGTGGGGGCGTCGCCGATCATGATGGCCCGGTCTGCGGGAACGTCGAGGAGTTCGAGCGCGCGTCTGACGATGTCGGGGGCGGGCTTGGGCCGGGGCACCTCGTCGGAGCCGATGACGTGGGCGAAGTACGGAAGCAGGCCGAGGACGTCGAGCAGGGACCGGGCGCGCTCGCCTGCCTTGCCGGTGGCGATGGCCAGCCGGAGGCCACGCTCGTTCAGCATCCTCAGCACATCGACGACACCGTCGTACACCTGAACGCGGTGGGCGAGCCGGTAGCTCTCACGGACGAAGGGCTCCTCCATCTCCAGCGGAAGGCCCATGATCCGCATGATGTCGGGAAAGTAGCGGCCCTGATGGCGCTGGTACTCCTCGAAGGGCGCCTCGCCTGGGCCGACGACCTCGGCGTAGGCGAGGGAGAAGGCCTCGCCCATCACCGCGAAGCTGTCGACGACGACTCCGTCGAGATCGAAGATGACTGCTTGTCTGGAGACTGGGGAGTGCTGTTCGGAGGTCGTTGCCGCGTGGTGTTCGGACCTTGTGGTCATGCGGTCCTCACCTCCTTGTGGGGGGTGAACTGGGGCGCGTGGTCCGCAGGTCGAGCGGCGCGCGCCGATGCGTAGAAGCTTTCGACCAGCCGGACGGTGCCGCGGGCCTGGGCGACGGCCAGGCCGCGTCGGCCTGGGTCAGCCAGGAGCCCGGCGAGGCCGTCGAGTTGGCGTCCGTACTCGGTGCCGATCGGCTCGGCGGGCAGCGGGATCCGCTGTGTGGTGCCTTCCCGGGTGAGGGTGAGCACCGGTTCGGGGACCCGGTTGGGACTGAAGCCGAAGGTGCAGTGCAGCCGTGCCGTTCCATCGCTGCCCTCGACGGTGATGACGGACGCGTCCAGCGCCTCGTGCGAGGCCCAACTGGCTTGTAGCGAGACCGAGATGCCGTCCTCGCGGAGCAGGAAGCCTCGGGCGGTGTCCTCGACGTCGCCGGCCGGGGCGTCGGTGGGCTGGTCCTCGCGCCAGGTGGCGGACCAGGCACCGCTGCTGATGAAGTCGTCGGAGACCGAGCCGAGCACTTGGGTGACGGGGGCGGGGCCGAGGAGGTAGGTGAGGACGTCGAGCAGGTGCCAGCCGAGGTCGACGAGTACACCGCCACCGGACTTGCTGCGCTGGGTGAACCAGCCGCCGGGCTGTGGCACGCCGCGCGCCCTGACCCAGGTCAGGGTGACATGGCGGATCCGGCCAACCTGGGGCAGCAGCCCGGCAAGCTTCTGGACGTCGCCGCGGTGGGCGGCGGCGCTGCCGGCGAGCAGGATCCCGCCGTTCTGTTCAGCCGCGGCGAGGGCGTCGGCCTCGGCGGTGGTCAGGCAGACCGGCTTCTCCAGGAAGACGGAGATCCTGCGGCGGAGCAGGGCGGCCGCTACCTCGGCGTGCAGATGGTTGGGTACCGCGACGACGGCGATGTCGACCGTGCGGGGGTCGAGAGCGTCCAGGGTGGCGTAGGCGGGCAGACCCGTCGCCGCAGCGGCCGCCCGGCAGCCCAGGTCGGGGTCGACGGCGGCGACCACCTCGAAGTCCTTGTGCTCGCGCAGCAGTCTGAGCCACAGCTCGCGGCCTGCCCAGCCGAGCCCGACGACGGCAGCGCGAACCCTCATCGTGCGGTCACCGCGTCGGCGATGATCTCGGCCGTGGTGTGGAGGGCTTCCTCGGAGGCGAGCAGCACCCGGTGGTGCAGCCAGATGCAGTCGGTGCTGATCGCCTCCGTGTGCGGGCAGCTTTCGGCGAGCTTGTCGACGGTGGTGTCGGGCGCGGCCGTCTCCCAGAACGCGTCGGTGCGGTAGATCGCCCGGAAGGCGGCGAAGGCAGGCAGTCCGGCCTCGATGAGCGTGTCGACGAGGGTGTTGCGGCCCTCCTCGGAGATGCCGGGGATCCGGAACATGGCCATGTAGTGAGACTTCCGGTCGGCGCGCGGGTCTGCGCCCTGAGGTACGACGCCGTCGATCTCGCCGAGCAGCCGGGACAGCAGTGTCCAGCGCTGATCGCGCAGCGTGAGCTGGGCGTCGAGGCGGCTCAGCTGGGCGCGGAGCACGGACGCGGAAAACTCGTTGAGCCGCATGTTGGTGCCGGCAGTCTGGTGCATGTAGCGGCGGTCGGTGCGCGGCCGGCCACAGCTGTGCCGCAGGAAGGCGGCCTCGTACGTCTCCTCGTCGGGGAAAAGCAGTGCACCACCCTCGCCGGCGGTCATCAGCTTGCCGTTCTGGAAGCTGAACGTGGCGACCGTACCCAACTCGCCCACCCGCTTGCCCTGCCAGCGGGCACCGTGCGCGTGGGCAGCGTCCTGCAGCACGGGCACGCCGGTGTCCGCGGAAAGCTTGTCGAGCGCGTCCATGTCAGCGATGAGCCCCGCCATGTGCACGGGCATGATCACCCTGGTGCGAGGGGTGACGGCGGACGCCGCGGCAGCCACGTCGATGTTGTACGTGTCGAGATCGACGTCGACGGGGACGGCGACCGCGCCGAGCCGCTGAGCGGCCTGGGACGAGGATATGAAAGTGAAGGCCGGCACGATGACCTCCGTGCCCGGACCGACACCCAGACACTGCAGCGCCAGCTCCAGGGCATGGGTGCCGTTGGTGACGGCCAAAGCATGAGGAGCACCATGGAAGTCGGCGAACTCACTCTCGAAGGAGTCCACCTCCGACCCGCCCATGCGCCACCACTGACCTTGCTCCAGGGCCCGGATCAGGCCGGTGCGCTCGCTGTCGTCGTACTGCGGCCAGGAGGGGAACTCTGGTGCCGGTCGCGCGTTCATGTATCTCCAAATCTCCACTTCGGACATTTCTCGGCCGATGGCCGACGGAAGGCATAAAGCGGCGGGGCATGTGGTCGACGGAAGGTTCCACCTCGGGGATCAGACCCATGGGTGCGACTTCACGGTAGGCACCGCTCTCACCGCCCCGCATCCCCCGGTCTGGTAGCCGTCCGTCCGGGTGTGGTCGGCTGGACGTGGGTTTGTGGCGGGTGTGCGCGTCAGCCGGTCCTGGGTGCGCCCAGGCCGAAGAACTCGCAGTAGGACTCCACTTGACCGTTCAGCATGTGGATGCCGTGGTGGACGTGGTAGCCGAGGGCGGCGGCCTGCCGCAGCAGGGGCGTCTCGTGGGGTTTCATGATGATGTCGCCCACCACCGCTGCGGGCGGGAGGGCTTCGGGCGGGAACGGCAGTGGGTCGCTGGATCGCAGTCCGAGCGGGGTCGCGTTGACCGCGAGGTCGCTGTCATGCAGGGGCAGTTCGGCGACGGCGTGGATTCGGCCGGGCCAGTACGCGGCGAGTCGGCCGACAAGCGTTTCCAGTTTGGGCAGGTCCGGGTCGGTCACGGCGATCCGGTCTGCGCCGGCCGTCAGCAGCGCGGACGCGATGGCGCTGCCCGCCCCGCCGGCCCCGGCGAGCGCGACCCGCTTGCCTCGTATCTCATGCCCGGCGCGGGCGAGGCCGGTCACGAAACCGGAACCGTCGAAGTTCTCAGCGAGCCAACTGCCGTCGGTTTCGCGGCGCAGCACGTTGGCCGTTCCGGCGATCTTGACGGTATGGCTTTGCCGGTCGGCGAGCTGGGCGGCGTCCGTCTTGTGTGGGACGGTGACGAAGATGCCGTCGAGGTTACCGATCCGCTGCAGGCCGTGGAGGACCCGTTCCAGATCGCCAGGGTGGACCTTCACCGGCACCAGCACTGCGTCGACGCCCTGTTCGGCGAAGAGCGGGTTGAGCAGGCCGGGGGACCGGACCTGCTCGACCGGGTCGCCGATCACCACGTACAAGCGGGTGGTGCCGCTGATCGGGGCCCGCGGCGGGGTGGCGGTGTTGGTCATCGCGGGTTCCGGGGGCCGGCAGAGGTGACCTGCTGGGCAGCCGGCCGGATGGCCTCTGCGAGCAAATCGGCGACGGTGAAGGCCAGTTCCATAGACTGTTCCTCATTCAGGCGAGGGTCGCAGGCGGTACGGTAGCGCGCCGGCAGGTCAGCCTCACCGAGGCCGCGGGCCCCGCCCAGACACTCGGTGACGTCCTCGCCGGTCGCCTCCAAGTGGAGGCCGCCGGGGTGAGTGCCGAGGGTGCGGTGGACGTCGAAGAAGCCGTTGATCTCCGCGACGATGTCGTCGAAGTGGCGGGTCTTGCGGCCATCCGGCGTCGTGCGGGAGTTGCCGTGCATCGCGTCGCACTGCCATACCACCTGGTGGCCGGTTGCAGTGACCTTCTCCACGATCGGCGGCAGCACCTCGCGGACCTGGGAGTGGCCCATCCTGCTGATCAGCGTCAGCCGCCCGGGCGTGGCATGGGGGTCGAGCCTGCGGACGTACTCGACGGCTTCCTCCGGGGTGGTGCTGGGGCCGATTTTCACCCCGATGGGGTTGGCGAGTAGTTCGGCGACGGCGAGGTGCGCGTCGCCGAGGCCCCGCGTGCGCTCGCCGATCCAGAGGAAGTGTGCGAGTGGGCTGACGAGCAGTGGTTCCGGACCGGTGGTGAACCCGGCGGTGTGGAGCGGGGCGCATTCGTAGTCGAGCAAGAGCATCTCGTGGCCCACATAGATCTGTTCGCTACTCGGGCCCTGATCGCGGCCGATCTCTTCGGCGGTGCGGACGAAGTGGCCGCCGCCGGGGGTGCCTTGCAGGTACGAGGGGAGGCCGGTGTGCGGGTTCGCCGGTTCCTGTGCGTACGCCCGGCGGGCGATCGTCATCGCGCGAGCCGCGTGCCCGTGGGCGCGCAGCATCCTGTCCGGGTCACAAGTGCGTGCGGCAAGGGTGCGTTCGGCGGAGTTGACCATGTCACCCCGGTAGACCGGCAAGCCGTCCGCGTCGACGGACTGTGAGCGCGGCTTCGCGTACTGTCCGGCCATACGGGCGAGGGGAACCACCGGCAGCCCGGCGGCGTGGGCAAGGAGCAGCGACATACGCTTCAGGAGACCGAGGTTGGCTCGCAGGTGCGATTCGGTGGTCTCGGCGAAGGTTTCCGCGCAGTCCCCGCTCTGCAGCAGGAATGCCTCGCCGCGGGCGACCGCCGCGAGCTGCTCGGAGAGCTGTGCCGTCTCGGACTCGGCCACGATCGGGGGCGCGGTGCGCAGCAGTTCCACTACTGTCCGGGCCCGGGCCGGGTCCGGCCACTCGGGCTGCTGCGCCGCGGGTCTGTCCAGGGCCGCGGCGAGGCGGTCCGCGAGCCTCGGCTCCCGCGTGTTCCTGCCCCGGACCTCGCCGTGCGCTGCCTCTGATGAGCGCGTCATGCCAGCGGGGCTCCCGTTCCGTGGAAGCCTGCCGGCTCGATGAGTTGCCCGAGTGGCTGCCGTGGCATGCGCTCCAGGACCTCGGCGACGACCTGTTCGGACACGTCTTGGACCAGCTCCGCTCCCCCGAGCCCGTCGAGGACGAAGGCGAGGCCTGTGAGCGCCTTCTTGTCCCGGCGCATCAGGCGGATCAGCTCGGCCGTCTCGATCCCCTCGGGCAGCGCGGTGGGCAGGCCGTAGAACTCGACGACCTCCCAGTGCTCCGCCACCCGCCCGGGACCGATCCGGTCCAGGGCCCCGGCGAGCAGGCCCGCGAAGACCGTGCCGATCGCGACGGCCTCGCCGTGCCGGAGCGCGAAGCCGCCGGCCAGCTCCAGGGCGTGGCCCAGGGTGTGGCCGTAGTTGAGGATGTGTCGCAGGCCGGTGTCCCGCTCGTCGGCCGAGACGACGCCGGCCTTCAGCCTCACACTGGCCGCGATGCGCTCCGCGAGGCCGAGCCCGCGCAGGTCACCGGCACCGATGAAGTGGCAGCGGGCGATCTCACCCAGGCCGTTGAGCATCTCACGCCGGGGCAGGGTGGACAGGTAGTCGGTGTCGCACAGTACGGCGGCGGGCTGCCAGTAGGCGCCCACCAGGTTCTTACCAGAGGGCAGGTTGACCGCCGTCTTGCCGCCGACACTCGCGTCGACTTGGGCCAGCAGCGTGGTCGGCAGATGTACCACTGGCACGCCCCGGTGGTACAGGGCAGCGGCCAGGCCGACGACGTCGGTGGTGGTTCCGCCCCCGCAGGAGACGACCGCGTCGTTGCGTGTGAGGCCGAAGCGTACGAACTCCGCGCACAGGGCCTCGACGGTGGCGAGGTTCTTGTCCGGCTCACCGTCCCGGGCGGGCAGCAGCAGGGTCTCCACTCCCGTGTCAGGCACCCATTCCGCGGGCCGGGCTGACACGACGGCGACCCGCCGGGCGCCGAGGCCCTGGATCACTTCGGCCAGCATGGAACGCACCCCAGGGCCGATCAGCACATCGTAGGAACGTTCGCCGATGTAGACCGGTATCTGTTCTCTCACTCCGCCTCACTCCTTCCTGTGGAAGCGGTGATACGCCGGGGCGGCCACCCCGCCGGGGTCTTCAGGAGACGGTCCGCCGACTGGACCCCGGGCGCGACCGAGGCCGCTGCTGACCGGAGGTCCGGCTGTGTACGGCGGGTTCAGCTGAAGCTTTCGCGAGCATCTCCGGCCTTTCCGCAAGCGGTCGTGGTGGTTCGTCTGCTCAGCCCCAGTAGGTGCTGACGATCTTTTCGAGCTCGTTCTCGTCCCGGATGAGACGAAGCCGCTCCTCGCCGTCCTCAACGGTCATGAAGAGGTTCGCGGTGAGCGTGACCTGCCCGTTGTCGATGACCCGTCGGCGGCGCCGCGGGTGCGTCGCCATCTCGTCCAGCGACAGGGCGTCGCGCCAGCGGAACCACTCCGCGGTGGTACGTGTCTCCGGCAGGAAGCGGTAACTGTCGCGCCAGGCTTTGGCGCGGGTCTTGTACTCGAGGAAGTAGTGCTTCTCCCGACGGGTCAGCCGGAACTCGATGCCGTCCTGGACCCGGGTCTCTCCGGAGAACGGCAACGGCTCCACGATGGAGATGCCCGCGTGCCCGGCGTCGGCGAGCCAGTCCTCGCCGTCGATGGTGACGCGCATGACCATGTGCTCGATGTCAGGGCCCCACACTCCCCCCGGCAGGAGGGTGGCTGCGGCCAGCACCTGCACGTCGAAGCCCAACTCGACGAGGAGCCGATGGAACATGAAGTTCAATTCGACGCAGATGCCGCCCCGGCCACTGAGCACGATCGTCTCGAAGGCCGCGTCAAGGTCGAAAGACGCCTGGGCCAGGCCGAGGGCGTCGCCACTGCTGTCCAGGTCCAGGGCGTAACCACTGTCGTAAGGGATCCGCATCTGGTGCTTGCGGTGGATCTTCCGCAGGGTCGCCAGGCTTGCCTCGGGCGTTCCCGAGAAGCCGAGGTACTCCAGATACTTGTCCTTGTCGAACATGCTTCGTCTCCTTGGGTGTTCGTCGTCGGCGAGTGGCGGAGGGGGTGGGTCGATGACCGGTGCGCCGGCCGTGCTGCGCACCGGTCGGGTTCACGGTGGGCTGGTCCCGTCGTCCGCACGTCACTGGTGGAAGTTGAGATCACGTGCCGGAGCCCCGGTCTGACGTACGATCAAATCCTGGCTAGACGTCCGCATTGTCAGATTCCGGCACGGAGACGAGTCGGTCATTGATCTCCGCGCACCATGCGTGGAGTATCCGGCGAGCCCACGTGGGGTTCGAGGCGTTCCAGCAGCTCCTCGGCGGCCAGTTCCGCGGTGGGGTACTCGAAGGCGAAGGTGGCCTGGATGCGGACGCCGGTGAGCGCCGACAGCCGGTTCCTGAGTTCGATGGCGGTCAGAGAGTCGAAACCGATGTCGAAGAAGGAAAGGTCCGGTCCGATTTCGTCCGCAGACACGTGGCCGAGGATCGTGGCGACCTCGCGCTGGACCAGATCGACCAAGATCTTTCCTCGCTGGTCCGGGGACGCCTCGGCCAGCCGATCTGCCAGCTTGTCGGCCCCGGTCGCCCCGTCACGGGCGGGCCGCCGACTGACGCGGATGAGGCCGCGCAGCAGTGGGGGGACGGATGCGGAGTTGGTCTGGTCCCATATCGCCTCGAGTTCCATCTTCGTCAGGACCTGAACAGCGTCACGGTCAAGCAGCGCGAGGTCGAACAGCTCCATGCCCTCGTGCGCCGTGAGTTCGGTGCTGTTCCAGCGGTCGAAACGCTTCAGCTCGACCTCAGCGAGCTTGTCCAGCATGTCCGATCCCTGCCCCCACCATCCCCACACCAGTGAGGTCGCCGGCAATCCGGAAGCATGACGGCGTACAGCCAGCGCGTCGAGGTAGGAGTTCGCGGCAGCGTAGTTGCCCTGACCCGCTGAACCGAAGATCCCCGAAATAGAGGAGTACAGGACGAAGGCCGCGAGGTCGAGATCGCGCGTGAGCTCATCCAGAATTTGTGCCGCGTCGGCCTTCGGACGGAGCACCGCGTCGAGCCGTTCGGGCGTCAGGGTGGTTATCACACCGTCATCCAGCGCGCCGGCTGCGTGGATCACGCCGGTAAGGGGGGTGTCCTTGGGAACCGAGGCCAGAAGAGCCACCACGGAGTCTCGATCGGACACGTCGCACGCTACGGTTCGGACGAGCGCGCCAAGCCCCCCGAGTTCGGCTTCCAACTCGGCCGCGCCCGGTGCGTCCGGTCCCCTCCGGCTGACCAGGATGAGGTTTCTGATCTTGTGCTTGGAAACCAGGTGCCTGGCCGCCAAACGACCCAGCCTCCCCGTACCGCCGGTGATCAAGACCGTGCCCTCGGGGTTCAGTGGACGGCCATGGGCATCGGCGGGGGCGGCCTTGACAAGCCTCGGCACCGCCACCGCGCCGCTGCGAAGTGCCGCCTGAGGTTGCCCGGACGCGAGTACATCGGGCAGGCGCCGAGCTGACGCCTCCGTGCCGTCCGTGTCGACCAGGATGATGCGGCCCGGGTTCTCGGACTGTGCCGAACGCAGCAGGCCGGCAGCCGTCGCAACGGCCAGATCGGGAGCCGGGTCCCCGCCCTGGACGGCCGCACCGACCTGTGTGAGAGCGACTAGAGGAGTGTCCTGGAAGGCGGGTTCCGCGAGCCACGCCTGGACGACCTCCAGCACTCGCCCGGTGAGGTCCCGGACGGCGGCGGGGTCCGTACGTCCGTTGCCGGCCACATCGAGGAGGAGCATGCCGGGGGGCGTTCCGGCCACGGCACGAACGTCCTCGGCAGTTGTCACGAGTACGACGTTCAGCTCGTCATGCACGCTCCTGACGGAGATGGGCTCCCAGGCCACACGGAACATCTGCTCCTTGGACGCACCTGAGCCGACACGCAGCAGTTCCGGGACCACCGGTCGCAAGACCATCGAGTCGACGGCAGCCACAGGTGTGCCGAAGGCGTCGGCCAGGCGCAAGCGGATCGTGTCGGGAGCGAGCGGTGTGAGGTGAACCCGCAGTGTGGAGGTTCCGACGGCGTGCAGTCTGACATCGCGCCAGACAAATGGCAGAGCCAGCTTCGGGCTCTCGCCGGCCATATCGGTGCGGAAGGCACAGGCGTGCATGGCCGCGTCCAGGAGGGCCGGGTGCAGCCCGTAGTCATCGCCCTTGCCTGCTTCCTCGGGCAGTGAGACCTCGGCGAACACCTCCTCGCCGCGCGTCCACGCCCCGCGCAGGCCCCGAAAGGCCGGACCATAGCCGTATCCCGCCTGTGCCATGCCGTCGTAGGCGTGGGCGAGTACGTCCGGGTCGACGGCGGTGGCGCCGGGCGGCGGCCACTGGGTGAGGTCGAAGTCGGCCCCACCCTCCTCTGGCACCAGGCGTCCGGAGGCATGACGGGTCCAGCTCCCACGTGGACCGGCTTCCTCCCAGCGGGAGTGAATCTGGACGGTGCGGTGGCTGGATTCGTCGGGCTCACCTACCCACACACGTAGCTGGACGCCGCCGCTCTCGGGCAGCAGTAGGGGGCGCTCGATAACCAGTTCGCTGACCAGGCTGCACCCGATCTCGTCGCCGGCGCGGACGGCGAGTTCCACGAAGGCTGCTCCGGGCATGAGGACGATTCCAGCGGCCGCGTGGTCGGCGAGCCAGGGGTGCGTGCGCAGCGACAGCCGGGAAGTGAACAACACGCCGTCCGAGCCGGGGATTTCGGTGACCGCGCCGAGCAGGGGATGGTCCGCCGCCTCGAGACCGAGGCCTGCTGCGTCCCCACCGGAGTCTGCCGGATCCAACCAGTAGCGCTGGCGCTGAAAGGCGTACGTGGGCAGGTCTACGGGCCGCTCCGTACCGCGGCCGAGGACGGCCCCCCAGGTGACCTGAACGCCGTGGGTGTGCAGGTGGGCCAGCGAGGCAAGGAACCTGCGTGGGCCGCCCTCGCCGCGGTGCAGCGACCCGGTGACGACAGCGGGTGCCTGGAGCTCCTCCAGCACGTCCTGGACGCTCGACGCCAGCACAGGGTGCGAGCTGACCTCGATGAACACTCCATGTCCATCACCGGCCAGGGACCGAATGGCCGGGTCGAACTGCACGGTCTGCCGCAGGTTGCGATACCAGTACTCGGCGTCCAGCTCCGTGGTGTCCTGGAGTCGCCCGGTCACCGTGGAGTACAGCGGCACGCGCGAAGGCCCGCCGGAGACCCCAGTGAGTGCCTCGAGGAAAGAGTCGCGCAGCACATCGATCTGTGAGGAGTGTCCGGCGGCGTTGGCCCCGTGAATCCTGCGGGCGTGGATGCCCTCGGTCTTGCACCGGGCGAGCAGCTCTTCCAGGGCGGGCAGTTCACCGGTCACGACCACTGAGGAGGGTCCGTTAACTGCGGCGATCTCCAGGCCCGGCAACTCCTCCACCAGCACGGAGGCGGCCTTGACACCGGCAACGAGGGACGCCATGCCTCCGCGTCCCGACAACTCGGCGCGGATAATCTTGGCCCGGCAAACCACGAGGCGGGCGGCGTCCGGAAGGGACAGCGCGCCGACAAAACAGGCAGCGGCGATCTCGCCCTGGGAATGACCCACGACCGCATCCGGGACGACCCCGCACGCTTCCCACAGCGCGGCAAGCGACAGGTTCAGTGCCCACGAGACCGGCTGCACCACGTCGAGGTCTTCAAGGGACCGGGCGCCCTCGACCTGCCGCACCACATCGAGCAACGACCAGCCGGTCAGCGGGTCGAGCGCCCCGGCGCACTCGGCCATGCTGGTTGCAAACACGGGCGACGTCTCAAGCAGTTCCCTTCCCATGCCCGCCCAGTGTGTGCCCTGGCCGGGGAACACAAAGACAGTTTGGCCTACTACGCTCTCGGCCGTTCCCTTGACGACACCGGTCGCGGACTCGCCGCCGGCCACGGCGTCCAATGCGGTCAGCGCCTCTTCCCGGTCCTCGGCGAGCACGATCGCACGGTCGGGGAGAAGACCCCGGCTCTGCACCAGCGACCGGCCGACGTCAAGCAGGTCCAGCTCTTGACGTTGCCTCAGGAACGAACCAAGGCGCCGGGCCTGGCCGGCGAGACCCGCCTCGCCACGGGCCGAGAGGACCAGTGGCACAACCGCGTCGCCCAGCACGCGCGTCTTCTCGTCGGACGGGTTCACGGATGTCTGCTCGGGCGCCTGCTCCAGGATGACGTGCGCGTTGGTGCCGCTGACGCCGAAGCCGGAGACTCCCGCACGACGAGGACGGCCGATCTCGGGCCACTCGTGCGCCTCGGTCAGCAACTCAACCGCTCCAGCAGACCAGTCGACCTGAGGCGTGGGCTCGTCCACGTGCAGAGTCTGCGGCAGCACACCATGCCGCATTGCCATCACCATCTTGATCACACCAGCGACGCCTGCCGCATGGCCCGAGTGTCCAAGGTTCGACTTCACTGAACCGAGCCACAGCGGCAGTCCGGGGTCACGGCTCTGGCCATAGGTGGCAAGTAGGGCCTGTGCCTCGATCGGGTCGCCCAGGGGGGTTCCGGTGCCGTGCGCCTCGACGATGTCGACGTCGGCGGACGACAAACCAGCGGCAGCGAGTGCCTGGCGGATCACCCGCTGCTGCGAGGGCCCGTTCGGCGCGGTGAGTCCGTTGGACGCGCCATCCTGGTTCACCGCAGTGGCCCGTACGACGCCGAGAATCTCATGTCCGTCACGGACGGCATCGGAAACCCGCTCCAACAGCAGGAAGCCCACGCCCTCGGCAGAGTTCGTTCCATCTGCGGATGCCGCAAACGCCTTGCACCGGCCGTCCTTCGCAAGGGTCCGCATACGCGAGGCCAACACCAAGCCGGCGGGAGTGGTCATCACGCTGGAGCCCCCGGCCAGCGCCAACGACGACTCGCCCGAACGCAGGGACTGCACTGCCATGTGCATGGCTACCAGGGACGACGAGCAGGCCGTGTCGACCGTGACCGCGGGCCCCTCGAACCCGAGAGTGTAGGAAACCCGTCCCGACAGGACGCTCGCCAAGCCGCCGGTCATCAGGTAGCCCTCGAGCTCGTCGGGGACGCTGTGGAAACTGGTGGCGTAATCGTGCCCGCCCACGCCGGCGAACACGCCAACGTTCTTGCCACGCAGAGTAGCCGGGTCTATGCCCGCCCGTTCGATCGCCTCCCACGACGTCTCCAGCATCAGACGCTGCTGCGGGTCCATGACCAGCGTCTCGCTTTGTGAGATACCGAAGAAACCGGCGTCGAACTCGCCCGCGTCGTGCAGGAACGCGCCTTCCTGTACATAAGTCGTGCCGGTCCGATCGAGCTCCGGGTCGTACAGGTTCTCAAGATCCCAGCCCCGGTCGGTGGGGAATGCGCCGACTGCGGAACGACCATCGGCGATCAACTCCCACAACTCTTCAGGTGACGACACCCCACCGGGGAACCGGCACGCCATACCCACGATGGCGATCGGTTCAGTGAAGCTGTCGCGGATCTTCTTGTTCTCGTTCTCCAACTGCTCGTTCTCGATCAGTGAAGCCCGCAGCGCTTCGACAAGCTTTGCCTCTGAGCTGGTCATTCCCTGCCTCCATTCGTTCCGCTCGCGCGTCCGCTACTGCTTCCGGGCTTTTCTCATCGCGCGCTCCACCAGGTCGTCGGCGTCCATCTCCTCGATCAGCAGCTTGCCGTCCTGCTTCGGTTCGGCGGTGTCCGGCGCTGTGGCACTTTCACCACCGGGGCTCGCCACCAGTTGCAGGAGCTTCTCCATGAGCCCGAGTTCCTGGAACCGGGACAGAGGCGTGGTGACCAGGACCCTCCGGATCTCGTCCTCCCGACCCGCCAACTCGCCGACGTCCTCGGGGCACAGTTCCGCGAGCAGATGACGCATCAGGCTCCGGGGTGTGGGATGGTCGAAGACGATCGTGGCAGGGATGCGGATCCCTGCGAGTCCGGTGAGTCGGTTGCGGAGTTCGACGGCCAGCATCGAGTCGAAGCCGACCTCCCGGAAAGCCCGGTCGGGGTCGACCTTGCCGGGTGTCGAATGGCCCAGGACCGCAGCGACCTCGCGCCGGATCAGCTCCAGCAGCATCTGCTCTCGCTGGACCGGGAGCGTGGCGGCCAGCTGTTCAGCGAGGCCGCCCCAACGGGGGGCCCCGTGCCGAGCGGTGCGACGGCCGCCACGCACGAGGCTCCGCAGCAGTACGTGTACGGGTTCGGACGCGGCTTGGGCGCGCAGCGCGGCGTAGTCCGGCCTGGCCGCCAAGAGCACCGCGTCGTCTGACTGCAGCGCCGCGTCGAACAGCTCCAGACCCTCCTGGCTGGAGTGTGCCACCAGGCCGTGCAGGGCCATCCTCCGCTGATTGGCCGTGCCCAGGTTCCCGCTGGTGCCGGTCTGGTCCCACACCCCCCATGCGAGGGAGATGCCGGGCAGGCCGGTGTGGTGGCGGTGGAGGGCGAGGGCGTCCAGGGAGGCATTGGCGGCGGCGTAGTTGCCCTGGCCGGGGTTGCCGAGGACTCCGGCGGCGGAGGAGAACAGCACGAACGCCGCAAGATCGATGTCCCGGGTCAGTTCGTGCAGGTGCACTGCGGCGTCGAGTTTCGGCCGCAGGACGGTGTCGAAACGGTCCGGGGTCAGGGCGGTGACCACACCGTCGTCGAGGACTCCGGCAGTGTGGACAACCGCGGTGAGCGGATGTGCGTCCGGCACTGCGGCCAGGAGCGCCGCGACAGCGTCCCGGTCCGCGGTGTCGCACGCGGCGATGGTGACGGTCGTGCCAAGGCCGGTCAGTTCCTCGTGCAGCGCCGCCGCCCCTTCGGCATCCGGTCCGCTCCGGCTGGCCAGCAGCAGGTGCCGTACGCCGTGTTCGGTCGCCAAGTGCCGGGCGACGAGACTGCCGAGCGTCCCGGTGCCGCCGGTGACCACGACGGTGCCGTCAGGGTTGAGCTCGCGCCGGGGGCCTTCGGCAAGCGGGGCACGCCGCAGCCGGGGGACGAAGACCACACCACCGCGCACACGAACGTGGGGCTCGCCCGTGGCCACCGCGAGCTGCACAGCCTCCACAGCCTGCACGGCTTGCACGGCCGCCGGGTACTCCGAGGTCGCCGCACTGCCGCGATGCTCGGCAGTGGCGCTCCCGACAAGGACGATGCGGTCCGGGTGCTCCGACTGTGCTGAGCGCAGCAGGCCCGACACGGCCGCTACGGCGACATCGTCCTCGGCGTCGGGGATCATCACGACGAGGCGGGTGTCCGCCAGAGCCGGTGCTGCCAGCCACGCCTGGACAACGGCCAACACTGCGGCGACGGCCTCACGCGGGCCGACGGGCACGTGCGGGTCGGCGGGCACGTGCCAGGCCTCATACACCAGCAGGCCCGGAACCGCTGCCCCGCCCGCCGCGAGGCCAGCAACGTCTTCAGCATCGCCGACAGCCGCCATACTGCCGGCGTCCTCAGCCCTCTCACCTGGGGAAAGGGGAAGCTCAACCCAGTCGACCAGGAACAGGGCGCCAGAGGCCGGCCCGTCCTCGGCCTCTGCCTTTTCGGGCGAGAACGGCTCGGCGACAACGGCATCAGCGGTCAGCACCGGCGCGCCGGTGGCGTCCACCAGCTCAAGGCCTCTCACCCCCGTGGCGTCACGGGCTGCGCGGACCCGCACCGCCGCCGCACCGGAAGCCAGCAACGCCACCCCGCTCCACCGGGTCGCGATCACGTCCTCATCAGGGAACGCCGTTCGGACCGCCGCGTCGAGCAGCGCCGGGTGCAGGCCATAGCGGTCGGCGTCACCGACTGCCTTGCCGAGGGCCACATCGGCTGCGGGACTGCCAGTAGGCCACGCGCCACCGGAAGCGGACGGGCTCACCGGACCAGGCACGAGCGTGCCGCTGGCGTGGCGTGTCCACACCGCGTCCAGAGCGGCGTTGTCCGGGCGGGAGTACACCTCCACCGGCCGCCGCCCTTGCTCATCGGCCTCCCCGACCGTCATCTGTACGGCTCTGCCGCCCCGCAGCGGCAACAGGACGGGCCGGTCCACGGTCAACTCCTCGACCACCGGACTGCCCACCTCGTCACCGAACCGGATGGCCAGCTCCACCAACACCGCACTCGGCACCACGGCCACATCACCGACGGTGTGATCACCCAGCCAGGGGTGCGCGTCCACCGACCACCGCGAAGTGGTCATGAAACCACCGGAGTCCGGCCGGCCAATGATCGCCCCGATAAGCGGATGGCCACCGGCGGCCTGACCGAGCGCGACAGCATCGACCACGGGAGCAGAACGCAGCCAGTAGTGCTGATGATCGAAGGCATACGTCGGCAGATCGACCTTGGTGGCGGCGGCACTGGCCGGGAGGACACCCGCCCAGTCGACGGGGACGCCTCGGACGAACAGTTCGGCCATGGAGGTCAGCAGCCGGCGCAGACCGCCCTCCTCACGGCGCAGCGAACCACCGACCACAGCCTCTGTGCCGGCCTGGTCGACGATCTCGCTGACCGGCTGGACCAGAACCGGGTGAGCACTCGACTCCACGAAGACGGTGTGACCGCTGGCCAGAAGACCGGCGATGGCAGGACCGAAACGGACCTGGCCGCGCAGGTTCCGGTACCAGTAGCCGCCGTCAAGGACACCCGCCTCCTTTACCCACTCCCCCGTCACCGTCGAGTAGAAAGGAACCAGCGGGGCTTGGGCGCGGATGTCGGAGAAGGCGGTTGTCAGTGCGCCCTCGATCGCCTCGACATGCCGGGTGTGGGAGGCGTAATCCACCGCCACCCGACGCACCCGCACACCATCCGACGCAAGAACGTCGAGGGCTTCGTCGAGGGCTTCGGCATCACCGGCGATCACCACCGACGTGGGACTGTTGACCGCCGCCACCTCAACCCGGCCGGCCCACCGCTCGATACGCCCGGCCACCTCTGCCGCCGACAGCGCCACCGACGCCATACCACCCCGGCCCGCCAGACTGCCCGCGATCACCTGGCTGCGTACCGCCACAATCTGGGCCGCGTCCTCCAGCGACAACGCACCCGCCACACACGCCGCCGCGATCTCACCCTGCGAGTGACCGACCACCGCATCCGGCACCACGCCGACCGACGACCAGACGGCGGCAAGCCCGATCATCACAGCGAAGCTCGCAGGCTGCACCACATCCACGCGCTCCAGGAGTTCGACCGGAGCATCCCCTCGCAACACATCCACCAGCGACCAGTCCACCCACCGCTCCAATGCCGCCGCACACTCAGCGATCCGCTGCGCGAACACCGGCGAGGAATCGAGGAGTTCACGGCCCATGCCCACCCACTGCGAACCCTGACCGGGAAAGACGAACACGACCTTTCCGGACCCGCCCAGCGCCGACACGCTGCCGGTGACCACACCGGGATGAGACTCGCCCCGCGCCAGCGCACCAAGCCCCGCCAACGCCTCAGCACGCGAACCCACCACCACCGCACGCTCAGGCAACATCGCCCGCTGAGCGACCAACGCACCCGCCGCATCCGGCAGTGACACCTCACTCGACTCCACAAAGGACGCCAACCGCTCGGCCTGGCCCGCCAGAGACCCGACACTCCTCGCTGACACCACCAGCGGCACCACACCCTCATCGGTCCCCGCCAGCCCAGGCCCGACAGGCTCCGGCACTGTGGGCTGCTCTTGCGGGGCCTGTTCCAGGATCAGGTGCGCGTTGGTCCCGCTGACACCGAAGGACGACACACCAGCGCGGCGCGGCCGACCGGTGTCAGGCCACTCCCGCACCTCCGTCAGCAACTCGACCGCGCCCGCGGTCCAGTCCACCTTCGCCGACGGGGCATCGACATGCAGCGTGGGCGGCATCACCCCGTGCCGCAACGCCTGCACCATCTTGATCACACCAGCCAC
>NZ_JBITHE010000018.1:0-181928 GCF_044457665.1 Streptomyces sp. NPDC050535
AGGAGCAGGTCGAGGGCGAGCAGGACGCAGATGCCCGCGTCGATGCCGATCGGGAACACATAACTGAAGTTCCCGAAACCCTTCTCGATCGCGAGCTCGCGGACGGCCGCGTACGAACCGGCGAAGCCGATGCCCGCGATGACAACCGCACCGGCGACGACCACGCCGATGAGAATGCGGTGCGTGCGTGTGAGCTGAATGGGCGCGGACACCCGTACTCCCCTCCCCTTACTTGTCGTTGCGCGCAACAGGGTGGCACATGTGTGCGGCGCACGGGCGCACGGTACGGCACGAGCCCGGTCCCCGTAGGGGCCGGGCTCCGGCAAATGGCCTGGTGGGACTACGAGTTACGCCGCAGATCCGGATCTGTCCGCGTGCGGAACGGATCCACTCGAATCGGGCCCCTGCTCGAACCGAGCCCCTGCCCGGTTCGAGCCTGCCCGGATCGAGCCCGTCCGGATCAGCTCTTCGCCGACGACTTGGACGGGGACGCGGACGCCGACGCGCTCTTCGAGGCCGGCTTCGAAGCCGACTTCGAGGGCGAGGCGCTCGACCCGGCGCCACCACTCTCGTTCGCGGCGGTCACCGCCGCCACCGCCTCCTTCGCGGCCTTCTCCGCCGCCTTCAGCAGCGAGGCGGCGGACGGCGTCTTCTCGCCCGCCAGACCCGCGCCGTTGAAGTCGACCGTGACGACGACGTTCTCGACGCGGGCCACGACCGTCTGCTGCTTGAAGGCGCCTTCCTTCTTCTTCAGGTCGTAGCTCACCGCCGTCGCCTCGTCGCCCGTACCGGACACCGGGGCCGACTTCGTGTTCTTTCCGCCCGAAACCGCCTTGGCGCCGCTGACCTGCTTCTCGAAGTACGCGTGCGCCTGGTCCTCGCCGGCACCGCGCCCGTCCGACTCGAAGCGCAGCAGGGCCACGTTCAGCCAGCGGTACTGCGAGCCCTTCACACCGTTGCTGTCGAGGCTCGTCCAGTAGCAGTTGCCGCGCGAGGACGCCTCGCCCGTCGTGCCCTTCTTGCCGGACTTGCCTGCCTCCGGTACGAGTTCGCCCAGCGTCTTCTTCGACAGCACCGAGCAGGACTCGGGCAACGTCGCGTACGCGGCCACCTGCACGGCGTTCGCCGAAGCACTCTCCGACGCCTGCGCGTCCGGGCTCGCACCGGCACTGGTCTCCGTGTCACCGGACGCGGAGCCGGAATCCGAGTCCGAGTCCGAGGAACAGCCTGCGGCGACAAGCATCACCGGGACGGCGGCTGCGCTGACAAGGATGCGGGTGAGTCGCGGTACTCGGCCTACTCGCTGTACTGGTCGGTGCATGGTTCCTTCACTCGTGGCGCTCGTGGTGCGGCCGCACATGGAACGTGCGTCCGGTCGGGTCCGAGGGGCCACGGTACGCGGTGAGACAGGGGAGAGGTCCCGCTTCGCGGGCTTTGCGCAGCGCCGCGGTACCCCCTCCGGGCCCGCTATCCGTTGAGCGTGTCAGCCAGCTTCGCGGCCAGATTCCGCGCCCTGTCCTGCATTTCCTTGCTGTCCGGCACCTCGCCCGTGACCGCCGGCTGCTCGTCGTACTCGATCGTCACGATCACATTCGACGTGCGGAACACCACAGTCACCGTGCGCTGCTGCGCCGTCGAGGTGCCCGGGCTGAGGGTGTCGTCCAGGTACGCCTCGTCGCCCAGACCGTCGAGCGTGCGCGGCTGGAGGGAGGTGGGGGTCGCCTCGGCTGAGGCTGAGGCTGAGGCGGAGGCGGAGGCGGAAGAGGAGACCGAGGCCGAGCCGGAAGGGGTCGAGGAGGGGGACGAGCCCCCGCCGGCGGAGGAGGAGGCGGAGGCTGAGTCCGACGGGGACGTGGAGCTGTCGGCGTCCGGGCTCTCCGAATCCGAACTGTCCGAACTCTCCGAGGTCGCGGAGGCGGAGGGCTCGGGGAGGTCCGCCGCCGTCTCCTTGCCCGTGTAGAGGTCCGTGGCCCTGCTGTCGTCGCTCACCGCGTTGTCGTACGAGACCACGCGCTCGAAATCGACGAGGAGGTGGTCGGTGGCGCTGTCGGACTCCACCTTCCAACGGCAGCCGACCCGGCGGTCGGTGTCGTACGTGAGCGTCGGCGTCCCCTCGTACGCGGTGCCGCGCTGCTCCTCGTCGGCGATCTGCCTGATGCCGGGCAGCAGCGAGTCGAGGGTGCCGTGGTCGACGGCGGCGCAGGCCTCGGGGAGCGTGCGGTACTTGCCGGGCTGGGCCGCGGCGGCCGTCGTACCGGAGTCGCCCGGCTTCGAGTCGTCCGACGTGCCGTCGCCGCCGGAACCGCCCGTGCAGCCGGCCAGCAGTGCCGCGAGGAGTGCGGCGACGCCGGATACATACGCCTTCCGCTGCACGGTCAGGCTCCTCTCGACCCTTCCCGACGGCCTGGGGCCGGGGATGTCCTGTGGTTATTCGGTTGCCGCGTGGGGGCGGCCCCTGGAGACAATGTGTATCGCACGCGCTGCCCTGAACGCCGGTCCGTTGTCCTGTACGTCGACCTTGGCGCGGGTTTTGCGTTCTGAGGCTTCTGTTTGTTTCCGGGGGAAAGAGAATGATATGTCGTACGTAGAGATACCGGGCGCCAGGGTTCCCATCCGTATGTGGACCGACCCGGCGTCGGTCGAGGACGTGGCCCTGCGTCAGCTCCAGAACGTGGCGACCCTGCCGTGGATCAAAGGGCTCGCCGTCATGCCTGACGTCCACTACGGCAAGGGCGCGACGGTCGGGTCCGTCATCGCCATGCGGGACGCGGTGTGTCCGGCGGCGGTGGGGGTGGACATCGGGTGTGGCATGTCCGCCGTCAAGACCTTGCTGACCGCCAATGATCTGCCGGGGGATCTGTCCCGACTCCGGTCGAAGGTCGAGCAGGCCATTCCGGTGGGGCGTGGGATGCATGAGTCGGCGGTGGAACCGGGGCGGTTCTATGGGCTGGCCACGGCGGGGTGGGACGATTTCTGGGGGCGGTTCGATGGAGTTGCGGATGCGGTGAAGTTCCGTCGGGGACGGGCTGCTTCGCAGATGGGCACGCTTGGCGGGGGCAATCATTTTGTTGAAATTTGCATTGATTCGTCCGATTCGGTGTGGCTCATGCTCCATTCCGGGTCCCGGAACATCGGCAAGGAACTGGCCGAGCATCACATCGGTGTGGCCCAGAAGCTTCCGCACAATCAGGGCCTGGTCGACCGCGACCTCGCGGTATTCGTATCGGACACCCCGCAGATGGCCGCGTACAGGAATGACCTTTTCTGGGCGCAGGAATACGCGAAGTACAACCGCACGCTGATGATGGCGCTCCTGAAGGACGTGGTCCGCAAGGAGTTCAGGAAGGCGAAGCCGACTTTCGAGGCGGAGATAAGTGCTCATCACAACTACGTATCCGAGGAGCGCTACGACGGGATGGATCTGCTGGTGACCCGTAAGGGCGCCATTCGCGCGGGCGCCGGAGAGTACGGAATCATCCCGGGCTCGATGGGCACGGGTTCGTACATCGTGAAGGGGCTCGGTAATGAGAAGGCGTTCAACTCGGCCTCGCACGGTGCCGGTCGGCGCATGAGCCGCACCGCGGCCAAGCGTCGCTTCTCGACGAAGGACCTGGAAGATCAGACACGGGGTGTCGAGTGCCGTAAGGATTCGGGCGTCGTGGACGAGATTCCGGGTGCCTACAAGCCGATCGAGCAGGTGATGGAGCAGCAGCGTGACCTGGTGGAGGTCGTCGCGAAGCTGAAGCAGGTTGTCTGTGTGAAGGGCTAGGCGTACAGGCTTATGCGTAGAGCCCAAGTGTAATTCCCTCGGCCGGGACGGCGGTTCCGGCCGAGGGCGTTCCTGTGCCCTGTGGAGTTCAGTGGAGTTGCTTTTCGAAGAGGGTGACTGTGTAGGGGTCGCCCAGGCCCGCTGTGACGTGGCGTTCGCCTATCTGGGTGTAGCCGGCGGACTCGTAGTACGTGTGCAGGCGGGTGTTGGCGGTGAGGCAGTCGAGGCGGGCGAGGGGGCGGGCGGTGGTGGTGATGCGGTGTTCCGCCGCTGCGAGGAGGTGGCGGCCGGTGCCGGGTGGGGCCGTGGCGCGGTCGGTCATCAGGCGGTGGATGTAGGCGGCGGTTGGGGGTTGGGGGCCCCAGGCCGCCGGGTCCTCCCACCAGAGTTCCCAGGCGCCGACCGGGTCGGGGGCAGGGTCGGGGCCGCTGAAGGCCAGCCAGACTTCCGCCTGTTGGAGGTTGGCGCGGAAGTGGGTCTCCGTCATCTCGCCCGGCGTCCACTGGTCGATTCCGCGTGAGACCTGCCAGTTGGCCGCCGCGTCGCGCAGGCGGACCAGGGCGGTGAGGTCGGCCTCGGTCGCCCGGCGGAAGGTCAGGGGCGGGAGATCGGGCGGCGGGACCTTGCTGTCCGCCGCTGCCGCTGCCGCTGCCGCTGCGGTCTGGGGTGCGGAAGGGATGTCTCTGGTCACAACTCGCCAGCGTAGGCGGGGAGTTCGCTACTTCGCGTGCATGACCGCGTAGATCATGACGAACGCCACGATGTGGATGCCGAAGAGGAAGTACGCGAGGTACCACCAGACATAGCGTTCGTCCTTCGTCTCCTGGGTCAGCCGGCGCTGTTCCCGGTCCCGCTCTCCCGTCGGGTCCTCCGGCATCACAACTCCCGGTGGACCTTCGCGTTCGACGCCTGGGCTCGGGGGCGGACGACGAGGAGATCGATATTGACGTGGCTGGGGCGGGTGACCGCCCAGGTGATCGTGTCGGCCACGTCCTCCGCGGTGAGGGGCTGGGCCACGCCCGCGTAGACCTTGGCTGCCTTCTCCTCGTCGCCGCCGAAGCGGGTCAGCGCGAACTCGTCCGTCCTGACCATGCCGGGCGCGACCTCGATGACGCGGACCGGAGTGCCGACGATCTCCAGACGGAGGGTCTCGGCGAGTACGTGTTCGGCGTGCTTGGCGGCCACGTAGCCGCCGCCACCCTCGTACGTGCCGTGTCCGGCGGTGGAGGAGAGGACGACCACGGTTCCGTCGCCGCTCGCCGTCAGGGCGGGGAGCAGGGCCTGGGTGACGTTCAGCGTGCCGATGACGTTCGTCTCGTACATCTGGCGCCAGTCGTTCGGGTCGCCCGTCGCGACGGGGTCGGCGCCCAGCGCGCCGCCGGCGTTGTTGACCAGGACGCCGATCGTCTTGAAGGCGCTCGCGAACTCGTCGACCGCCGCGCGGTCCGTGACGTCGAGCGTGTACGCCGTCGCCTGGTGGCCCGTCGCGGTCAGCTCCTCCGCGAGGGCCTCGATGCGGTCCTTGCGGCGGGCGGTCAGGACGACGCGGTAGCCCGCGGCCGCCAGTTGCCGGGCCGTCGCGGCGCCGATGCCACTGCTGGCACCGGTGACGACGGCGATACGGGACGCGGCGGCGGGGCTCATACGGGTGCTCCTCGGGGCGGTGTCGCTGGCGCTGGCTGTAGCGGTGCGATGTCCTGCGATGTCATGCGATGTCATGCGGGGCGGGCGGGTGTGACCGGGGCGTCCGTGCACCTCGCCAGGATAGGCGGGGTGGGTGCGGGGGTGGTCGCTGACCTGCTCCTCGGCGGGAGCGCTGCTTTCGGTGCGCGGATCGCAGGCTGCCGGGTGGCCGGTCCTTCAGTTTCCCCGTGGCCCGTACATGATCACCGCCATGCCCGCCAGGCAGATCAGCGCGCCCGTGACGTCCCAGCGGTCCGGCCGGTAACCGTCCGCCACCATGCCCCACGCGATGGACCCCGCGACGAAGACGCCGCCGTACGCGGCGAGGACGCGTCCGAACTCGGCGTCCGGCTGGAGCGTGGCCACGAAGCCGTACACGCCTAGCGCCATCACGCCCGCGCCGGCCCACAGCCAGCCGCGGTGCTCGCGTACGCCCTGCCAGACCAGCCAGGCGCCGCCGATCTCGAAGAGGGCGGCGAGGACGAAGAGGGCGGCGGAGCGGACGACGAGCATGCGGTCACCTTCGCACGGCGGGCCGCGTCGTCCGTTCCGGGCGTCCGCCGGGTTCCCGGGCCCCGGGGTCGTGCTCCCGGGCGTGGGGCTCACCGTCGCCCGCCCGCCGGTGGGGGGTCGGGGCCGTGCCGGTACATCCGCCCGTCGCCGGACGGGCACTCGGGTCGGTGGGATGGCTGGAGCTGGTGGTGACCACGTACGCGACGGGCATGTGATGTACCGGCACGGCCCCTTCCGTCGTCTCGCGGGTGCGGGACGACCGTGGTGCGGGAGGGAGGGCGTGGGGTGTCAGGTCGGGGTGGAGTCGTAGTGGTCCCGTGCTTCGTTGACCTGCTCGATGTGTAGTTCGGCCCAGTCTTTTACGGCGGAGAGGAGGAGGCTGAGGCTGGCGCCCAGGGGGGTCAGTTCGTAGTCGACTCGGACGGGGACGGACGGGGTCACGGTGCGGGACAGGAGGCCGTCGCGTTCCAGTGAGCGCAGGGTCTGCGTGAGCATTTTGGGGCTGACGCCCGCGATCTTGCGCCCGATGTCGCTGTAGCGCATCGAGCCGGCGGCCAGCGCGCTGACGACGAGGCTGACCCACTTGTCGCTGATGCGGTCGAGGAGCTGGTTGGTGGGGCAGCCCTTGAGGAACGCGTCGTACTCCATGCGTGCCTGTTCGCGCCGCTGGGCCGCGGTCGTGGTCGCCATGGCGCACCTCCGGGTGACGTACGCACCTTGAGGTGCCTACTTACCGAAAGAGAGTAACTCTTCCTAGGGTTGTTGCTGCCGGGTGGATATCTAGATCTTCCCGGGCGAATCGCTCGTCATCGGGTGTCATTGGGTGTCATTGGGAGAGTTGTCATGCGTGCAGCAGTTGTTACGGCGTTCGGCGGTCCTGAGGCCGTGGAGATCGTCGAGACGGATGTGCCCGAGCCGGGTGCCCGGCAGATACGGATCAAGGTCGCGGCCGCCGCGCTCAACCCGGTCGACGCGGGAGTGCGCGCGGGCGTCTTCGGGGGTGCGGGCCGGCGGCTGGGGCTCGGCTGGGATGTGGCCGGGACCGTCGACGCGCTGGGCGCCGAGGCGGGGTGGACGGTGGGGGACCAGGTGGTGGCGATGGCGTACGGGGCCCTCAAGTCCCTTGGTACGCACGCCGATTACGTCGTCGTTGACGCGGACGCGGTGGCCGTCGCGCCCGCCTCCCTCGACGCGGCGCACGCGGCGACCGTGCCGCTGAACGCCCTTACCGCCGCGCAGGCGCTCGACCTGTTGGCGCTGGAGGCGGGCCAGAGTCTGCTGGTCACCGGGGCGGCGGGAGCGGTCGGCGGTTACGCCGTCCAGCTCGCCGCCCGGCGGGGGATCTCGGTCACCGCGCTGGCCCGGGAGGCCGACGATGCGCTCGTCCGGTCGTTCGGGGCGGGCCGGTCCGTGGCGGGCGGGGTCGAGCCCCGGAGCGTGGACGCGGTCCTGGACGCCGCGGTCCTCGGCGCGACCGCACTGGAGTGGGTCCGCGACGGGGGTTCCTACGTGGGCGTCATCCCGCACACCGAGCCGGCGTCCGTACGGGGTGTGCGGACCACCGCCGTCGAGGTGACCGCCGACGGTGCCCGTCTCGCCGAGCTGGTGGCCCTCGTGGACGAGGGCGTGCTGACCGCCCGGGTGGCGGAGACCTACGCCCTCACCGACGCGGCGAAGGCCCATGAGCGGCTTGCGGAGGGCGGGGTGCGGGGGCGACTGGTCCTGGTCCCCTGACCAGCGGCCCACCATCCATCGGACGGCCTCACGGCGCCATCACCGGCCACCCCCGATGGCCTCCGCCGGCCACCCCCGATGGCCTCCGCCGGCCACCCCCGATGGCCTCCGTCGGCCATCCCGGTGACCGTCAGCCGGCCACCCCCGGTGGCCACTCACCGCACTGCCCGCGCATACCCCGTAGGCGACACCCCCACCGTCGCCGCGAAATCCCGGACCAAGTGAGCCTGGTCGGCATAGCCCAGCTCGGCGGCAAGCGTTGCCCAGTCCGGTGGGCCGGCGGCCTCCGCGTGTTCCAGGGCCTCGTGGATGCGGTACCGCAGGATGATCCACTTCGGGCCGACTCCGACGTACGCGGCGAAGAGGCGTTGCAGGCTGCGTACGGTCATGCCCTGGGTGTGGGCGAAGTCGCCGACGTGGCGGATGCTGCGGTCGGTGCGGATGTGGTCGACGAGGGTCATCGCGAGGTCGGACTGGGGATCCGGGCGGGGGTTCAGGTTCTGGAGGAAGGTGTCGAGGGCGGTGACACGCGCGTCCTCGTCGTCGGGGGCGAGGACCATCGCCGGGACGCTCTCGGGGGAGACCGGCGCGCTCTCGGGGGAGACCGGGGACCCCGAGGAAGCAACGGACCTCGGGGAAGCAGGGACCCCCGGGGATGCCAGGAGCGCGGGGAAGGCCTCGGCCAGTGGTACGCGGCGGCCTGTCCATTCGGTCAGCGCGTGATCCGGTGCGAAGGGGCGGAAGCCGCCGGGCCGGAACTGGATGCCGCACACCCGTCCCCTGCCCTCCAGCTTCTGGGTGAAGAGGCCGAGTCCGATGCCGGCGACCTCGCCGAAGGGTTCCCGTCCCTCGAACCGCTGGAAGACGACGTTCACGGAGGGGTGCGGGACCACGTGGGAGGCGTACGGCTGGGGCAGGTCCCAGTCGATCAGCCAGTAGTGCTCGAGGTAGGGGCGCAGGGGCGGTGCGGGCTCGCGGCGGCGGAAGCGGACCCGGGAGAGGAGCTCGGCGGGGTCGACGATGCCTCGGGTGTCACGGCGTGGGGCGGCCATGACCGGATCGTAGGGCCGGGCACCGACAGTCGCGGGTGGTGCGGGAATAGGGAGACGGTGGGTCTCGTTTGCGGGTATAGTTGAATCGTAAACAACCTGTGGAGGGTGAGCGACCATGCAGTTCGGGATCTTCAGCGTCGGCGATGTGACACCGGACCCGACGACGGGACGGACGCCGACCGAGCACGAGCGCATCAAGGCCATGGTCGCCATCGCGCGCAAGGCCGAGGAGGTCGGCCTCGACGTCTTCGCGACCGGCGAGCACCACAACCCGCCGTTCGTGCCGTCGTCCCCGACCACGATGCTCGGCTATGTCGCGGCGAAGACCGAGAAGCTGATCCTCTCCACCTCGACCACGCTGATCACCACCAACGACCCGGTGAAGATCGCCGAGGACTTCGCGATGCTCCAGCACCTCGCGGACGGCCGGGTCGACGTGATGATGGGCCGCGGCAACACCGGCCCGGTCTACCCGTGGTTCGGCCAGGACATCCGCCAGGGCATCAACCTCGCGATCGAGAACTACGCGCTGCTGCACCGGCTGTGGCGCGAGGACGTGGTGACCTGGGAGGGCAAGTTCCGTACGCCCCTGCAGTCCTTCACCGCCACCCCGCGCCCGCTGGACGGCGTACCGCCGTTCGTCTGGCACGGCTCCATCCGTTCGCCGGAGATCGCCGAGCAGGCCGCCTACTACGGCGACGGCTTCTTCCACAACAACATCTTCTGGCCGGCCGACCACACGAAGAAGATGGTCGAGCTGTACCGCGAGCGGTACGCGCACTACGGGCACGGGACGCAGGAGCAGGCCATCGTCGGGCTCGGCGGGCAGGTGTTCATGCGGCACAACTCGCAGGACGCGGTACGGGAGTTCAGGCCGTACTTCGACAACGCGCCGGTGTACGGGCACGGGCCGTCCCTCGAGGACTTCACCGACCAGACGCCGCTGACGGTCGGTTCGCCGCAGCAGGTGATCGAGAAGACGCTGGCCTTCCGGGAGTACGCCGGTGACTACCAGCGGCAGTTGTTCCTGGTGGACCACGCGGGGCTGCCGCTGAAGTCCGTCCTGGAGCAGCTCGACATGCTGGGCGAGGAGGTCGTGCCGGTGCTGCGCGAGGAGTTCGCGAAGGGCCGTCCGGCCGGGGTGCCGGACGCGCCGACCCACCGGTCCCTGCTGGCCGCGCACTCGGATTCCCCGGAAGGGGTGACCGTCGCATGAAGCGCCGTACGAGACTCGTCGTCGTCTCGGCGGGACTGAGCGTCCCGTCCTCCACCCGGCTGCTGGCCGACCGGCTGGCCGCCGCCGCGGCCCGGGACGCGTCCGCCGACATCCAGGTCGTCGAACTGCGCGACCTGGCCGTCGAGATCGCCCACAACTTCACGAACGGTTTCCCGGGGCGGGCGCTGGCCTCCGCGTTCGAGGCGGTGGCGGCGGCTGACGGGCTCATCGTCGTCACGCCGGTGTTCTCCGCCTCCTACAGCGGGCTCTTCAAGTCCTTCTTCGACGTGCTGAGTGTCAGCGACCAGGACGCGCTCGCCGGAAAGCCGGTCCTGATCGCGGCGACCGGCGGCTCCGCCCGGCATTCGCTCGTGCTGGAGCACGCGCTCCGTCCCCTCTTCTCCTATCTGCGGGCCGTGGTCGTACCGACCGCCGTGTACGCGGCCTCGGAGGACTGGGGAGCCGAGGGGCTGGCCTCGCGCGTTGAGAGGGCCGCGGGGGAGCTGGCGGGCCTGATGGCAGGGGCCGCGTATGTGCGAGGGGAGTCTGCGGCCGTCGCCACGGCGTCCGTGGACCGGTCCGTGGCGCCCGCCACGGACGGCGGCTTCACGGTGGTCCCCTTCGAGCAGCAGCTCGCCGCGCTGCGGCCGTAGCCGCGCGGGGTGTCCCCGGCCCGCGGTGAGAGGCGGGTAAGAAGGATGCCCCGGACGCCGTTCGGCAGGTGGTACGGGGCCGGGGCCAGGCAGACTGATGGGGTGCCCCAGAATGTGCTGCTCGCCGAGGACGACCGGGCCATTCGTCATGCGCTGGAGAGGGCGCTGACGCTGGAGGGGTACGAGGTGACGGCCGTCGCCGACGGGGTGGCGGCCCTGGCCCAGGCCCACCGGATGCCGCCGGACGTGCTGGTTCTTGATGTGATGATGCCCGGCATCGACGGGTTGCAGGTGTGCCGGGTGCTGCGCGCGGAGGGGAACCGGACGCCGATTCTGATGCTCACCGCGCTCGTGGAGACCGCCGACCGTATCGCGGGGCTGGACGCGGGGGCTGACGACTACGTGGTCAAGCCGTTCGACGTCGAGGAGGTCTTCGCGCGGCTGCGGGCTCTGTTGCGCCGTACGGGCGGCGGAGACCGCGCCCGCGTCGACGCGAGCGGGCCGGAGGCGGCGCGGGTACTCCCTGAGCTGCCCGTTCCGCCGGGGCAGGTCCGCGCGGCCGGACTGCGTATGGACACCCAGGCCCGGCGGGTCTGGCGCGGCGAGCGTGAGGTGGAGCTCACGCGCACCGAGTTCGAACTGCTTGAGCTGCTCGTCCGCAACGCGGGCATCGTCCTCGACCACGCCACGATCTACGACCGTATCTGGGGGTACGACTTCGGCCCCGGGTCGAAGAACCTCGCCGTGTACGTGGGGTATCTGCGGCGTAAGCTCGACCGGCCGGAGGCGCCGGGGCTGATCCACACGGTGCGGGGTGTGGGGTACGTGCTGAGGGAGGACTGAGGTGCCTCCGAGGCTCCCCGGGCGGCTGTCCGGGGTCCGGCTTCGGCGGGTCTCCTCGCTGCGGGCGACCTTCACGCTGTCCTTCGCGGCCGTGGCCGCCGTCGTCACCGTGCTGGTCGGGTTCCTGAGCTACGACGCCGCCGCCCGGCTGGTACGCGTGGACCAGCAGACCGTCTTCGCAGGGGTCGTGCAGGACCTGCGCGACGAGGTCCGTCAGCGGGACCTGGGCCCGGCGGACTTCACCGCGTCCGATCCCGGCCACAGCGGGGCGCTCGACAGGATCGTGCGGCCCAGCCGTACGGACGTACAGGTGCTGGGGCCCGGTGGCGCGGCCGTCGGCCCCGGGCACCCTCCGCTGCCCGTGGTCGCCGCCGACCGGCAGGTCGCGGACGCCTCGGCCGCGGGCACCTTCGCGGAGCACAAGGAGGTCGAGGTCCGGGACAGCCGGTTCCGGGTGGCGACCGTGGCGCTCGGCGGCGGGCGGGGCGCGGTTCAGGTCGCGCAGGAGTTCAGCGACACCGAGGACCTGCTGAACGAGCTCCAGCAGCGGACCGTCCTGCTCGTCGCGGCCGTCGTCATCGCCTCGGGGCTTTTCGGGTGGTGGCTGGCCCGCCGGCTCACCCGGCGGCTGGTGCGGCTCGCGGGGGCCGCGGAGGACGTGGCGCGGACCGGGCGGCTCGGGATCCAGGTGCCGGTCGCGGGGTACGACGAGGTGGCCAGGCTCGGGCGCTCCTTCGACCGGATGCTCGGCCGGCTCGCCCAGTCCGAGGAGGACCAGCGGCGGCTGGTCCAGGACGCGGGACACGAACTCCGTACGCCGCTGACCTCGCTGCGTACGAACATCTC
The DNA here is from genome assembly GCF_044457665.1 of Streptomyces sp. NPDC050535. Classification (NCBI taxonomy): domain Bacteria; kingdom Bacillati; phylum Actinomycetota; class Actinomycetes; order Kitasatosporales; family Streptomycetaceae; genus Streptomyces; species Streptomyces sp. NPDC050535. The sequence continues at coordinate 12,310 of NZ_JBITHE010000018.1, forward strand.
CATGCTCCGGCGCATCGACGAACTGCCGCCCGCCGCGCGCGAGGAACTCGTCGCCGATCTGGCCCTGGAGTCCCGTGAACTGACCGACCTCGTCAACGAGTTGGTGGCACTGGCGGCGGGGCGGTCCGACACCGAGCCGGTGCGGCGGGTCGATCTGGGGGAGCTCGCCGAGGAGGTCGCCGTCGTCGCCCGGCGGCGCAGCGGGCGGGACATCGTCGTACGGCTGAGCGGGGACACCGAGATCGACGGGCGGCCGACCGCGTTGCAGCGGGCCGTGTCCAACCTGGTGGAGAACGCGGTCAAGTTCGACCGGGGCGGGGCGGCGGCGATCGAGGTCGCCGTCACCGGCGCTGTGCCCGGTGGCCGCCCCGGGAGCGTCCGTGTCGAGGTGCTCGACCGGGGGCCCGGGATCGGCGCGGGGGATCTGGAGAGGGCTTTCGACCGCTTCTACCGGGCCGCGGACGCGCGCAGTCTGCCCGGGTCCGGGCTCGGGCTGTCCATCGTGCGGGAGGTCGCCGTGGGGCACGGGGGAGCGCCGTTCGCCCGCCTGCGGGACGGGGGCGGCGTGGTGATCGGGTTCACGGTGGGGGACGCGGAGGGCCCGGCGGACGAGGGCGGCCGGTAGGGCCTGGGTCACGCAGGGCCGTACCGGAGACCTGGCCGACGGGGAACCGTTCTTCGGCAGAGCCACCGCCATGGGGGATGACTGTGCCGGCCGGCCGCTTCGCTCGATCTCGAGCGGGGCGGCCGGCCGCAGGAACCGGAACCGGTGTTACTGGAGGCGGTGTTACCGGAGGCGGTGGATGGATCAGAAGCAGTTCGTCGTCAGTGTCAGTCCGGCGCTTGTCTTCCACACCACGTCGAAGCTGACCGGTGTGCAGGGCTGGATGAGATTGATCGCGACGGCGCCGGACTGCCGGTTGACGAGAACACCGTCGCGGAACAGGCTCAGGGAGATGGGGACGGCGCAGGTGGTCTCGGCGTCCGCCACGATGGTGTTGCCGACCCGGTAGAGATCCGCGAACACACGACATGCCGACGGCGTGCGGGCGTCCGACGCCTTCACGTCGGCCGGCGCGGCGCCGGCCGGTGCCCCGCCTGCCACCATCGCACCGACCAGTGCGCCGCCGGTGAGCATCGTCGTGAGCAGTGATCGATTGAACATGGTTTCTCCCCGTTGGTTGCTGAGACGCCGGTGGGCGTGTCGTCCACCGGCACGAGTGCCGAGGTGACCGTGGGGCACCCCGCACTCCTTGACGGCCGGGCGTGCGCGGCGGGCTGTCGACAACGTCCCGCCGCCGTGCGCTCCGACCAGAGGCAATCTGGCACGCGGCGCTGAAACGACGCTGACGCGGCGCTGGAACACGCGGCCGTCAGGCGCGTAACCATGGGGTTCAAGCGGGGGGCCGCCGTTAATCTGGGGCTGATGTCACCGTCGGGGGGACGGACCATATGCGAGTCAGGCTTCTTGGTCCGGTGGATGTGATGGTGGACGGTATGCCGCGGGCCGTACCCGGTCGGCGTCGCAAAGCCGTCCTCGCGGGCCTGGCACTCCACCCGGGCGAGATCGTCAGCACCGACCGCCTCATCGACATCGTCTGGGGTGACTCGGCACCGGCGACGGCGGCCAACACACTCCAGAGCCATGTGTCGTATCTGCGCCGCGTACTCGGCGCCAGAACCGCGATTCTCGCGCGTCCTCCGGGCTACATCCTGGATCTCGGAGACGAGGCCACCGATGTCGAGGTCGCGGAACGCCTTGTCCGGCAGGGCAGTCAGTGCCCCGACCGCGGCCGGGGCGCGACCCAGTTGGAGGCCGCCGTCGCCCTGTGGCGCGGACAGCCGCTGGCGGACGTCGCCGGGCCGGCCTGGTTCGACGGACAGGTGCACCGGCTGGACCACCTGCTGCTGCAAGCCAGACAGGCCCTGATCGAAAGCCGCCTGGCGCTGGGCCAGCACGCGCAGCTCGTGCCGGAACTGGAGAGCCTCAGCCGGCAGTACCCCTTGCACGAACAGCTCTGCGGGCAGTTGATGCTCGCGCTGTACCGAGCGGGCCGGCAGGCCGACGCACTCGCGGCGTACCAGCGGTTGCGGCGCGTGCTCGACGAAGACCTGGGGCTCAGCCCCGTCCAGGATCTGCGTGACCTTGAGGCAGCCGTCCTGCGGCAGGACGCGACGCTCGAACCGCCCCTGCCTCCGCCATCGCCCCCCGTTGCGGGGGCGGTTCCGGCGCAACTGCCCATGGCCGTTGCGGGCTTCGCCGGTCGAGCCGGCGAGCTGGCCCGGCTGGACGGCCTTGTCGACGCGAGAGCGGCGCGCCCGGCCGCGGTGGTGATCTCCGTGGTGTCGGGGACCGCGGGGGTGGGCAAGACCGCGTTGGCCCTGCACTGGGCCCACCGGGTCGCCGGGCGGTTCCCCGACGGGCAGTTGTATGTGAACCTGCGCGGGTTCGACCCCGGCGGATCAGTGGTGGATCCGGCCGACGCGGTTCGTGAGTTTCTGGACGTGCTGGGGGTGCCGGTGCAGCGGATCCCGGCCGGAGCGGAAGCCCGGGTGAGCCTCTACCGCAGTCTGCTGGCCGGCAAGCGGGTGCTGGTGCTGCTCGACAACGCCCGTGACGCCGAGCAGGTCCGCCCACTGCTGCCCGGCACGCCGGGGTGCCTGGTGGTGGTGACCAGCCGCAACCAGCTCACTCCGCTCGTCGTGGCCGAGGGCGCTCAACCCCTGACCTTGGACGTGCTCACCGTCGCCGAGGCCCGCGAACTGCTCACCGCCCGTCTGGGAACCGAACGCGTCACGGCCGAGACCATCGCCACGTCCGAGATCATCGGCCGGTGCGCACGGCTTCCCCTGGCCCTCGCCATCGCCTCCGCGCGCGCCTCCACCCGCCCCCGGTCACCACTCTCCGGCCTCGCCGACGAGTTACGTGACGGGGCCGACGCCGCACTCGACGCCTTCCGCGGCGGCGACCCGGCCAGCGATGTGCGGGCGGTGTTCTCCTGGTCCTACCAGGCCCTTAACCCCGACGCCGCACGGTTGTTCAGGCTGTTGGGTCTGCACCCCGGCCCGGACATCGCGCCACACGCCGCCGCCAGTCTGGCCGGCCTGCCACTGCGGCAGACGTCGGTGCTGCTGACGGAACTGGCCCACGCACACCTCCTCACCGAGCAGGCAGCGGGCCGGTACTCCTTCCACGATCTGCTCCGCACCTACGCCGCGGAGCTGGTCACCCTGTACGACAGCGAGGCAGCCCGGCACACCGCGGTGAACCGGATGCTCGACCACTACCTGCACACCGCCCGCACCGGCGCCGTGCTCCTCGACGAGCCCTACTTCACTCCGGTCACCGCGATCCCGGCCCTGCCCGGGGTCACCCGCGGGGAACCCGTCACTGCAGAGGGCGCGCAGCTCTGGTTCGCCGCAGAACACGCCGCACTCCTCGCCGCCGTGCACCTGGCCGCGGAAGCCGGCCTCGACACCCACACCTGGCAGCTCGCCTCGGCTCTGACCGTCTACTTCGTACGCTGTGGACACTGGCACGACCAGACCTCGGCGCAGAGCGCCGCACTGGACGCCGCCCGCCGCATCGAGGACCCGGTCGCCGAGGCCCACGCCCTCCACGACCTCGCCTACGGTTACGCGCGTTCGGGCCGCTGCCACGACGCCCGCCCTCACCTGCGGCATGCCCTTCGGCTGTTCGAGGAGGCGGGCGAACAGACCAGCCAGGCACGTACCCACCTCAGCCTCTCCTGGCTGTCGGACCGGGAGGACCGCCCCGCCGAAGCACTCGTCCACGCCCTGCGAGCCCTCGATCTGTTCCGGGCCACCGGGAACCCGACCGGGCAGACGAGGGTTCTCAACGAGATCGGCTGGTGTCACGCCAGGCTCGGCCACCACCAGCGGGCCCTCGTCTACTGCGAGCAGGCTCTCGCCGCGTACCAGGAGGCCGGGGAACGGGTCGGGGAGTCCGCGACGTGGGACAGCCTCGGCTTCATCCACAGCCGCCTCGGCAACCACGAGCAGGCTGTCATCTCCTATCAGCGCTCTCTCGACCTGTGCCGGGAGTTCGGCGACCGTTACGACGAGGCGAATACGCTCGCCGATCTCGGCGACACCCACCAGGGTTCGGGTGACTCCGCCGCCGCCCGCCGGGCATGGCTCCAGGCCGTGGACATCCTCGACCAGCTTGACCACCCCTACGCCGACCTGCTCCGGGCCAGGCTCCACGCGCACGAGCGGCCACAGGCCGGCACCCAGTAGTCACGACTCCGCTTCACCCAGCTGGGCGGCCGGGCTGACCTGCTCCTTTGACAGGGCCACCATATCCCTCCATCATCATTCCACTAATCAAGTAGTGAAAGGGTGGAGGAGGGAGGGTGGAGTTTCGCATCGACAGGCGCAGCGGAGTGGCCGCCTACCAGCAGATCGTGCTGCAGACGAAGCAGGCTCTGCGGCTGGGTGTGCTGGTGCCGGGGGACCGGCTGCCGACAGCCAAGGAGGTCGCGGCGACCTGCGCGGTCAATCCCAACACGACGCTGAAGGCGTACCGCGAGCTGGAGCGCGAGGGTCTCGTCGAGCCGCGCCCGGGTCAGGGCACCTTCGTGCGCCGGTCGCTGGCCAGCCCCCAGGCGGGCGCGGACTCGCCGCTGCGCGGGGCGCTGGAGGAGTGGATGGACCAGGCGCGCGAGGCGGGCCTGGAGCGGGAGGACGTGGCGGCGCTGGTCGCGGCGGTTCTGGAGGACCGGTATCCGCCGAGCGCGGCGACCGCGGGGAACACGGAAGTCTCAATGAGCGGGGAACACAGGTGAGAAACGCGATGACACACGCGGACAGCGCGATAGAGGCGTACGGCGTGGGCAAGAAGTACCGGCGGGGCTGGGCCCTGCGGGACTGTTCGTTCCGGCTGCCGGCCGGCCGGATCTGCGGGCTGGTCGGCCCCAACGGGGCAGGAAAGACCACGTTCCTCCAGATCGCGGCGAACCTGCTCGACGCGACCTCCGGCTCGCTGCGGCTGTTCGGAGAGGCCCCGGAGTCGGCGGAGGCCGGCCGGCGCACCGCGTTCCTGGCACAGGAGAAGCCGCTCTTCCGCCGGTTCACCGTCGCCGACACCCTGCGACTTGGCCGCGAGCTGAACCCCGGCTGGGACCAGAAGGCCGCCGAGGACATCGTCCGCGCGGGCAACGTCCCCCTCGACGCGAAGATCGGCACCCTGTCCGGCGGGCAGCGCACCCGGGTGGCCTTCGCCCTCGCCTTCGGCAAGCGGCCCGGTCTGCTGCTCCTGGACGAGCCGATGTCCGACCTGGACCCGCTGGTGCGCCACGAGATGATGGGCACCCTGCTGGCCGAGGCCGCCGAGCACGGAACGACGGTGCTGATGTCCACGCACATGATCACCGAGCTGGAGAACGTCTGCGACTACCTGGTGGTCATCGCCGAGGGGGGCCTGCGGCTGGCCGGTGACGTGGACGAACTCCTCACCGCGCACACCCTGCTCACCGGCGTCCACGACGGTCCGGGCCTCCCCGAGTCGCTGGCACACCACACGGTCGTCGAGTCCCGCACCAGCGGACGGCAGGTCAGGGCGCTGGTGCGCCCCGAGGGGCCCCTCGGCGGCTCCTGGCAGGCCGAGACCCCGAACCTGGAGGAGCTGCTGCTCGGCTACCTGCGTTCCCCGCAGGCCCCGCCGCTGATCACTCCGACCGCCCAGGCCGGCGACCTCGCCGCCGCGAAGGCGGTGGCGGCATGAGTACGTTGACCAGCACGAGCATCCCGGCCGGCACCGAGCCGGTACGCCGCGGGCCTCGCCTCAGCGGGCTGAACTGGCTGGTCTGGCACCAGCACCGGGCCGCCTTCTGGACCCTCATCGCCTTCACCGTCGTCGCCGTCGGCTGGATGGCCTACCAGCGCGGGCAGTTGACGGACCAGCTCAACGGCATCCCCGGGTGGCCACACCCGAAGGCGGGCGACTGGGAGATGAAGGTCGACAACAGTTGGCTGACCTTGACCGGCTCCGGTCTCGGGTTCATCCCCGTCGTGATCGGCGTCTTCCTCGGCGCGCCGCTGGTCGCGGGAGACCTGGAGAACGGCACCGCGAAACTGGTCGCCTCCCAGTCGGTGAGCCGGGTCCGCTGGATCGCCACCAAGCTGGGCATCACCGCACTCGTGGTCGTCCCGCTCTCCGTCGTGCTGTCCGTGACCTTCAACTGGTGGTGGCAGCCGGTCAGGAGCAGGCCGAACATCCTCGACTGGACCTCCGGCACCGCGTTCGACACCACCGGACCCGTGCCGGTGGCGCTCACCCTGTTCACCCTGGTCGGCGGCGTCGCGATCGGCATGCTGCTGCGCCGGACGCTGCTGTCCATGGTCGTCACCCTCGGCTTCGCCGTCGCCGTGCAGCTCGTCTGGTCGTACTTCCGGCTGGACCTCGCCGACGTGGTCACGGTGACCACCAACAGCGGGGTCGGTGAGAACGCCACCCCGCGCCTGCCGGGCGGCGCCTACTGGGTCGACGAGTCCTATCTCACCGCCAACGGCGACCTCATCGGCTGGGGCAGCTGCAACGAGGCGACGGAGAAGGCGACCAACGCCTGCCTGAATGACAAGCAGGTCATCGGCTGGTCGGTCGACTACATCCCCTTCTCGCAGATGTCGTCCATGCAGTGGTTCGGCGCCTCCATCCTGCTGGCCCTGACCGTTGCCACCACGGCGTTCATCCTCTTCTGGGGCCGCAGGCGTCTCGTCTGACCCCGGCTCCGCGCACGCCGAGCCGCACCACCCCGCCGCCCCCGGGCGCCCGTCTAGCCGACGTGCACCCGGGGGCGGCGTGCGCGGTCGGGCTCCGCCTCACGCAGCACCTCCCGGGTCACCGGCGCCACCTCGCCCTGGCCGAAGAGGAAGAAGCGCAGAAAGTTGGTGAAAGGGCTGCCCTCGGTCCACTCGAAGTAGATGTGGGCCTCGGGCTCGAGCTGTCCCGGGGGCTGACGGAGGCGACGGACGGGACGCTGGTGCCGGAGTACACCCCGGGCGGGGGGCTGTCGCTGCCGTTCGCGGAGCGGGGGGAGCGCTCGCGGGACGAGGTTCACCCTCCCGCACGCCTGGCGTGACCGTCTCTCCCCGGCCGACGCCGGTTGCCCCGCGACGACCGGCCGCCCCGCACGCCTCGCTCCGTTCGGTCGGAGCGCGGGGGCCGGCGGCAGCGACGTGGGAGAGGTGGACCTCCTGCGTGTCGCAGGTGGCCGCACCGCCTCCGCGCGTCTCTGACGCCGGCCCCGGATCACCTCACGGGAGAGGTCAGAGGACCCCGCTGCTCGTGATCTCCACGGTGGTGCTCGGCGTGCCGCTGCGGCTGCCGTAGCCCTCGATCTTCTTGACCAGGTCGAAGCCCTCGGTGACCTCGCCGAAGACGACGTGCTTGCCGTCCAGCCAGTCCGTCACGATGGTCGTGACGAAGAACTGCGAGCCGTTGGTGTTGGGCCCCGCGTTGGCCATCGACAGCAGGCCGGGCTTGGTGTGCTTGAGCGTGAAGTTCTCGTCGGCGAACTTCTCGCCGTAGATGCTCTTGCCGCCGGTGCCGTCACCCCTGGTGAAGTCACCGCCCTGGAGCATGAACTGGGGGATGATCCGGTGGAACTTGGAACCCGCGTAGCCGTAGCCGTTCTCGCCGGTCGCCAGGGCGCGGAAGTTCTCCGCGGTCTTCGGAACCACGTCGTCGTACAGATCGAAGACGATCCGTCCGGCGGGCTCGCCGCCGATGCTGATGTCGAAGTAAACCTTTGTCGTCATACGGCCAGTCTGGCATCCCCGGGTACGGCGGACGCGCATGGCCCTATTCCAGCCGCGAGACCTTGAACACCGTCATCGCCGTCTCCCGGTCGATCCGCTCCGAGACCAGGCGCAGCGCCGTCCCCCCACAGACCAGCGAGCCGCGCAGGGCGGAGCGGCGGGCGTCCTCGTCGAGGCGGTGCCAGAGCGGCGGGTTGGTGACCAGCACACGGGGGTCGATCTCGACGCGGGCGCCGGAGACGTCCCGCAGGACGAGCCGCTGTCCGACGCCGTCGAGGCAGCGCACCGACACCAGCCGGTCGGTGCGTACCCGGCGGGTGCCCAGCAGTCCGCGGGCGGACAGCCAGCCCTCGCCCACGGCGACCCGGGTGGGGCAGAGCACGAGGAACAGCAGTACGGCGAGCGCGACCCACAGGGCGGCCCGCGGCGGTGAGAGGGTGCCCGCTACGGCGTCGATCAGCAGGAGCAGGGCGAGCAGTACGGCGGAGCAGCGGACCGAGCCGCGCAGGTCCTGGGCCCAGCGGCGGTCGTACGCCACCTCCTCGGGTGCCTGGGCGACCGCGCCGACCGCGTCGCGTGTCTCGTTGCGGCGTTCCATACGGCCGAAGGTAGGGATCTGGGACGTCGGGGGCAGCACCCCTTGACGGCTCTCTGACGGAAGCCGGCGTCAAGGTCGCGACAAGGGCCACGGGCGCCCACGTCTCCCGGAGGCGGGTGACCCTCGCGTCCCGCGTCCCACTCGTTCGGATCGTCCCCGGGCGCCGAGCCCCGGACCGCCCCATAGCGTCGTGTCCGAGTCGTTTCGCCGCCGCCGGGCCGCCCGCTCGCGCCGCCGGGCCGCCCGCTCGCGGCGCCGTGCCGCTCGCGGAGGGCGAGCGGGGGACGGCTTCCGGAACCTCACCTGAAACACGCCCGTAAGGGATGCGTCAAAGGCGCACCGCGACCCGTATGGGACCCGTCAACGGTGGCTGGATCCGGCCGGCGAGGCGTTTACCTCTACTGAGTCCGCTCGATCCCGAACCTCATCTCTAGGAGCTCACGATGGCCGACGTGGCCTTCGTCGTCACCACGATCGCGGTGTTCGCGCTGGTGGCCCTCGTCGCCAAGGGGGTGACGAAGCTGTGACCGCCGAAAACATCGTCGGCCTCGTCGTGGCCGTCGCCCTGCTGGGCTATCTCGTCCTTGCCCTCGTCTTCCCGGAGAGGTTCTGAGCACTGACATGGGACCCGTCCTCGCCGGCGTGCTCCAGCTGGTCGCGCTGATAGCGGCACTGGCACTCGCCTACCGTCCCCTCGGCGACTACATGGCCCGGGTCTACTCCTCCGACAAGCACCTGCGCGTCGAGAAGTGGATCTACAAGGGCATCGGCGCCAATCCGAACACCGAGATGCGCTGGCCCGCGTACCTGCGCAGCGTCCTCGCCTTCTCGGCCGTCGGCGTCCTCTTCCTCTACCTCCTCCAGCGCGTCCAGGGCATCCTGCCCGGCTCGCTCGGCTTCTCCTCCATCGACCCGGACCAGGCGTTCAACACCGCCGCGTCCTTCGTGTCGAACACCAACTGGCAGTCGTACTACGGCGAGCAGGCCATGGGCCACGTCGTACAGACCGGCGGTCTCGCGGTGCAGAACTTCGTCTCCGCCGCGGTCGGCATCGCCGTCGCGGTGGCGCTGGTGCGCGGCTTCGCCCGCTCGCGCACCGGTGAGCTCGGCAACTTCTGGGCCGACATGGTGCGCGGTGTCATCCGCATCTTGCTGCCCATCGCGGTGGTCTCCGCGATCGTCCTGGTGGCGTGCGGGGCGATCCAGAACTTCGCCGGCATCCACGCGGTCGGCCAGTTCATGGGCGGCTCGCAGGAGTGGAACGGCGGCGCGGTCGCCTCCCAGGAGGCCATCAAGGAGCTGGGCACCAACGGCGGCGGTTACTTCAACGCCAACTCGGCCCACCCCTTCGAGAACCCCACCCCGTTCTCCAACCTGTTCGAGATCTTCCTCATCCTGCTGATCCCGTTCGCGCTCACCCGGACCTTCGGCAGGATGGTCGGCTCGGTCAGGCAGGGCTACGCGATCCTCGCGACGATGGTCACCATCTGGATCGGCTTCACGGCCCTCATGATGTGGACCGAGTTCGCCCACCACGGCCCGGCGTTCGACATCGCCGGCGGTGCGATGGAAGGCAAGGAGAACCGTTTCGGCGTCGGCGGTTCGTCGATCTTCGCGGTGGCGACCACGCTCACCTCGACCGGCGCGGTCGACTCCTTCCACTCCTCGTTCACCGGCCTCGGCGGCGGCATCACCATGCTGGGCATGCAGCTCGGCGAGATCGCGCCCGGTGGTACCGGATCCGGCCTCTACGGCATGCTGATCATGGCGATCATCGCGGTGTTCATCGCCGGTCTGATGGTCGGCCGCACCCCCGAGTACCTGGGCAAGAAGATCGGCACCCGCGAGATCAAGTTCGCGGCCTGCTACATCCTCATCACCCCGGCGCTGGTGCTCGTCTTCGCCGCCGCGGCGATGGCGCTGCCCACCCCGGGCAACTCGATGACCAACAGCGGGGCGCACGGCTTCTCCGAGATCCTGTACGCCTACACCTCGGCCGCCAACAACAACGGCTCGGCCTTCGCCGGTCTGAACGCCGACACGCAGTGGTTCAACAGCACCCTGGGTCTCTGCATGCTCCTCGGCCGCTTCCTGCCCATGGTGTTCGTACTGGCCCTGGCCGGCTCGCTCGCCGAGCAGAAGCCCGTGCCGGCCACGGCAGGCACCCTGCGCACCGAGAAGCCGCTGTTCACCGGTCTCCTGGTGGGCGCGATTCTGATCATCACCGGACTGACCTACTTCCCGGCGCTCGCGCTGGGCCCGCTGGCCGAAGGGCTGGCGTCATGAGCACCCGGACAGCGAAAACGCACAAAGAAGAGGGCTCGATGTCCACAGCCACTCCGACCCGGGCGCCGCACAGCGATGTGCCGACCGGCCACAAGGACGAAAGCAAGGTCGGCGCGGGTGTCTTCGACCCGAAGCAGCTGCTCAGGTCGCTGCCCGACGCCTGCCGCAAGCTCGACCCGCGCATCATGGTCAAGTCGCCCGTGATGTTCGTGGTCCTCGTCGGCTCGGTGCTGACGACGGTCTTCTCGTTCAAGGACCCGGGCGACTGGTTCGGCTGGACGATCAGCGCCTGGCTGTGGCTGACCGTCATCTTCGCCAACCTGGCGGAGGCGGTGGCCGAGGGCCGCGGCAAGGCGCAGGCCGACACCCTGCGCAAGGCCAAGACCGACACGGTCGCCCGGCGCCTCAACGGCTCCGTGGAAGAGCAGGTGCCCGGCACCGAACTGCGCGTGGGCGACCTGGTCGTCTGTGAGGCGGGCGACATCATTCCCGGCGACGGTGACGTCGTCGAGGGTGTCGCGAGCGTCGACGAGTCGGCCATCACCGGCGAGTCGGCGCCCGTCATCCGCGAGTCCGGCGGCGACCGCTCGGCCGTCACCGGCGGCACGAAGGTCCTCTCCGACCGCATCGTCGTCAAGATCACGACGAAGCCGGGCGAGACCTTCATCGACCGCATGATCGCCCTGGTCGAGGGCGCCGCACGGCAGAAGACGCCCAACGAGATCGCGCTGAACATCCTGCTCGCGTCCCTCACCATCGTCTTCCTGCTCGCGGTGGCCACCCTGCCGCCGTTCGCGGACTACGCGGGCACGCACCTCACCATGGTCGTCCTGGTCGCCCTCCTGGTCTGTCTGATCCCGACCACGATCGGCGCCCTGCTCTCCGCGATCGGCATCGCGGGCATGGACCGGCTGGTGCAGCGGAACGTACTGGCCATGTCCGGCAGGGCGGTCGAAGCCGCCGGTGACGTCTCCACCCTCCTCCTCGACAAGACCGGCACCATCACCCTCGGCAACCGTCAGGCGTCCGAGTTCGTGCCGGTGACCGGCACCGCCGACGCCGAGCTGGCCGACGCCGCGCAGCTCTCCTCGCTGGCCGACGAGACACCCGAGGGCCGCTCCATCGTCGTACTGGCGAAGGAGAAGTACGGGCTGCGCGAGCGGCACCAGGGCGAGCTGGCCGGCGCCGAGTGGATCGCCTTCACCGCCCAGACCCGGATGTCGGGTGTGGACGTCGACGGGCGGAAGATCCGCAAGGGCGCGGCCGGTTCGGTCATCGCCTGGGTGCGGGAGCGGGGCGGCGAGATCTCCGCCGACGCCGACACCCTCGCCAACCGGATCTCCGAGGCGGGCGGCACGCCGCTGCTGGTGGCCGTCGAGGACACGCGGGGTGCCCGCGTCCTCGGCGTCATCCACCTCAAGGACGTCGTCAAGGAAGGCATGCGCGAGCGGTTCGACGAACTGCGCCGCATGGGCATCAAGACCGTCATGATCACGGGTGACAACCCGCTGACGGCCAAGGCGATCGCCGACGAGGCGGGCGTCGACGACTTCCTCGCGGAGGCGACTCCCGAGGACAAGATGGCGCTCATCAAGCGTGAGCAGGCCGGCGGCAAGCTCGTCGCGATGACCGGTGACGGTACGAACGACGCCCCGGCACTGGCGCAGGCCGACGTGGGTGTGGCCATGAACACCGGTACCTCGGCCGCCAAGGAGGCCGGGAACATGGTGGACCTGGACTCCAACCCCACCAAGCTCATCGAGATCGTGGAGATCGGCAAGCAGTTGCTGATCACCCGTGGCGCGCTGACCACGTTCTCCATCGCCAACGACGTCGCGAAGTACTTCGCGATCATCCCGGCGCTGTTCGCGGCGGTCTACCCGGGCCTGGACAAGCTCAACATCATGCACCTGTCCTCGCCCGACTCCGCGATCCTGTCCGCGGTCATCTTCAACGCGCTGATCATCATCGCGCTGGTCCCGCTCGCCCTGCGGGGCGTGCAGTACCGGCCGGTGAGCGCGGACCGCCTGCTGCGGCGGAACCTGGGGATCTACGGGCTCGGCGGTCTGATCGCCCCGTTCATCGGCATCAAGGTCATCGACCTGCTCATCTCTCTGATCCCCGGGCTGTAACTTCTCGAAAGCGTGCTGATCACCATGAACAACTCGGTTACGAACACTGCCCGGTTGCTCTGGGCCGGCCTGCGGGCTCTGCTGGTGCTCACCCTGGTGACGGGTGTCATCTACCCGCTCGCCGTCACGGGTGTCGCCCAGGGACTGTTCAACGACAAGGCCAACGGCTCGGAGATCAAGGCGGACGGCAGGGTCGTCGGCTCGTCCCTGATCGGCCAGGCGTACAACCTGCCGGTCAAGGGCGACGAGACCCCCGAGCCCGACCTGAAGTGGTTCCAGGGCCGCCCGCAGAACGGCCTCGGCACCAACAGCGTCAACACCCAGTACAGCCTGATCCTGTCCGGCGCCACCAACCGTTCCGGCGACAACAAGGACCTCATCGACTGGGTGACCGCCGCCAAGAAGGCCGTCATCAAGGACAACTCGGTGCCCGGCTACACGGTCAGGGCCTCGGACGTACCCGCCGACGCGGTGACGTCCTCGGGCTCCGGCCTGGACCCGGCGATCTCCCCGGAGTACGCCGACATCCAGGTGCACCGCGTCGCGGAGAAGAACGGCCTCCCCGTCGCCGAGGTGCGGAAGCTTGTCGACGAGAACACCGACGGCCGCACCCTGGGCTTCATCGGCGAGCCCACCGTCAACGTCCTCGAACTCAACATCGCGCTCAAGGGACTTGTGGCCAAGAGCTGACGGACTCACGTGCGGTACGCGGGAGTCGGCGCCCGGGGAAACCCTCCGGATCCGCCGACTCCCGCACCGCATCCGGCACCCGTGCCCCCGACGTACGACTTGGGAGGCCCACGCCGCCCCCGAGTGGCATCCGCTGGACATCCTGGTCTGCAATCCGGGCCGGCTCGTCAGCAGGCGCCGGCTCCTCCAGGAGGTCTGGGGCGCCTCCCACAGCGACAAGACCAACCATCTGCGGGACCGAGCCCGGGATGGGCTACCGCTTCGAGGCCTGAGAGGGACGAGGGGACCGGAAGGACCATGGGACGCGGCAGACTTCGGATCTACCTCGGCGCGGCACCGGGCGTCGGCAAGACGTACGCGATGCTCTCCGAGGCGCACCGGCGTGTCGAACGCGGGACCGACTGTGTGGTCGCGTTCGTCGAGCATCACAACAGGCCGCGTACCGAGGTGATGCTGCACGGCCTGGAGCAGGTCCCGCGCAGGGAGCTGGAGTACCGCGGCACGGTCTTCAGCGAGATGGACGTGGACGCGGTACTCGCCCGCCGCCCCCAGGTGGCCCTGGTGGACGAGCTCGCGCACACCAATGTGCCGGGTTCGCGGAACGACAAGCGCTGGCAGGACGTGGAGGAGCTTCTCGCGGCCGGTATCGATGTCGTCTCGACGGTGAACATCCAGCATCTGGAGTCGCTGGGCGATGTGGTGGAGTCGATCACGGGGGTGCGGCAGCGGGAGACCGTTCCGGACGAGGTGGTGCGGCGGGCGGACCAGATAGAGCTGGTGGACATGTCGCCGCAGGCGCTGCGCCGTCGGATGGCGCACGGCAACATCTACAAGTCCGACAAGGTCGACGCGGCGTTGTCGAACTACTTCCGCCCGGGCAACCTCACCGCGCTGCGTGAGCTGGCGCTGTTGTGGGTGGCCGACCGGGTCGACGAGTACCTGACCGAGTACCGCACCGACCACCGGGTGTCGAAGATCTGGGGTTCCCGGGAGCGGATCGTCGTCGGCCTGACCGGCGGTCCGGAGGGCCGGACGTTGATCCGGCGGGCCGCGCGGCTGGCGGAGAAGGGTGCGGGCGGGGAGGTGATGGCCGTCTACATCGCCCGCAGCGACGGCCTGACCTCCGCCTCGCCCAAGGAACTCGCCGTCCAGCGCACCCTGGCCGAGGACCTCGGCGGCACCTTCCACCACGTCATCGGCGAGGACGTCCCGGCCGCGCTCCTGGAGTTCGCGCGCGGGGTGAACGCCACGCAGATCGTCCTCGGGGTGTCCCGCCGCAAGGGATGGCAGTACGTCTTCGGCCCGGGCGTCGGTGCCACGGTGGCCCGCGAGTCGGGGCCCCACCTGGACGTGCACCTCATCACCCACGGCGAGGCGGGGAAGGGCCGCGGACTGCCGGCCGGCCGGGGTACGCGGCTGGGGCGCTCCCGGCTCATCTGGGGCTGGCTCGTCGGCGTGCTCGGCCCGGTGGCCCTCACCCTGTTGCTGAACACGGTGGACCTCGGTCTCGCCAACGACATGCTGCTGTTCCTGACGGCGACGGTGGCGGCGGCCCTGCTGGGCGGCCTGTACCCGGCGCTCGCCTCGGCGGCCTTCGGCTCGCTGCTTCTCAACTACTACTACACGCCGCCCATTCACCGGCTGACGATCGCCGACCCCCAGAACATCGTCGCCATCGTGATCTTCCTCGGGGTCGCCGTCTCGGTGGCGTCGGTGGTGGATCTGGCGGCCCGCCGCACGCAGTTGGCGGCGCGGCTGCGTGCCGAGTCGGAGATCCTCTCGTTCCTGGCGGGCAGTGTGCTGCGCGGCGAGAACAGCCTGGAGGCGCTCCTGGAACGGGTCCGGGAGACCTTCGGGATGGAGTCGGTGGCGCTGCTCGAGCGGGAGAGCGATGTCGATCCGTGGACCTGCGCGGGGAGTGTGGGCCCGAGTCCGTGTGTCCGACCCGAGTACGCGGACGTGGACATGCCGGTGGGCGACCACATGGCGCTCGCGCTGTCGGGGCGGGTGCTGCCGGCTTCCGACCGGCGTGTGCTGGCCGCCTTCGCCGCGCAGGCCGCGGTGGTCCTGGACCGGCAGCGCCTCCAGCACGAGGCGGGCCAGGCCAAGGAGTTGGCGGAGGGCAACCGCATCCGCACGGCGCTGCTGGCGGCCGTCAGCCACGACCTGCGAACCCCCCTCGCGGGCATCAAGGCGGCGGTCTCCTCCCTGCGTTCGGACGACGTGGCCTGGTCGGAGGAGGATCAGGCGGAGCTGCTGGAGGGCATCGAGGACGGCGCCGACCGGCTCGACCACCTGGTGGGCAACCTGCTGGACATGTCGCGCCTCCAGACCGGCACCGTCTCCCCGCTGATCCGCGAGATCGACCTCGACGAGGTGGTCCCGATGGCACTCGGCGGCGTACCCGAGGGCAGCGTCGGACTGGACATCCCCGAGACCCTTCCGATGGTCGTCGTCGACCCCGGGCTCCTGGAGCGCGGGGTCGCCAACCTCGTGGAGAACGCGGTGAAGTACAGCCCCTCCGACGAACCGGTCCTGGTCTCCGCCAGCACCCTGGCGGACCGGGTGGAGCTGCGCGTGGTGGACCGCGGTCCCGGGGTTCCCGACGAGGCCAAGGACCGGATCTTCGAACCCTTCCAGCGCCACGGTGACGCTCCGCGCGGCGCGGGCGTCGGCCTGGGCCTGGCGGTCGCCCGCGGCTTCGCCGAGGCCATGGGCGGCACCCTCGACGCCGAGGACACCCCCGGCGGCGGACTCACCATGGTGCTCACACTGCGGTCTGCGGGGGCCGGGCGGGCACCGACGGACTCCGAGGACACGGCGACGGTCGTGTCCTGAAAGGCGCTAGGCGGCCTCGGCGGCGGCGGGAGCGGAGGGCGCTGGTGCGGCGCTCTTCTTCCGGCCGCGGCGCAGGACCGGGCGTTCGACGGCGTAGTAGGAGATCAGGGCTGCCAGGACGGTGAGGGCGGCGGTGGCGGGGAGTTGCCAGGTGTCGACGCCCAGGAGGCCCAGCATGCGGGCGATGGGGTAGTGCCAGAGGTACATGCCGTAGCTGAGGTTGCGGCCTGTCCAGGACAGCGGAGTCAGGGACAGGAGTCGGGACAGCGTTCCGTGCGGGCGTAGCTCCAGGCCCGCGACCAGGGTGGCGGAGACCACCGCCACGGCCAGGAAACCGACCGTGTACCAGGCGGGGGTCCACCAGCCCGAGACGCCGGTGATCGGTACCTGCCAGGCGACCAGCGCCAGTGCGCCCAGCGCGGGCCAGGCCAGCCGGCCCGCCCAGAGGCGGAACCGCTCCAGACGCGGGTCACCGGCGGGCAGCCGGGCCAGCACCACGGCCACCAGGGCGCCCGCGAGCAACTGGTCGGCGCGGGTGTCGGTGCCGTTGTAGACCCGGTGCGCCGCGTCCGGGGCCCACAGGCTGAAGCGCCACAGCACAGGCAGTGCGCAGAGCACGGCCGTGGCGATCAGCACCGTACGGGCCCGCAGCCGGCGCAGCAGCAGGATCATCACGGGCGGCCAGATCAGGTAGAACTGCTCCTCCACCCCCAGTGACCAGGTGTGCGCCAGCGGCCCCGTCACGTCGGAGTACACGCCGGGCTGCGCGGCCCGCACGATGTTCACCACGAACGTCGCCGCGAGCCCGACCGCCAGGAGAGAGCCGTCGAAGCCCCGCAACGACGTGGTGAGCGCCAGCACCGCGCACACCGCGCACAGGGCGAACAGCGCCGGCACCAGCCGCCGCCAGCGCCGCCGGTAGAACGCGGAGAGACCGACCGTTCCGGTACGGGCGTACTCGGCGAGCAGCAGCCGGGTGATCACGAAGCCGCTGATGGTGAAGAAGACGTCCACGCCCACGGAGCCGCCCGGCAGCACCTCGGGTCTCACGTGGTACACGAGCACCACGGCGACGGCGAGGGTGCGCAGCCCGTCGAGACCGCTCACCCGCCCGGCGCGCTGCATGGCTGAGGGGAAGCCCCGGCCGGCGGTGGTTCCCGTACTCGCCGTACTCGCGGACTTCGCTGTCGCACTCGTCGTGCTCGTCGCACTCGTCGTACTCGTCATGAAAAGGATCGCTCTTCACCTGCCGCCGGTCTCGGAACAACTGCGTGTGCCCTGCAATCACGTCGGGAAACCCTCAAGGGCGCCCCGCCTCCGGCAGCACCAGCCGGAACGTGCACCCCTCGCCGGGCGCGGTGTCCAGCTCCAGCCGGCCCCCGTGGCCCTGGGCGATGGCGGCGGCGATGGACAGCCCGAGGCCGCTTCCTCCCTGGTCGTGGGCGTGCGAGCGGGACCGGGAGCGGTCCACGCGGTAGAAGCGTTCGAAGACGCGCTGGGCCTCTTCGGGGGCCAGGCCCGGGCCGGCGTCGGCGATCTCCAGAATTCCCACGGCGGTGCCCGGGGCCAGCGGCGGGGAGGCGCCGGCGCGTCCCGGCCGGTCCGCGCCGCCGGTGTCCGGGGCGACCAGGGCGGTGCCGACGCGGACGTGGACGGGGGTGCCGGGGGGAGTGTGGGCGCGTGCGTTCGACAGCAGGTTCTCCACGACCTGCCGCAGCCGGTGCGGGTCGCCGAGAGCCTCCACCAGCTCCAGTTCCCCGTCCTCTTCCCCGTCCTTTTCCCCGGGTTCCTTCGAGGTCCGCAGCGGGCCCAGGCCGATCCGGCGGCCGGAGTCGCCCAGTGCGGCGGCGCTCACCGCGTCGGCGGCCAGGGACAGCAGGTCGACGGGTTCACAGCCGTACGACGGTTCCTGGTCGAGTTTGGCGAGGAGTTGCAGGTCGTCGACGAGGAGGCCCATGCGTTCGGCGTTCTGGGCGATGAGCCGGTTCGCCTCGCGGCGGCCCGCGGCGGACCGCTGTTCGTGCCGGAGCGCCAGTTCGGCGAAGCCCTGGATCGCGGTGAGCGGCGTCCGCAGTTCGTGCCCGGCGTCGGCGACGAAGCGGCGCAGCCGGGCCTCGGAGGTCTCGCGCTCTCGCAGGGCGCCCTGGAGCCGTTCGAGCATGGTGTTGAGGACCCGGCCGAGCCGCCCGGTCTCGGTGCGCGCGTCGGTGTCGGGCAGCCGCAGATCGAGGTCGCCGTCGGTGATGTCCTGGGCGGTGCGTTCCATGCGGGTGAGGGGGAGCAGTCCGAGGCGTACGACCCAGCGGCCGAGGAGTACGACGCCGGTGACGGTGAGGGCGAGCAGCGCGCCGTCCACGTAGAGGATCTTGGAGGTGGCGCCGTCGATGGTGGCGAGCGGCAGCGCGACGACCGCCTTCATGCCGTGCGGGCCGTCCCGCACGACGATCCGCCAGCGCCCGCCGCCCGAGGTGGCAGGCACCGTGGCGGGCCGGTCCACGGTCAGGCCCAGGCCGTCGAGGGTGGACGCCAGCTCGGGCTCGGTCGGCTGCTGGTCACCCAGCGAGGCGCTCAGGAGGCGGCCGTCGGCGCCGTAGAAGTAGACCCGGTAGTCGGAGGGCAGCGCCCCTGGGGTGGTGAACCTGCTCGGGAACCCGTCGTCGCTCGCCGCGTCCTGGTACGCCTTCCGGGGCGTGTTGAAGTGGGTGAGCTGTTCGTCTAGGCCGTCCATCATCCAGGAGCGCAGCACGACGAAGCCGACGACCTCGGCGGCCAGTACCGCGGTGGTGGCGACGACGGCGAGACCGAGGACGAGCCGGCCCCGCAGGGAGACGGGCCGTTTCACCGCTCGGCGGTCTCGGCGGTCTCGGCGGTCCGCGGGGTGTGGTCGCGCGGCAGCCGCAGCGAGTACCCGATTCCGCGCACCGTGTGGATCAGCGGCGGTTCGACGCAGTCGATCTTCTTGCGCAGGTACTTCACGTACGTCTCGACGATCCGCACGTCACCGGCGAAGTCGTACCCCCACACGTGCTGCACGATCTGTGCCCTGGTCAGCACCCGGTTGGCGTTCGCCATGAGGTAGGCGAGCAGCTGGAACTCGGTGGGCGACAGCGGCACGTAACGCTCCGCGCGGTACACCTCGTACGCCCGCTCGTCGAGCCGCAGGTCGGCGAAGAGCAGGATGCTCTCGTCGTCCTCGTCCGCCTCGCCCGGGGGCGGTTCCTCGGCGCCGGTGCGGCGCAGGATCGCCTGGATCCGCAGCAGCACCTCTTCGAGGCTGAAGGGCTTGGTGACGTAGTCGTCGCCGCCGGCCCGCAGCCCGTCGATGCGGTCGGACAGGTCGGTGCGCGCGGTCAGGAACAGCACGGGGGTCTTCTTGCCGCCCGCCCGCATCGCCCGGGTCACCTCGAAGCCGTCCAGGTCCGGCAGCATCACGTCGAGCAGCACCAGGTCGGGGCCGAACCGCTCGGTCTCCAGCAGTGCGGCGGCGCCCGACTCCACGCTGCTCACCGCGTAGCCGCTGAGCCGCAGTGTGGACTCCAGCAGGGCGCGGATGCTCGGCTCGTCCTCGACGACGAGGAGCCGGTGGGGGGCGTGGGGCTCGCGATGCTCGGCCATGACGCCGACTCTCCCCCCTCTTCATGAGCGTCGGCTTGGCGAAAGCTGGGGGTTGGCTGAGAGCCGCCCATGACGAAGTCCCCGGACTCCTCCACTGAGGGAGTCCGGGGACCGCCCCGTGTCTGACTGAGACCCGGCTCTGGACGAGACCTGGCTCCACGTGGCGCCCCGTACGTTAGGCGCGGTGTGTGGGAGACCCCGGGACGAGTGCTTTGAGATCCATGTGGGAGGCGGTGTCAGTCGACGGTGTCCCATCCGGCGTCGAGGTCGGTCACCGGTGTCCGCTCCGGCGTCCACAGGTCCTCGAGGCCCGTCTCCAGCCGCGCCTCCGGTGTCGAGGCGAGCCCGGCCAGGAAGTCCACGGGGTTCTGCGGACGGTCGTCGGGTGAGCGGGCGAGTGTCCGGCGGAGCAGCAGACGGAGTTCCTCGGAGGCGGGCAGGGCGTCCACGGACACGTCCGTGTTCGCGATCTCGTAGAGCATGTGAAGCGCCGACGACTCGTTCCACGGCAGTGATCCGGCCAGGCACTGGTACATGAGGATCCCCAGCGTGTAGAGATCCGTCCGGATGTCCGTGTGAGCGCCCCGGGCCTGCTCGGGCGCCATGTAGCCCGGTGTGCCGACCACCATTCCCGCGACGGTCACCTCCGTGGCGTCCGCCAGCGACCGGGCGATTCCCAGGTCGATGATCACAGCGCCACGGTCGGCATGGAGCAGTACGTTGCTCGGCTTGAGGTCGATCCGCGAGATGCCCATGTCGTCGATGAAGGCGAGAGCCTCGCCCAGTTGCCGGCCGATCCGCGCGACCAGTCCCACGGGCAGAGCGCCGCGCCGGCTCAGCACGTCCCCCAGAGAGGGCCCTTCCACCAGCTCCATGATCAGCGCGGGCTCGGTGTCCGCGCTGCCCAGCGCGTCGAGCGTGCGAACGATCTGCGGATGGTTGAGCTGACGGCTCACCTGGGCCTCACGCTGGAACCTCGCCAGCATCTGGTCGTCGTGGCGCGCCGAGTTGTGCAGGACCTTGATGGCGATGGACTGCCCGGTCAGCAGGTCCCGCCCCCGGTAGACGGCGCCCATACCGCCCTGGCCGAGGAGGCTGCTCATCTCGTACCGCTCGGCCAGTACGGCGACCGCGGGCGTGCCGATCCCGGCGGGGGGCGGCGCGGCGGCGCGCGCCGCGGGCTCCGGGTACCCGGACCGCTGTCCGTACGGCGGTGGTGTCGCACCGGGCTGGGGGAAGCCGTAGCCAGGCCCCGGCGAAAAAGGCGGGTCGGCGGAAACGCTCACGGTCGAGCCGTACGGGCCGGGCTCGGGCAGCGGGGAGACGATCCCCAGATCGGCCCGTTCGCTCTCGCTGCTGTGCACGAAGCCGGCGAGCTGGCGTTTGTAGGCGTCCGACAGCTTGTAGTAGGCGAGCGCGGACTCCGCGCCGCCGTACCGCGTGGCGTCGGGACGGCCCGGCTCGCTCACCACGTCCAGCATGCCGGCCCGCACCAGATGCCGTACCAGCCGCTCGACCGCGGGTGGCGCCATCCGCAGCAGCGGATCGATCCCCTGGGCGCCCGTGACATCGGTGGAGGTGAAGGGCCTGCCCTCGCTGCGCAACGCCCAGTCCACCACGTGGTAGCCGCCGAGCCGCCGTCGGTCGTCGTCGATCACGACCCGCGCGGGTCCTTCGGGATCGCCCGAGGCGATCGCCTCGGACACCACCCCTTCCAGGCGTGCGTAGAAGTCGATCCGCGCCCAGTCGCTCTCACTCACGCTCAGCGAGGGGCTGCCGTCCTCCCACACCACGAGCGAGTTGAACTCCTGGAGCAGCCGTCGCGGTACGCCGCGCGCCTTGAAGCTGAGATATCCGATGAACCGGGCCAGCCGTACCTCGTCCAGCGACGTCCGCGGAATGCGGTACGTGGTCTCGGGCGGGTATCCGGCGTACGTGCCCGGAGCGCCGTTCACTCCCGTGGGGGCCGGAGCGGGAGGACCCCAGTCGGGCCGGGGCGCCTGGTCCCGGCCCGCTTCGACCAGGCCCCTCACCAGCCGCTCGGGCGCCTCCCACAGACACGGCACGTACATCCGCCAGCCGAAGACGCTCTCGTACACGCCGTTGCCGCGGTCGGCGTCCTGGATCGCGCGGTCGTGCAGATCGGGGCCGGCGACGATGATGAAGTGCGCGCCGCGCGCGGTGAGTACGTTCTTGATCCGGCCCAACAGCCCCTCGAAGAGGGCGATCGCGTCGTCCTTGTTGTCGGTCAGCTTGTCGACCTCGTCGAGGACGACGACCGGGTGCACCCGTAACCGCGCGGTCTCCTGCCGTCGCCATCGCCGCAACAGCCGCCGGGAGCGCGGGCGTTGTCCGGTCCGGCCCTCACTGCCGTTGAGCAGGTGGACGATGCGGACGAGGTCGTGCTCGACGTCGGTCTCGGAGTACGCGAGGAACGCGGCCTCCGTGGCCTGCGAGCGGGTACGGCGGCTGTTGAAGTTCATGGTGGGCGCCAGCCGGTGCTGCGGGGCGAGCCCCAGACTGGTGCCGCGCTCCGTGCTCTCCGACTGGGTCTGGGTGAAGGACAGCGACGTACGTGAGTAGGCAAGCAGCAGCGACCGTTGCACCTCGCGCGGCAGCCGCGCCAGCAGGTCGCGGTCGTCGAGGGTCTCGAAGATGCGCCGCACTACGGCGAACAGCAGCTGATCGGTCGTCATGGAGCGTGCCACGTTGAGGTGGACGACCAGCATGACGTCCCGGGTGCTCTGCGCGGCCGTGGCCTCGGCCAGCGCCCGTAGTACCAGGGTCGACTTGCCGACCCCGCGGAAGCCGCTCACCAGGAAGGCGCCGCCGTGCGAGTAGGTCAGCCGCTCCTTCAGCGCCTCGACCAGCGACTCGTGCCCCAGCGCGGGGATGGCCCTGTCACCGGCGGGCAACGGCTCATGGATGTACCGGAACTCCCGGTGCAGCGGCATGTGCAGCACAACATCGTCCCCCTGAACGCGCTTTGCCCAGGAGCCAAGACTAGGGCGCCGCGCCTGTCCGAAGAGGCCGGGCGAGCAGAAAGCCCCCCCGTCGACCGGCCCTCCGCCGGGGGAGCTCGGCGAAGGACCGGTGCAGTTGCGGGAGTTGGCCTACAGGCCGACGTCCCGGCGGCTCATGTCGTCCAGTGACTCGCGGCGTATCAGGACGCGGGCGATGCCTTCGGACGCGGCGACGACCGGGGGCCGGCCGACGAGGTTGTAGCCGGAGGCCATGGACAGGTGGTAGGCGCCGGCCGCCGGGACGGCGAGGAGATCGCCGGGGTGTACGTCACCCGGGAGCGCCACCTCGTCCGCGAGGATGTCGCCCGCCTCGCAGTGCCGGCCCACGACGGTGACCAGGCGCGGCGCGGCGGCGGACGGGCGGCCGATGAGCCGGGGCGCGTACCGGACGCCGTACAGCGCGGGCCGCGGGTTGTCGCTCATCCCGCCGTCGACGGCGACGAAGACGTGGTCCCCGGTGCGCTTGACCGACAGGACCCGGTAGACGGCGACTCCGGCGGGACCGACGATCGCCCGGCCCGGCTCCAAGGTGAGCCGGGGGAGGGGCAGTCGGGCCCGCGCGCAGCCGTCCGCCAGCTCGGCGCGGACCCGGCCGGCCAGGGCGTCCACGTCGAGGCTGTCCTCGCCGGGCCGGTAGGCGATGGCGTGCCCGCCGCCGATGTCGAGCTGCGGCAGGGTGATGCCGTGCTGGTCCCGGATCCGGGCCATCAGCCCGGTCATGCGGCGCACGGCGGCGACGTACGGCTTGACCGCGGTGACCTGCGAGCCGATGTGGCAGTGCAGGCCGACCAGTTCGAGGTGCGGCTGGTCGAGTATCCGGGCCACCGCGTGCTGCGCCGAGCCGTCCGTGATCGACAGACCGAACTTCTGGTCCTCGGTGCCGGTACGGATCTTGCTGTGGCCGCCGGCCGCGATGCCGGGCACCACCCGCACCATGACCTTCTGCCGGGTGCCGTCGGGCGTGATCGCGGCCAGCCGGGCGATCTCCGAGGTGCTGTCCACGACGATGCGCCCGACGCCGAGGCGCAGCGCGGTGCGCAGGTCCTCGGGGCTCTTGGCGTTGCCGTGCATCACGATCTTCTCCGGCGGGAACCCGGTGGTGACGGCGAGCGCCAGCTCCCCGGCCGAACACACGTCCAGGCCGAGGCCCTCCTCCCGCACCCAGTGCGCCATCGCACGGCACAGGAACGCCTTCGCCGCGTAGACGATGTCGGCCTCGGGGAACACCGTGCGGTACGTACGGCAGCGCTCCCGGACCTCCTGCTCGTCCAGCACGTACACGGGGGTGCCGAAGCGGTCGGCCGCCTCGGTGAGGGAGACGCCGCCGACGGAGACGTCCCCGTCGGGCTCACGGCGGGCGGAGCGGGGCCAGACGGACAGGTCGTCGTCGGTGTCGCTCGTGGCGGCGCCGGGACCTTCCTGGAGAACAGTTACGGACATGACGTCTCCTCAGCCGATCAGCAGGTTCAGATACGCGATGACGGCGGCGGCGCCGGTCACGCGCAGGGCCCCGACGTGCTGGGGGTGCCAGTCGCGCCAGGTGTGCTCTCGTTCCGGCACCGGGGTCGCGGAGGGCGCCGGGGCGGAGAACGGCGGGTCGACGGTGAGGGCGGTGACGCCCAGGGGCGCGGCGAGCGAGCGCAGCGCGCGTTCGGAGAGCCTGACGCAGGCCTGTTCCGTGCCGAGGGTGGCGGTGAGCTTCGCCGCCGAGGTGAATCCGACGGCCGTACGGCCGCCCAGGGGAGTGCGGAAGAACCGGGCCGTACAGCCCGCGGGCCCCGACCGGACAGGTACGAAGAGAAGTCCGGCCGGGGTGGGTTCAGAAGGCTCGGGGTCCTCGGAACGGTCCACTGGAGACATCGTGCAGCTCCTTGACGAAGACGACGTGCGCCGCGCTGCCGATGCGGATGCCGGTGTTCTGCTCCACCGGCCCGGCGCTTCGTCGAAAGCTATGCCCGGGTGAGGGGGTACGGGGGGTCCCGCTGACGCATGCTTGACGGCCGGGGCGGCTGCCGTAACGCGATGCTTACGGGGAGGCCGCCGAGTGAGGTCCGACCGGGCGCACGCCTGGCGTCACCGTCCCGGAGACCGGACACTGGTGCGGCCATGTGCGACATGCCACACGCCACGGGGGAGGCGGCATGACGGAGCCGGGGGCTGCGGGGCTGACAGCCCGCCTGAGCAGCCCAGTCGGTGGCCAGGTGACCTGGCACGAGCGGTTTCGATAGAGGCTTTCGATCGAGCGATAACGAGGCGATCTTGGACGGGTGTCGGTCGGCAAGGTCACGATGCCGGGGATGATCCCCGTTTTCACGGACGACGAGCCGCCGTGGCCGGAGGCGGGGACTGCTGCGAGGAGTTCCCGTGCTGATTTCGTGCGCTCCGCAGGTGTGTGCCCCGCAGGTGTGCGCCCCGCCTGAGCTGGGCTGTCCTGCGGCTGCAGTCCGCACCTTCCGACAGGAATCCCGCCTTCATGGCGTTTGACGCGCGGGAGGAACCGGCTGCAGCGGACGTCCCAGAGCGCCCGGCGAAGCGGCCTGCGAACCGCTGGTGGAAACCCGACGAGCCGCGACTTCCCCGGCGCACAGTCGCGTCGGCGGCCATCACCACATCGGTCGGGCTGACCGTGCTGGTGGCCGTGGGGGCGCTCACACAACAGACGGCGCTGGTACCGCCGCTCGCGGCCACGATGGCGATCGTCACCGCGACCCCTCACTCGCCTCTCGCTCAGCCCCGCCATGTCATCGGCGGCCACATGCTGGCCTGCCTCGTCTGCTTCGCGGTGCTCGCCCTCGGCTGGCACGGTCCTTGGGCCGCCGCCGTGGCCTGCGGCATCGCCTGCGGACTCGTGCTGGCGCTCAAAGCGGCCCACCCGCCGGCCATGGCGACCGCCGTCATGATCATGCTTGCCCACCCGCCGGCCACTCACTTCGTGCCCCTGCTTGCCGCCGGTGCGGTGCTGCTCGTCGTGGTGCAGATGATCTCCTCCCGCTTGCAGCAGGAGGTCTATCCCGCGTCTTGGTGGTGAGCCGCCGCCCACTGCCGACTCCGTCGAGGGGCGCTGGGCGCCAGTGCGCCGACAAACCGTCCAACACCCGCTGCCCGGCACTGCGACGGCACTGATACAAGTGGCAGAAGGGCTGGCAGTCACTCGTCAGGTTGAAGCCTCACGGTTTCGCCGCACAGCGCCCACCTCCGTGCCACGCTGGCTCTCCGTTCCAGGGGGAGAGGGCATGCATCAGCAGCCACACCGCTACGTCGAGAGGCGCGGCGCCAACCACGGCCTGCACGTGTTTCTGACGATCATCAGCTGCGGCCTGTGGGCAGTCACGGGATGGCCGATCGCCGCAGCCATGGGCCGCAAGACCGTCACGACGGGCTACGCGCCACCGCAACAGCAGGTCCCACCGCAGCAGCCGTACGGTTATCCGCCCCAACAGGGCTACCCGCCGACGCAGTACGGGCAGCAGCCCACTCAGTACGGGCCCCCGCCCGGCGAGACGCCACCGTAGGGCCGACAGCCGGGACGCCGTCCGGAGCCGGTCCCTGATCGGCTCAGGTGCGGTGACGGGTTTTCAACTCGCCTATGAATACGGCCCAGGGTCCCGCCGCGAAGGCGAGCGACGGACCGTCCGGGGCCTTGCTGTCACGGACGGGGACGATGCCGGGGATTCCGGTTGCCACCTCGACGCAGTTGCCGCCCTCCTGATTGCTGTGACTGCTCTTGCGCCAGGCGGCGCCGTTCAGTTCGGGACGGGGTGTTCGCGTCACGGTGATTGCCCTCCATTACTGATCGGATCATGTCGAGTGACATGAGCGGGGGCAGGGCTGCCGCCCGGAGCCGATCGTAAAACAGCCGAAAGCGCTCGACCTCTGCCGGTTCTTCCACGAGCTGGCCGTAGTGGGCGCCTTCCGTGTAGGCGACCTCGCTGCCGTCCGGCAGCTCCAGGATGGTCAGCGAGCCGCCCATCACGTCGTGCTCACCCTGTTCGAACGGCAACACCTGCACCGTGATGTGACGGTCGGAGGCGGCATCCAGCACACGCGCCAACTGGGCTCGCATGACCGCCCATCCGCCGACCGGTCGCCGTAGCACCGCCTCGTCCAGTACGACCCACAGCGCGGGTCGGTCGGACGAGGTCAGCCGCTCCTGTCGACCGAGTCGCGCCGACACCCGCTCCTCCAGGTGGTCCTCGCCCTGGAGGGACAGCCCGACGCTGAGCACGGCCCGTGCGTAATCCTCCGTCTGCAAGAGGCCAGGCACGAGGTGCGCCCCGTACTCGCGAATGAAGACGGCCCTCTCCGAGTGCGCCATGAACGCCCGCGACCAGTCGGGGAACGCCTCCCGGTAGACGTACGGCCATAGGTCCACCAAAAGCCCGTCTCCGCCCAGGACTTCGTCAAGAACGCGGGCCAGTTCCAGGGTCGGCTTCGCCCCCGAGCACCGCTCGATCTGGGTGATCCGGGAGGCGACCACGTGCGTCTTCGCGCCCAGCTCCGCCTGGGTCAGCCCCGCCGCCGTACGGAGTCTGCGCACGCGCGAACCGAAGAGGGCCGCCATGGACGATTCCGGGTCAATTTCCTTGGCCAAGGCGCTACTTCCATTCCTTACGGTCCGCACGGTAAGGCTCGGTCCCCTTTTGAGCGTAGGCCCGTTTGACGACCCTTGTGTACGTAACGTCA
Organism: Streptomyces sp. NPDC050535; assembly: GCF_044457665.1. Taxonomy (NCBI): domain Bacteria; kingdom Bacillati; phylum Actinomycetota; class Actinomycetes; order Kitasatosporales; family Streptomycetaceae; genus Streptomyces; species Streptomyces sp. NPDC050535. The sequence continues at coordinate 39,957 of NZ_JBITHE010000018.1, forward strand.
CGGCTCGCACACGCTGCGGGTCGCGCTCGCGGCTAGGAAAGGGATGCGATGGACGGCACTGCGTCGAAGGAACCCGCGTCGAAGGAACCCGCGGCGACCGAACGCCCCCTGTTCACCATGCAGTTCACCTCGTCACCTCGGGGTGCCCGTCTCGCCCGGCATCTGACGGTGTGCCGCATGGCCGAGTGGGGCTATCCGCCGACGTCGGACACGTCCGCGACGGTCTCACTCCTGGTCGCCGAACTGGCCGCCAACGCCGTACAGCACGGCCGGTTGCCCGGACGGGACTTCCACCTCCGGCTCACCCTCGACGTACGCACTCGGCTGATCCGTATCGAGGTCGGGGACGCGTCCACGCGGCAGCCCCGGTTCGGTTCGGAGACCGTCGCCGGGCCGGAGGACGAGTCCGGGCGGGGCCTGCTCCTGGTGGCGGTGCTCGCCGCACGGTGGGGGACGGCACCCCGCACGCCCATCGGGAAGACGGTGTGGGCGGAGGTCGTGGCGGACCCGCCGGAAGCCAGGTGAGGCCGCCCGGCGCGGCTACGCCCAGCCGTGCAGCGAGACTTCGGGTGTGCCGGAAGCGAGGTATCGGCGGAGGGCGGCGGCGCTGGATTTCACGAAGGGATCGGGGAGGGCGCCGATGTCGGTCCAGCGCACCTGGGCGTGCTTGAGCGGTTCGCGGTTCTCGGGTTCGCCACTCCACTCATGGGCGGCGAAGACGACGGTGAGGAAACCGTTGGGTGCTTCGGCTCCCCACGCTCCGTGGATGACGTGCACGACCTTCAGCGACTCCGCCTTCACCGTCAGCCCCGTCTCCTCGTGCAACTCCCGCACGGCGGTCCCGGTGATCGACTCCCCGGGTTCGCTCTTGCCGACGGGGAGATCCCACATACCCCGGCCGAACTTGGCCCTCTCACCACGCTGGAGAAGCACCACACGGCCGCCGGCCAGATCATGGACGATGACGGCGGCGACCAGCACGGTCATGGATCCGAGGGCGGGCTTGAGAGCTTGCTGCTGCTTGCCGGGCTTTGGCTGAGCCACCCTGGTCCTTTCGCCGACGGAGGCGGGCCGTCGTGTGGAGTATGCGCAACAAGGCGGCGTGGACGGGTTCGAATGCTACGAGGCGCTGTGCCGCCTTCGGCCCAGGCGCCGCAGGAGACCGCTCCGGCGCTGCTGTGGCAGAGCGGCAGCGAACCCGTGGGCCGGGGACTCCGGTGAGTCGATGATCTCCAGCCGCTCCGCACAGTCGTCCAGATGTTCTCGGTACTTGCCTGGTTGCTCCGTGTTCAACTGCCGGAAGACTTCGGCCGCCGAGCGGGCAAGGGCGCGCGCTTCCGCCGGCTCTCCGGTCGCAACGAGCAGGCCAGAGAGGTTGTAGCGAGAGGTCGCGACGTGCTCGCGGTAGGTCTGGGGTCCCATCAGGGCCAGTTCCTCGACCAGGCCCAGCGTCTCCTGTAAGGCTTCCTTCGCCTCGCCGAACCGCCCCAACTCGGCGAGGACGATCGCCTGGGCCTCGACCTCCCGCGCCAGTTCGAGGATGCTCTGCTCGGTGGCGGACAGGTCGACGAGGGAGCGGCGGACCGCGACCGCTTCGTCGCGTGCCGCCAGGGCCGAACCCGGCCAGCCGTACTGCGCACAGGCACGCGCGGTCTCCCGTAGATCGTCCGCGAGCGTCGCGAGATGTCGCTCCGGGTCTCTTGTGGCGAGCAGCCGACGACAGGCATGCAGCATTCTGCGCGCCCCATACGTGGCCACACGGCGGTCCATGATGGAGAGGATGTGAGCCCGGTTGTTCCACGCCTGTGCCAGATCCACCAGATGCGCGTCCGGCCGGGACCTGGCCAGCTTGCGATAAAGGGCGATCGTCCGCCTCGACGCCCGCAGTGCGGCGCGCAGCTCGCCGCACTCCGTCAGCGCATTGGCGAGGGTCGTGTAGGCCGCCGCGAGCTTGGCCTGGTAGGCGGCGGGTTTCCGCTTCGCGAGCCGGGTGTGCAGAGCGAGATTCTCGCGCGCCGTGGCGAGCGCACGTGCCGGCTGCTCAAGGTCGATCAGGCAGTACGTGAGGTTGTTGAGCGAACTCGCCAGCGCCGCACCGTACCGATCGGGGTCAGCGGCGTACAGCTCACGCCGGATGCCGGTGGAGCGCTCGAGGGCTTTGCCCGCCTCGACGGCGTCTCCGTTGTCGACCAGCGACGAACCGTAGTTGTTGAGCGTTGCGGCCAGGTCCGGCAGATACGCGGCGGGCAGCTCCTGTGCCAGGGCCTCGAACTTCTGGAGCACGGCCCGTGAAACCTCCAGCGACTCGGCGTCGCGGCCGAGGTTGCGCAGTCTGTTGGCATGGCTCGCAAGCCCCCTGGCCGTGGTGGGGCCGGTCGCGTCCGGATACTTCTCGCCGAGCCGCTGATGAACCGTCGCCGTGAGCTCGGTGGTCGCCAGCGCCTCCCGCTCCCTGCCCAGCCGGGCCTGGACGATGGCGAGGTTGCCCCGCACCATGGCCAGATTAATTTGCGAGTTGTCGTCATCCTCGCGTTCCAGGGCGGTCCTGGTGTCCACCGCTGATTCGAGTGCCTTCAGGGCCTTCTCGTACTCCCCGAGCTCGTAGAGCGTCATCCCGGCCAGGTTCATCACGCTGCTGGCGAGCCGCAGGTCGTCTCTGCCGTCGGTGCCCGGCAATCCGGCACACGCGACCCGGGCCTCGTCGCAGGCTTTGAGCGACTCCTCGAACCTGCCCAGTAGATACAACGCCTGGCCGCGCATCGCGAGGGCCGAAGCCAGTCCCACTCGCGCTGAGAGTGCCTCCGTGTGCTGCCGGTACAGCTCCTGCGCACTCACGATCGGGTTCAGCCCGGCTTCGACGGTTCCGGTGGCGAGAAGCCAGCCACCTTCGAGCAGTAGGGCCGACGCGAGCTGGTTCCAGGCCGCCCCTGCCTCATGCAGAATCCGCGCAAGCCGGGACGCGGTGCGCAGCCCCCAGGACGCCAGCACGGTGCTGCTGCCCGCTCCGAGGCTCTCCAGGAGCGCAAGCAACTCCAGCGGGTCGGTGGTGTCCGCCTCGGTCAGCCGCTCCAAGGCACCGACGAGTGGGCCGGGCGACTCGGTCAGCGTCGCCGCCGACAGCATGGACTGGCCGACCCCTCCCGGTGAGCGGCGCAGGGCCTCGTCGAGAGCGCGCGCGACAGCGGCGTCGTGGTGGGGATGCGCACCCGCGCGTGACACGGTGATCAGCGCCCTGACCGACTCTTCGCTGTACGCGAGCGACGGCAGGGTCCCCGCGAGCAGACCGGGGGCGCGCAGGGTGCGTTCCCCTAGGTGGTACTCGCCGAGCCGGTCCGGCTGGAGTGCCCCCCAACACGCCCCGCCGGGCGCGGGGTAGAGCGTGTGCAGCCAGCCCGCTCCCTCGGCGAGCAGTGCCTGACCGGCGTCGTGGAAGCCGGGTGAGGTCTTCAGGATGGCCGGGCCCATGATGTCGGGGGCGCCCGCGGTGAGCACGGCGACCGCCGTCGCGTGGGCGTGGGCCACCGGTCCGGTCGCCGCGAGCGCCGGCCGCAGTACGGCGGTGTCCTCCCAGTAGGCACGCTCGTGCAGCAGCAGTTGCTCCTCCACCGCGAGCCCTGGTTCGGACGGCCTGGTGGCCGGGTGGGTGGCCAGCAGATCGGTGAGCGCCGTCATGTGGAGGGTCAGGCCCGAGCCGTAGGCAGGGTCCGACAGGTCGCGGTCGGGTACCAGCGCCAGCTGCCCGGGCCAGTCGATGTCCAGCTCCCGCAGCGCCCGGGGGAGTGCCTGCGCCAACTGCCGGGCCAGATCGCCGAGGGCGTCACGGTAGCGGGCCGGGCGCTCCGCTAATCGGGTCAGCGGTTCCAGCTCGTGGTGGATCGCGTCGTAGGTGAGTGCCCGCGTCTCCCGGGTCCGTGCTCGCAGTTGGTCCCACCAGCCTGCGGTGGCCTCGCCGAGGCTCCGCGCGGTCAGCAGCACCCGTACCGGAGGGCTTTCGTCCGGGCGCCGGTCCAGTACGGACGCGATCCGCTCCAGCTGGGTGAGTCTGCGCTCGGCGTAGTCCACGACGATCAGCATCGGCCGGTCCACCTCGGCCAGCACCTCGTATCCCTGCCGCGGGTCCTTCTCGTCGAGCCAGCCGCAGACCCAGCCGTGCTGGTCGGCGAGACGGTGCGAAAGCTCCCTGGCGAAGCGTGACTTGCCGGCGCCGCCCGGCCCGGTGAACACCGCGAGGCGCACCCCGCCGTCCTGGCACCAGTCGTCCTGAAAGGCCCGCAGGAGCTCCTCTCTGCCGTGGAAGCGGACGGCTTCGGCCCGGTGATCGAGGAGCGTGGCCGGAGACCGGACCTGCCAGGGGGTACGCGGCGCCACGAGATCCTGGATGTCCACCGGTTCGAGGGCGGGCGTACGGCCCGTGTGTTCCGTCACGACCTGCCGGAATCGGGCGTCGGCGAGAAGCACGTACGCGGGCAGCGCTTCCCAGCGGGGTGGCTGCCAGCCGGTGACGTCCGCGACCACCACCCCGGTGAGCAGGGAGGCCGACCAGTCGGACCCGCCGCAGAACAACGCGGCCCCGGACTGTCCGCTCCACGGCGACGGCGCGCGCGTCGACGGCGGGGCGCTGGTCAGCTCCACCGTGTAGCGGTGCGACAGTGCCCCGGTGCCGGGTGACAGCGTGCCCCGCGGCTGCTGCACGTCCAGTGCGCCGTCCGCGCGGTGCCCGGCGACCGGGTACCCGGCCACCAGGCAGGGGTGATGCCGGGCGGTGACCACACGGCCCCAGCGAACCGGGGCCACCCGATCACCGACGTCCTCCTCGGCGAGCAGTAGCGCCGCGTCGACCTCGACCGACCCCACGCGTCCGCCCTGCCAGACGACAGAGCAGGCCACGAAGGCGCCGCCGGGTGCCTGCACCCCGAACGACCCGGACTCGGGAACGCCGTCCAGCACATGACGTGCGGTCAGGATGAGCCGTCGGGCGAGGAGATACCCCGTCCCGTTGCCGCGAGGGGACCCCTCGGCATCACGCAGCAGTACGGCGACGGCACGGCGCAGTTCCATAGTGTCCCCCTACTGCCCTTATCGCTGCCGCCTCTGGTGCCCCATGCTCTATAAGGGGAGGTCAGCGGTCCAGGCCGGGGACCGGCGCGGGTAGCCCCGGACTGGACGTGGCGTCGTTCCCGGTGTTTCCGATGGTGATCCGCCGCCCGCCGCCGTCCTGTGGCTTGAGCACGAACGACACGCGGTGGGTGGCGCCGGACGATCGGCTGCCCCCCGTCTCGGCCGACACGACCCAGGCGGCGATCGCTCCCTTTCTGGCGCTGTCCCGGCGCATTTCCACGGCGAACTCGAGCTCAATGTCTCCGAGTTCGAACTGAAGCTCCGAGCCGACCGCCCGGTCCCGCGCGGATATCAGCTCGGCCCGCAGATGATCGACCGCGTCCCCGATCGAAATCTCTTCCATGGCCGGACGCTACCCAGAGAGCCCTGTGGACCGAACCCGTCAGGCCCAGTTGGAACGGTAGTCCTATTACGTGCGTGAGCGGTCAGTGCCACGTCGCCTCTTGGATCGCACTCATCGCAGCCCGAGCGAGCGCAGGACGTGGGCCTCCGCCACGGCGATGAAGGGGACTGACGGCTGCCCTGTCCGTGTCGGTGCGGCCCGATGCACGAGTGGCGCGTGGCGTGGGCGTGTTCCGGCAGTCGCGGCACGACGTGGGCGCCGGGGCCCGGAAGGCGCGTTCGCAGCCCTCGCAGGTCTGCCAAGGGTGCGGGGCGGCTGCGGTGGGCGGAGCGGGTGGTGCGGGGAGGGGGACTTCGCTCAGGCGGTACGCGAGGACGCGTGCCGGGCGGGAGCGGAAGGTCTCGGGGAGCCCTGTGGTGAGCAGTCCGGCGATCTCCTCGGGGCCCAGGCCCCGCGCGAGCCACTCGGTGACGGCCGGGGCCAGCTCGGCGACCTCGCGGCGGGACAGGATCAGCCTGCGGTCGAGGATCCGGAGGGAGGAGAGGACGACGACGGCCTGAGGGTCGACGGTGTCGAGCCCCAGCGGGGAAGGGGGCGACGGGTGTGCGGGGTCCGGCGCGGACTCTGTCGTGGGCGGCGTGCTGGGCCGGGGTGTGTTCCTCGCCGCGAACTTCCTTGCCCGCAGGGGCCGTTCGGGCGGCGGAGTGGACTCGCCCTGCCCGCGCGGTACGTCGTGGAAGTACGTCCGGGTACGGATCTGGCCGTCCGGGCCGCGCTCTCGCCGCCGCTCCAGGTAACCGGCGGCCTCCAACTCCCGTAGCGCACGCGAGATCAGGATCTCGCCCTCGTCGAAGTGGGCGCAGAGCGCGGCGATGCTGACGATCGAGCCGTCGGGCAGCGAGAGGATGTACGCCGCGACGCCGACGGTGACCGCGCTGCCGCGCCGCTGCGCAAGGGCGTTGGCGATCACGGTGAAGTTGGCGGTGAGGCGGGTGCGGACGTGGATCACACCGGAGGTCGGAGCTCCGGTGTCGGCGCGCGAGGGCGCGTTAGACTGCGGATCAGCCATCGGGAAGCGTCTTCTTCCTGAGCGGTCAGGCCCTCGTTCAGGATTGCCGTCCTGGCGGGGGCCGTCGTTTGTGTGGAGTTGTCGCCGGGAACGTAACCTCCCGCAACGACTCTCCGCAACCGGGTCACTCCTGAGGGTGAACGGGTGGGTGGGGGAGGGTAGTTGGTTCTTTCCTCATTCGGTCCTTGGGGGAGGGCCGTGGCCCACCGGGTCGTCGCGTACGAGGGTTCGGCGGGACGAAAGCGCAGCCGGGGGCCGGTGCCCGGCCGACTGCTAGCCGGACATGTTGTTCCGGGTCCACCAGGCGAGTACCCCGCCCAGGACGAACAGCAGGCACATCGCCGTATTGGTCCGTCGATACGTGACGAGGATCGCCGCGAACTCGCGGAGCGTGGCGTTGGGCCAGAAATACGCGGCTGTGGGTGACCCCACCACCTGGCCTCTGATCCGGGTCCGCCGTGCGGTGAGGGCGGCGCGGAAGGCGTGGTAGTTGTTCGTGACGATGACGCACCGGTAGTCCGGGTTCGCCTTTTCCATGATCGCCTTGCTGTACCGCAGGTTCTCCTCCGTCGTCGTCGAGCGGTCCTCCCGCTCGATCAGGCCGGCGGGGAACCCCTGGGCCGTCAGGTAGTCGGCCATGGCGTGCGACTCCGGCACATCCTCGTCCGGTCCCTGGCCGCCCGAGGTGATGAGTACGGGGGCACTCCCGCGCTTGGCGAGCCGCGCGTGGACCGCTTGGGCCCGCTTGAGGCGGCTGGCCAGGAGGGGCGGCACGGTGGAGCCGTCCACGAGGCCCGAGCCGAGCACGACCACGTAGTCGGCCTTGCGGCGCACCCGGAGCCGTCCGTAGAGGAAGGCGTAGATGACAAAGCTCAGGAAGAGGAAGGAGACGTAGACAGCGATGCCGCCGACCGCCGCTCCCACCCCGATCAGCACGGGTGTCCTCACCGCGGCGGCGGTGATCAGCAGTGCGATGACGATCAGGATGGAGAGGGCGGCCACCAGCGACAGAAGGTTGGAGGGGCTCCTGCCCTCCTTGCGCGCCATCCGCAGGCCGTTCAGGAACAGGAAGCACGTCAGCACGAGGACGGCCAGTGATCCCAGAACCACGAGCGACCAGGCGATGACCAGGCCGGATGTCGAGTCGGACCGGGCCAGTTGGAACATCCAGGCCGCCAGCGCGCAGAGCGCGGCGAGCCCGAGAATCACGGCGTTGCCGAACCTTCTGCGCTCGCGCAGCGCGCGCACGCAGAAAAAAACGAGGAGGAGCGCCGCCGGGGTGTAAGCCAACATCCGCAGCAGCGCACCATCCTCAGAGTTCACATCGCGGGGTAACCGCGCGGAGCGCGGTTCCTAGAAGTAGTGCTTCCGGCCACCGACCGCGCGACCGGTCGAGCCGAGGATCCACAGGACCGCGCCTACGACGACGAGCACGCCGCCGACGGTCGTCAGGAGGCCGACACCGAGCAGCAGGCCGAGTATGAGCAGGATGACGCCCAGGGCAATCATGTCGGTTCCAATCTTTACGTCTGCTGGATTCTTGCTTGTGCAGCCTCCGTGTGCCCCGCTCTCAGTCGTATATGCACGCGTCTTCCGACACGGTTTTACGCGCGTCTTCCGGCACGGGTGCGCGCCGGGCTTCCGGCACGGGTGTGCGCCCGGCTTCCGACACGGGCCCCGGGCGGCGGAGGACGGCTGGTGTCAGCGCAGCCATTGGTCCTGGTCGGCGGGGCGGTACAAGGTGATCGCCTTGGGGATCTTGTCGAGGACCAGGCGCCGGTAGGTGGCGTCCGTGACCTCTCCGTCGTACGCGAAGTGCGGTTCGCCCCGCAGGACCTCCAGGTCGATCCGGCGCACCTGGGCGGTCGTCAGTACCCGGGAGTTGTGCAGGGTGCCGGTCAGGACGGCGATGAGCAGCCGGGTGCGGGCCAGCGGGGTGCCGGCCTCCACGGCGCGGACGTCGAGCAGTCCGTCGTCGAGCTGGGTGCGGTAGGTCGGGGCGAAACCGGCCGGGTGGTATATCCCGTTTCCCGCGAAGAGCAGCCAGATACGGCGGGGGCGGCCGTTGATGACCACGGAGAGCGGGCTGCCGGTGGCCAGGACCTTGGCCAGGCCCACGGCCAGTGCCGGCCACTTGCCGATGCGCTTCTCCAGCCGCTCCCTGGCGTGCACGAGCTCGGAGTACACCCCGATGCTGAAGGTGTTGAGGAAGAACTGCTGGCCGGCCTCCGGGGGGTCCGCCGACTCGGCAGGGGAGCCGTCCGGCGCGCCCTCCTCGGGGCGGGTGCCCGGACCCTCGGGGGACGAGGCCCGGCCCACGTCGGCGGTGACCGCGTCGCCCGCCTGGATCGCGCGGACCACGTCCTCCATGGTCTGGTTGCCGAGGTCGACGGCGAAGTGGTTGAACGTGCCCCCGGGGAAGACGGCCAGCGGCACACGGTGGCGGGCGGCCGTCGTACTGCCCGCGTTGACGGTCCCGTCGCCGCCGCACACCCCCAGCGCCCCGCCGTCCGCGACGGCGCGCAGCGCCGCCTCGTCGAGGAGGCTCACCAGGTCGTCGCCCGGCTCGAGCACGGTGATCGAGGCGCCGGGCAGCAGGACGCCCAGGGTCTCGGCGGTGTCCTTGGTCCAGGAGATGCCGGACGACGGGTTGACCACCAGATGCAGGCCCTTGCCGTCCTCGAGTGCGGGGGCCGGCCTGCGCGGCGGTGCGGCCGCCGCCGCGGCCTCCGGCTTCACCGGCCACCAACGGCAGGTGAGCAGCGCCGCGCCCCCGCCGACGATCAGCCCCGCCGCGGCCCGGCCGCGGTGGGTGAGACCTTCCCGGCCGCGTACGTAGGCCAGCCCCGCGGCGAAGGGCAGGACGGCGAGGCCGTGCCGGGGCGACTCCAGGGCGGCTCCCGAGACGAAGGCGGCGGCCGCCGCCAGCGGGCTCGACGGGAGGGACGCGGTGTCCGGCCGGGGGAAGACCTTGGGGAGGCTGTCGAGGACGGGGCGCGCACTGCGGGCGGCCGGTTTGCCCAGCGTGTGATTGATCACCGCGACGATCGCCACCGAGCCGACGCCACGCAGCGCGGCCCGGCGGGCGGTCCTGCCGCCGGACGCCCCGAGCACGGCCGCGGCACCCAGCCAGATCGCGTCGTGCGAGGCCGCCCTGCGCAGCAGGTCCGTCGTGGAGCTTCCGCGCGCCGGGCGCGCCATGGCGAAGGACGCGGCCAGCCGGCTTCCCGGTCCCGGTGTCTTCCACAACCACCCAGGTCGCTTCATACGCTCGTACACCTCTGCATCTGGAGAATCCGCTGCACGCGACCGGACCGGAGCGCCGCCTCACCCTAACGGCGCCCAACTCGCCCGTCGACGAGACGATTCAGGCCCGGAGCGGGGGGCTCGCCGCCTCGTCCCGGTCCCGGCTGCCTCCCACCTGTCCCGGCACATGAAAAAGGCGAGGTCCGAAGACCCCGCCCGCCACTACCAGCGCCACCTCGGCTCACGGCCAGACAAGACAGTAGGGCTGATGCCCAGCCTCATGCAGCCGGTGGCTGAAGTCCTGCCACTCGTGCAGCAGTTGATACACGTTGAACGCGTCCCGCGGCCCCCCGCGGTCCGGCACCGTCGACCAGATGAACGCGGCCGCGCCGACCGCTTCCTCGCCTATTCCACGGAGGGGGTCCACGACGGTCATGGGGAGCTTGACGACGGCGTAGTCGGGGTGGAGGACGACGAGTTCGAGCGGGGGCACCTTGTTGAGCGGGACGCCCTCTATGCCGGTGAGGACCATGGCTGCCATGGTTTCCGGCTTGATCTTGGTGAACATGCCGTTCATCCCGAGTTCGTCGCCGCCGAGTTCTTCGGGGCGCATCGAGATCGGGACCCGGGCCGCCGTCGCGCCGTCGGGCGCGCCGAAGTATTTGTAGGTCACCCCCACCCGGCCACCATTCCCGCTCCCTGCACCCAGCCGTTCGATCCTGCGGGCGGCACGCTCGGGTTCCTGGCCGGCTCTGGCGCCGGCCGCCTCCTCCGCCTCGCGTCGGTGCTTTCCCCCGCGGGCACGCCGAGGACCGAGGTCGTCGGTCCCTTCGCCCAGTCCGCCACCGCGATGCATATCTCCACCCGACTGCTTTTCCAAGGCGCGCGACCCCCGTCACGCAACCCGATCATCGTGACAGTGACCTCCCCCACGGCCGCACGCCGAAACGTGCGCTGAAACACCTGTCCGCAGGATCTCCGCCCGCTGAACACCATCGTTCATCGGAGCTGTCCGTACCAGGCCCCAGTTTCGCAGATGCGCGAGGACCGCCGCCCGTTTGTCGTACCGAGCACCGGCCCGCCGCGCGCGCGATGGCTGGGATCTTCTCGTACGTGCACGCGGGCGCCCGCGTTCACGCCGCCGCGTCCTGTGTGCCCCTGGCGTGCCCGCGAGGCCGGGCTCGCGCGCCCGCGGCGGCCGGAAGCCGCTGGCCTACCCTGAGTAGGTCACTAGCCCCCCGGAGTCGGAGACGTCGCAGGTCATGACCGAACTGCCTTATCCCTATGAAGCCCCAGCATCGCAGTCCCTATTCGACCGTGCGGCCGTCGTCACGCCAGGTGGCGTGAATTCTCCTGTGCGCGCGTTCCGGGCCGTGGGCGGTACGCCCCGGTTCATGGTGTCCGGTAACGGTCCCTACCTGACCGACGCCGACGGGAGGGAGTATGTCGATCTTGTCTGCTCCTGGGGGCCGATGATTCTCGGGCATTCTCAGCCCGATGTCATCGCCGCGATCCAGGACGCCGTCTCCCGGGGCACGTCCTTCGGTACGCCCGGTGAGGGTGAGGTCACGCTGGCCGAGGAGATCGTCGCCCGTGTCGAGCCCGTCGAGCAGGTCCGGCTGGTCTCCAGCGGGACCGAGGCGACCATGTCCGCCATCCGGCTCGCGCGCGGGTTCACCCGGCGGGCCAAGGTCATCAAGTTCGCCGGGTGTTACCACGGTCACGTCGACTCGCTGCTCGCCGCGGCCGGGAGCGGAGTGGCCACCTTCGCGCTGCCCGACACCCCGGGCGTCACCGGGGCCCAGGCCGGCGACACCATCGTCCTGCCCTACAACGATCTCGAAGCCGTGCACGCGGCGTTCCACGCGCACCCCGGCGAGATCGCGTGTGTGATCACCGAGGCCTCGCCCGGCAACATGGGCGTCGTGCCGCCGCGGCCCGGGTTCAACCAGGGGCTGAAGGACGCCTGCGCCAAGAACGGCGCCCTGTTCGTCTCCGACGAGGTCATGACCGGGTTCAGGACCAGCAGGGCCGGCTGGTACGGCATCGACGGGGTCAAGCCCGACCTGATGACCTTCGGCAAGGTCATGGGCGGCGGCTTCCCGGCCGCGGCCTTCGGCGGGCGCGCCGATGTCATGGGCCACCTGGCGCCGGCCGGGCCGGTCTACCAGGCGGGCACGCTGTCCGGGAACCCGGTCGCCACCGCCGCCGGGCTCGCGCAGCTCCGGCTGCTCGACGACGCCGCGTACGAGAAGATCGACGCGGTGAGCGAGCAGGTCCGTGGTCTCGTCACGGAGGCGCTCGGCAAGGAGGGTGTGGCCCACCGGCTGCAGAACGCCTCCAGCATGTTCTCCGTCTTCTTCACCGGGCGTGAGGTGCGCGACTACGAGGACGCCAAGGCGCAGGAGTCCTTCCGCTACACCGCGTTCTTCCAGTCGATGCTGGCGCAGGGCGTGTACCTGCCGCCGTCGTCGTTCGAGTCCTGGTTCGTCTCCACCGCGCACGACGACCGGGCGATTCAACGGATCGCCGACGCCCTTCCGGCGGCGGCACGGGCAGCAGCGGAGGCCACGGCATGAGCGAGCGCAACGAGGACATCACCGTCGTACACGTGATGCGGCACGGTGAGGTGGCCAACCCGGACGGCGTTCTGTACGGGCGGCTGGAGGGGTACCACCTCTCCGAGCTCGGGCGGCGGATGGCCGACCGGGTCGCCGAGCACCTCTCGTCACGGGACGTCACGCATGTCGTCGCCTCCCCGCTGGAGCGGGCGCAGGAGACCGCGACCCCCATCGCCAAGTCGCACGGGCTCGACCTGTCGACCGACGGCCGGCTGATCGAGGCGGGGAACGTCTTCCAGGGCAAGACCTTCGGTGTGGGGGACGGCGCGCTGCGGCGGCCCGAGAACTGGAAGCACCTCGTCAACCCCTTCAGGCCGTCCTGGGGCGAGCCGTACGTGGACCAGGTCGTACGGATGATGGGGGCGCTGGACGCCGCCAAGGACGCGGCCCGTGGGCACGAGGCGGTGTGCGTCTCGCACCAGCTGCCCATCTGGACCGTGCGCTCCTACGTGGAGCGGCGGCGGCTGTGGCACGACCCGCGCAAGCGGCAGTGCACGCTGGCGTCCCTGACGTCCTTCACCTACCGCGGCGACAGGATCGTCTCCGTGGGCTACACCGAGCCCGCCCGCGATCTCGTCCCCGCCCATCTCCTCGCGGGCGCCAAGCCGGTGAAGGGCAAGGACAAGGCGTTCGGCGCGTAAGCCGCCCAAGGCGCACACATCATTACTTAGCGTACTGATTCAAGTCATCTGAGCGTATTTTCGTAAAAACAGTTGAATATGGGCGAGTTTGGCGGAACCCCCGTCTTCCTCGCGCCCTCTCATGAGGTGTCGGCCGGAGCCGACCGAGAAGGCGCGAGGAAGCGGGGACGGAATGCGGGACATCAGTCGCAGGGGAATGATCGGTCTCGGGGCGGGCGCCGCCGCCGCGCTGGGACTCGCGGCCTGCGGTACCGCACAGCAAGAGGGCGCGGAGCACGGTGGCGGTTCCGCCGACGGACCGCCGGGTGCCCCCAAGCACCCCGTGCGACCCCTCGGCGACGGCTCCACCGCCTTCACCGGAAAGCAGCCAGGACAGCACGCGGAGCCGGTGCCGCTCGAACCCGGCGAGACCCCGCCGCAGTTCGTGGTCTTCTCCTGGGACGGCGCCGGAGAGGTCGGGACCGGTCTTTTCTCCCGCTTTCTCGAACTCGCCAAGCACCATGACGCCCACATGACGTTCTTCCTCTCCGGGCTGTATCTGCTGCCCGAGTCGAAGAAGCGTCTGTACTCGCCGCCCAACAATCCCCAGGGCGCCTCGGACATCGGTTATCTCACCGACGACCACATCAGGACCACGCTGAAACTCGTCCGGCAGGCCTGGCTCGAGGGCCATGAGATCGGCACGCATTTCAACGGCCACTTCTGCGCCGGCAGCGGCACGGTCGCCAACTGGACGGCCGCGCAGTGGCGCAGCGAGATCGACCAGGCGAAGTCCTTCGTCAAGGAGTGGCGGACCAACAGCGGCTGGACCGATCTGCCCGCGCTGCCCTTCGACTACGAGAAGGAACTCATCGGCGGACGCACCCCGTGCCTGCTGGGCCGGGACAACCTGCTGCCCACCGCCAGGGAACTCGGCTGGCGCTACGACGCCTCCTCGCCCGGCGGCCTCCAGGTCTGGCCGCGCAAGCGGCAGGGCCTGTGGGACCTGCCGCTCCAGGCGATGCCCTTCCCGGGCCGCGGCTTCGAGGTGCTGTCGATGGACTACAACATCCTCGCCAACCAGTCGGTCAACTCGACCAACGCGCCCGCCTACAACTACCCGGCCTGGCGCACCCAGGCGAGCCAGTCCTACATCGCCGGATTCAAGCGCGCGTACGAGACGAACCGCGCACCCTTCTTCGTCGGCAACCACTTCGAGCAGTGGAACGGCGGCATCTACATGGACGCCGTCGAGAACGCCTTCAAGTACATCGCGCGGGAGAAGGAGAAGGGCGAGGACGTCCGTCTCGTCTCCTTCCGGGAGTTCGTGGAGTGGCTGGACGTGCAGAAACCCGAGGTGGTGGCCGGGCTGCAGTCCCTCGACGTGGGGCAGGAGCCGGCCGGCGGCTGGAGGTCCTTCCTCGGCGATGTCGGTACACAGTCCTCCAAGGGGTCTGAAAAGGCCGCCTGAAATGCGGGTTTCCGTCCGCAAGGGGGGTGCGCAAGATCCCCGGAACGGACATGCGAAACTTTTCACATGAGTGCTGCCTGCCGCGCCGACCAGCGTTCGAACCGCACCCGTGGTCGCACCGCCCTGCTGACCGCCGGAGCCGCCGTCGCCGCTCTCGCCCTGTCCGCTTGCGGTTCCGGGGGTACGTCCGGAGGCTCGGGCAACACCAACTTCGTCGCCGGCAAGAACGGCATCGCCACCGTCGCCAAGGGTGAGCGGACCGACGCGCCCGACCTCTCCGGCGAGACCGTCGACGGCAAGCAGCTCGACGTCGCCGACTACAAGGGCAAGGTCGTCGTCCTCAACGTGTGGGGCTCCTGGTGCCCGCCGTGCCGCGCCGAGGCACCGAACTTCGTCAAGGTCGCCAAGGACACGGCGGACCAGGGCGTGCAGTTCGTCGGCATCAACACCCGCGACCCCAGCACCGCTCCGGCCAAGGCGTTCGAGGAGGAGCAGGGGGTCACGTACCCCAGTCTGTACGACCCGACGGGCAAGCTGATGCTCCGCTTCAAGAAGGGCACGCTGAACCCGCAGGCGATTCCGTCGACGCTCATCATCGACCGGGACGGGAAGATCGCGGCCCGCACGCTTCAGGCCCTCAGCGAAGACAAGCTGCGCGAGATGCTCGCTCCCGTCCTCGCGGAGAAGTGACCTGCCGTGTCCCTCCTCGCCGCGTCCACGGATTTCGCGACGTCCGCGCAGCTCGCGGGGTCCACGCACCTCGCCACCGCGCTCGCCGCGCCGACCGGCACGAACCAGACGGTCTACGACGGGGCACTGCTGCTCGCCCTGCCGATCGCCGTACTCGGCGGGCTCATCTCCTTCTTCTCGCCCTGCGTGCTGCCGCTCGTGCCCGGTTACCTCTCCTACGTCACCGGGGTCAGCGGCACCGATCTGGCGGAGGCCAGACGCGGGCGGATGGTGGTGGGGGCGAGCCTGTTCGTGCTCGGCTTCACCGTCGTGTTCGTCTCCGGCGGGGCGCTGTTCGGATACTTCGGCTCGACCCTGTACGAGCACCAGAGCACGCTGTCCAAGGTGCTCGGTGTCCTCATGGTCCTCATGGGTGTCTTCTTCATGGGGATGATGCCCTGGCTCACCCAGCGCGAGTTCCGTTTCCACAAGCGGCCGGTCACCGGCCTCCTCGGCGCGCCGCTCCTCGGCGCGCTCTTCGGGATCGGCTGGACCCCGTGCATCGGCCCGACGCTCTCCTCCGTGCAGGCTCTGTCGATGGAGCAGGCGAGCGCCGGCCGAGGGGCCATACTGACCGTCGCGTACTGCGCCGGTCTCGGGGTGCCCTTCGTCCTCGCCGCGGTCGCCTTCCGCAAGGCGCTCGGCGCCTTCGGCTGGGTCAAGGCCCACTACGCGTGGGTGATGCGCATCGGCGGCGGCATGATGATCGTGACCGGCCTCCTGCTGCTGACCGGCGCGTGGGACAGCCTCGTTCAGCAGATGCAGGTCTGGTCCAACGGTTTCACGGTAGGGATCTGATCGATGAGCACGACTGACACCGGCAAGACGGCGACCGACGGCGGTGAAGAGGCGACGGAACCGGTGCCCGCCAGCCGGCATGTCGGTGTGAGCGCCGACGGCGAACTCGGCGCGGCCGGATCCCAACTGTCCACAGCCCCTGTGGACACCGTCGTCCCCGGCTCCTTCGGCGGCGTACGCGGGCCCGGCGCGGCCGGCCGGCTGGCCTGGACCGGGCGCGAGGTCTTCGGCTGGACCCGCTGGTTCTGGCGGCAGCTCACCTCCATGCGGATCGCGCTGCTCCTGCTGTTCCTGTTGTCGCTCGGGGCGATCCCCGGCTCGCTGATCCCGCAGTCCGGGACCGACGCGGTGAAGGTGCAGGACTTCAAGGACGCGCACAGCGTGCTCGGGCCCGTCTTCGGAAAGCTCGGGCTGTTCCACGTCTACAGCTCCGTGTGGTTCTCGGCGATCTACATCCTTCTCTTCGTCTCGCTCATCGGCTGCATCGTGCCGCGCACCTGGCAGTTCGTCGGGCAGCTCCGCGGCCGTCCGCCGGGCGCGCCCAAGCGGCTGAACCGGCTGCCCGCGTACGCGACCTGGCGCACCGCCGCGGAGCCGGAGCAGGTCCGTGAGGCCGCCCTCGGGGTGCTGAAGAAGCGGCGGTTCCGTGCGCACCTCGCCGGGGACGCCGTCGCCGCCGAGAAGGGCTATCTGCGCGAGACCGGCAACCTGCTCTTCCACATCGCGCTGGTCGTGATGCTGGTCGCCTTCGCCTGGGGCCAGCTCTTCAAGTCCGAGGGCAACAAACTGATCGTCGAGGGCGACGGCTTCTCCAACACCCTGCTGTCGTACGACGACTTCAAGTCCGGCAACCTCTTCTCCACCGACGACCTCACGCCGTTCAGCTTCGACCTGAAGAGCTTCACCGGCACCTACGAGGAGTCCGGCCCCAACAAGGGCACCCCGCGCACCTACCAGGCGGACATCACCTACAGCGAGGGCGCCGACGGCAAGGAGAAGAAGACCACGGTCAAGGTCAACGAGCCGCTGGAGATCGGCGACTCGAAGGTCTACCTGGTCAGCCACGGCTACGCGCCCGTCGTCACCGTCCGGGACGGCAAGGGCAAGGTCGTCTACTCCGAGCCCGTGCCGATGCTGCCGCTCGACTCGAACGTCACCTCGCAGGGCGCGATCAAGGTGATGGACGGCTACCGGAACGCGAAGGGCGACAAGGAGCAGCTCGGCTTCGCCGCCTTCTTCGTGCCGACCTTCGCGGGCGCCGGCGCGGGTGACATGTTCTCCCAGTTCCCCGCGCTCAAGGACCCGGTGCTGGCGCTGAGCGGGTACCACGGCAGCCTGGGGGTCGACTCGGGGCTTCCGCAGAACGTGTACCAACTGGACACCTCCCAGATGAAGCAGTTCAAGGACTCGAAGGGCGAGATCCTCAAGTCGAGGCTGGCGCCCGGCGAGACCATGACGCTGCCGAACGGCGCCGGCTCGATCACCTTCGAGAAGGACATCAAGGAGTGGGCCGGCTTCCAGGTCACCCAGCAGCCCGGCAGCGACTGGGCACTGGTCGGAGCCTTCACCGCGATCTTCGGTCTCGCCGGGTCGCTCTTCATCCAGCGCCGCCGGGTCTGGGTGCGGGCCACCAGGGGCGCCGACGGCGTCACCGTCGTCGAGATGGCGGGCCTCGGCCGCAGCGAGTCCACGAAGCTTCCCGAGGAACTCGGCGACCTGGCCGCGCTCGTGCACGAACAGGCGCCCACGGCGCCCAGCAAGCCCGCCGAAGCCGGCGAAGTCAAAGACGCCGACGAAGCCGGCGAAGCCGAACCCGACGCCGAGGCACACCCCGACGCCGAACCCCCCGTATCTGCCGCCGAAGGGGCTGAGAAGCAGTGAATCCCGCTGCCGCAACCGATCTCGCCGCCACCGCCACCAACCTGGCCGCGACCACCAACGAACACCTCGCCAACGTCAGCAACACGCTGATCTACTCGTCGATGGCCGTCTACACCCTGGCCTTCTTCACGTACATCGCCGAGTGGATCTTCGGCAGCCGCAGCAAGGTGGCCCGCACGGCCGCCGCGCTGACCTCGCCGCAGAAGACGGCGGCTCCCGCGGTCACGGTGAACAAGGCGGGCGGCACCACGGTCCTGGAGCGGCCCCAGGTCGTCACCCGGTCCGCTTCCGGCGCCCGTGACGTGCCCGACGGGCCCGGGGCGCACGGCGGGGATGTGCAGGGCGACCTCTACGGCCGTATCGCGGTGTCTCTCACCGTCGTCGCCTGGGCCGTCGAGGTGGCCGGTGTCGTCTCGCGTGCGCTGTCGGTGCAGCGGGCGCCGTGGGGCAACATGTACGAGTTCAACATCACCTTCTCCACCGTCGCCGTCACGGTGTACCTGGTGATGCTCGCGCTGAAGAAGAACATCCGCTGGCTCGGCCTCCCCCTGGTCACCACGGTCCTCCTCGATCTCGGTCTCGCCGTCACTGTCTTGTACACCGCCAGTGACCAATTGGTTCCCGCGCTCCACTCGTACTGGCTCTACATCCACGTCTCGACGGCCATCCTCTGCGGCGCCGTCTTCTACGTGGCCGCGGTCGCCACCCTGATGTACCTCTTCAAGGACAGCTACGAGAACAAGCTGGCGAGCGGCGGCAAGCCGGGGCGCTTCGCGACCTCCGTCCTGGAGCGGCTGCCCGCGTCGGCCACCCTCGACAAGTTCTCCTACCGGGTGAACGCCGCCGTCTTCCCGCTGTGGACCTTCACGATCATCGCGGGCGCGATCTGGGCCGGCGACGCGTGGGGCCGCTACTGGGGCTGGGACCCCAAGGAGACCTGGGCGTTCATCACCTGGGTCGCCTACGCCTGCTATCTGCACGCGCGGGCCACGGCGGGCTGGAAGGGCCGCAAGGCCGCCTACATCGCGCTGATCGCCTTCGCCTGCTTCCTCTTCAACTACTACGGGGTCAACATCTTCGTCACCGGCAAGCACTCCTACGCCGGGGTCTGATCCCGCCCGCAGCCGACCAGGGCCGGTTCCCGTGACACACGTCACGGGAACCGGCCTTCGGCGTACGGACAGGGGGAGGGCGTGGATACGACTCCGAGCCATTCGATGTATCTGAGGAAACGCATCCGCGCGGGGGACCACGACGCCTTCGGTGAGCTCTTCGACGCGTACGCCCGCTCCGTCTACAACCACGCCTTCCGGCTCACGGGGAACTGGGCGCAGGCCGAGGACGTGGTGTCGCTGACGTTCCTGGACGCCTGGCGCCTGCGCGAGAGGCTCGACGCGGAGGGCGGTTCGGTGCGGCCCTGGCTGCTCGGGATCGCCACCAACGTCACGCGCAACACGCGCCGCGCGGCCCGAAGACACGCGGCCGCCGTCGCCCGGCTGCCGAAGGACGGGACCGAGCGGGACTTCGCCGACGAGGTCGCCGGGCGCCTGGACGACACGGCGCAACTGGCCCTCGTACGGACGGCCCTTGAGGAACTGCGGCGGCCCGAGCGGGAGGTGCTGGCCCTCTGTGTCTGGTCGGGGCTCGACTACGCGGCGGCGGCCGAGGCGCTCGGGGTGCCCGTCGGCACCGTACGGTCGCGGCTCTCCCGGGCCAGAACAAAGCTCGCGAAACATATCGAAGCCTCGGAACTCCCCGCGGAACGCGGACAGATGAGAGGTGACCGCGGCACCGCGGTCGGGCCCACGAGGAAGGGAAACCGATGAACCGACTTCCCGAGAGAGACCTTCGGCCGGGCCGTCACCGACTCCTCAAGGAGCATCTGATGACCGAGATCCGGCAGACACCGCGAGTGGACGAGGCTCCGGCGCGTACACGCAACAGGTGGCTGCGGCCCGCGATCGCGGCGGCGGCCGTCGCCACCGCCGCGGCCGTGGCCTTCGTACTCCTTCCCGCGTCGGGCGGGGACGCGGCGAGCGCGCGGCCGCCGAGCAGGGAGACCGTGGCGCTGCTGGAGAACCTCGCGCTGGCCGCCGAGCACGAGGACGCGCCCGGCACCGTCCGCGACGACCAGTGGGTGTACGTCGACTCGAAGGTGTCGTACTCACAGACCAGCAATGGCACGAAGACCCGGATCCCGCCCCTGCACCGGCTCGAGAGCTGGCACTCGGTGGACGGCACCGTCGCGGGGCTGTACCGGGAGGCGGGCCGGGGCCAGTGGTCCGGCGAACCCGACGCGAAGAAGGGCGAGCGCGGCTACGAGGTCTCCACCAACTACCGCCACCTGTCGACGCTGCCCACCGACGCGGACGAGATGTACGAGTGGCTGCGCGAGACCGCCCCGGAGTACAGCGGCCAGCAGACCGACCAGGCCGTGTTCGTCCTCGTCGGCGACCTGATCGGCGAGGCCATCGTGCCTCCGGAGGTGAACGCCGCGCTCTACCGGGCCGTCGAGCGGATCCCCGGTGTGACGGTGATCGACGACGCGGTGGACGCCGCGGGGCGCCCCGGCGTCGCGATCGCGCGCGACGACCCCGACAACCCGAGCCGCGACGAGTGGATCTTCGACAAGAAGACCCACGAATATCTGGGCGAGCGGTCGGTCGCCACCAGCGACTGGCCGGGCGGCGTGAAGAAGGGCGACGTCACCAGCAACACGGCGATCCTGGACCGCGCCGTGGTCGACAGGGCGGGCGAGCGTCCGTAACCCGCCGGGCCCCAGCGGCTGTCCCGTCCCCGTCCGCCACGGGACCGGCGCCGCCGGGGCTCGCGCGACGGATGCCGCCCGCGGGTCAGAGCTGGTTCTCGCCGCCGTCGACGTACAGGTTGGCTCCGAGGACGAAGCTGCTCCGCTCGGAGGCGAGGAAGACCACCGCGTCCGCGACCTCGTCCGCGCGCCCGATCCGGCCGAGCGGGACACCCGCGCCGAACTGCGCCTTGGTGACGGGTGTGTCCTGCGCCGCGACCGCGCCGTCGAGCCCGGGAGTGTCGATGGTGCCCGGGGAGACCGCGTTGACCCGGATGTTCCGGTCCTTGAGCTCGTTGGCCCAGGTCCGGGCGAAGGACCGGATCGCCGCCTTGGAGGCCGCGTACGTGCCGAACGCCGCGACACCGTCATCGGCGCGCACCGAGGAGTTCAGGATCACCGACGCGCCGTCGTTGAGCAGCGGGAGCGCCTTCTGCACCGTGAACAACGTGCCCCGGACGTTGATGTCGAAGGTCTGGTCGAAGTGCTCCTCGGTGACCTGCTCCAGCGTCGCGAACGACCCGCCGCCGGCGTTGGCGAACAGCACGTCCAGGCCCCGGCCCCGGGCGCGGACCGCGTCGTACAGCCGGTCCAGGTCTGCCAGGTTCGAGATGTCACCCGCCACCGCGGTCGCCCCGGCCGGGCCGATGGTCTCGACGGCCGCGTCCAGCTCGGCCCTGCGCCGGCCGGTGACGAACACGTGCGCGCCCTCGGCCGCCAGCCGCACCGCGGTGGCCAGGCCGATCCCGCTGCCCCCGCCGGTGACAACGGCGGTCCTGCCTTCGAACTGTCCCATGGGGATGACCTCCACAAAGTTCAGTACCGATCGGTACTGATCGGTACGGAAAGGGAACGTAGCACATCGGTACCGACCGGTGCGGAAGAGGTAGGATCGCCGGCATGGAGACGAGGAAGCGGGCGCCGATCGGCCGGCCGAGAGGGTTCGACGCCGACGAGGCCCTCGAACAGGCCATGCGGGTCTTCTGGGAGCAGGGCTACGAGGGCGCCGGCCTCACCGACCTGACCGGCGCCATGGGCATCACCCGCACCAGCATGTACGCGGCTTTCGGCAACAAGGAGGAGCTGTTCCGCAAGGCCCTGGAGCGCTACACCGAAGGCCCCGCCTCGTACGCCGCCCGCGCGCTGCGGGAGCCGACCGCCCGGCAGGTGGCCACCGCGTTCCTCGACGGCTCGGTCCGGGCCACCACCCGCCCCGGCTGCCCCTCCGGGTGCCTCGGCGTCCAGGGCGCCCTCGCCGTCGGCGACCCGGGACGCAACGCCCGGGACGCCCTGGTCGCCTGGCGCAACGACGCCGTCCTGGTCCTCCGCGACCGGTTCCAGCGGGCCGTCGACGAAGGCGACCTGCCCCCCGACGCCGACTCCGGACTGCTCGCCCGCTACCTGATGACCGTGGCGAACGGCATCGCCGTCCAGGCCGCGGGCGGCGCCACCCGCGACGACGTCCAGCAGGTGGCCGACATGGCCCTGCACAGCTGGCCGTCCGCGTGACGATCCGCCCGGCCGCGGCGGGAGCCGTACGGCTGCCGTGCCCTAGGCCGGTGGCAGGCACTCCTTCGGCGGCGGTTTCTCCTCCGGCCAGGCGATCTCGACGAAGCGTGCCTTGCCCTCGGGGGTGAGTTCCACGATCGGTACGGCCTTGTCGTAGGGGTTGCCGTGCACGTCGAGGCAGATCCAGCCGCTCGCGCCGGTCACCTTCTGCGAACCCTTGGTCAGCGTCCACTGGTTGGCGACGTCCGCGATGGGCGGCACCGTCTTCCCGCCGGCGGTGGCCTCGCGGATGCCCTGGACGGCGAGCGTCATGGCGTCGTACGCGATGATCGTCTGCCCGTCATCGAGGGAGACCTCGCCGATGGGGCCGACGGGCTTGCGCGCGCTGTCGGCGAGCAGTTCGTCGAGCACCTTCGCGTCGGCGGCGCTGCCCCCGCTCTTCGGCGCGTCCTTCGCGAGCCAGGCGTCCGGATGGGCAAGTGCCGTGTAGCGCACGGAGATGCGATGGGTGAGGGCCGTGCGGTCGAGGGCCTTGTCGCCGGTGAGGTACGAACCCTCGTCGCCGGTGAGCAGGGTGAAGGCGCGGTCCTGGCAGCCGCGGTCGCCCAACGCGTTGATGAACTGGCGCAGTTGGGTGTGCCGGCCGGCGAACAGGATGGTGTCGGTGGCCGGTGCCGTGTCGCAGACGAGGTGGGTGATCTGCCGGAAGGTGTTGGCGGTGGTGCCCTCCTTGCTGCGGTCGTCGGGCGGGGTGAACGGCTGCGGCTGGTAGGGAGAGCCCTTGAGCAGCTTCTCGAAGGACTGCTGGAGCGTGCGCGAGTAGGGGTCGCCCGGCTTGTCGTACACCAGGAGCGCCTTGCCGGGCGAGACGTCGGCGAACGAGGCGAGGGCGCGCGCCTCGTCGGTGTTGGTGGGGGAGACGCGGGCGAGCCCGGGGTAAGGGTCCTTGCCCTCCTGCCCGTTGGCGAGGTCGTCGGCCGTGATGGAGGAGCCGATCACCGGGATGCCGAGGCGGGTGAGCTCCTTGACGGCCTTCTTGTTGTTCTCGGTGCTCAGGCCGACGCCGGTCACCGCGCGCAGCCGGTCGGGCCCGCTCGCCATCCCCGCGATCTGGTCGACCGTGTGCCGCCACTGCTCGCCGGTGGCACCGGGGTTGGCCAGCACCAGCCGGATCTTCGGGGTCTGGTCGTTGGACTGGTGGTTGGCCCGGTACTGGGCGAGATAGGCGCCCTGGAGCTCGTGCAGCGCGTCCCCGAGGTTGTCCTCGTCGGTCGCCGTGAAGGGTTCGAGCAGGGCCACGGTCACGTAACTGCCGGGCTCCAGCGTCTCGTTCTCCGTGTTGATCGCCCGCACGGCCTCGGTGAACTGGGAGCGGCCCCAGTCGTAGGAGGTCGCGGAGACGCCCACGCACTCGTCGCTGCCCTCGGGTCGCTCGACCCCGGGCGCGCACGAACGGTCCTCCTTCGCGAGCGTCGTGCCGCCCCAGACGCCGAGGGCGACGAGGACGGCCGCCAGCAACAGGGCGATGACCCGCCGGAACTTGATCTCCCAGACGTCCTCGCGCAGCCACACCCACAAGCGCGCCATCACTCGCCCCCGTCCCGCGTCATGAGCGGGTCTCGTCGTCGTCACCCGGGATGCGGAACGGCCGGCCCGCGAGCGCGTCCGTCGGCCAGTCCCTGGAGGCCCGCCACAGCAGGGCGTTGCCCGCGGGCCGCAGATTGGACAGCTGCTCCAGCTCGAACCGCAGCCGGTCGGTCACTTTCGGGTCCGGCAGCACCAGCGGATCGGTCAACTGCCAGACAGAGTGCAGGAGTCGGCGTACCCGCAGGTGCAGTACGGGGTCCACGCCGTCCGGCGGGGTCTGCGCGGCGTCCGTGCGGCCGAGCGCGACGGACGTGCGGTGGTCGTGGCCGTCGAAGTCGCGGCCGTCCGGATCGTGGGCGTGGTAGTAAGGCGCGGAGGCGATGAAGACCAGCGCCGACAGCCAGGTGCGGGTGTCCACCCGGTGGAAGGCGTCGCGGAGGTAGCCGACCGCCAGGTCCGCCTTGCCCAGGGCGAGTTCGTGGTGCAGTCGGTACCGGGCGCGGCCCGGGTCGTCGTCGCTCCCGGGCGCGTCGGTGTAGTGGGCGATGAGGGTGTGGTGGGTGGCCCGCCACTCCTCGTGGCCGGGGTCGCGGTGGTGCAGCCGCAGCAGCAGGAGCGCGCGCAGGAACGGGTCGCCGACGAACTGGTCCGGCGCCGTCCGCCAGCCCTCCTCGGCGAGCCGCGCCTCCAGGTCCAGGACGCCCGACGCGCCGAAGTCGTCCGGCAGCCGGTCCCGCGCCAGTGCGCGCGCCGAGTCGGGGTCGTGGGCGGCGGCGAGCACGGTCAGTTCGTCCAGGCTGCCGCCGGGCACCAGCCGGTCCAGGAGTTCCCGGTAGGCGACCCGCCCGTCGCGGTCGTCCAGGAGGGCCACGTCGGCGGTGAGCAGGGCGCCGAGGGTGGCGGCCTCGGGCAGGTTCTGCTGGGCCGACGCGGCGAGCACGGCGATGCCGAGCGGGCTGCCGCCGGTCAACCGGTGTGTGGCGTGCGGGAGTTGTGGCGGCACGGCGACGTCGAGGCAGGTGGCGCCCACGATGTGCAGGGTGTCGTCCGGGGACAGTGGCGGCAGCGACACGAGCAGCGCCCGCGAGGACGGCGAGGTGTCCGGCGTCCAGTCGCAGCGCCTGGCGACGTCGGGCAGCGTGCGGCGGACGGCGTTGCGGAGCGCCGGATGGCTGTAGCCGCGCAGGGAGGTGAAGAAGACGACCTGGTCGGCGATGTCCTCGGCGCGGTCCCGCAGCACCGACTCCATGAGCCCCAGGCCGGCGGGCGCCTGCACGTTGTCGACCAGGACGACCGGGCGGCCGAGCCGGTGCGAGCGCTGCAGGGCTCCGGTGTAGGCGTCGTCGAGGTCCGCCAGCAGGGCCCGTACGAGATAACGCTCGGCGTGCGTACGGGAGTTGCCGCCCGCCCTGAAGTGCCGGGAGAGCAGGATGAGCCCGAGCTTCGGGTTGCCGCCCGCGTTCGGGTAGTCGCGGTACCAGGTGGCCGCCCGGCGCAGCCGGTGGTGGGTGGGGGAGACGCCCTCCGAGAACGCCTCCAGGGTCGCCTCGATGATCGGCTCGAGGACCGGTCCCGTACCGGACATGGAGGCGATCAGCTTGGCGACGACCTTGTTCACCCAGCGGTTCGCGAAGCCCGAGAGCCAGGAACCGGACTCGTTCAGCAGCAGGATCCGCTCGGCCTCCTGCCGGATGCGGGGCAGGTCGCGGTCGCTCCAGCCGCTCGCCGCGACGGCCAGCAGCCCGGCGGCGAGCCGCGGGAAGCTGATCCGCTTGGCCCCCGTCACCGGCTCCGCGAGCTGCTCCGCGACCGTGGTGAGCGCCTGCGCTACCGGCGACCAGGACTCGGCGGGCCGCTCGGACGGAGGCGCCGCGAACTGCCCGTCCTCGCCGTCGACCAGCGCGACCGGCGTATGCCCCTTGCACGCCTTGCGCAGCTCGCTGAGCAGCGCGGTCTTGCCCAGTCCCCGGCCGCCCGCGAACACCACGAAGGGCAGGTCCTTCGGATGTTCGTACGGCGTCGAGCGGTGCTGGTAAGGACGCAGGCCGACGAGCCGTGGAGCGAGACCGGGCGGATCCGTGTCGAAGAGCGCCCCCCGGCCGTGCAGCCCTGTGTGCACCGCATCTCCCCCCGGCGCGGTCCGGTCCGATGTGCTGCTGTGAGGTGTATCAACACCAGTGTAAGAAGGGGGACTTGATTCGAGATAGGGCGCCTGACGACCGTTGGGTTACGAAAGTTGGCCTTCTGTCAGTTGACTGTGATCGATTCGAGCTTCTCTCGCAGGTAGACATGAGAGTCCACCGGCGGGTACGCGACCCGGCCCACCGGCTCCGGGACGGACTCGACGAGCGTCCCCGGGGTGCACTCGCCGAAGTAGACCAGCGACATCAGCTCCTCGCCGGGTACGTCGGCGGGCGGGGGCAGCACCCGGTGCCGGCCCGAGCGCCACCGGTCTCCCGTCCAACGGGCCATCAGATCGCCGATGTTGATCGTGAACGCGGCCGGATCGAAGGGCGCGTCCTCCCAGCCGCCCTCGTCCGTGAAGACCTGGAGCCCGCCCTTGCCGGCCTGCCGGTCGAGGATCGTGACGGTCCCGAAGTCGGTGTGCGGGCCGATACGGAACTGGCCCGGCTCGGGCTCGCCCATCACGTCCGTACCCGGATACCAGTTGATGTTGAAGCCGTACGTCGGGTGGTCCATGTGCCGGGTGAAGAGGTCCGGTTCCAGGCCGAGGGCCTCGCCGAGCAGGGCCAGGAGGCGCTTCTCCAGCTCGGCCATCCGCGCCAGGTACTCCTCGCAGAGCGCCCGCAGCTCCGGCACCTCGGCGGGCCAGACGTTCGGCGCGTACCACTCCGCGTTCGTCTCGGGGTCCTCGAACTCCTCGTGCGTCGCGAAGGTCAGCGACTCCTTGAGGTCCGGCGGGGTCTCCGTACCCTCCGAGTGGCCGTTCGCCTCGGCGCCCGGGCCGAGCCAGCCGCGGCCGCCGACCTTGGCGGTGTAGGGCTCCTTCGCCGCCGCGGGGAGGGTGAAGAAGGTGCGGGCGGCCGCGCGGATGCCGTCGCGCAGCGAGGGGTCCACGCCGTGGCCGGTGACGAGCAGGAATCCGGCCGTCCGCAGGGCCCGGTCGACGGTGCGGGCGATCCCGGCGCGCGCGTCCGGGTCGCCGGAGAGCCAGGGGCGCAGGTCGACGGTGGGGACGCGGGGCGCCGCGGAGGTGGCCTCGGGGCCGGTCGTGGAGTCAGTCACCGATGTCCTCGTTCCACAGGTCGGGGTGGTCCTCGATGAAGCCGCGCATCAGGGCGGTGCACTCGGGGTCGTCCAGCTGCACGATCTCCACGCCGTGATCGGCCAGCCAGTCCTGCCCGCCCCGGAAGGTGGCCGCCTCGCCGACGACGACCCTGGAGATCCCGAACTGCCTGACCAGACCGCTGCAGTACCAGCAGGGGGAGAGGGTGGTCACCATCGTCGTACCGCGGTACGAGCGCTGCCGTCCGGCGTTGCGGAAGGCCGCCGTCTCCGCGTGCATGGAAGGGTCGCCGTCCTGGACACGGAGGTTGTGACCGCGGCCGAGGAGCGTGCCGTCCGCACCGTACAGCGCGGCCCCGATGGGGATGCCGCCCTCGGCAAGACCGGCACGGGCCTCGGCGAGGGCGGTGGTGAGCCAGGTACGGGCCTGTGCCTGGTCGATGCGATCAGTACGCTCCATGGGTCCCACTCTCCCGTGGCCGAAACTCCAGGGCAACGTGCGGAAAGTACCCCCGGCAACCGCGTCCCGGCCGGACCGCCGGCCGGGACACGCCCCAGACCCGCCGGGCGGCGACGCGCGCGCCCGCACCGCCCCTACGCGAAGTCCTGGCCCTCGACCCAGTCCGCCGGGTGCGCCGAAAACTCCGTACGGCAGTCGGTCGATCGCGTACCGTGAGGAAACGGAAGTGCGCGTGAACGGCCGTCACGGGGGAGGCGGTTATGGCAGGCCCGTCCCCGCGGCGCACCGCGGTCCTCCTCGCCACAGCCGGCACCGCGTTCGGAACCTACGTCCTGGTCGTCACCGCACCCGACCGGTACGACGACTCCACCTCGACGCTGTTCTCTGGGGCTGTCGGCGGACTGTACCTCGGGGCCGGACTGCTGGCGCGGCTGCGGCGGCCCGGCAACGCGGTCGGGCTCCTGATGCTGCTCGTCGGCATCGGCTGGTTCGCGGAGGACCTCCAGATCTCCACCGACCCGCTGGTGCACACCGTCGGCCTGTTCCTGCGCTCCGCGTCCACCGGCCTCCTGATTCCGCTGCTGCTGGTGTTCCCCTACGGCCGTCTGCGCACCCGCGAGGACGACGGCGCGGTCGCCGCCGTCGCCGACCGGGTGCTGCTCGGCGTCGGCTGTGCGGTGGCCTTCGTCCTCCAGCCGATCGGCGTGTTCTACCACTCGTCGGTGACCGAGAACCTGCTGCTCGTGCACGACGTGCCGGCGCTCCGGCAGCTGACCGACGCGGTGCAGCTCGGAGTCAGCGCGGCCGTGGTCGCCGTACTGCTGTGGCGCTGGGCGGAGGCATCCCGGCCGTACCGCCGCGAGCTCGTCCCGCTGCTCGCCGTCGGCCTCGTGGGCGGTCTCGCCTCCGGGCTGGACGCGGCGCTCGGCACCGACCGGGAGTGGTCGCACTCCGCTCTGCTGGCGGTCGCGCATCTGTCGGTCCTGTGCCTGCCGCTGGCCTTCCTCGCCGGAGTGTGGCGGATCCGGCTGGGCCGGACCGCCGTGGCCGAACTGCTGCGACGGCTGCCGCTCGCCTCCCGCGGGCAACTGCGCGACGAACTCGCCAGGGCCCTCGACGACGAGTCGCTCCAGCTGGGCTTCCCCGCACCCGACGGGGACGGTTACGTCGACACCGGCGGCCGTCCCCTGACGGCCGGGCCCGGCCGGGGGACGATCGTCCTGGAGCGCGGCGGGCGGACCGTCGGCGTCCTCGTCCACGACCCGGCGCTGCGGGAGGACCGGTACGTCCTGGAGGCGGTCGTCTCCGCCGCCGCACTGGAACTGGACAACCAGGCCCTGGTCGCCGAACTGCGGGCCTCCCGCCGCCGTGTCATCGAGGCCGGCGACGAGCAGCGGCGCGAAGTCGAGCGGGCCCTGCATGACGGGGCCCAGCAGAAGTTCATCAACCTGGGCCTCCAACTACGCTTCGTCCGCCGTCGGTTGGACCGCGCGGCGAGCGGCCCGGAGCCGGCGGGGATGCTGGACGACGCGCTCGCCACCTTGGAGCAGGGGCACGCCGAACTGCGCGTGGCGGCCCGAGGTATCCATCCGGTGGTGCTGAGCGAGGCCGGGCTGGTGCCGGCTCTGCGCTCGCTGACCGGCGATCTGCCCCTGCCCGTCGACCTGCACGCCGACGGACTGCCCAAGCTGCCCGAGCCGGTCGAACTCACCGCCTACTACGTCGTGAAGGAGGCGATCAGCAATGTGCTCAAGCACGCCGACGCCCGCACCGTCCGCGTCGACCTCCGGCACGCCGACGGAATGCTGAACCTGAGCGTCACCGACGACGGAGTCGGCGGCGCGGACCCGGCGGACGGCGGCACCGGCCTGCTCGGACTGCGCCACCGGGTCTCCGCGTACGACGGCGGACTGACCGTCCGCAGCCGCTCCGGCGAGGGCACGGTCGTCTCGGTGACGCTGCCCACCCGTGCCACGAGCGAGGAAGGCGAGCCGGTATGACGGCCGAGACGGATTCCCGGGAGCGGGCCCTGCGCATCGTGCTGGCCGACGACGACCCGGTCTACCTGCGGGGACTCGCGGCCATTCTGGAGGAAGAGGGCCACGAGATCACCGGGCGGGCCGGGGACGCGCACGGCCTGCGGGCAGCCGTCGCCGACACCCTGCCCGACCTCGCCGTGGTCGACATCAGAATGCCGCCCACGCACACTCTGGAAGGGCTTCGGGCGGCGGTGGAGATTCGCCGGGCCCATCCCGGGGTCGGCATCCTGCTGCTGTCCAAGGACATGGAGCTGACTCATCTGCGGCGTCTGCTGGAGGCCGGGCCCGCGGCCGCCGCCGGAGGCATCGGCTACCAGCTCAAGTCCCGGGTGACCGGAGCGGACTTCGTCACCGAGGTCGTGGACGAGGTCGGGGCCGGCCGGTACGCCATCGACGGCGAGATCCAGCGCGCCCTCTACCGCACCCCGCGCCGCAGGGACCTGCTGGCCGCCCTGACCGGCCAGCAGCTGAAGGTGCTCGAACTCATGGCGCGCGGGCTGTCCAACCCGGCCCTCGCGGCGAGGCTTTCGATCAGCAAGAGGACGGTGGAGGACCACGTCAACACCATCTTCGACAAGCTCGGCCTCAGGCCCGAGGCCAAGGAGGTGTACGACCGCCGGGTGCGCGCGGTGCTGATGTACCTCGCCTCCGACGACTGATCCCGCGCTCAGCGTCCGCCGGGGGCGACCAGCCGCGCCAGCACCGGCGCCGACAGCCGTTCCTTCGCGAGGAACCCCACCGCCGGGGACCGGGCGATCCGCTCCCCGTAGATCTCGGCCTCCCGCGCGGAACACAGCACCACCGCCGTCGCCGGAGCCACGCCGTGCAGGGCCCGGCAGACGGCGAAGCCGTCCTCGAAGCCGTCGCCGTCCGACAGGCCGATGTCCAGCAGTACGGCATCCGGCCGCTCCCGCACGACGGCGGCGAGCGCCTCGGCCCCCGAACCCGCCTCCGCCGCCGCGAAGTCGCCGTCCGCCTCCAGCAACGCCCGTGCCACGGCTCTGAATCCGGGGTCGTCGTCGACGATCAGTACGGTGCGCGGCATGGGCCCATGGTCACCGCCGACGGCGGATCCCGTCATCCGTGCGGGCACGGATCCGTGCCCCTCGGATCCCGTGCGGGCCACGATGTGCCCGCCCCCGCCGGGCGCCCACACTGGCGTGACCGTTCGCCGACCGGCGACCCGGAAGGAGCCACAGGGAGACCATGAAACGTACACGGGGGAGGGGGCGCACGGCCGTTGCGCTCGCGCTGGTCCTGGCCGTCCTCGGCATGCTGGCCGCGAAGTGCCCCGGCGACAAGGTCGCCGTACGGGCCGTCGCGCGCGGAGTGATGAGCGCGGCGCCCTTCTTTGTGAGGCTCGGCACCGACATCGCCATCGGGGTGGCGATGGACTACATCGCGGGGGAGATGGGGGGCGGAGCCCCGGGTCTGTACGGGGGGACCCGGGACGCCGGCCGCTGCGACAAGGCGAAGCTCGTCGAGTTCCTCGGCAAGCCGGAGAACCGGGGCAAGGCCCAGGAGTGGGCCGAGGTCGCCGGCCTGGACGACGTCGGCCAGATCAAGGGCTACGTGAAGAAGCTGACGCCGGTCCTGCTGCGCGCCGACACGCTGGTCAGGAACCACGACTTCAAGAAGGGCAGAGCGAAGGCCTTCGACGCGCTGCTGGAGGCGGGGATCGCCGTCCTGGTCGATCAGTTGGGGCGGCCGGCGGTCCAGTGCAGCTGCGGCAACCCGCTGGCCTCGTTCGAGGACGACATCGACGCCGCCGACGTGGAGTTCGACGACCGCAACAGGAAGTGGCCGTCGTACGACTCGAAGAAGGTGGCCAAGGTCAAGGCGGCGCCGGAGGAGGACCGGGTCGAGGTCTTCCAGCTCGTCGACCTGGAGAACCCGGATTCCGGACTGGCCCGCGATGCGGGCTCCGACGGCACGGAGGACGAGATCCTGCCGGTGGCGCCGACACCGACCGGCCCGTCCGTCACGCCCACCGACTCGCCCACGCCCACGCCTACGCCTTCGGCGGAGACGGTGGCGGTCCCCGATGTACGGGGTCAGCCCCTCGCCGACGCGCAACTCGCCCTGGAGGCGCAGGGCTTCCAGGTCACCACGACCGAGGAGGTGACCGGCACGGCCGCGCCCGGCACGGTCGTCGCACAGAGCCCGGAGGCGGGGACCGAGGCCCCGGCCGACTCCTTGGTGATGCTGACCGTCGAGAGCGGCGGCACCGTCACCCCGGACCCCACGGGAGACATCGGGGGCGGCGACGGCGGCGGGGAGAGCGGAGGAACCGGCGAGGACGGCGCGGACGCCGGTGCGGTCGACTCGGGCGGGCTCTTCGGCGGTACGGCCTACGGCGGCTGACGCCGGGAACGGGGTGCCGGTGCCACGCGGTGGCACCGGCACCTCGGCTCTGCCGCTCCAGCACCGCATCTCGGTGAAGCCGCGCCGGTACCGGGTGTGCCGGGTCTCCTGGCTGTGTCTGCGCTGCCACTCAGGGAGAGGTCATGGCCGTGCAGGCCAGACCTCGGGCTTCCCCTCGTTCAGGTGGCGTCCCGCTCCGCGAGGACCGTTTCGCGGAACGACGCCACCACGGGGCGGAGATCGACCCGGTGCCAGGCCGCCCACAGTCGCACCGACCCTCCGTACCAAGGGAGTTCGCGCACCACGATGCCCTCGGTCGCGCCGCGCACCATGCTCCGCTGGACGAGCGCGAGGCCGAGGCCGGAGGCGACCAGGCCCAGTGCGGTGAGCGGATCGGCGGCGTCGAGGCGGATGTCCGGCGTGAAGCCGGAGTTCACGCACGACGCGACGAACGTGTCGCGCCAGGCCGGGTCCGCGGAGTCGCCCACCGCGATCCATGGCTGCCCGTCGAGGGCCTCGGGAGTCAACTCCGTCTGTCCTGAGAGGAGATGGTGCTCGGGCAGCGCGAGCAGCAGCGGGTCCCGCAGCAGAGGGGACGCCTGTAGGTCCGGATCGTCCTCGGGCGGCGGGGTGCGGACCAGCGCGATGTCCAGACTGCGCTGACGCAGGCCCTCGAACTGCGCGGCGGACTCCTGGTCGTACAGGGCGACGTGGATACCGGGGCGGTTCTCGCGCAGGGTGCGCAGGGCGCTGGGCAGGACGCCCGTGTGCATGGCGTCGGCCACGTACCCGATGCACAGGCCGCCCTCCTCGCCGCGGCCGAGCCGCCGTCCGAGGTTCTCCAGCCTGTCCGCGTGGCGCAGCAGGGCGCGGGCCTCGGTCAGGAAGACCCGGCCGTCGGAGGTCAGCCGGATGCGCTGCTGGCTGCGCTCGAAGAGGGTCAGGTCCAGGTTCTTCTCCAGCTGGGCGATCTGCCGGCTCAACGGCGACTGGGAGATGTGCAGCCGCTCGGCGGCCCGCCCGACGTGTTCGGCTTCGGCGACGGCCACGAAGTAGCGGAGTTGTCGCAGGTCAAGCATGTGGGACCTCGAAGGACTCAAGTGAGTCGGAGTAAGTCTTGGACAGTCTCATGTCTGGATCATAGCCTCGAAGACGCAAGCCCGGCGGATCGCTCATTCGTCCATGGACATCAACAAACACTCATAGATCCGTCGAAATCAATGCGAAGAGGATTCCCCATGACCATCAAGTCCCTCCTTCCCGGTGCGCTCGGATTCGGCACCGCCCCCCTCGGCAACATGTTCCGCGCCATCCCCGACGAGGAGGCGGCGGCCACCGTCGAAGCCGCCTGGGACCAGGGCATCCGCTACTTCGACACCGCACCCTTCTACGGGGCGGGCCTCTCCGAGCTCCGGCTCGGCGACGTACTGGCGCGGCACCCGCGCGACGAGTTCGTGCTCAGCACCAAGGTCGGCCGGGTCGTCCTCGACGAGATCGAGGACCCCGCCGCTCGTGACCTCGGCGAGAAGGGCGGCCTCTTCGAGTACGGCCGTCCCAACAAGATGGTCAACGACTACACCGCCGCTGCCACTCTGCGCTCCATCGAGGACAGCCTCAAGCGCCTCAGGACCGACCGCCTGGACATCGTGTGGGTGCACGACGTCGCGCAGGACTTCTACGGAGACGAATGGCTGGCCGCCTACGAGACGGCGCGCACCGGTGCCTTCCGCGTTCTGCAGAAGCTGCGTGAGGAGGGCGTCATCAAGGCCTGGGGCCTGGGCGTCAACCGGGTCGAGCCCCTGGAGCTCACCCTCGATCTGGACGAGCCGAAGCCCGACGCCTTCCTGCTCGCCGGCCGCTACACGCTTCTCGACCACGACCGCGCGCTCCAGCGCCTGCTGCCGGCCGCCGCCGCCCAGGACGTGGACATCGTCGTCGGCGGCCCCTACAGCTCGGGAATCCTCGCCGGTGGAACGCACTTCGAGTACCAGAAGGCGCCCGCCGCCATCGTCGACAAGGTGGCGCGCATCAAGGCGCTCGTCGAGCGGTACGGGGTCGGCATCAAGGCCGCGGCGCTCCAGTTCTCCCTCGCCCACCCGGCGACGGTCGCCGCGATCCCCGGCGCCACGAAGCCCAGCCGCATCGCGGAGGACGTGGCCGCACTCGGCGAGGCGATCCCGGCCGCGTTCTGGACGGCCCTGCGCGAGGAGAAGCTGATCACCGACTCCGCGCCCATACCGACCGCCTGACCCTCGGCCCGTACTCCGGTCCCTTCAACTCAGACCGACAGACCGACAGACCGACAGGAGACCCCCGTGGCCACCACCACCGCGTCCATCGAAGTACCCGTATCACCCGACCGCGCCTGGCAGCTCATCGGCGGCTTCGGCTCGCTCCCCGACTGGCTGCCCTACATCCCCACCAGCGAACTCGGCGAGGGCGGCCGCGTCCGTACTCTCCAGGACGAGGGCGGCGGCGTCATCGTCGAGCGCCTCGAAGCCTTCGACAACACGGCACGCGCCTACACGTACTCCATCCTCCGGGCCCCCTTCCCCGTCACCGGCTACCTCTCCACCCTCACCGTGCACACCGTCCCCGGACAGGACACGGCCCGCGTCGAGTGGTCCGGCACCTTCACCCCGGCCGGCGTGAGCGAGGAGGAAGCCGTCGCCCTGTTCCACGGCATCTACAGCGACGGCCTGACCGCACTGCACCGGACGCTCACCACGGAAGCCGTCTGACAGTGAGCATCGCCATATTGGATCCTGTATGCCATCCTGTGGCGATGACCTATGGCGACGACGCGACGATCAGGGACATCCTCACCAGCGCCGGCGATATCTGGGCTGTGGTCGGTCTGTCCGGCAACCCCGAACGGGCCGCCTACCGCGTGGCCGAGAAGCTTCAGCGCATCGGCAAGAAGGTGGTGCCCGTGCATCCCAGGGCCGAGACGGTGCACGGCGAACAGGGCTACGCCTCGCTCGCGGAGATCCCCTTCCCGGTGGACGTGGTGAACGTGTTCGTCAACTCCGCCCTGGCCGGCGACATCGCCGACCAGGCAGTGGCGCTCGGAGCCAATGCGGTCTGGTTCCAGCTCGGCGTCACGGACGTGGCCGCCTACGACAGGACGCGCGAGGCCGGACTGCGGATGGTGATGGACCGCTCCGCGGGACGGGAGATCACCCGGCTGGGACTGGGCTGACCGGGCCGGCCCACAGGGGCGGGATGGCTGGGCCGATCCGCCCGCGCCACCCGCCCCATCGGTCGCGCCGATGCTCCCATCGGCAGGACGCCCCACTGGCTGGTGGACCGGCCGGCACCCCGCTCGTACGTTCGGCCCATGACCTCGAAAAGCACCCAGGAGAGCAAGGGCACCGCCCAGCTCACCGCCGCGATGGTGCTCTCCGGAACGCTGGGCGTCTTCGTCGTCGAGTCAGGCGCCTCGCCCTTCAACGTCGTCTTCTTCCGTGTCCTGTTCGGCGCCCTCGCCCTCGGCGGCTACGCCCTCGCCCGCGGCTACTTCCAGCATCACGGCCTCACCCCGCGCAAGCTCGGACTCATCGCGCTCGGCGGGGTGTTCATCGTCTTCAACTGGGTCCTGCTCTTCCAGTCGTACGAGAACACGTCGATCTCGGTCGCGACGGTCGTCTACCACACGCAGCCGTTCTACGTGGTCCTGCTGGGCGCCCTGCTTTTCCGCGAACGCCTCACCGCGGCCAAGGTGGGCTGGATCGGCGTCGCCTTCGCCGGCCTGGTCCTGGTCTCCGGTATCCGCCCCGCCGACTTCACCGGAGGGGACACCGCCTACCTTCTCGGCATCGGCCAGGCCCTCCTCGCGGCCGTCCTCTACGGCCTCGCCACCCTTGTCACCAAGCGCGTCACCGGCGTACGCCCGCACCTCATCGCCCTCGTCCAAGTCCTGCTCGGGATACCGCTGTTGCTCCCCCTCGCCGACTTCGGCGCGATGCGCGGCACGGGAGCCGGCTGGGGCTGGCTGGCCGGGCTCGGGCTCATCCACACGGGCCTGATGTACGTCCTCCTGTACTCCGCGTACGCCAGACTGCCGACCGCGAAGATCGCCGTACTGGCCTTCACCTACCCGGCGGTCGCGATGGTCGCCGACTGGGCGGTGTACGGCCACCACATCGGCGTCGTCCAGGCGTTGGGCGTCCCGCTGATCGTGCTGGCGAGCCTGCGCGTCACGCTGGCGAAGCCCGTCGAGGTCACGCCCCCGACGTCTGCTCCCGCACCAGCCGCCTCGCCTGCTCCACGAACAGCCGCGCATGCGCCGGAAGCCGCTTCCCGGCCCGCCACGCGAGCTGCGTCCGAAGCGTGAACGGCGCCTCCCACGGCAGCCGTACGAGAGCGCCGGCCGCCAGTTCCGCGGCGACCGCCACCTCGGGAAGCAGTGCGATCCCGAGACCGGCCGCCGCGGCACGCTTGGTCGCCTCGATCGTGCCGAACTCGGTGAAGGCGACCGGAGAGCCCTCCCCGGCGCGGGAGTTGAGTTCCCGCTCGAACAAGTCCCGGTAGGCGCAGCCCGGTTCGGTGGCGAGCAGCGACTCCCGTACGAGATCGGCCGTGAGTACGGCGACGGAGGCCAGCCGATGGCCCGGCGCGGCGACCAGCGCCAGCGGCTCCACCGCGAGCACCGCCGTCTCCAGCCCCGCGTGCTCGGTCTCCCGCTCCATCAGGAAACCCACGTCGTACGTACCCTGCCGCAGCGACTGCCGGGTCTCGTCACCGATGGTCGTGCGCAGCGACAGCCGTACGCCCGGATAGCGGTGGTGGAACAGTTCGAGCAGAGGCAGCAGGCGGTACGCGGTCAGCGACTCCATCGTGCCGACGGTCAGCGCGCCCGCCGGCTCCCCGGCGCCGACGACCGCCGCCCGCGCCTCCTCGCTCAGCTCGATGATCTGCCGGGCGTACGGCAGCAGCCGCTCGCCCGCCTCCGTCAGCCGGATCCTGCTCCCCAGCCGGTCGAAGAGCCCGGTCCCGAGCGAGGACTCCAGGGCGCGGATCTGGCTGGTCACGCTGGACTGCGCGTACTTCAGCTCGGCCGCGGCCTGTGTGAAGCTCAGCACGGTCGCGACCTTCTCGAAGGTGACGAGCAGGCGCAGTTCCATGGCTCCGTCAGACCTCGTCGTCGCTCTCGCGCCGCTTCAGTTCCTCCTCGCGGCGCTGGAGGTCGGCCTCCCACTTCCGCAGGAGCGCCTCGTCGTCCTTGCCCCCGCCGGTCGCGCCCTTGTCACCCTTGCCGTCCTTGAGGGACTTGAGGAACTCGGGGTTGTCGTCGGGCGCGACGAAAGCCGTGCGCTGGTCGCGGCGCCACGGGGAGG
Organism: Streptomyces sp. NPDC050535; assembly: GCF_044457665.1. Taxonomy (NCBI): domain Bacteria; kingdom Bacillati; phylum Actinomycetota; class Actinomycetes; order Kitasatosporales; family Streptomycetaceae; genus Streptomyces; species Streptomyces sp. NPDC050535. Next base: position 77,203 of record NZ_JBITHE010000018.1, read on the forward strand.
GCGCCGCGCCGTCTCCGGGCGTTCTGCGCGGCCTGCCCGCCACCAGCCAGGCGACCGGGCCGACCAGCACCTCGCCGAAGAGCAGGATGATGATCACCCACACCACCTTCGGCAGACCCCGCACCTCTTTCTCCGGCGTGTTCAGGCAGTCGATGAAGGCGTAGATCCACAGAGCCAGGACCAGCAGGAAGGGCAGATACCTGAGCATGGGCGGACGATCCCCCAGAGAGCGGCGGCGGGGCGGCGAAGGGCCCCGGTGACGGGCACAGGTTAGCGGGTGGCCGATACTGGGACACATGGCTTACGACGATCTTCGCTCCCTGTTGCGGGCCCTGGAGCGCGAGGGCGACCTCAAGCGCATCAAGGCCGAGGTGGACCCGTACCTGGAAGTCGGGGAGATCGTCGACCGGGTGCAGAAGGCCCAGGGGCCGGCGCTCCTCTTCGAGAACGTGCGCGGGTCGGCGATGCCGCTCGCGATGAACGTCTTCGGAACCGACCGGCGGCTTCTGAAGGCCCTGGGCCTGAAGTCGTACGCCGACATCTCCGAGAAGATCGGCGGGCTGCTGAGGCCCGAACTGCCGCAGGGGTTCGTCGGGGTGCGCGAGGCCTTCGGGAAGCTCGGCGCGATGACCCACGTACCGCCGCGGAAGGTCAAGGACGCGCCGGTCCAGGAGGTCGTGCTCCGGGGCGAGGACGTGGACCTGGACCAGCTCCCGGCGCTGTTCACCTGGCCGCAGGACGGCGGGTCGTTCTTCAACCTCGGCCTCACGCACACCAAGGACCCCGAGTCCGGCATCCGCAACCTCGGGCTGTACCGCCTCCAGCGCCACGACAAGCGCACCATCGGCATGCACTGGCAGATCCACAAGGACAGCCGCAACCACTACCAGGTGGCCGCCCGCAAGGGGGAGCGGCTGCCGGTCGCCATCGCCTTCGGATGCCCGCCCGCCGTGACGTACGCCTCGACCGCCCCGCTGCCCGGTGACATCGACGAGTACCTCTTCGCCGGGTTCATCCAGGGCAAGCGGATCGAGATGGTGGACTGCAAGACGGTGCCGTTGCAGGTGCCGGCGAACGCCGAGGTCGTCCTCGAAGGGTGGCTGGAGCCGGGCGAGATGCTCCCGGAGGGGCCGTTCGGCGACCACACCGGGTTCTACACGCCCCAGGAGCCGTTCCCGGCGCTGACCATCGACTGCGTGACGATGCGCAAGCGGCCGCTGATCCAGTCGATCGTCGTGGGCCGCCCGCCGACCGAGGACGGACCCCTGGGCCGGGCGACGGAGCGGTTCTTCCTCCCCCTCCTCAAGATCATCATCCCGGACATCGTGGACTACCACCTCCCCGAGGCCGGCGGTTTCCACAACTGCGCGATCGTCGCGATCGACAAGAAGTACCCCAAGCACGCCCAGAAGGTGATGCACGCCGTGTGGGGGGCGCACATGATGTCGCTCACCAAGCTGATCGTGGTCGTCGACTCCGACTGCGACGTCCACGACCTGCACGAGGTGGCCTGGCGGGCCCTCGGCAACACCGACTACTCCCGCGACCTCACCGTCGTGGAAGGCCCGGTCGACCACCTCGACCACGCCTCCTACCAGCAGTTCTGGGGCGGCAAGGCGGGCATCGACGCGACGCGCAAGTGGCCCGAGGAGGGCTACACCCGGGACGGGGGCTGGCCTGAGATGGTCCTCTCCGACCCGGAGACGGCGGCGACGGTCGACCGCCGCTGGAAGGAGTACGGGCTGTGAGGTCTGAGAACAGTGTGAGGGAGTACCGCCGGTGAGTTCCGCGTCCGCCGCCCTGCCGCAGCCGGGCCGCACCAAGGCGTTCCTGCGCCTCGTCATGATCGAGCACTCGGTGTTCGCGCTGCCCTTCGCCTACATCGCCGCGCTGACCGCGATGTTCCAGTGGGACGGCAACATCCACTGGGGCCGGCTGCTGCTCGTCACCGTCGCGATGGTCGGCCTGCGCACCTTCGCCATGGCCGCGAACCGGATCATCGACCGCGAGATCGACGCCCGCAATCCGCGCACCGCCCACCGCGAGCTGGTCACCGGCGCCATGTCGGTGAAGCACGCCTGGACCGGCGCGCTGGTCGCCCTCGTCTTCTTCCTCGGCGCCGCCGCCCTGCTCAACCCGCTGTGCCTGGCCCTCGCGCCCATCGCGGTCATCCCGATGGTCGTGTACCCGTACGGCAAGCGGTTCACGAACTTCCCGCAGGCCATCCTGGGACTCGCCCAGGCGATGGGCCCGATCGGCGGCTGGCTGGCGGTCACCGGCGAGTGGTCCTGGGACGCGGTGATCCTCGGGCTCGCCGTCGGCATCTGGATCGGCGGCTTCGACCTGATCTACGCCTGCCAGGACGTCGAGACGGACCGCGAGGTCGGCGTGATGTCGGTGCCGGCGCGCTTCGGCATCCCCGCCGCGATCCAGGGCGCGCGCGTCTGCCACGCCGTCACCACGGGCCTGCTGGTCTGGTACGCCCTCGCCACCGACGCCGGAACGTTCTTCTGGGCCGGCCTGGTGATCGTCGCGGGCGCCTTCCTCTACGAGCACTCCATCGTCAAGCCGCACGACCTGTCCCGCCTGAACCGCGCGTTCTTCAGCGTCAACGGGTTCATCGGCATCGCGCTCTTCGCCTGCGCCCTGCTCGATCTCCTCGTACGCGGGCTCACGGTCTGAAACCGGGCGGTCGCCGGATAGGCTCGACATCATGAACCCAGGACAGACGCAGCGCCGGCCTTGGATCGTGGGGGTGTCGGGCGCGTCCGGTACTCCGTACGCCGCCGCCGTGCTGCGTGCGCTTCTGGATGCCGGGGAGAGCGTGGACCTGGTGGTCTCCCGCGCCTCCCGGCTCACCCTGCTCGACGAGACGGGGCTCGCCTTCCGCGACGCCCACTGGCGGCAGGATCTGCGGGACTGGCTGGCCAGGGGCGCGGACGGGAAGCCGGTCACCTTCGACGTGGGCATCGACGACGTACGGCACTGGAGCGCGGGCGACCTGGCGGCGGGGCCGTCCTCGGGCTCGTACCCCACGAAGGGCATGCTCATCGTGCCCGCCTCCACCGCCTGCGTCGCCGGAGTCGCCCTCGGCCTCTCCAAGGACCTGTTGCAGCGCGCCGCGAGCGTCACGCTCAAGGAGCGCCGCAGGCTGGTCGTCGCCGTGCGTGAGACACCGCTCAGCGGGCAGACCCTGCGACAGCTCGTCGCCCTGGACGACGCGGGCGCGACGGTGCTGCCGGCCTCGCCGGGTTTCTACGCCGGGGGTACGCACATCCAGGACCTGGTGGACTTCGTCGCCGGGCGGGTGCTCGACGCGGCGGGCGTCCGGCACCGGCTGTACCGGCGGTGGGAGGGCGAACTCGGCGGGGGTTCGCGCACCGACTGAGCACCGAGCAGGACGCATCTCATCACTTTCAGGAACTCTTCAGCGGAAGGCTATCGATCGCATGGACGCGGTGGACAGGCAGCTCATCCAGGCCCTGAGAGAGAACGGCCGGGCTTCCTACGCGGAACTGGGGCGCCTCGTCGGTCTGTCGGGACCCAGCGTCACCGACCGCATCAACCGGCTGGAAGCGGCCGGTGTCATCACCGGCTACCGCGCCACCGTCGACTCGGCCTCGCTCGGGCTCGGCGTGATCGCGCTGATCGGCATCTCGCTCTCCGACGCCGCCGACCACGAGGACGTGGCACGCCGGATGCGGGACCTCGGCGAGATCGAGGACTGCTGGTTCATCGCCGGCGACGACTCCTACATGCTGAAGGTGCGCGCCAGCGACGTGGACGGCCTGGAGAAGACCATCCGGCGGCTGTCGGGAACGAAGGGCGTCTCCAGGACCCGTACGACCATCGTGCTCTCCACGAAGTGGGAGAACCGGGTGGGAGAGCTGCCCGAAGAGGAGTAACCGCCTGCTTCGAGAGGGCCGGCCGGTGAGGGCACGGAGTGCCTGATGGGGCCCCTCCCGCCCGGAGGGCGGGGGAGTACGGTTGACAGGGTTCGTCAAAGGGAGAGGTACACGCATGGATGTCGGGCTCAAGCGCGAGCTGGAGGACAAGGTCCGGGCCGGTGAGCGGCTGACCCGCGAGGACGGCATCGCGCTGTACGAGTCGGACGACCTGGCCTGGCTCGGGGGTCTCGCCCACGAGGTGCGGATGCGGAAGAACGGCGACGTCGTCCACTTCAACGTCAACCGCCACCTCAACATGACCAACGTGTGCACCGCGTCCTGCGCGTACTGCTCCTTCCAGCGCAAGCCGGGCGAGAAGGACGCTTACACGATGCGGATCGAGGAGGCCGTCCGTCTCGCCAAGACGATGGAGGGCGAGAACCTCACCGAGCTGCACATCGTCAACGGCCTGCACCCGAACCTGCCGTGGCGCTACTACCCCCGCTCCCTCAGCGAGCTGAAGAAGGCCCTGCCGGACGTCTCGCTGAAGGCCTTCACGGCGACGGAGATCCACCACTTCGAGACGATCTCCGGGCTGAGCGCGTCCGAGATCCTCGATGAGCTGATCGACGCCGGTCTGGAGTCCCTCACCGGCGGCGGCGCGGAGATCTTCGACTGGGAGGTCCGCCAGCACATCGTCGACCACCGCACCCACTGGGAGGACTGGTCGCGCATCCACCGGCTCGCGCACTCGAAGGGTCTCAAGACCCCGTGCACGATGCTGTACGGCCACATCGAGGAGCCCCGCCACCGGGTGGACCACGTGCTGCGGCTGCGCGAACTCCAGGACGAGACCGGCGGTTTCCAGGTCTTCATCCCGCTGCGCTACCAGCACGACTTCGTGGACGTGAAGGACGGCAAGGTCCGCAACCGCCTCCAGGCGCGTACGCAGATGGCGACCGGCGCCGAGGCCCTGAAGACCTTCGCCGTCTCCCGGCTGCTCTTCGACAACGTCCCGCACGTCAAGGTCTTCTGGGTCATGCACGGCGTCCAGACCGCGCAGCTCGCCCTCCAGCACGGCGCCGACGACATGGACGGCTCGGTCGTCGAGTACAAGATCACGCACGACGCCGACAACTACGGCACCCCGAACAAGCTGACCCGCGAGGACCTTCTCGACCTGATCCGGGACGCCGGCTTCCGCCCGGTCGAGCGGAACACGCGGTACGAGATCATCCGCGAGTACGACGGTCCGGACCCGGCGCGCCGTGAGTCCCCCCAGCCGATGCGGGTCTGAGCGAGAGCGCACGATGGCACTGACCTTTGAACTGGACCCGCACCCGGGTCCGGAGCTCCGTGACGGCGTGATCGGCCTGTGGGCGGACGTGTCCAACGCGGGTGGCTCCGTCGGCTTCGTACCGCCGGTGGACGTCGAGGACGTCCGGCCCGAGTGGCTCAAGCACCTCACGGCGATCACCGAGGGCCGCACGCGGCTGCTGGTGGGCCACGACGAGGACGGCGCCGTCGCCGCCACCGCGTTCTTCGGCTTCAACACCCACCGGCTGATGCCGCACTGGGTGTGGCTCTACACGGTGATGGTGCATCCCAGGCACCAGGGCAAGGGGTACGGGCGCGAACTGCTGGCCACCGCCGAGAAGACCGCCGCCGGCTTCGAGGGGATCGAGGCGATACGGCTCACCTGCCGCGGCGGCGAGGGCCTCGAGCGGTTCTACGGCTCGTGCGGCTACCAGGAGGTCGGCCGGGTGCCGGGCGCCATCCGGGTCGCGCCGGGCGACGACCGGGACGACATCACGATGCTGCTGACCCTCGGCGCCGCCGCCTCCGGCCCCGCTCCCGCTCCCGTCTCCGTCGTGTGAGGCCCGCCTGCGGGATCCCTGTCCGGCCGTGCTTCACTGGACGGTGCCCTTTGGGATGTTCCAAACGGATTCGGATCGGAAGAGTGGGTTGACATGGGCCGCTACACGCTGATGCGTCTTGGAGTCTTCGCGGGCTGCCTCGTGGTCGTCTGGGGCCTGGTCTCCCTCGGTCTCGCCCCGCGCGGCTTCGGTGACTCCAACTACATGTGGATCGTCCTGCTCGCCCTGCTGATCTCCGCCCCGATCAGCTTCGTCGTGCTGCGCAAGGAGCGCGACCGCGCCTCGGCCCAGGTCGTCGCGCGGGTGGACCGCGTCAAGGCCAACCTGGAGCAGAACCGCAGCCAGGAGGACACCGTGGACGACGCGGCCCGCGGCGGCGCGCAGGGCCAGGCCTCCTAGCGGCCCGTACGACGGGCACGGCGTCCGGTCCCCGCCGGGTCGCGGACCGGTAAACCGTACGCTTGCCCGCATGGGTGCTGCGAAGAACAAACGGATGCCGCGCGCGGTACGGGAACAGCAGATGCTGGACGCGGCCGTTCGGACCTTCGGGCAGTTGGGGTACCGGGCCGCTTCGATGGACGAGATCGCCGAACTGGCGGGCGTGTCCAAGCCGTTGGTGTACCTGTACCTGAACTCCAAGGAAGACCTCTTCACCGCCTGCATCCGGCGCGAGGCCGAGGCACTCACCGGCGCCGTCATGGCGGGTGTGCGGCCGGGACTGCCCGCCGACCGCCAACTCTGGGACGGACTGCGGGCGTTCTTCACGCACACCGGGCGGCATCCCGACGGCTGGTCCGTGCTGCACCTCCAGGCGCGTACGCACGGCGAGCCGTTCGCCGTCGAGGCCGACGCGATGCGGAAGGAACTCGTCGCGTTCGTCACGCGGTTGATCCTCGTCGCCGCCCGGGAGGCGCACAGCGACCCGTCGCTGCCCGAGGGCGAGGTCGCCGGGCTCGCCGAGGCCCTGGTCGGCGCCGCCGAGTCGCTCGCCGCCTGGGCCAACGCGACGCCGGGCGTCTCGGCGAGGCAGGCCGCGACGACGATGATGAACTTCGCCTGGGCGGGCCTCGGCGGTCTGATGGAAGGGCGGCCCTGGTCGCCGCCCGTCCAGGAACTCCCGGAGCTTCAGGAGTCCAGGTAGCCCCAGGCCCGCGCCATCGGCCGCAGGCCCTCCGGGATCTCGCCGGGGTCCGGCAGCGGACGCCCCGGCTGCACACTGCCGCTCTTGATCTTGTCCGTCCAGTCGCCGATGCCCTTGGTGAAGGCGCCGTGGTCGTGCCGCCCGTACCGCGTCATCGCGGGCTCCCAGGAGAGGCCGAGCCGTTCGCAGAGCGCGCGGGTCGACGCCTCGGGGTCGGCGGTCAGGTCCTCGTAGCGCAGGGTGTGGCCCGGCAGGTGCGCTCGTGCCTGTTCCAGGGTCCGCATGTACTCGCGGGTGTGCCGCACCGCCTCCTCCATGGGCCGCTCCGCCGGGTCGCCCTCGTGCCAGGAGCGGGCGATGGAGTACGGGTGCCGGAGCAGGAACACGAACCGCGCGTCCGGCCAGCAGGTGGCGAGCCGGTTCCAGACGAACACGTTGCTCGGGGTCTTCTCGACCAGGAACTCCTTCCCGCTGAGGGCGAGTTCGCGGTGCAGCAGCCGGTCCCAGAGGAGGTGCTCGACGTCGGCGAGATTGTGGCCCGCGGCCTCCATCGCCTGGTGGGCGGGCTCGGTGGTGAAGCGGACCGTGATGCGGCGGAAGTGGGTCTCGTGGGGGGAGTGCAGTCGCGAGTGGCTGTTCATCAGCACCCGCAGGAGGGTCGAGCCCGAGCGTGGCGCGGAGAGCACGAACACAGGGGCGCGCAGCAGCCGGTCGGCCTCGGGGCGGGCGGGCGGCCGGGCACTGGCGGCGACCGGGCCGGTCGGCGGCCGGTCGGCTCCTGCCGGGTCCGTGGCCGTCGCTCGGGCCTCGGGTTCGGTACGGGGGAGGGGCCTGTGCGCACGGGTGACGCGCAGGCCGGTACAGCTCTCGAACGCGGACTTCGCCGTCCGCCTGAGGGAGTTGTTCCAGGTCATATGTGGATCACCTCTTCAAGGAGAGCGGTTGTCCGCGGGGAGACGTTCGGCCCCAGCCGGTCCAGGACGTCCGCGCAGACGGTGATCTCCACGCCCGTACCGGCGAGGGCGAGGGGCAGGCTGTGCAGAACCGTGGAGGGCAGACCGACCAGGGTCTCGGCGACCGGCCCCCTCAACAGCTCTATCTCCAGGGGGAGTTCCGGCCGTACGACGTCCAGCTCGGCGTACTCGGCGATGAGCCGCAGCTTGTCCGGGTCCTCGTGGCGGTGCGCGAAGTAGCGTTCCGCGTTCAGCTCGTCGGCGAGGCGGACGATCTCCCGGACGTACCGCTCGGGGTCGACCAGCCCGGTCTCGGCGAGCGAGGTGCCGATCAGGTCGACGCCGGGGCGGACCTGCGGCGGCCCGTACCGCTGCCGCGTCCAGCTGTAGCTGTTGAGCGAGGCGACACCGCCGGGCGGCAGCCCGAGGCCGGCCGTCATGCAGGAGAAGACCTCAAGCCGCCGCCCGTGTCCGGGAGTTGTCCGACGGACGGCACGGGCGGCACGGGCGACTCGGGCGGCACCAGCGGTCGCCGCCGGTGCGGAGCCCGACCGGTGCCGGCGGCTCGGCGGGCGGCCCGCGAGCAGGTGCCGGGAGAGCTCCAGGGTCGCCGTGCCGTCGTCCACGACCACCAGGCCCCGTGCCCTGGACAGCCACAGCAGCCGCTGGATGATCCCCGAGAACGGGTCACCGATCACCAGCCGCCCCGCCCCGGCCAGCTTGGGCACGAGCGAGGCCACGGCGCGCGGGAAACCGGCCGGTACCCCGCGGATGTCGTACAGCCCGACCGCGATGCCCTCCGCGCGGGCCAACTCCGCCATCCCGCCGAGCTGTCGGCGCGAGACCGGGTCGCGGGGCAGCAGGACAGCCACCTCGCACCGGGCCGGATCCGGCGCCCCGTCGCGCTCACCCAGCGCCCACTCAAGAAGACCGAGCAGCTGGGCGGGACTCTCGACGAGCGCGAGGGTACGGGTCATGGGTTTCCCCCGGGGTTGCGGATCAGAAGGTGCTCGCGGGGTGCTGCTGGTGTGGGGTTCAGGTCTGTCCCCAGCGGCGCAGCGCAGGAGCGACCCGTTGGTAGCCCATGCGGTAGAGCCGCTTGGCGCCACGCCGGGTGACGCCGCGGACGGCCGACTTGAGCGTGCCGTCGCCGGTTCCCCCGGGCAGCGGCCTGCCCTTCTCGTCGAAACCGTTGCGCTCCAGCAGGCCGCCCAGGTAGATACCGGCTCGCTGGGGCGAGTAGTAGGGCCGCAGCTGCGGCAGCGGACCCGCGGCGCGCAGCGCGGCGATACGGGCGCGCGTGGCGGCGTAGGGGTCGCTCTTGCCGATGCCCTGCGCCGCCGCCCACGCCGGGTCCACCCGCGGCAGCGCACCGGCGTCGAGCTCGTCCCAGGAGGCGAGGCAGCCCGATTCCACGAAGTAGTGGTTGCCGAGCGCCTCCCGGACACCGAAGTCGGTGAGGATCGCGGTGGGGATGTTCCGGTGCATCGACTCCAGCGCGGCCGTGGAGCTGACCGTCACCAACAGGTCGGTACGGTCGAGGACTTCGCCCATGTTCCCGTAGACGAGCTGGAGGTTGTGCGGGGACGGCTCGGCCAGGTCCCCGATGAGTTCCTGGTACGGGTTCGCCTCGACGTGCGTCGTGTGCTCGCCCGGCAGGCTGCGCAGCTTCATCAGGACGAGGCGTTCGGGATGCCGCCTGGCGTGGGCGGCGGCGCGCTCCAGGAGCGTGAGCCGCTCCCCCCTGCTCCTGGGCACCGAGGGCTGCACGGCGAAGGTGAGCGTGAAGGGGCGGTCGGGGGAGGGCACGTACGGGTCGCCGCCGAGGAAGGGCAGCGCGCACTCGACGACCGTGTCCGGGTCGACGCCCACGTTGGCGAAGACGTCACGGAACCGGTCGTTGTCGTAGGCGCTGTTGGCGAGGACGACATCGGCGCCGGCGCGGGTGAGCAGGCCGTCGACCATCTTCTCGTAGACGACTCCGACATAGCCGGTGACGGTGACGGGCCGGGTGGCGCGCGCCTGCCACGCCAGACCCAGGCTGTGGACGAGCGCGAGCGCCGTGCCGCCGATGATCGCCAGGACCACGATGTCGGCGCTCGCGAACTCCTCGTCGTCGACCAACTCGGCGGGTGTGACCTCGCGTTGGCTGTCCGGCCGGATGCCCACCTCGGCGAGCTGCCGTTCCGTCGGGGTGGCCCGGGTGCGCAGGAAGTACGCGTCGAGGGTGTGCTCGGGAGCGATCTGCCGTGCGACGGAGGCGCCCCACTTCCAGCGGGTGTCCGAATCGGCGAGGACGACGACACGTCTCGGGGTGGAGGGCATGGCTCGGGAGCCTTCCTGGCGCGGTTCCGGCGAATGAACCGAGGCTAGGAAGGGTGTCTGAGCGTGGAATGAGCGAGGGCTTGAAAAGACCTAGGGGTTGCTGGGGGTTTCCTGTGAATGTCCTCCCGCCTCAGGACTTCACCCGAGAGCCGGCTGTACCTCGCCTGTGAGATGCGGCGCGGGCCTCGCCTCCCCTTCCGCGCCACGGAGCTCGAAACGGCCGCCCTCGGCCGCGTAGGTCACCGTCGCCGGGAGGAGCACCGGTGCCTTGAAATCCGCCCGGACGGTGAGGGGTTCACCGCCGGCGGGGTGTTCCGCGAGGCAGCGGGCGACGGTCCACATGCCGTGCGCGATGGGGCGGGCGTAGCCGAACAGGCGGGCCGTGAGCGGATACAGGTGGATGGGGTTGCGGTCCCCGGACACGGCCCCGTACCGCCGCCCGACATCCTTGGCGAGCCGCCACTCGGCGACCGCGGGCAGCGGCGCGGACGGCGTGGAGTGCGTTGGCGGTGCGGAGTGCGTGGACGGCGTGGAGTGTGCGGACGGTGCGGGTGGCGTGGGCGGTGCGGCCCCGTCGGCCTGCCGGGAGTCCGGAGCGCCGGCCGCTGTCGTCGAGTGCCGCGCGAGATACGTACTCCTCGACTCCCAGACGAGCCCGCCCCCGAGCCGCGCCCCGGTCACCACGGTCGCCTCCGTACCGCGCCGGTGCGGCGCCAACCCCTCGACACGCACGCTGAGTTCGTACTCCCCGGTGGCCGGCAGCGCGCACCACCGGGTGATCTCCACCGAGGTGTGCACCAGCCCGAGCACCGGCAGCGGAAACGCCCGCCGCGCCATGACCCGCATCGTCAGCGGAAACGCCAGCACCTGCGGATACGTGACCGGCATCGCCTCCGCCCCGGTCGCGAACCCGCACACCCGCTCGTACGCCGCCAGCCGCGCCAGGTCCACCCGGACCCCCGGCACGGTGAGCCGGACATCGGGCACGGCGGCGTCCGGCCGGGGCCGCTTCAGCGGGGAGAGCAGAGCGGCGCGGGCGAGGAGAAGATGCACGGGAGCTCCTTTCGGCCCGTCCGGGACCCTTCGGCCCGTCCGGCCTTCGAGGACGAGGCCGTTCAGGCCAAAGCGGGGGTCTGGGGGCGGCAGCCCCCGGAGACGGAACGGGCAGGGGCGGAGGGGGCGAGGAAACTCAGGCTCGGCACCGGCGGACAGCTGCCTACGGAGAAGTAAGGTTACCCCGGGTAAGCCCATGTCGGACCCCGGACCGGCGAAACCGCACCCGGCAGGGGATCACGCACCCCACCCACCCCCGAAGTACCCGCGGTAACTCGCACGCCGCCCTCCCTCAAGCCCCACAAACCCCACACGCGGGCACCGTACGATCCCCACCTCGGCCGGTTCCAAACATCCCCGCGCCTCCCTTTGAACCCCGAACTCCCCAGCCACGTATGAGGATTCGAGCCCCTCAACACGCCCCGGCCCACGGCCGACAAGGAGCCACCCCGTGTCCAGCCAGTACACCTCCGAATCTCCGCAGCCGGAGCCCGAGATCAAGCGGCTGGACGGGGTCGTGCGCGAGGTGGCCACACCGCCGCTGGTCGCCCCGGTGACCCACGGCTCCCTCGCGGACATACCGTTCGACAACGAGACCGCCGCCCCGCAGGAGGTGGTCCTCAGCCGCAAGGGCGCGGACGGCGAGTGGACGGACGTGACCGCGGCCGAGTTCGCGGCCCAGGTGCAGGCGGTGGCGAAAGGCCTGATCGCGGAAGGGCTCGTCCCCGGCGACCGCATCGCCATCATGGCGCGGACGACCTACGAGTGGACACTCCTGGACTTCGCGGCCTGGGCGGCGGGCCTGGTCACCGTCCCCGTCTACCCCACCTCCTCGGTCTTCCAGGTCCGCTGGATCCTCCAGGACTCGGGAGCCGTCGCGCTCGCCACCGAGTCCGTGGCGCAGGCCGCGGCCCTCGGCCCGGAGCGCGACCGGATCCCCGACCTGCGGCACATGTGGGTCTTCGAGAAGGGGCACGTGGAGCGGCTGGCCGAGCTGGGCCGGGACGTGCCGGACCAGGAAGTGGCCGTACGGCGCGGGGTGCTGGGCCCCGACACGCTCGCCACCCTCATCTACACCTCGGGCACGACGGGCCGCCCCAAGGGCTGCGCGATCACCCACGGGAACTTCTTCGCCGAGATCGACAACGCGGTCGAACTGCTCTACCCGATCTTCCGGGCCCGCACCCAGGACGCGGCCTCGATGCTCCTCTTCCTCCCCCTCTCCCATGTCTTCGGCCGGATGGTCGCGGTCGCCTGTCTGCGCGCCCGCGTGAAACTGGGCCACTCGCCGAGCCTCCAGACCCAGGACCTGCTCGCCGACCTGGCCTCCTTCAAACCGACGGTCCTGCTGGCCATCCCGTACGTCCTGGAGAAGGTCTTCAACACGGGCCGCGCGACGGCCGAGAAGATGGGCCGCGGCTCGTCCTTCGACCGGGCGGCGCGCATCGCGCAGCGCTACGGAGAAGCGCTGGAGGCCCGCCAGCACGGCACCGGCTCAGGCCCCGGCCGCGGCCTGCGCACCGCCCGCGCCCTCTACGACCCCCTGGTCTACCGCCGTATCCGCAACGCCCTCGGCGGCCGGGTCCGCTACGCGATCTGCGGCGGCTCCCCGCTCGGCCGCCGCCTCGCCGCCTTCTACGCCGGCGCGGGCATCGAGATCTACGAGGGGTACGGCCTGACGGAGTCCACCGCGGCCGCCACCGTCACGCCTCCGAACAAGCCCAGGCTGGGCACGGTGGGCCGGCCCCTGCCGGGCACCCGGGTACGGATAGCGGCCGACGGGGAGATCCTGCTGAGCGGCGGGCAGATCTTCCGCGGCTACTGGGATCCGCACGCGGGCGGCGTGACCGACGCGGCCCCGGACGGCTGGTTCGCCACCGGCGACATCGGCGAACTGGACGACGGCGGCTACCTGTCCATCACCGGCCGCAAGAAGGAGATCCTGATCACCGCGGGCGGCAAGAACGTCGCCCCGGCGCCCATGGAGGACTGGCTCCGCGCCCACCCCCTCATCGCCCAGTGCATGGTCCTTGGCGACCACCGCCCCTTCGTCACCGCCCTCGTCACGCTCGACCCCGACGGCATCAACCACTGGCGTCAGATGAACGGCAAGCACGCGGTCCCCGCCGAGCTGCTCGTCGACGACGAGGAACTCCTCTCGGTCCTCCAGCGCGCCATCGACGAGGCGAACAAGCTCGTCTCCCGCCCCGAGTCCATCCGCCGCTTCGCCGTCCTCGCGGGCGCCTTCACGGAGCACGCGGGGCATCTGACGCCCACCATGAAGCTGAAGCGCGAGGACATCGCCCGCGACTTCGCCCAGGAGATCGAGGGCCTGTACGCGGAGTACGAGAAGTAGGCGGGGGCGAGGGGCCCGTCCTGGCGGGGCAAAGGCAGGAGCCCCGCGACAGGCCGGCGCGGGGCTCCTTGGGTACTGCTAATCGATCCTGTTCAAAGCACTGGGCTCAGGGAGCCGCAGGCTTAGAGCGGGGTTACGTTCTCCGCCTGCGGGCCCTTCGGACCCTGCGTCACGTCGAAGGAGACCGACTGGTTCTCCTCGAGTGAACGGAAACCGTTGGCGTTGATCGCGGAGTAGTGGACGAAGACGTCCGGTCCTCCGCCTTCCTGGGCGATGAAACCAAAGCCCTTTTCGGCGTTGAACCACTTCACGGTTCCGGTAGCCATAAGCCCTCCCTGGGCCCAAAGGGTTGCCCTGCTCCAGAACCTGCAAGGTGTAAACATCTGCGTGTAAACAACTGCATTCTTCTGAAAACGACGAGAGCCCGCGGTCACATGCTCCGCAGGCTCTGTACTGCAAGGGAAACCAAACTGCAACTTGCGGCGAGCTTAGCCACCAGGGCAGCCGAAAGCAATAGAGGGCAAGATCACGTCACCCGGAGGTTTGACCAGCATCGGGTCGGGGTTGACGGCGTAGTGGATCAGGGTCTGTCACAGGGGTTGACACGAGGGGTCCGGGTGGTTTCGAAACCACTCAGGGACCCGAAGCATGCACCGTACCTCAATGGGGCTAGCCTCGCGATGTGGACAATTCTCGCAACCGGCCGCGCGTCGGCCACATCCAGTTCCTGAACTGCCTGCCCCTCTACTGGGGGCTCGCGAGAACAGGCACGCTCCTCGACTTCGAGCTCACCAAGGACACCCCCGAGAAGCTCAGCGAGAAGCTGGTGCAGGGCGACCTCGACATCGGGCCCATCACGCTCGTCGAGTTCCTCAAGCACGCCGACGACCTCGTCGCCTTCCCGGACATCGCCGTCGGCTGTGACGGCCCGGTGATGTCCTGCGTGATCGTTTCGCAGGTCCCCCTCGACCAGCTCGACGGCGCCCGCGTCGCCCTCGGCTCGACCTCGCGCACGTCGGTGCGGCTGGCCCAGCTGCTCCTCGCCGAGCAGGTCGGCGTGCAGCCGTCGTACTACACCTGCCCGCCCGACCTCCCGGTGATGATGCAGGAGGCCGACGCCGCCGTACTCATCGGGGACGCGGCGCTGCGCGCCAACCTGAGCGAGGGGTCGAAACTCGGCCTGGAGGTGCACGACCTCGGCGCCATGTGGAAGGAGTGGACGGGCCTGCCGTTCGTCTTCGCCGTCTGGGCGGCCCGCCGCGACTACCTGGAGCGCGAGCCCGTCGTCACCCGCAAGGTGCACGAGGCGTTCCTGGCGTCCAGGGACCTGTCCCTGGACGAGGTCGGCAAGGTCGCCGAACAGGCCGCGCGCTGGGAGGCCTTCGACGAGCGGGTCCTCGAGCAGTACTTCACGACCCTCGACTTCCGCTTCGGCGACCCGCAGCTCGCCGCCGTACGGGAGTTCGCCCGCCGGGTCGGTGAGACCACCGGCTTCCCGTCCGACGTGAACGTCCGGCTGCTGGAGCCCTGAGGCCCCCGGGGCTCGCGGCACTACTCTGCTAGCAGCAGTGCGTACGGGGGAGGGATGAGCGCCATGCAGCCGCTCGGAGTCGACGAACCCACTGTCGTTGGGCCCTACCGGCTGCTCGGCCGGCTGGGGTCCGGCGGCATGGGCCGGGTGTATCTGGGCCGCAGCGCGGGCGGCCGTACGGTCGCGGTCAAGATCGTGCACCCGCACTTCGCGCTCGACGAGGAGTTCCGCGCCCGCTTCCGCCGCGAGGTCGACTCCGCGCGACGGGTGGGCGGCGCGTGGACGGCCCCGGTCCTGGACGCGGACCCGGAGGCCCCGGTCCCGTGGGTCGCGACGGGATACGCGGCCGGCCCGTCACTCGCGGCCGCCATCGCCGACAGCGGCCCGCTTCCGCCGCATTCCGTACGGGTCCTGGGAGCCGGCCTCGCCGAAGCGCTCTCGGCGGTGCACGCGCTGGGCCTCGTCCACCGAGACGTCAAGCCGTCCAACGTCCTGCTGACCCTCGACGGCCCGCTGCTCATCGACTTCGGCATCGCCCGCGCCACGGACGGCACGGCCTCGCTCACCTCGACGGGCGTCTCGGTCGGTTCCCCCGGCTACATGTCACCCGAGCAGATCCTCGGCAGGACGGTCGCGGGCCCGGCGGACATCTTCTCGCTGGGCGCGGTGCTGGCACACGCGGCGACCGGCGAGCCGCCGTTCCCCGGCGACTCCTCCGCCTCCCTCCTCTACAAGGTGGTGCACGAGGAACCCCGACTCGGCTCTCTGGACGGCGAGTTGCGTGACCTGGTGGCCCAGTGTCTGGCCAAGGACCCGGCCGCTCGTCCGGCCCCGGATGCCGTGGCCCGGAAGCTCGCCCCGGAGGGAGCGGCCCGGCTGGTGGCGGCGGGCTGGCTGCCGGGCCCGATGGTGGAACAGGTCAGCCGCAGCGCGGTACGGCTGCTGAACCTGGACACGGCGGAGACGGGGTGGCCGCCGGCTTCGGGGCCGGTGGAGTTCAGCAGGCGTTCGGTGGGGGCCGGGGACGGCTCTCCTGCGGCGGGGGCCGGCGGTGGCGGCCCCTCGGCGGGGGGCGGCGCTGACGGTCCTTCGACGGGGGTCGGTGACGGACGTCCTTCGGTGGGTATCGGTGACGGCCGTCCTTCGGTGGCCGGGGAGTTCGGGCCGCCGCCGGTGATGACGCCGGTCGGCCCTGCCTACGTACCGGATCGGCGCGGGGCCTACCCACCGGACGAACGCGGGGCCTACCTACCGGACCCGCGCGAGCCGCGTGACGCGACGCCGCCGAGCGTCGACCGCCCCGGCAAGGTCTCCGTCAGCGTGGCCGCCACCTCCGCGACCGGGGTGAACGGCCGTGGCCGCAGGGTGAGTTGCACGGTCGCCCTGGCGGTCGCGGGAGCGCTGGCGGCGGTGATGGTGGGCTCGGCGTTCCTGTTCGACCTGATGCCGGGCGGCGGTTCGTCGAACGATTCGAGCGACTCCGCGGCGAGCCCCCGCCCCACCGCGTCGGCCAGCGCGCCGGCCGCCGAGGGCGGGCCGGTCCCCGCCTCCTACCTCGGCACCTGGGAAGGCGACGGCCTGGCCCTCAGCGGCACCCTCCCCATGGGCGTCATCCGCGTCACCGTCCACCAGGCCGCCGTGGGCGAGGAGTTGGGCACCTTCCGCCAGACCGACCAGATCGGCGGCATCTGCGACGACGTACTCATCCTCAAACAGGTCACGTCCAAGCAGCTCATCGCCACGAGCGTCGCCGACAAGTCCAACCGCGACGTCTGCACAACGGGCGAACACGAGGTACGCCTGACTCCCGTCGGCGACGACCTCAAGTACGAGACGGACAACGCGGAGGCGGGGGATCCGGTGGCCAGGATGCACAAGGTCAAGTAGCGGACGGGGGTTTGGCGCCGGTGGCGCGGCGGCGCTTGTCATAGGCGGTGCAGGCCGCGAGGAGCAGCACCGCGCCGACGACGGTCGCGGCCAGGCCCACGAGGGAGACGTAGGGGTAACGGCCGCTGATCCAGTTCGGCCGTGCTGACCCGCTCACCCCTCTCGCCCTCCCGGCTTCCCGGCTTCCCGTCCCGCCGTACGGCCGGGACCGTCACATCGGTGTGGTGACCGTGATGTGCTCGCCGCTGCCCAGGTGCAGCATGCCCTTTCCGGGGGCGATGGGGCCGCCGACCATGCTCCGCGTCGTACGGATGCCGATCAGGTCGCCCGCGGACGAGTCCTGCGGCGAGAGCAGGATTCCGCGGCGGGCCTTCTTCGCGTCGACCTGCCAGCCGGAGAACCCGTCGCAGATCTCCTCCTCGTCACCGGCGATGACGAGGGCGAGACCGTCCTCTACGCCGCTCTGAAGGATCTTCTTGAAGACGTCCTCCGCGTCGCAGTCGTCGAGCACCTCGGCGTCGTCGACCAGGACGGCGATGGGCTGCTCCGGTGTCGCCGAGGCGATGGCCTCCTCGAGGTCGTCGTCCTCGATGTCGCGGCCGGTGAAGACCTTCAGAACACCTTCCTGGCCCTCCAGTTCGCGCAGCGGCGACTGGCGCGGCGCGGCGAGCACCAGGCGTACGCCCTGTCCTAGGTAGGAGCGCGCGAAGTTCAGCAGCATCGTGCTGCGGCCGGACTTGGCGGGCCCGCCGATCACGAAGGCGGGAGTTCCCTCGGCGAGGTCGGGGCCGAAAGCGGTGAGTTCGTCGCCGCCGACGCCCACGAGCGCCCACAGCGGGGACGTGCTCGTCTCCGTGTCACGCATCGCCCAGGCGTCCGCGAAGGAGATCCGGCTCGGCAGGACGTCGACCTTGAAGGGCCGGCGGGAACGCGGTACGGCCACGTCACGGGCGGCCGCGTCCTCGCCGATGGAGATCAGCGCGGCGGCCTGGCCCTGACCGGTCGTGTCCTCGGAGAGCAGGGCGAACTGCGTCTCCGTGGCCGTCTCGTTCCGGAAGGCACGGCCCGGCGGGATCTCCTCGGGAACCTTGCGGGAGTTGATGTCCAGCATCGAGAAGTCGCCCCGGTCGGCGAGGCGCAGACCGTACTTGTCCTCGGTCAGCGAGCCGATCCGCCCGGACAGGATCTGCCGGTCACCCGTGATCACCACATGGACGCCGACGCTCGCGCCCTCCCGCATCATCGCCATGAGCTGGTCGGTCAGGTCACCGTGGTCGTACTCGCCGAGCGTGGGCAGCCAGCCCTCCCAGCGGTCGAGCAACAGCACGATGTGCGGCAGCCGTTCGTCCTCGGTCGCGGCGGTCCGCTGCTCGCCGATGTCGGCGTAACCCTGGTCGGCAAACAGGTCCTGGCGGCGGGTGAGTTCACCCTTCAGGCGGGCGAAGAGCCGTACCACCCGCTCCAGTTGGTTTCGTCCGACGACCGCCCCGCAGTGCGGCAGCCGGGTCAGCGCGTTGAGGGCGCCGTTGCCGCAGTCGATCCCGTACAGATGGACGTCGGCGACCGAGTGCGTACGGGCCAGTGAACCGGCGATCGTCCGCAGCAGCTGCGAGCGGCCCGTCCGCGGCGCGCCGCCGACGAGCAGGTGTCCGAAGGTGGCGAAGTCCACGGCCACCGGGCGACGGTCCTGGGCGGCCGGCAGATCCTCGACGCCGTACGGCGCGGCGGGCAGCGCACCCGCGCTGCGGACCGGAGGAATGGCGTCCAGCAGGAGGGTCTCCTCCAGGGCGGGCAGCCAGGGGCTGTGCTGCGCCGGGATCCCCAATACCTGATTGGCCTCCTGTACGGCGTCCACCAGGACCTTGAGGTCGGTGATCTCCTCTTCCTGGCGGGCCTCGGCCTTCGGCTTCACCAGTGCGGCCCGCCCGAGGTCCTCCCACTGGAGCGGTCCCGCCCACGGCGCGAGCGCCCGCGGATCGGCCGCCCCGGGCCGCCGCCCGCCGACCCGGCCGGACTGGAAGGGGATGAGGGAGGCGTGCCCCAGACGCACGTACGCGCGACCGGGTGTGTTCTTGGAGATGTGACCGGCCTCGGGCGAGTCGATGACATCGCTGGACTCGCTGCCGTCCGTCACCCGCAGCGCGATCCGCAGGTTGGTGTTGGCCCGGATCTCGGGCGAGACGACACCGCTGGGCCGCTGGGTGGCGAGCAGCAGGTGGATGCCGAGCGAGCGGCCTCGCTGGGCGATGTTGACCAGGCCGGTGACGAAGTCGGGCAGGTCACGCACCATCGAGGCGAACTCGTCGATGACGATGAGGAGTCGGGGGACCGACGGGTTCGAGGGATCCCGGCGCACCAGGTCCTGGTAGTCCTCGATGTCTTTCGCGTCGGCGGCGGCGAGGATGTGCTCGCGCCGCTTCAGCTCGGCGCCGAGCGACTCCAGGGCCCGCTCGACGAGGTGCGCGTCGAGGTCGGTGACCATACCCACGGTGTGCGGCAGCTTCACACAGTCCTTGAACGCCGAGCCGCCCTTGTAGTCGACCAGCACGAAGGTCATGTTCTCGGGGGTGTTGGCGACGGCGAGCGCGGCCACGATGGTCTGGAGCAGCTCCGACTTGCCGGAGCCGGTCGTACCGGCGATCAGACCGTGCGGCCCGTCCCGCCGGATGTCGATGCCGAAGGGACCGTCGTACGACTCCCCGACGACGGCCATCGTCGACTGGCCGCCCATCCGCCAGCGGGCGGCGATCGCGTCCCGCGTCGGCGGCTCCAGCTGGAGGACGTCGAGCAGCCGGCTGGAGCCCGGCAGCGCCGAGTCCTCGGTCTCGCCGCTGATGTCACGCAGCGGGGAGAGCGAGCGGGCCAGCCGCGCGCACCAGGCGGGGGAGACGAAGTCGGGCCGTACGCCGGTCATCCGGCGGTGGCCGCTCTGCTCGACCCGCAACCGCAGTTCGAGCGCCTTCTCCGCGTCCTTGGCGGTCTGTTCGGAGGTCTGGTGCCAGGCGTGGAAGGACGGGAACCCGCCCCCGGAGGGCGGCGCCGCGGCGGCGAACCCGGCGGCCCGGCCGGAGGGTTCCTCGGCTCGCAGGGGCTCGGCGACGACCACGGCCTGGCACTCGCCGGGCAGGAACCGCTCCTCCTCGTCCAGACAGATCGCGTACATGGCGACGGCCGGACCCTCCCGCAACAGCCGTACGACACCCGGCATCGACCGCAGCCGACGGGACCCGTCCCATACGACGACGATGTCGGCGTCGCTGAGAGAGGCACCGGAACCGCCCGCCTCCTTGAGGGCCTTCTGGCGCGCGTCCAGCAACTGCGTGAGCTCGCCGACGCGGGCGCCGACGGTCTCGGAGTCCGTGCCGATCAGCACGTTGGCGTCCTGGCCGCCCGACGGGCGCGCGTGCGGCAGCCAGCGTGTCCAGTCCCAGCGGGTGTGCGCCTCGTTCTCCGTCAGCACGTAGAACTGCACGTCCATCGGGCTGTGCAGGACCGCGGCCTGGGCGACGGCCCACCGCCCCAGCGCGTGGGCCGAGTCACCGGGTCCGGCGATGCCGATGACGCCGAGATCCCGGAGCGGCAGGGACACCGGCGCGTCCTCGATGTCCCAGGTGACCTGGCGCTTGTGGTCGTCCTGCTCGGGGTCGTCGAGCACGACCACGGACGGCACCCGGCCGGTTCCGACCCGCATCACCAGGTGGTCGGCGTCGGTGCGGCGCCGCTCCCACAGCCGGGTACGCGGGCCGGTGCCGAAGTTCAGTACGGAGGCGGGGTCGGGGATCGCCTGACGCCGGTCGAGCCGCTCGGTGCGCAGCGCGTCCTGAGCGTCCTTCTCGATCCGCGCCTTGTGCTCCTTGTACTCCTTCAACTGCTTGGCGTGCGACTTCCGGCCGTGCTTCTTGTCCATGAAGTAGTTGCCGAAGAGCATGATCGGGCTCAGCCCGGCCATGATCAGGTAGTACCAGCGCTGGAAAATCATGGCCGCGACCACGGCGCCGACCAGCGGGAACAGAGCCATCAGCCAGGGCAGCGGGCGCGCTTCGAAGTCTCCGGGCGGCGAGGGCAGCCGGAAGTGGGTCTGTCGCTCGGCCGGACGCAGCCGCGGGGGCCGGTTGTAGTCGAGACCGGCGCCGTCGTCCGACCACTTCAGGGCCGCGTTCGGCGGGGTGTAACCGACGATCTCCAACAGGGTGTTGCCGAGGGCCAGTTGCGAGCCGAGGGGCCAGGAGTCGCCGTCGATCTTCTCGCCGTCGAGGCGGACGTCCTGCTTGTCCTCGTCGCTTCCGTGCAGGGCTATCCGGCACGTTCCGTCGATTGCGATCGACAACGTGGCCGCACGCGCGGCCAGTTCGGGATCGTCGACGCGGAGGTGTGCGGCGGGGCCGGAGCCGATGTCGTACCGCCCGACTCCCAGCCGGTGCACGGCGCCGGCCGCGGGACCGCCGGCGACCCGCAACTCCACGACTCCGGTGGGCTCCCCGGTCAGACAGCCGGCCGGGTCGTGCAGACTGACGACGGCTCCCTCGCGCAGCGGGGACCCCACGACGGTCGCGCCCGGGTCCAGCGCGTGGCCGTCGACGAAGGCCTGTGCCATCCCGCCTCCGGGGCTTCGCTGGGCGCCGATGGGGATGATCTGCGCGCTGTCGCCCAGGCCGACATGACGGGCCAGCTCCCGGGTGATGTCGCCGACCGTCGACTCCGGATCGGCGTCGAGCACGACGTCGGCACTGGCGCCGCCGATGGGGTCCACGACGGTCAGACTCAAGCGCACGTTCGTCCTCCTCGCTGGGCAGAGGCCGCCCCCGGAACGCTGAACACAGTTGAAGCGACCTTAGCCGCCCCTTCCTTCCCCGCAGCAACGGGATGTGCGCCCGCTCACGATCCTGTTACGGAAAGGCCATGTGTCCCCAACAGCCCCACCCGTAGGATCTTTGCTCATGCGGACGGCAGCCGGACGGCAGTCCGACGGCGGGGCGATCCGCACAACGCAGCCACGGGGGCGGACCCTGCGGCGATCTGAACGGGAGGGAGCCGTCATGGGCAAGAAGGACGCAGATCTCACTTACGCCGAGATGGAGAAGGAGGCCGGCAAGCTTCTGAAGGACATGGACCGTCTGCACACGGAACTCGACACCATCGACGACCGCATCAAGACGCTCGTGGACAACGGCGGCTACACGACCCAGAAGGGTTCGTCGGCGTTCGAGGAGTCCTTCAAGGACTTCACCAAGGGTGCGAAGAAGGCCATGGAGGGACTCGAGGGAATGTCCAAGTTCCTCACCGCGGCCAAGCAGGCGTACGAGGACCTCGACGACCAGCTCGCGAAGAGCGCCAAGGGCAGCTGACTCCGCATCGCGGGCCGACACGGGTGCGGCGGGGCGCGTTGGGCGTTCTGCCGCACCCGTGGTGTGGCCGCGTGTGTGAAGTAGCCTCACTCGACCGTTGGACAGGAAGTCTGGACCCGTGGCGGACAGAACTCGATACGACCTCGACCTGATCAAGGACTGCTCGGACTCGCTCTACCGTATTCACCGGGAGTTCGAGGACAACGGCAATCCCGCCGACGGCTACGGCGACGACCTCGGCAGCGACAAACTGCGGGACATCTTCGACGACTTCTCCGAAACCTGGAAGAAGAACCGCAAGAAGCTCATGAAGGACATCGAGAACCTCGCCAAGTACACCGGCAACGCGGCCAAGGCCTACGAGGACATCGACCACGAGCTCGCGCAAGCACTCCGGGACGCCAAGAAGAGCGACAAGAAGGAGAAGTAGCAGTGACAGCCCGTCCAAAGGACTGGACGCCGATGTACGACTCCGATCCGGTGCCAGGTGACCCGGACGAGGTGGCACGGCTCGGCAAGAAGCTGCGCGGCATGGCCGACGAGATCGACAAACAGGCCCGCAACATCAAGGCGTTGGCCTCGGTCGACGGCTGGGACAGCGACGCGGGCCGCGCCTTCCACGAAATCGCCGGCGATACGGCGGGACGGCTGAAGAAGGCGTACGACCGCTATGACGAGGCGGCGTCGGCACTCGGCACGAAGGTCACGGAGGGCGAGTCGGACGAATACGCCGGCGAGTTGCACCGTGCGCAGCGCCTGGCGGACAAGGGCCTGCAGGAGTACCGCGACGCCGAGGTCGACTACAAGGCCGCCGGCAAGGTACTTGACCCCCTCAACGGGAAGGTCCTGACCGGTGACGACGCGGTGCAGCACAGCAAGCAGCAGAAGAAGTCGGACGACGCCGGGCAGCTCATGCTCGAGGCCCAGAAGAAGATCATGCGCGGCACGAGCATCCGCGACGAAGCCGCGAGGAAAGCCGCCAGGCGAATAAAGAACGTGATCCACCACGACGGGGTCAAGGACCCCGGCGGGATCATGGACTGGATCGCGGATCATGCGGACTGGTTCTCCGCTGCCGCGACAGTCCTCGCGGTGGTGGCCCTCGCCGCCGCCATCATCTTCACCGGAGGCCTCGCGGCACCGATCATCGCAGGCATGGCCGCAGTACTCAGTGGCACCGCTTTGTCGGGGCGCCTGTACGACGTGTTCGCACGGGGTGGGAAGTTCGACGCGCTGAAGATCGGCCTGGACGTCCTTGGCGTCATGCCGGGGATCGGCGCACTCCGAGGGTTGACCGCAGCGGGCAAGGGCGGCCGTCTGCTTGGCGCGCAGAATGGTCTCTGGGAGGGATTCACCAACGGTTTCGGAGTGAAGCGGATCAATGACGTGACCAGGGTCGCGTCCAAGTTTCTCTCAAGCCGGGGCGTTACCAAGGTGAAGCTCCCCGAGGAAGGCTTCAACCCGGAGGTCCTGACCCGGTACATCAAGGGCACCGGCCTGGCCAACCTCTATGTGAAGTCGCTGGATCGGCTGAGCGACAAATTCCCTCCGAACAACACCCCTAACGAGGTCTCACCCCCGCCCGGGGATGTCCGGCCGACACCCACACCGGGCACCATCCCGAGTACCCCCAGGGGAGCCGGTACTCCCTCGCCGACACCGCAGCCCAGCCCGTCGTCAGCTTCATTCCGCGCCGCCCTGGCGCCCACGGGGTAGGAGAATGCATTCATGAGCCACCAGCAAGGTTTGGCGTTCGATCAGTTCGTGGGGGACGACGGAGGTGTTCACAGCCTGGTCTCCTCGTCTGTCATCGCCGCTGTCCCAGACGCGAAGGCGGCGGCTGAGGAGTACGGGCGCGAAGTGCGCTTCGACTTCCTCGACGACAAGGCTGTCCACTGGTTGTTGTTCCATCGGTGGGAGGACAACAGGAGCTGGCGCCTGCGCGGGTGCCTGTCGAGCATTCCGCTGACCATCTTCACATTCGGTGCATGGCCCTTCTGGGATCTGGTGGCGTCCCAGAGGTCACGTTCCTTCCAGATCGCGTTTATCGCTGTGGACTCGCTGATCGTCGTCAGCATGGTGGTCGGGTTGTATCTGTGGCGACGTCCGAGCCTGCGTAACCCGTCCCTGCGCAACGTACGGATCAGGGCACGGAGGTACCACCAGATCGTGAGCATCGCTCGGAAGGGCGGCGCCGAAATCCCAGCCACCTACCCGTACTACGGGATGCACGCCTCTGCGCGGAAGTTTTTCCCCGACGCGCCGGAACTCCCCATCCCTGAAGAAGAACGGCCCGCATGACGACCAAACCCGAGCTCTCCGCATTGGTCCCGTCTCAGACCGGGCCGACAGTGCTCCGTGCCGACAACATCCACGTCCGCTGGGTGATGCCGGAGGTCTTCCATGACCTCCCTATTCACGAACGGGACGACGACGAGGCGGTGCGGCTTCTGGAAGAACTTGTGGACAAGGCTCTTCCTGGCGCCGAATACGAAGACAAAACGGCATTTGGGGTCGTGTGTGCTCTCGGCCTTGGCGATTTGGTGGCTTCGGGAGTTGAGTACGCAGGAATCTGCGTCACTGCGGTCGGTGACATCCCGTGCAGCGCCACGGTGTCCGTGACTTTGTTGGACAGCCCGGATGTAGAGGGTGTCTCAGTCGCAGTAAGGGAAATCGCTTCGAGCCTACGTCGGATCGAGTCGGGCGAGGTCTCCGAGATTGAGCTCCCCTGCGGACTTGCCGTCTCGTGCATCGGAACCCGTCGCGAGAAGCTCCCCGGTGAACTTACGGAGAGTGACGAGGTGCTCAGGTTTCCGACCGCATATATACGCGTCTATGTCCCCCTCCCTAACGGCACGACCGTGGTCATGGAGATGGCGACACCGAACACGGCCGGCTGGGACCTCTTCTCGACGATGTTCGGTAACACGGTGAGCAGCATCCGCCTCTTCAACGCCGACAGCTCGCCCTTGATTACTTCAGGGGTAGGGGCGTGATCCCCACCGGGATTCCCCCCTCGGACTACCGCCTCCTCGTCCCCCGTGACTGGTTCCGGCTCGACCTCACTCACGAGCGCTGGCGCCGTCAGTTGAAGACCTTCGTGGACAAGGAGTCCGCGGGAAGCGGCGTCTCCGCGGAGGTCGCTCGCGGCATCTGGACCACCCTGCGCAACACCGCCGAAAGTGGCCTCGCGCAGGGCGCGTTGGAGTTCTTCCTCAAGACGGAGTCACCCGGCGAATCGGCCCCGCCCGCCTCCCTCCTGATCTCGCTGGCACAGACGCCCCGCGGACTGGCGCCGACGCCGGACGACTTCGCCCAGGCACTGGCTCAGCGCGCCGGCTGGGACGCGGAGGTGGACGTCGTCGAGCTGCCGGCCGGCCGGACGGTCCGTGTCGTCACCGAGACGACCATGGACTTTCACGTACAGATGCCCGGCGGCGTGGGCTACCTGCACCTGGCCTTCTCCACGCCGCTGAGCGGCACGGCGGGCCCGATGGGGGAGTTGTGCGGGGCGATGGCTCACTCGCTGCGGTGGGTTTGACGGACATGTCACGGTGGGCCCGGAGGGCCTGTTGAGATATGGCGCCGCCTGTCCAGACCCTCGCTTCCGTGTGGTGATCGTCGAGCAGACTTGCCAAACGCCGGACGAAGTTCCTTCGGCTCTCTGCGCCTCCGTGCCGTCATCTGTTGACGGATTGGATCTCCTGGACGGTTACGGCCTGGTCATTGCCAAAGGCGCCGTCGGGGAGATCTCCACCTGCGCCACCCGTGCCGGTCCAGGTGATCTCCCAGGTGACGGTCGCCCTCAGCGCGAACCCGCCGTCCCCTGACGACCGTAGGTACTTGACGCCGCACGATGGGGTCTTGTCGGCCTTGCCCTTGGCGTACGCCTCACCGATCGAGCCGTCGACGTTGATTTCGCACGCGCCCGAGGCCGGGTAGGTCTCGGCGTCCTTCGTCCCCGGCTCCAGCTTGAGAGCGATGGGCTTGGCCGTTGTGGTGGCCTGGATGTTGAGGCCGCCCACGTTGATCTGCGCGGTGACATCGACAGCCTTGAACTTGGCTTTATCCAGCCAGGCCCACGTCGGGAGGTTCACTTTGGTGGTGTCCTCGGGCGCGAGAGTGACCTCTGTCTCGGGGAGCCGCAGCCTGTTGTAGGCCAGTTCGGCGAGCACATTCGGGGTGATGGCGTTGGGGACATTGGGAGTGTCACCGTTCACGACCCAGAACGGCATCTCGTTGCAGAGTTGCGCCGCCGGCTCCATCCATCGGTCGGGGTCCTGGACTGCGACCCACCACGTACCCTCGTCCGCCTCATCGAGGTTGTAGTTCTTGTACTCGCCGTCCTTGTACGTCTCCCGGAACTGTCCGACGGCCGTCTTCGCGTAGCTGTGCTGTCCAGGCGTGTTGACGGTCTCGGTGTACATGCTCTCGACGTACTTCTGGAAGTCCGCGGCGGTGCGCGGCTCGTACCAGCAGGCGGGCGGAGTCCAGTCGCCCACCGGGGTGACATTCCCCTTGCTGCTGCTGCCGCCGCTACTGCCCGTGGCACTACCGCTGTAGCGGACCATCGACACGATGTCGCTGCCGGACTGGCCGCCGCTTGTTTCGGTCGTGTCGCCGTTCGACTCCCCACCGGGGCCCCAGCCGGCCATCGCAGTACCCGGTGTCAGCAGGCACACGCCCGCCGCTGCGACGACGACCAGCCACCCATTGTGCCGCCCGGTCAAGGCGCGCATGTCGCGTTCCCCCGTTCCGACGCGAGCTTGGTGGTCTGCCAGATGCCCTTCTCATCCCTGTCCAGGCGGGTGCTGTAGAGCACGTACGAGTCATCGTTGGCGGCCGTCTTGTCGACCTTCTGCGTCTTTCGGTTCTTGTTGAACGCCTTGCTCTCGTCGGAGCAGTAGGAAAGCCCTGCCGACTTCGCGTCGAACACTTCGAGCTTGGGCGCGTAGTAGCGCACCGCGCCGCTGAAGGTGGAACCGGAGTCGACGACCGTCTTCACCCAGTCCTGGCTGCCGGGTAGGGCCGTCCCGGCCTGATAGAAGGAGAGGGCCTCAGATTTGGGGTCACCGTCGGTGACAGCGAAGGTGACTGCCGTCTGGGCGCGCCCGGCATCCGCGAGGATCGCGTCCTTCGTCATGTCGCCGGTCTTCCAGCCCTCGAAGGTCTCCGTCACGTCGTCCGGCAGGGTCATGTCGGGACGGTCGACGCTCTCCGTGGCGCTCGCGCTGGACGACGCCGAAGCGGTCGAGCCGCCTGTGTCGGCCCCCGCGATCTTGTCGTTGCCCTTCGTGTCGTCGTCCCCGCCGCCGCAGGCGGTCAGCAGCAGGGCTGCCGTCGCGGCGAACGCGGCAGCAACGGGCAAAGAACGGCGCTTCACAGTGGACTCCCCGTGAGACAGATGTTCAGTCGAGTCAATCTTGAATAGCGACGGTATCGGTGGTGCCGACGGTCTCGCCAGGTCAAACTCCCTCAGGGGTGAACCGATTGTGCATCTACCAGAGCAAAACGGTCGGACGATGTGTCCTGTTCGTGGTGCTCGGAGGCGTCCCAGGCTTCGCAGGAGCTATCACGTTGTTGGGCCCAGGGGGCGGGGCAGCGCATCGGTCTGCGAGGTCGAGGAAGACGCGGCCGGCCGTCCGGGGCCGACTCCGAGCCGGCCGTTCAGCGACCGTCCGCCGCGACGCACGGAACCCACCTCGTAGGCTGACCGAGCGAATGGACGAGCAGGCGAGCAGACGTACGACGAGCAGCCGTACGCAGGGGTAGAGGAACGGGGGACACACCATGGCCCGCTACATGGAGACGCTCACCATCGAGCGGGGCGGATTTCGGATCAAGGTGCCGGAGTCGTGGTGGGAGTTCGACGTGCGGCCCGAGTCGCGTGACGACTCGATCCGGCGGATGGTGAGCGAACGGATCCAGCAGCGGCCGGAGCTCGCCAAGTACCGCGACACGTATGCCGCGTTCCTGCAGAAGGCCGCGGCCGACGCCTGGAAGTCCGGTGCGCTGTACTGCGGTTGCATGGCCGAGGCCTTCGGAGGTGACACCCCGATCACCGGGTCGGCCACCGTCTCGATCGTCGGTGGCCGTACCGCGACCGGCGAGCCGCTCTCCACCGACCCCCAGACCATGGCGGGTCAGCTCTCCGTGCGCGAGGCGAAGAAGGAGGGGGACGCCTGGCGCAAGGTGACGACCGTCGACATCCCCGGTGTGGGCCCCGCCGCGCGCACGTACGGCATCGAGGACATCGCCGTACCCGACGACGCGCTGAACCGCACCATTCGCGCCGTGCTCATGCAAACCTTCGTGCCCGTGCCGGGGCAGGAGGGCAAGGTCGCCCTCGTCGCCGGGAGCAGTCAGGTCCTGGACCTCGCGGACTCCTTCTTCGACATCTTCGACGCGATCACGTCCACGTTCCGCTTCGCCGAGTAGGCGGTTGTAGGCGGTCGTAGGTGGTAAGCGGGTAGGCGTGGTCCGTCTTCGGACTGCTTCCGGCCGCGGCGGGCATTAGAGCCACCACCGCCCGTCGGGTTCAGCCTGGCCGGGCGCAACCGTTTCCGGGAGTTCCCTTGCCAATGAGCCTGTTCGTCGCCCGCCGTCTCCGCAGAGCCGCACGGGAGGTCTTCGGCTGGGACCGGTTGCGTCCCGGTCAACTCACCGCGATGAAGGCGGTCATGGGCCGTCAGGACGCCATGGTGGTGATGCCGACCGGTTCGGGCAAATCGGCGGTGTACCAGGTGCCGGGCATGCTGCTCCCCGGTCCGACACTCGTCGTCTCACCGCTGATCGCGCTCCAACGGGACCAGGTCGAGGGGCTGTTGAGGCGCAGCGACCAGAGTGCCGTCGCGGTCAACTCGTCCATGTCCGACTCGCAGAACGAGCAGGCCTGGGAGAGCGTGAGCGACGGAACGGCCCGGTTCCTGTTCCTGGCTCCGGAGCAACTGGCCAAGCAGGACGTGCTGGAGCGGCTGTCCGCGCTGCGGCCTTCTCTCTTCGTCGTGGACGAGGCGCACTGCGTGTCCTCGTGGGGCCACGAGTTCCGGCCCGACTACCTGAGGCTCCGGCAGGCCGCGGAGAGCATCGGACGCCCTCCGATCCTCGCCCTCACCGCCAGCGCCGCGGCGCCGGTGCGCGCCGACATCGTCGAGCAGCTCGGAATGCGCAAGGTCCGCGAGGTGGTCGCCGGGTTCGACCGGCCCAACATCCGCCTGGAGGTCACCCGTTTCCTGGACGACCCGGCCAAGCGGCGTGCGGTGGTGGAGCGGGCGGCGGCCGAGCCCAAGCCGGGCATCGTGTACGTCGCCACACGCAAGGACGCCGAGGCGTACGCCGCCGAGCTGGCGGAACTCGGCCTGAGCGCCGCCGCCTACCACGCGGGCAGCCGGGCGGCCGACCGGAGCGCGGTCCACGACAGCTTTCTCAGCGGGGAGTTGGACGTGGTGGTGGCCACGTCGGCGTTCGGCATGGGCATCGACAAGCCCGACGTACGTTTCGTGCTGCACGCCTCGGTACCCGGGTCGCTCGACGCCTACTACCAGGAGATAGGCCGCGCGGGCCGGGACGGCGAGGCCTCCCGCGCCATCCTGCACTACCGCACCGAGGACCTGGGTCTCCAGAGGTTCTTCTCCACCGGCCGCCCGGACGCGGACACGATCGCGGACGTCGCCCGCCGGGTTCGGGACGGCGGAGCCGCGGTCACACAGACGGAACTCCAGCAGGACACCGGCCTGTCCGCCGGCCGGCTGACCGCCGTCCTCAACCTTCTGGAAAAGGCTGGAGCCCTCACCACCGAGCGCGGCAAAGTGGTCCCGGTGTCCGGGGTCGATACCGAGGAAGTCACCGCGCAGGCGGTGGAGTTGGGCACCGCGCACGAGAACATGGAGCGCTCCCGTGTCGACATGATGCGTGGCCTCGCGGAGACAACCGGCTGCCGACGGCGCTTCCTGCTCGGGTACTTCGGTGAGCGGCTGCAGGCTCCCTGCGGTAACTGCGACGGGTGCGATCAGCGCCCCAAGGACGCCGAAACCAGCACCGCCTCGCGCCCGGCCCGCCGCAGGGGTGCCTCGCCGGAAAGCCACGACCACCCGTTTCCGCCGGGCACCAAGGTCAACCACCCGCAGTGGGGAGAGGGTGAGGTGCTCAGCCACGAGGAGAGCCGGGTCACCGTCCTGTTCGCCTCGGTCGGCTACCGGACCCTGTCACTGCCGGTGATCCTGGAGAAGAACCTGCTCACGGCCGTTTCCTAGGCCGGCCGAAAGACCACGCCGGCCGCCCGCGGCCGGTGAGCACCTCGTGCAGGCCTCGTGCACACTCCGTAACGAGACGTCCGGATCCGCACGTTGGGGGATTCGCTCCTGCACAGCACCCTCGCATCCCGGATCGCCGTGCTCAACAAGGCATGCCCCGCCCCGCATTGCATCTGTATAACGTCGGGCCCTCTGAGGTTCGCGGGCTGCTGCTCGCCTTGAGGGGCTTATGTGCGGCTGATACGGTGCCATGGCTTGAGACTCGCTTCCGCGCCGGCTGTTCGGCCAGGTCGGGCGGTACGTCCGGCAAGGACGGGCCGGGGGTGAAGTGCCCCGGTTGGCGAGGAAATTGGCATAAATCTTCTTGGGCGTACGGGGAGCGGTTGCGTGAAGATCCAAGAGCGTACGGGGGCGGGCAACAACCGCTCCGGCGCGCCGGTTCAGCCGACGATGGGCGAGCGCCTTCCCGCGCCCCCTCGCGAGCGCAAACCCGCGCTGGCCGCTCTGGCGGTACTGCTGATCCTGGTGGGCGCGCTGGGCGCGACCATGCTGGTGCTGCGCGCCGGTGACCGCGTGGAGGTCGTACAGGTGACCGGCGAGATCCAGGCGGGGCAGTCGGTGGGCGACCACGTGACCTCCGTACTGGTGGCCGAGGACACCGGCGTCAACTACGTCAAGTGGAACCAGGTCGAAAGCCTCAAGAAGCTCAAGGCCAGGTCGACGATCTACAAGGGGACTCTCGTCATCGGCGACATGTTCACCGAGGGCCAGTCCATCCCCGCCGGAAAGGCCTCCGTGGGCCTCGCCCTCAAGGAGGGCCAGTACCCGATCGACATCAAGCCGGGTGACACCGTGGCCGTGTACCGCGTCGGTGACGACAGCGGCACCGGCAACAGCTCCTCCGGCACGACGGGCGCCGCCAACAGCCTGATCGTCGACCAGGCCGAGGTCAGCGACGTCAAGAGGGCGTCGGACAGCACGATCAGCAGCACCAGCCTGCCGGTCACGCTCACCGTGGACAGTGCCGACGCGGCGGCCGTCGCGGCGGCCTCCTCCGCCGGTGAAGCCGTCCTCGTTCTCATCCCCGGCAACTAGAGGCGAGTGAGTCAAGAGACATGGCGCTCATCGCCCTCGCCGCCGACAAGGGTTCGCCCGGCGTCACCACCGCCGCGGTGGCCCTGTCCGCCGTCTGGCCCCGCCGGGTCCTCCTCGCCGAGACGGACCCCGCCGGCGGCGACCTCGTCTACCGCAGCGCGGCCGCCCACGGCGGCCCGCTCAACCCCAACACCGGCATGCTGTCGATAGCTGCGACAGCCCGCCGCGGCCTGGTACCGGACCAACTCTGGGACCACGTACAGCCGTTGAGCGGCGGACTCGAAGTCCTCGTCGGGCTCGGTGTCGCCGAGCAGGCCGCCGGACTCGCCGGGCTGTGGCCCACCCTGGGCCGCGCCTTCGCACAGCTCGCCGACTCCCCGCACGCGCCCGCCGACGTCATCGCCGACTGCGGCCGGATCAGCGGAGACACCCCCGCCGTCGAACTCTTCCCGCACGCCGCCCTCGTACTGCTGCTCTCGCGCACCGAGCCGGAGGCGATCGCGCGGGTCCGCGACCGGGCCGCCGCCCTCTCCGTCAAGCTGCACGGCGGCCCGCGCGGCGCGGCCACTCTCGCCAACCCCCTCATCGGCGTCATCCTGATCGCCGATCCGAGCGACTCCGCCAAGCTCGTCCACCAGGTCAACGACATGCTCGTGGCGGCGCAGACCGGTGCGCGAGTGATCGGCACGCTCGCCGACGACGCCGCCGGAGCCGACCAGTTGGCCGGACGCAGGCGCGGGCGGCTCGACAAGTCGCTGCTCATCCGTTCCGCCCGCAAGGTCACCGCGGACCTGTACCAGCAGTACGGCGCCGCCTGGGCCGTACCCGCGCACGGCCAGGCCGGCGGACCGCACGGACAGCCCGCCGCCGGAGCCGGCCGATGACCGCGGTCGACCACCAGCTGGTCAAGCGGTTCCGGCAGGACGCCGGTGACCGCATCTCCGAACAGCGCCGCGAGGACCAGGCCCGCGGCGTCACACCGATGTCCAACGAGGACGAACGGCACTACGCGCGTGCCGTGATCGCCCAGATTCTCGAGGACTACGCGCGCACCGAGATCAACCTCGGCCGTACGCCGCTGGACGCCGAGACCGAGGAGCAGTACGCGGCCGCCGTGCACGCCGCGCTCTTCGGCGTCGGCCGTCTCCAGCCGCTGCTGGACAACCCCGAGGTCGAGAACATCGACATCAACGGGTACGACCAGGTCTTCATCGGCTTCGCGGACGGCAGCGAGGTCAAGGGCGAGTCCGTCGCCGAGAGTGACGAGGAGCTGGTCGAGCTCATCCAGATCCTCGGTGCGTACTCCGGGCTCTCCTCGCGGCCCTTCGACTCCGCCAACCCGCAGCTCGACCTGCGTCTTCCGGACGGTTCGCGACTGTCCGCCGTCATGGACGTGACGCGCAGGCCCGCCCTGTCCATCCGTCGCGCGCGGATGGGCAAGGTGTTCGTGTCCGACCTGGTGGGCAACGGGACGATCTCGCCCGAGGTCGCGCACTTCCTCGCCTGCGCGGTCCGGGCGCGCAAGAACATCATGATCGCGGGCGCCACGAACTCCGGCAAGACGACCCTGCTGCGCGCGCTCGCCAACGAGATCCCGCCGCACGAGCGCCTCATCACCGTCGAACGCGCCCTGGAACTCGGGCTCGACACCTTCGCCGAGCTGCACCCCAATGTGGTGGCCTTCGAAGAGCGGCTGCCCAACTCCGAGGGCCAGGGCACCATCTCCATGGCCGAGTTGGTGCGCCGGTCGCTGCGTATGAACCCCTCGCGCGTCATCGTCGGCGAGGTCCTCGGCGACGAGATCGTGACGATGCTCAACGCGATGTCGCAGGGCAACGACGGTTCGCTGTCCACGATTCACGCGAACAGCTCCAGCGAGGTCTTCAACCGCATCTCCACGTACGCGCTCCAGGCCAAGGAAGGGCTGCCCATCGAGGCCAGCCAGATGCTCATCGCGGGCGCGGTGAACTTCGTCGTCTTCATCCAGCGGCGCAACGACTACGAGACCGGCGGCCGCCTCCAGCGCATGGTCACCTCCGTCCGCGAGGTCAACGGCGTCGACGGACGTGTGCTGTCCAGCGAGGTGTTCGCCGAGGCCCCCGACGGCCGGATCGTCCCGCACGCGCCCATAGCGTGCCTCGACGACCTGATCGCGCAGGGCTATCGGCTTCCGGGCAGCGGGAGTTGGGGATGACCATGACCCAGGACACCACCTCGCTCGCGGCGGTCGGCCGGCTCGGTTCCATGGGCGGGCTGTTCTCGACGACCGTCCTGTACGCGCTCGCGTGCGGGATCGCCGTCGGCGGCGGACTCGCGCTGTTCGCCGTCGCGGTGCGCGGCCTGCCCGTCAAGCCCGAGCACGAGAAGCAGAAGGCGAGCGAACGGGCCAACGAGCTGATCCGGTTCGCCGGGCAGCGCGGTTCGATCGCCGCCATCGCCGGGCTCGTCGTCCTGCTGCTCACCCGCTGGGCCGTCGCCGGAATCGCGGCCGCGATCCTCGTCTTCTTCTGGGACAAGCTCTTCGGCGGCGCCTCGGAGGAGAAGTCCGCCATGCGCCGCGTGGAGGCGCTGGCCTCCTGGACGGAGTCCCTGCGCGACACGATCGCGGGCGCCGTCGGCCTGGAACAGGCGATCCCGGCCTCCGCGCGCGCCTCCGCTCCCGTACTGCGGCCGCATCTCGACGCGCTGGTGGACCGGCTGCGGTCCCGCACCCCGCTGCCCGACGCTCTTCAGCAGCTCGCCGACGAGATCAACGACGCGTCCGCCGACATCATCGTCGCCGCGCTCATCCTCAACGCGCGGCTGCGCGGGCCGGGCCTGCGCCAGGTCCTGGGCGCACTCGCCAAGTCGGCGCGCGAGGAGGTCGACATGCGGCAGCGGGTGATGGCGCAGCGGGCCTCGACACGCCGCTCGGTGCAGATCGTCGTCGCGGTCTCCATCGCCTTCGTGCTCGGACTGTCCATCTTCAACCGTGACTTCGTCGAGCCGTACGGCACGGCGGTCGGACAGCTCGTACTCGCCTGTGTCTGCGGGCTGTTCGCGCTCGGCTTCTGGTGGCTGCGGAAGCTGTCGACGATCGAGACACCGGAGAGGTTCCTGGTGCGGGACGAGGCGTCGGTACGGTTCGTCCGTCCTCGTACGCCGGTCTCCGGGGATGAGGCGGTACGCCGATGAACCTGACCATGCCGATCGTGATCGGTGCCGTCCTGGGCCTGGGCGTCTACGCCCTCGTACGCGCCCTCATGCCCGCCAAGCGCAGCGCGGTCGCCCAGGTCGCCCGGATCGACGCGATGCGGGCGAGGGGGGCGGCGTACGAGTCCGCGCACCACGGCCGCACCGGCAAGGACACCGGGCGGCTGGGCGGCGCGCGGGCCCGAGTGGGCGTCCGGGTCGCCGAGTTCTATATGCAGCAGGGCTGGGAGCTGCGCTCGCTCCGCGCCGACCTGGCGGTCCTGGACCGGAGTTGGGAGAACTTCCTGGCGACGAAGGTCCTGCTGGCCGCGGGCGGTGTCTTCTTCGGCCCGTTCCTGTTCGCGGTCGTCTTCACCCTCGGCCTGGGCCGGAGCCCGATCATCCCGGTCTGGCTGGCGCTGCTCTTCGCGGTCGTCTTCTTCTTCCTCCCGGATCTGGAGGTCCGGCGGGACGCGGCGGACAAACGACGCGACCTGCGGCGGGTGATCGGCGCCTATCTGGACCTGGTGTCGATGAGCCTGGCCGGCGGCCGGGGTCTGCCCGAGGCGCTGATGTCCGCCGCCGAGATCTCCGACGGCTGGGCGACGCAGCGCATCCGCAGCGCGCTGGCCGACGCCCGGATCACCGGCATCAGCCAGTGGCAGGCCCTCGGTTCACTCGGCGAGGAGCTGGGAGTCGAGGAACTCAAGGACCTGTCGGCCTCGTTGGCGCTGGTCGCGGACGACGGCGCGAAGGTACGGGAGTCGCTCGCCTCGCGCGCCGAGACGATGCGGCACCGCGAACTCTCCGAGATCGAGGGCAGCGCGGGTGAGAAGTCGCAGTCCATGCTCGTCGCCCAACTGCTGCTGTGCGCCGGGTTCCTGGTCTTCCTGATCTTCCCGGCCGCGATGCGCGTGTTCCAGGTCTGACGTCCATCCCATTCCCTACCGCTTGAACCCGAGAGGACAACTCACCATGAACGGACGGAACTTCAGCACCGGGATCCCGGGGGTGGACTTTCTGATCACCTTCCTCCAGGGCCGGGTGCAGCGTGCCCGCTCCGGCGAACTCGACCGGGGTGCGTCCGCGGTGGAGTGGGTCATCATCTCCGCGGTCGTCGTGGCGATCGTCGGCGTGGTCGCCGCGATCATCAACACCGCGCTGAGCGACGGCGCCAACAAGGTCGGCGACTGCATCAAGGGCGCCAACCAGAGCGGTACCTGCTGATCGGTACCCGTCCGACCCGTCCGTCGACTCCGGAAGAACGAGAACCGCTCGTGCGCGTATGCCGTTGGGTGCGCCGCCGGGCGGAGGCCGCCAGAGCCGCTGCCTCCGCCCGCGGTGACTCCGGCATGACCGCGATCGAGTTCGTGCTGCTCACGCCGGTGCTGTTCTTCATGATCTTCGCCACCGTGCAGTTCGCGCTGTACTTCTTCGCGGACCACGTGGCCCAGGCCGCGGCCCAGGCGGGTGCCCGCAAGGCGCGCGCCACGGCCGACGAGCAGCCCGGCGCGTGGCGCGGCGAGGCCCGTGACGTCGTCGACAGCTACATCCGCCAGCTCGGCCCGCAGCTCGTGCTGTTCCCGACCGTGACCATGCTCCAGCCGGAGCCGAACACGGTGGGGGTGGAGATCACGGCGAAGGTGCCCACGGTGTTCCCCGGGTTCGACCTGACGGTGCACGCGCAGTCCTCGGGGCCGGTGGAGAGGTTCGTACCGGAGGTTGGGCCCTGATGAGATTCCCCGCCGACGCCGGGCGCGACCGGGGACTGTCCACGATCGAGGTGGTGATCCTGGCCCCGGTGATGATCCTCTTCATCCTGGTGCTCGTCGCCTTCGGTCAACTGGTGGACGGGCGCGGGGCGTTGGACGGCGCCGCACGAGACGCCGCACGCGCCGGGTCGATCCAGAAGGACCACGCCACGGCCATGACCGAGGCCAGGAAAGCGGCCGAGGCCGATCTCACGGACGTCTGCTCGGGCCCGGTCACGGTGACCCAGACGAGTGCGGGATTCGCGCCCGACACCATCTTCACCGTCGAGGTGAGCTGCGAGGTGCGCGGGCTGGCCATGCTGGGCCTGGACATACCGACCACGCTGACGGCCACCTTCAGTTCGCCGCTCGACCCGTTCCGGAGGACCGCGTGAACTTCCCTCCAGCGGTACGGGACCGGCTCACCGCCCGGCACAAGCCGTCGGCGCCGGGGGACGGGCTCACCGCCCGGCACAAGCCGTCGGCGCCGGGGGACGGGCTCGCGGCCCGGCACAAGCCGTCGGCGCCGGGGGACCGGCTCACCGCCCCGCGAAAGACGTCGGCCCCGCGGAACCGGCTCACCGCCTGGCGTGGCCGACTCGACGACCGGGGCTCGGGTGCCGGGGCGGTCATCATCTTCGCCCTCCTCTTCCTCTCCCTGTCGGCCTTCGTCATCGACGGCGGCATGTCCATCTCCAAGCGCGAACGCGCCGCCGACATAGCCGAACAGGCCGCGCGTTACGCCGCCCAGGACATCGACGTGGAGGACCTGTACCAGAACCAGAACGGCGCCGCGCCCATCAACTTCGCCAACTGCGGCGCCCGCGTGAAGGCCTTCGCCCGGGAGATGGGCATGTCCGGCGCGGACATCGCGGCGACCCACTGCGTCGCCGCCGACGCCGACCAGGTCGAGGTCGAGGTCCAGCTCACCTACTCCCCGATCTTCACCGGGATGTTCTACGACGGAGACGTGGTCGTCCACGGGCAGGCGGTCGCGGAGAACGAGGTCGGCTGACCCGCCACCGGCGCAAGTCCCGCCGAGTGACGCCTACTTGCCACCGGCAGAAGTGGCCCGGGCACCGCCTCAGGCCTCTTCCTGCTGCACGCCCTCCGAGACGTCCTTGGCGAGCTTGTCGTCGAGTTTCTTGAACTCGCGGACCACCGCGTCGGCCATGTCGGCCAGGGCGTCGAGGGCCTGCGTGATGTCCTCGCGGCCGTCCTCCCAGCCGGACTCGAAGTCGTCGAGGGCGTCGTAGACGGTGTTGTCCCCGAGGTCCTCCCGGTACGACTCGAACAGCTTCTTGGTGCGGTTCATCCGGGTCTTGATGGAGCGCAGCCGCCCGCCGTAGTCCTCCAACTCGCTCAGCGGGAGCGCGAGGTCACTCTTGCCGTTGCCCATGTCGCTTCCCCCACGG
The DNA here is from genome assembly GCF_044457665.1 of Streptomyces sp. NPDC050535. Taxonomy (NCBI): domain Bacteria; kingdom Bacillati; phylum Actinomycetota; class Actinomycetes; order Kitasatosporales; family Streptomycetaceae; genus Streptomyces; species Streptomyces sp. NPDC050535. Next base: position 115,242 of record NZ_JBITHE010000018.1, read on the forward strand.
TGGTCGGTGCGCGGCGGCGCCCTCTGGGTCAGCAGCCTACCCAGCGCGACCCGGGGGAGTCAGGAGACGGCTGTGCCTGAGTACCCGTACTCAGGCGGGCTGCGTCGCACGGCTCTGCCGCGACGGGTCCTGGTTCCCGAGGATGGAGTGACTTACCCACGTCGAAAGAGGTGCTCATGGGACGGGAACAAGTGGGACGCGAACAAGTCGGACGCGAACTCCAGGTGCGCGAGGCCACTCCGGAGGATCTGGAGTGGATCTACGAATTACGGCACCGGGTGTACGCACGGGAGTTGGGCCAGCACACGCCCGATCCGTCCGGACGGCTCCGCGACGGGCTGGACGGCGACAACGTCTACCTGGTCGCCGCGCGAGGACCGGTCCGGATCGGCTTCGTCAGCCTGACGCCGCCCTGGCTGGGCCGGTACGGGCTGGACAAGTACGTGACCCGCGACGAGCTGCCGCTGCTGACCGAGGACGACCTGTTCGAGGTGCGCGTCCTCACCGTCGAGCCGCGCTGGCGGAGCACCGCGGCGGCACCGCTCCTGATGTACGCGGCGCTGCGCTGGATCGCGGCCAGGGGCGGACGCCGGGTCGTGGCGATGGGGCGCACCGAGCTGCTCACCATGTACCTCGCCGCCGGCCTGCGCCCGGTCGGCCGGACCGTCAACAGCGGTGCGCTGACGTTCGAGGTGCTGACCGGCGGCGTGGCCGAGCTGACGAGGCTCACCATGGACCGGTTCCGCACCACGCTGGCGCGGCTGGGCTCCGAGGTGGACTGGCGGCTCGACATGGCGTTCGCGCCCCGGCCGGACGGCTGCGAACACGGCGGCGCCTCGTTCACCGCCATCGGCACGGACTTCCGGGGCCTGCACCGGCGCCATCAGATCGTCGCCGCCGACGTGCTGGACGCCTGGTTCCCGCCGGCCCCCGGTGTGCGGGCGGCGCTGGCGGAGGATCCGGCCTGGTACGCCCGGACCTCGCCGCCGACCGGCGCCGAGGGCCTGGTGGCGGAGATCGCCGCGGCCCGGACCCTGCCCGTGGAGACGCTCACGGTCGGTGCCGGTTCGTCCGACCTGATCTTCAGGGCGTTCGGCCAGTGGCTGACCCCGGAGAGCAGGGTGCTCCTGACGGACCCGGGCTACGGCGAGTACGCCCATGTCACGGAGCGGGTGATCGGCTGCCGGGTGGACCGGCTGCGGCTGCGCCGCGAGGACGGCTGGCGGATCGACCCGGCCCGGCTGTCCGCCGCCGTCGGCTCCGGCCGCTACGACCTCGTGGTGGTGATCAACCCGAACAACCCGACCGGACGCCACGCGCCGGCCGCGGAACTGCGCTCCCTGATCACCGCCGCGCCGGCCCGGACCCGCTGGTGGATCGACGAGGCATACCTGGGCTACGTCGACCTGACCGAGTCGCTGGCCGGCCTCGCCACGACGGATCCGCGGGTGGTGGTCTGCACCTCGCTGTCCAAGATGTACGCGCTCTCCGGCATGCGGGCCGCGTACCTGGTCGCCGAACCGGACACCGCCGCACGACTGCGCCGGCGGACGCCGCCCTGGCCGGTCAGCCTCCCCGCCCAGCTGGCGGCGGTGGCGGCGCTGCGCGACCCGGCGTACTACAGCGACCGCTGGCTGCGCACCCACACGCTGCGCGGGCAGCTCGCCGCCGGTCTGGCCGGTCTCGACGAGGGTGTGGTGGTCGAGGAGGCGGTGGCGAACTTCCTCAGCGTGACCCTGCCGGCCGGTGGGCCGAGCGCCGCCCGACTGGTCGACGAGTGCCGTCGCCGTGACGTGTACCTGCGCGACCTGTCGCCGCTGTCGACGCAGTACCAGGGGCGCACCGTGCGCGTCGCGGTCAGGGACACCGCGGAGAACGAGCGCATCGTGGCCGCCTGCCAGGCCGCCCTGGAAGCGCTTCGGCCGGGTGCGGGCCCGCTCGCCGCGGTCCCCTCGGGCGTACCCGTCGCGGGGCCGGGTCGGTGATCACCGTGGCCTCGCTGGCGCCCTACCTCGGTGGGGCGCTGGCCGTCGGCGGCGTCGCGGTGGCGGCGTCCCGGCGCCGTGAGCTGCTGATCCGGTGGTGCGCCTGGGCGGTCGGAGTGCCTCTGGTCACCGGTGCGTTCTGGCTGGGCCGCCCGGGCGCCGCGGCCGTCGCCGTGGTGGCCGGGGTGATCGCCGTGCTGGAGTTCGGCGCTCTGCTGGGGATGGGCCGGCTGGACCGGGCGGTGCTGGCCGCGGCGGTGACGGGCGTGGTGCTGGCCGCCTGGCTGGCGCCCGGTCAGGAGTTCCGTGCGGTCGCGGTCGGCGCGCTCGCGCTGGCCGCGGTGCCGCTGCTGGCCGGCGACGCCGACCACGGCCTGCGGCGGCTCGGCGACGGCCTGCTCGGGCTGGCCTGGCTGAGTGTGCTGGCCGCGCTGGTGCCGCTCGGGGCGAGCGCGCTCGCGCTGTTCGTGGCGGTGTCGGTCGCCGACATCGTGGCGTCCTTCGCCGGGCGGGGTCTTGGCGGGCCTCCGCTGTCGCCGCTGTCGCCGGCCAAGCGGTGGAGCGGGACCGTCGCCGGGGCGGCGGCCGGCCTCGGCGCGCTCGCCGTGCTGTCGGCGCTGAGCTGGCCGACGGCGGTCGCGGTGGCCGTCGGCGGTCCGGCCGGTGACCTGCTCGAGTCCATGGTCAAAAGAGGTGTACGGACGAAGGACTCCGGCAGTTGGCTCGCCGGCTCCGGCGGCCTGCTGGACAGGATCGACTCGCTCCTCGTGGCGCTGGCCGTCCTGCTCGTGCTGCGCTGAGTGCCGCCGACGGGGTCCCGGCCGCAGGGGATTGTGCGAGGGCTGTGAGAAGTGTGGCGTGACGGTTGTGCGTGGTGTGGAAGCCGCGTTCGGCGAACCCGGGATCAACTCGGGCTTAGCGGGCGGACGGTGGGGAATCGGGCGGCGGGCCGGTCCCGCCCCCTGGTTGCTCCTCGGCGTGAAACATAAGATCTCAGTAGGCTCAGCACACCCCCCTTCCCCACCCCCTCCGCTCACGACTTCAGGACACCCGCCATGGCCCGACGCACCACTTCAAGCTCCACGGGGAGCCCGCCGGGTCCGAGGAATCGGACGCCGCAGCCCCTGCCCCGGCGCGGCCGGACGTTCGGGGACTTCCTGAAGGCGTTCGGGGCGTTCCTCGCTCTGGTCGTGCTGCTGGTCGGGGTGCCCGGCGCGCTGGCGACACAGATCGGGTGGCCGTTGCCGAGCGGGGCTCCGTCGCTGGACTGGCTGCAACAGGAGATCACCGTCGGCACGTTCATCAACGTGCTGACCGTCATCGTCTGGTTCGCCTGGGCCCAGTTCACCGCCTGCGTACTCGTCGAGGTGAAGGCCGCGCTGTCGGGCGTGGGGATGCCGAACCGCGTACCGGGCGCGGGCCCCAGCCAGTTGCTGGCGCGGCAGCTCGTCGCCGCGCTGCTGCTCGTGGGCGCCACCGCGGCCAGCTTCACGCCGGGTCTCTCGCAACTCGGGCACAGCATGGAGGGCAACCAGCGGGGGACCGTCGCCGCCGCCCAGCAGACGCCGGGCGGACTGTTCGGACAGCAGCAGGAGCAGGCCGCCTCGAACGCGGCAGCCGCCATCGCCGAGCAGGCCGCCAACGCCGCGTCGCACGCCGAGAGCGGGAGCGCCACGGCCACCGGGGGCGACACCAAGTACTACCGGATCCAGCCGCCCGAGGGCCGTCACCACGACTCGATGTGGGAGGTCGCCGAGCGGCATCTCGGCGACGGCCGCCGGTACAAGGAGATCTTCGAGCTCAACAAGGACCGTACGCAGCCCGACGGTTCCAGGCTGTCGGAGGCGAGCCTCATCAGGCCCGGCTGGATCCTCGAAATGCCCGCGGACGCCCGGGGCGGCGACCTCGTCGAGATGCCCGACAAGACGCCCGAGGCCTCGGAGCAGGTCCAGCGGCAGATCCACGACTACGCCAGGACCGGCGACCAGCGGCAGGGCGGCGGTAAGCAGCAGGGCGCGGGCTCCACGGATCGCGACACCGCGCACATCCACGTGCCGCAGCAGCGGCCCGACAGCGACCGCACCGGCGCCGACCGCACCGGCGGCGACGAGCAACAGGCGCAGGCCCCGCAGGCCGCCGCCGACGACAGCGGCTTCTCCTTCGGACTGCCCGAAGCCCTCGTCGGCGCACCCCTGCTCGCCGCCGGACTGCTCGGCGCGCTCGGCCGCCGGCGCCGCCAGGCGCTCTGGCAGTCGGCGCTCGGCGCGGTCGGCGGGCGCCGCGGCATGGAGCCGCCGACCCCGACCGGACCCGCCGCCGACGCGCAGGACGCGCTGCTGGTGGGGGCCGACCCCGAGGGCGTACGTCTGCTCGACCTGTCGCTGCGCGGCCTCGCCGCGGCGCTCGCCGCCGAGTCACGGCCGCTGCCGACCGTCTACGCGGCCTGGCTCAGCGGCAACGGCGACCTGCACCTCCAGCTCGCCCAGCCGGCCGGGAGGCCGCCGGCGCCGTGGCAGCTCGGGCAGGACCAGACGTTCTGGATGCTGGCGCGGACGGACGCGGAGCGGTACGAGGACATCGACACGGCCGCTCCCTACCCCGGGCTCGTCAGCCTCGGGACCATGGACGACTCCCGGCTGCTCCTCAACCTCGAGTCCGTCCCCGGGATCGTCTCCCTCAGCGGCAGCGAGCAGGACCGCGCCGGTGTATTCGCCTCCGTAGCCGCCGAGTTGGCCACCAACGGCTGGTCCGACCGCATGACGATCACGCTCGTCGGGTTCGGCCAGGACCTCACACCGCTCGCGCCGAACCGGCTGCGCCACCTCGACGACATCGAGGCGCTGGTGGAGACGATGCAGGCGGAGACCCGGCAGCGGCGTGGCGCGCTCGGAGCCGCCGGGCAGGACTCCGTCCTCACCGGGCGCACCGGCCCTGCCCAGCACACCCGTTGGGCCCCGCACCTCGTGCTGCTCGCCACCGAGCCGCAGGGCGAGGACGCGGTCCGTCTCGCCGAACTCGCCGCCGACGCCAGCAGGTTGGGCATCGGATACCTGGTCGGCACCGAGAGCGGCGACCTGCCGGGCGCCGCCTGGGAGATGGAGATCACCGGCGAGGGCAAACTGCTCGCCCCGCTGCTCGGGCTCGAACTCGACGCGCAGACACTGCCGTTGGCCTTGCAGCGAGCGGTCGTGGAGCTGTTCGTCGAGGCGGACCCGGAGCGGGCCGACGACAACACGGCCACGCCGCCGTTCCTCGTCGACATCAGCGAGCAGGGCCGGCCGGCCGTGTACGCGCGGCTCGTGGGCCCGTACGAGATCATCGGCCTGGAGACGCCCGACGGTGAGCGCAGTCCGCTGATGCACGAGGCGCTGGCGCTGCTGCTGCTGCACCGCGAGGGTGTGCACCCGCGGGTGCTGGCCTCCGCGCTGTGGCCGCGCGGGGTCACCGAAGACGTACGTGACGCGCTCGTCGAGCGGTTGCGGGGCTGGCTGGGCGGCGACCCGGACGGCACGCCCCGTCTCGGCACCGACGCGGGCGGGCGGCTCACGCTGGCCAAGTCGGTCGTCTCCGACCTGGACGTGCTGCGCTCGCTGTACCACGAGGCGACCCAGGGGCAGGGCGTCAACAGCCGTGTGGTGCGCGGGCGGCTGCTCACGGACGCGCTCGTGCTGGTACGCGGTCCACTGCTCGCCGAGCGTCCGCAGGGCCGGTACGGCTGGCTCACCCACGAGATCATCGACGCCCAACTCCCGCTGCTCGTCGCGGACATCGGGCTCGCGCTCTCCGCGTTCCACCTGGAGAAGGGGCGCGCGGAGAAGGCCATCGAGGCCCTCGACGCCTCCCGGAACTCGGCCCCCTCCGACGAACGCCTCTGGAACGAACTGCTGCGCGCGACGCACGCGACGGGCGACACCGACCGCCTGACGCGCCTCGCCGCCGACCTCGTCTCCCGCAGCGGCGCCCGCGGGGTTCCGCCGCGTACGGAGGCACTCCTCGACGAACTGCTGCCCGCCTGGCGCAGTGGCGTGGCAGCGGTGGGATGAGCGATTCGCTGCTGACCGCCGTCGCCGCCCTGTGGGGCGCGGCGGCGGGCCTGCTCGTCCCCCGGGCCGCCTACCGCTTCGCGGTCGAACCGGCCGAGACCTGGCGGGACACCTGCCCCGAAGGCCACCCGCTCACGGGTCCCGCCCGGGGCTGGCTCGGCTTCGCGAGGTGCGGTGCCTGCCGTACGGCGGGGGAGGCGCCCGGAGCCCGTACGCCGGGGGAGGCGCCCGGGGCTGCCGGGCGGGCTCCCTCCTACGGCCCCGGCACCCCCCTCGTCTCCCTCGTCACCGCCCTCCTCTGCGCCGGCCTCGCCCTGGCCACCGGCACCCGCCCCGAAGTGGGCGTCTGGCTGCTGCTCGCCCCCGCCGGGGTGCTGCTCGCGGTGGTGGACTTCAAGGTGCAGCGGCTGCCCGATGCCCTGACGCTGCCGCTCGCGGCGGCGGCCCTGGCCCTGCTGGGGGTGGCCGCGGCCGTCCCCGAGCACGCGGGGGTCTGGCTGACCGCCCTGTTCGGGGCGCTCGCACTCGGCGGCGCGTACTTCCTCCTCTTCCTCATCAACCCGAACGGCATGGGATTCGGTGATGTGAAGCTCGCCCTCGGACTCGGAGCGGTACTCGGCTGGTACGGGTGGAGCGTCGTGTTCCTGGGCACCTTCGCCGGTTTCCTGCTCGGCGCGCTGTACGGGGCCTGGCTGGTCGTGGTCCGGCGCGCGGGCCGGAAGTCGTCGATCCCGTTCGGGCCGTTCCTGATCGCGGGGGCGTACGCGGGGCTGCTGATCGGGGCGTACGCGGCCTGACGTCCAGGCTGTCGGCGGGCTGGCGTAGGCTGGCCGGGTCTGTCCACACCCTGATGAAAGGGACACTCCCGGTGACCGAGAAGGCCGACCTCCAGTCCGTCCTCGACCGTGCCGCCGAGGGTGGGCGGATCACCCCGGAAGAGGCGCTCGACCTCTACCGGGACGCCCCGCTGCACGCGCTCGGCGCAGCCGCCGACGCCGTACGCAAGCAGCGGTACGCGGGCACCGAGCACATCGCCACGTACATCATCGAGCGCAACATCAACTACACGAACGTGTGCGTCACGGCGTGCAAGTTCTGCGCCTTCTACGCGCCCCCCAAGGACACCGCCAAGGGCTGGACGCGTGACCTCGACGACATCCTGCGCCGCTGCGCGGAGACCGTCGAGCTGGGCGGCACGCAGATCATGTTCCAGGGCGGCCACCACCCGGACTACGGCGTCGAGTACTACGAGGAGCACTTCGCCGCGATCAAGGCCGCGTACCCGCAGCTGGTCATCCACTCCCTCGGCGCGTCCGAGGTCGAGCACATGGCCCGTATCTCCAAGGTTTCGGTGGAAGAGGCCATCTCCCGGATCCACGCCGCGGGCCTGGACTCCTTCGCCGGCGCCGGTGCCGAGCTGCTGCCCGCCCGGCCCCGCAAGGCCATCGCCCCGCTGAAGGAGAGCGGCGAGCGCTGGCTGGAGATCATGGAGGCCGCGCACGGCCTCGGCGTCGAGTCGACGTCCACGATGCTGATGGGCACCGGCGAGACCAACGCCGAGCGCATCGAGCACCTGCGGATGATCCGCGACGTCCAGGACCGCACGGGCGGCTTCCGCGCCTTCATCCCGTACACCTACCAGCCGGAGAACAACCACCTCAAGGGCCGCACGCACGCCACGCTCTTCGAGTACCTGCGGATGATCGCGATCGCCCGGCTGTTCATGGACAACATCGCCCACATCCAGGGCTCGTGGCTCACCACGGGCAAGGAGGTCGGCCAACTGTCCCTGCACTACGGTGCGGACGACCTCGGCTCGATCATGCTGGAGGAGAACGTCGTCTCCTCCGCCGGTGCCAAGCACCGCTCCAACCGGATGGAGATCATCGACCTGATCCGCAAGGCCGGCCGGGTGCCCGCCCAGCGGACCACGACGTACGAGCACATCGTCGTCCACGACGACCCGGCGAACGACCCCGTCGACGAGCGGGTCGCCTCGCACATCTCCTCCACGGCGATCGAGGGCGGCACCGCGCACCCCGAGTTGAAGCTGCTCGCCTCCAACTGATCCCGCCGTGCTGACGATTCACGCCGCCGACGAGGTGCGGCGCGGCTGGGACGCCGAGCCGCTCAGGGACGCCGGGGTCGCCGTCGAGGGTGCCCGGATCGCGGGCGTCGGACCGCTCGACGAGCTGCGCGAGCGTTTTCCGGGGGCGCGGGTGAGGAGCTGGCCCGGGGTCCTCGGGCCAGCCCTCGTCCACGAGGGGCCGCTGCCCGAGGCGCCGTCACCGCGCGAACGCCTCCACGCCGTACTGAAGTCGGGCGCCACCGCCGTCCTGGCGGAGTACGCCGGCACGGCCGACCTGCGCGCCGCCGCCTCCCGCAACGACATCGCCGTACTCCCGGGCACCAGGAAGACCGCGATCACCGACACCGGACGTGCCGACCTCGCGGTCTTCGACGCGGACGGGGTGTGCGTCGCCACCGTCTGCGCGGGGCGCCTGGTCCACCGGCGCCGCTGAGAGCCCTCTTGGGGGCGCGGGGCTGTGACATGTGCGGCTCCGCCGCGTGGGCGCGGCCAGCCCGCACACGGTCCGCAGTCGAACCTCAGCCGGAGAAGGCCTCGGCGAAAGCTCCCGAACTCTGCGTGACCCCGCTGCAATCAGTAGCCGCGTCGTCGTTCGCCGAGCCGTCCTCGCACTGCTGGTCGCGGAACGTCGACCACAGCGACACCCAGGCGACCTCCTGCTCCTCGGCGAACGCCCGGACCTGCGCCGCGTCGGACAGCGTGAACGTCTCGTTGTCGACGTCGTTGACACCGATCATCGAGGTCAGGGCGAGGCCCTGCCAGGCTCCCTTGGAGGAGAGGCCGAAGACGTCCTGGAGCTGGGTGTGGGCGGCCTTGGCCGAGGTGATCGCGTAGTCGCCCATGTCACCGTCGTACGAACTGCCGTAGTTCATGGTCATGATGTTGACGGTGGAGACCGCCACGGAGTCGTCGTTGGCGGACTCCAGCAGCGCCAGGCTGTCGGCGTCGAGACCGGACGGCATCACGGGCAGGGTGAACGACACCTTCAGGTCGGTGCGTTCCTTCTGGAGCAGCGCGATCGCCTCGGAACGCAGCGCGATCGAGTCGGAGTCGGTCAGCGCGTCGCCCTCGATGTCGAAGTCCGCCTGGCTCGACCCGGCGGCGTCGAGCGCGGCGCCGTAGGCCGCGGCGAGCGCGGACGCGCTGTCGCAGGTCTCGGCGAGCTCCGAGCCGGACGCCCCGCCGAAGGAGACCCGCACGCTCGCCCCGGACTCCGTGAGCGCCGAGATCCGGGACTTCACGGCCGAGTCGCCGATGGCGGTCGTGCCGTTCCACTTCGGCGTGCAGTCGCTGCCGTCCGAGATCACGAAGGCGAGGTTGTACGTCGTCGGGGACCCGGCGGAGTCCGTGTCGGAGGCGGTCGTGGCGCTCACATAGGGGGCGTACGAGGTGGCCGACGAGGTCGACGACGACTGGCTCGGCGAAGGGGACGAGCTGGTCCGCGAGGGGTCCGCGGTCGCCGCGTCCGAGCCGTCGTCACCGCCCGAGGAGCACCCCGCACAGGCCAGGGCCACCAGGCAGACGAGCCCGGCGGCCGGCTTCAGGAAACTCCTCATTGCGCATACACCCGCTCTCGTGATTTCTGTCTCAGGATGGAAACAAAGTCCGTTTCCGCAGTGGAAAGGTGTCACATCGGGCCGTGAATCCTGAATACAGGAAGGTCACAGGAAGCCCATGGGAAAGGGTTCGCGAATCGGATAAGACGGGCGTAAAAATGGTGCATAAGGTCTATATGTGTCTGCCCTGAGCTGCGAGGACGCTTGGGTATTCTCTCAGGGAAAAGACAGGTCAAGGCTTTTCTCATTGGCGCCTCACATGGGAACCAGAGTTTTTGACACATAAACCCCTCCTAATATCTGGGGAATGCAATCCGAGTCCGCCATCGATAACCGTGCCACCACGCGTGGCCGCCGCAAAAAACGCGGCAACGGGCCCGCAGACGGTCCCGTGTTCGTTGACAACTCCGGGCGCAGATCACGTCTGCTGCGCCGAATCGGCACCCTCGTGGGTGTCGTCTGCCTCGGGTACGCGGTCGTACTCGGCATGGCCTTCATGGGCTGGGGCATCTCGGTGACGCCTTCCCAGCTGTTCCCCTTCGGGGGCGGCCAGGCGGGCGGCGCACCCGGGGGCGGGGGCCAGCAGCTGCCGGGAGGTGTCGCTCCCACCGGCACCCCGCCAAGCGGTGCCCCGCCCACCGGCGTAGCCCCGTCCCCCTCCGCGTCCGCCTCCACCGGCGCCAACTGACCGGGACACACCGACACTTATGACTACGACGTCCTCGCGTGGCCGCCGGCGCGCCCCCTCCAAGATGGGGCGGGCCGCCAGCAGGGCCGCGGCGCTGCAGAAGCCGCGCGTGATCCTCGCGCTGCTGCTCCTGCTGGCGCTCACCAGCGTGATGCTCCTCGACGGTTATCTGCGCTCCGAGGTCGGTAACGACCAGCGCGTGCGCGACGGCGCGGCCTACGACAAGGTTCCCGAGAAGATCCTTGAGGGCGGCCCGATCCTGACGTTCGACAACGGTACGGCGACGACGAAGTCCGTGCCGGACAAGACCATCGTGCTGACCTTCGACGACGGCCCCACCTCGACCTGGACTCCCCAGATCCTCAAGGTGCTCGAGGAGAACGACGTCGAGGCCACGTTCTTCGTGGTGGGCTCGATGGTCAGCCGTGCCCCGGGCGTGGTGAAGGATCTGGTGGACCAGGGCAACGAGATCGGCATCCACACCTTCACGCACGTCGACCTCTCCTACCAGAGCACGGCGCGGCTCAAGCGCGAGCTCGTGCAGACGCAGCTCGCGCTGGCGGGCGCGGCGGGGATTCAGACGACGCTGTTCCGTGCCCCGTACTCCTCCGAGATCAACGCCGTCGACAACTACAGCTGGCCGGTCTACAAGACGCTCGGCAGCCTGGGCTACACCAGCGTCTTCGTCGACACCGACAGCGACGACTGGAAGACGCCGGGCGTCTCGAAGATCGTCAAGTGGGCCACGCCGGAGGACGACGAGGGCGCCATCGTCCTCATGCACGACGCGGGCGGCAACCGCGCGCAGACGGTCAAGGCGCTCGGCACCTACATCAAGAAGATGAAGGCGAAGGGGTACTCCTTCACCACGGTCAGCGGTGCCCAGGCCGAGCTGCGCAGCGAGGAGTCGGGCAACGCGGCGGTCGCCGGGGGAGCCCAGCAGCCCGGTCAGAACGCCGAGGCCGGTCAGCCGGGTCAGTCCGGGGAGTCCGGCCAGCAGCCGCCGGGGGCGCAGGGCACCGGCACCGGCGGGAACACCGAGCAGGCCGCCCACACCACCGCCACCGGCGCCACCCTCTACGAGGGCAAAGCCCTCATCGGGGCGGTCACGGTCGCCGAATGGATCGTGCCGGCACTCGCCTGGTTCCTGGCCGTCGTCGGCGTCGCCGTCATGGGCAGGTTCGGGATGATGCTGATCCTCGCCCGCCGCCACTACAGACAGCGCAACCGGAAACGCGGCAGGGGCGGGAAGTTCAGCTGGGGGCCGACGGTCACCAGGCCGGTGACCGTGATCGTGCCGGCGTACAACGAGAAGGAGTGCATCGCCAACACCCTGAAGTCGCTGGCGAAGAGCACCCATCCGATCGAGATCATCATCGTCGACGACGGCTCCACGGACGGCACGTCCGAGATCTCGCGCAGCGCGGCGGAGTCCCTCGGCATGACGAACGTCCGGGTCATCCGGCAGGAGAACGCGGGCAAGCCCGCCGCGCTCAACAACGGTGTGCGCAACGCCAGTTACGACATCGTCGTGATGATGGACGGCGACACCGTTTTCGAGCCGGCCGCCGTGCACCAACTCGTGCAGCCCTTCGCCGACCCGGAGATCGGCGCGGTCGCGGGCAACGCCAAGGTCGGCAACCGCAACACGATCATCGGCGCCTGGCAGCACATCGAGTACGTGATGGGCTTCAACCTCGACCGCCGCATGTACGACCTGCTGCGCTGCATGCCGACCATCCCGGGCGCGATCGGCGCGTTCCGCCGGGAGGCGGTTCTCGAGGTCGGCGGCATGAGCGAGGACACGCTCGCCGAGGACACCGACATCACCATCGCCATGCACCGCGGCGGCTGGCGGGTCGTCTACCAGGAGCACGCCATCGCCTGGACCGAGGCGCCGGGCTCCCTCAAGCAGCTCTGGTCGCAGCGCTACCGCTGGTCGTACGGCACCATGCAGGCGCTCTGGAAGCACCGCAAGTCCCTTACGGACAAGGGCCCTTCGGGCCGCTTCGGGCGGGTCGGCATGCCCCTCGTGGTGATCTTCCAGATCATCACGCCGATCTTCGCGCCGCTCATCGACGTGTTCACCATCTACTCGATGATCTTCGTGGACTTCCAGGCGGCACTGCTCGCCTGGCTGGCAGTCCTGGGCGTCCAACTCGTCTGCGCGGCCTACGCGTTCCACCTCGACAAGGAGAAGTACCGCTACCTCGCGATGTTGCCGCTCCAGCAACTCGCGTACCGGCAGATGATGTACCTGGTCCTGATCCACTCCAGCGTGACGGCGCTGACCGGCGGACGCCTGCGCTGGCAGAAGCTCAAGCGTACGGGTGAGGTCGGGACTCCGGCGGGGGTGAGCTAGGTGAGCTGGGGGCCGGAGCAACAGGGACAACCCGGACCGCCCGGGACCGGGCAACAGGGATACGGGCAAGAGGGGTACGGCTACGGGTACGGGCAACAGCCTCAGCCGTACGCGCAGCAGCCTCAGCCCTACGCGCAGGGGTATCCCCAGCAGTACGGGCAGCAGTACGACCAGGGATACGCGCCGCAGCCGCACGGGGAGCCCGCGCCGTACGAGCAGCCCTGGAGTTACGTTCCGGAGGAAGCGCAGGGCGTCTCGACCACGGCCCGGCTGGACCCCGTCCAGCCCCAGGTGGAGGAGCCCGAGCCGGAGGATCCCCGGTCGGAGGAGCCCGAGCCGGACCCCGTACCCAAGCCGAAGGGCGGCGGGCGCGACCGCTACTTCGACGCGCTGCGCGCCGTGGCACTCGTGCGCGTGGTGGCGTACCACACCTTCGGCTGGGCCTGGGCCGGCATGCTCTTCCCGTCGATGGGCGTGATGTTCGCGCTCGCCGGCACGCTGATGGCCAGGTCCCTGGAGCGCCCCGCGCTGAAGGTGGTCAGGAGCCGGATGCGGCGACTGCTGCCGCCCTTCTGGTTCTGGGGGGTCTTCGTCGTGGTGGCGATGATGATCCACGGCTGGATGCCGGGCTGGCAGATCGCCTTCTGGATCGTGCCGGTCGGTGACCCGCCGGGCAACCGGTGGGGCGTCCAGGCCTACGAGATCCTCTGGTACCTGCGGACATACCTCTGGTTCGTCCTGCTTTCCCCGCTGCTCCTGTGGATCTTCCGGAAGGCGCCGATCCCGGTCCTGCTCCTCTCCCTGGTCCCGATCGTGGTCTTCCAGTACGCGTGGACGCCGCCGTGGAACCGCTTCGGCAGCGCCGTCACGGACCTGGCCACCTACCTGTTCTGCTGGCTCGTCGGCTTCGCGCACCGCGAGGGCGTGCTCCAGCGGCTCAAGCCGCCCCTGGTGGTCGTCGCGTCACTGGCCGCGCTGGCGTACGGCGGCTGGTACGCCCTCGCCCACCAGGCCGAGTTCGGCACGTACGACCTGGACGAGGTCCCGCTCGCCCAGGCCTTCTACTCGGCCGGCTTCGTCACGCTGCTGATGTACTTCAAGGCGTACTACGACGTCGACTTCGCGTGGCTGGCCCGCTTCAAGCGGCTCGACAGGATCGTGACGATCTTCAACGGGCGGGCCGTGACGATCTATCTCTGGCACGAGATCGCACTGATACTGGCGGTTCCACTGGTCGACCAGTTCTGGAAGGTTCCCGCGTTCGAGAAGTGGCTGCCGCTGGAGAGCCAGTGGTTCATGTTCGGCATCGGCTGGGTGCTGATCTGGATCGCCATCCCGCTCTTCGGCTGGGTCGAGGACGTCGCGGCGAAGAAGAGGCCGAGGCTGCTGCCGTAGGGCGCGCGGTCCGCGTGATCAGGACCGGCGTACGGGCCGGGCGCCGGAGAGCCGCCCGGTCCGTACTGCCACAATGGGGACGTGACCCGCGCATCCCTGAACAAGCAGCCGCACGAAGTCGCCTCGATGTTCGACGACGTCGCGGAACGCTACGACCTGACGAACGACGTGCTCTCCCTCGGCCAGGACCGGGTGTGGCGCAAGGAGGTCGCGAAGGCGGTCGACGCGCGGCCCGCGCAGAAGATCCTGGACCTGGCGGCGGGTACGGCCACCTCGTCCCTCCCCTTCGCCCGCACCGGCGCGTACGTCGTCCCCTGCGACTTCTCGCTCGGGATGCTCCGCGTCGGCAAGAAGAACCATCCCTGGCTGCCGCTGACGGCGGGCGACGCGACCAGGCTGCCCTTCAAGGACGACACCTTCGACGCGGTGACGATCTCCTTCGGGCTGCGCAACGTGCAGGACACGGACGCCGCGCTGCGCGAGCTCTACCGGGTGACCAAGCCCGGCGGCCGGGTCGTGATCTGCGAGTTCTCCCACCCGACGTGGGCGCCCTTCCGCACCGTCTACACCGAGTACCTGATGCGCGCGCTGCCGCCGGTCGCCCGCGCCGTCTCGTCCAACCCCGACGCGTACGTCTATCTCGCCGAGTCCATCCGCGAGTGGCCCGACCAGCCCGCGCTGGCCGGACGCCTGCGCGAGGCGGGCTGGTCCAAGGTGGCCTGGCGGAACCTGACGGGCGGGGTCGTGGCCCTGCACCGGGGATTCAAGGCCTGATCCCGGGCCGGTTCGTCGCCGGTTCGTGCGGCTCACGGTGGCGGGGGCTGCTTCCGGCTCGTTCGGCGGGCTCATCTGAGGACCTCGAAGGGGTCGCCCGGCTCGTCGAGTTCGCGGTACAGACCGCCGGGCGGCGGAACGGGCCGGCGCGGCTCACTCACCCCCGCGCCCCCGCCCCCCTCGGCCTCACCGAAGTCGAACCAGACGGTGATCACGGTGCCGCGCGGCACCTCCGCGTCGGGCGGCGGATACTGCCGTACGACGTAGTCGACGACCGTGAGATGGAAGTCGGGCCGGTCGGGCGCGGCGAGCCGCACACCTCGCGCCTCGGCCGTCTCACGCGCGTCCACGGCCATCAGGCCCACGAGCCGCGGTACACGCACTTCGGGTGTCCTGGGTGTTATGCGCACGGTCGTCACCCCCAGCGGTACCGGCAGGGTAAGCCCCGGCCGTGCCCTTCCGGAAGCCGTGGGGCGACCGGCCGGTGACCCGGCGACGGCGGTCCGAAAGCCGTCGGGCGACCGGTCGGTGGCGGTCCGGCGGCGGTCCGGGAACCGTCAGAGGGACAGCTGGAACCTGTGTGCCCGCAGCGTCGAAGTCGGTGACGTGTGTGTCTCCGCGAACTCCATCCCGAGCCGTCTCGTCACGGCGATGGAGCGTTCGTTGCGCGAGTCGACCATGGCGACGACCTCATGGACACCGGCCGCGCGGACCCGCTCCAGGGTGGTGTGCGCGGCGGCCGTCACGTACCCCTTGCCCCAGTGGGCCCGCGCGAGCCGCCAGCCGATCTCTATCCGCCCCGTCGGCCCCCACGCGTGCGGCCACGGCTGCGCGCCGGTGAACCCCAGCACCTCGTCCCCGGGGCCGATCATCGTCCACAGACAGAACCCGAGCTCCGCGTCATGGCGGCGCTGGCGCGCGGTGAGCTCCTCGTACACGGACAGTTCGGCCGCCCTGCCACCGTGGAACTCCATGACCTCCGGGTCGGCGAAGATCCGGTACCAGGTGAAGGCGTCCTCGTCGGTGGGGACTCGGAGCGTCACGTCGGGCAGAGCTCGGTTCACGGGGCAGCCCTTCAGCCAGGTGATCAGTGCCGCTGCATAGACTGCCCATGTCCAGTGCCCGTCGGCACGTTGATTGCGAATCTTGGGGAGAACCCGCCGTGACCGAGCCCCAGCCCCTCTCCGAAAACACCGCCGATGTCATCGTCGTCGGGGCCGGGCCAGCCGGTTCGACCACCGCGTACTACCTGGCGAAGGCCGGACTCGACGTCCTGCTCCTGGAGAAGACCGCTTTCCCGCGGGAAAAGGTGTGCGGCGACGGCCTGACCCCGCGCGCCACCAAGCAGCTCGTCTCCATGGGCATCGACATCTCGGAAGAGGCCGGCTGGCTCCGCAACAAGGGCCTGCGCATCATCGGCGGCGGTGTCCGCCTCCAGCTCGACTGGCCGGATCTCGCCTCCTTCCCGGACTACGGACTCGTCCGCAAGCGCGACGACTTCGACGAGCAGCTCGCGCACCAGGCACAGAAGGCGGGCGCACGCCTGTACGAGCGCTGCAACGTCGGCGCTCCGATCATCGACGACCGCACCGGCCGCATCACGGGCGTCCACGCCAAACTCGGCGACGCCGGTGAGAAACGGGACGTCACCTTCCACGCCCCGCTCGTCGTCGCGGCCGACGGCAACTCCACCCGCCTCTCCCTGGCGATGGGCCTGCACCGCCGCGAGGACCGCCCCATGGGCGTCGCGGTCCGTACGTACTTCACCTCCCCGCGCCACGAGGACGACTACCTGGAGTCCTGGCTGGAACTCTGGGACCGCCGGGGCGCCGAGGACCGTCTCCTCCCCGGCTACGGCTGGATCTTCGGCATGGGCGACGGCACGTCGAACGTCGGCCTCGGTGTCCTGAACACCTCCGACTCCTTCAAGGAACTGGACTGGCGCGAGGTCCTCAAGGCGTGGTGCGCGTCGATGCCCGAGGACTGGGGCTACACCCCGGAGAACATGACGGGCCCGATCCGCGGCGCCGCCCTCCCCATGGCCTTCAACCGTCAACCGCACTACACGAAGGGCCTGTTGCTGGTCGGCGACGCCGGCGGTCTGGTCAACCCCTTCAACGGCGAGGGCATCGCCTACGCCATGGAGTCGGGCCAGATCGCCGCCGACGTCATCGTCCAGGCGCACGCGCGGGCCACTCCCGGCCAGCGTGAGCTCGCCCTCCAGCGCTACCCGCGCGTGCTCAAGGACACCTACGGCGGCTACTACACCCTCGGCCGCGCCTTCGTGAAGCTCATCGGCAACCCGAAGGTCATGAGGATCGCGGCGGAGCGCGGCCTGACCCACCCGCTCCTGATGAAGTTCACCCTGAAGATGCTCGCCAACCTGACGGACCCGACGGGCGGCGACGCCATGGACCGCATCATCAACGGCCTCTCAAAGGTGGCCCCGAAGGCCTGACCACACCGACGGGGCGCGGCCGTACCGACCGGGCGCGGCCGTACCCACGGGGTCCGACCGCGCCCACCTGGCGTGGGCGTACCCACAGGGCGGGGCGGGTCACCGCCCGCCCAGCCTCCCCGGCCGCCGGAGGGGCCCCTGGCCGCCGGTCGAGCCCCTGGGCCGCCCGGACGGTCACCGCCCGGTCCGCGTGGCTTCCCGTGGCCGCTGGGCGGCTCACGGCCCGTGCGTCGCGGCTTCCCAGCCTGCCGAGCGGCCGATTGTCCGGTCTGCCCTGCTTCCCCGGCCCTGCGGGGGAGGTCGCTACCGGCTCAGCTCGGCTTCCTTGACCGCGCGGCGGGCGAACACCCGCTCGCGCCGGTCCTCCATCTGCCGCAGCGCCTCCCGCCGTTCCCGCTTGGAGAGCCGGTCCAGATAGACCTGACCGTCGACGTGGTCGGTCTCGTGCTGGAGACAGCGGGCGAAGTACCCCGTTCCCTCGATCGTGAGGGCGTTCCCGTCCTGGTCGAAGCCGCGCACGACGGCGCGGTCGGGGCGGGGTACGTCCCTGACGGCGCCCGGCACCGACAGGCACCCTTCCCCCTCGTCCAGGAGGCGCCGTCCGGCCGGGTCGAGCTGGTCCAGGACCGGATTGGCGATATGGCCGACATGCCGGATCCCGTCGTCGTCCGGGCAGTCGTACACGAACAGCCGGAGATCGACGCCCACCTGATTGGCGGCGAGACCCGCTCCGTCCGCGACACGCATCGTCAGGAACATGTCGCCGATGAGCGCGGCGAGCTCGGGACCGAACTCGGTCACGTCCCGGCACGGCCGGTGCAGCACGTCTTCCCCGAACTCGGTGATCCGGCGCACCACTCCGCGCCGGGCCTCCGGCGAGAGCGCCGGGTACGAGTCGACGGGCCGGCCTTGGACGAACACTCGTGGCATGGCGGTGTCTCCCTGAGTCGTGAGGATCCTGTGGACTCCTCACCCCAACAGACCGCACCGCACGGCGCCAGGGGCACACCGGAAACGCGAGAGGGACCGCCGCTCTCCCGAGCGACGGCCCTCAACCGCGACGATTCGTACGGCTCGGCTCAGAGAACCCGCACCGCGCCGGAAGCTGGATAGCCCGAAAGGTCCTGAATCACCACACCCTTGGAGGGGTTGGCCGCGTCCAGGTACTGACCGTCGCCGATGTACACACCCACGTGGTACGCCGAGCCGGCCGAACCCCAGTACAGGATGTCCCCGACCGCGAGGTTGGACAGCGACACCGGCGTACCCGCCACCGACTGGTCGCCCGAGACGCGCGGCAGGTCCACGCCTGCCTGCTTGAACGCGGCCTGCACCAGACCGGAACAGTCCCACGAGTTGGGTCCGGTGCCGCCCATCACGTACGCGTCGCCGACCTGCGCCTTGAGGAAGGCGATGACGGTCGCGACGCTGCCGCTGGCCGGGGCGGAGACGGTGCTGGTGGTCGACGTGGACGTGGAGGCGGAGGCGGACAGGGTGGTCCGCTCCGAGGAACGCGAGGCGGCCTCTTCGGCGGCGGCCTTCCGCGCGGCCTCGTTGGCGGCCTTCTTCTTGGCCGCCGCCTTCGCCTTGGCGTCCGCGAGGTCCACCTTGGCCTGCTGCGCGGCCTGGGCGGCCGCGGCGTCACGCTCCGCCTGAAGCTCGTAGTTCGCCGCGGCCTGCTGGGTGGCGTCCGCGGACTGCGCGACCTGAGCGGCCAGATCTGCCGTCAGGGCCGACAGGTCGAGCGTCTGCGTCGTGGTGGACTCGGCAGCGTTCGCCGCACCCGACGCCCCGGCCACTGCCAGGGTGCTGAGAACGCCACCGGCAACTCCGGCACGCATCGCGAGTGTCGACGCGTTGCGGCGGGGTTTCCGGTGGCTGCGTATGTGAGCGGTGTGGGACATGAGAACAACCGGTACCAGGGACTCCCTCATACCTTCAAGAAACGTGTGCTGCGCCACAGTTGTTCAATCCCTGTGCCGAATTCACCTGGCGTCACTCCTTATTGACGCCGTAACGGGCATTACGGGCAGGACCCATCAAGCCCGTGATCATGGGCTTTCCGTATTACGTCCGAATTGCCCGCCGCCTACCACCGGTTGAAGCCGATGGCCAAGCCCGGCTTATCCGACCCCTACGGCGATGTGGCGCAGGTCACGGAACGGTCACCGGGAGGACGGCGTCCCGCGCGGAAACCCCGACCGTCGCCGTTCGTGAACGCGTGCACGCGTCCACATACGCCCATCGGGTACCCCTGACGTGTGAACGCGTCCTCTATCAAGGCCCCGCGTCCAGCACCAATTTGCATGCAGAGGAAGTCTCTTGATATGGAGACGTCGTCCTGGACCTGGGGCGACGAGCGGAAATATCACCTCTGGTGACCGGCTGGACGCTTCAGGTGCGAGGCGCGGCGGCCTTCCGACTTCATGATCGTTCGCCAGGTGGTGGAGATCACAAAGTCGTTGTCGTACCCCGTGTCGCAGATCACAGACCGGCAGGCATAGGATGCGGGGCAGTTGGGCTTGTGACCTGCTTCACATGTCCGCGATCTTCGCCGGGACGGGTGGAGTTCGCAGGGCACGCGGGGCGGAACCGCTCGCCCGACGCAACCGCCAGCAGTCACCGCCGACTGAGAGGAGCGAGGAGCGTGAACGCGTATGCGCCGATCCTCGTACTGGGAGCCCTCGGGGCAGGCTTTGCGATCTTCTCCGTGGTCATGGCCACGCTTATCGGTCCAAAGCGTTACAACCGGGCCAAGCTCGAGGCCTACGAGTGCGGTATCGAGCCGACCCCCACGCCGGCAGGCGGCGGGCGTTTCCCCATCAAGTACTACCTGACGGCGATGCTCTTCATCGTCTTCGACATCGAGATCGTCTTCCTCTACCCCTGGGCGGTCACCTTCGACTCCCTGGGTGTTTTCGGGCTCGTGGAGATGCTGCTCTTCGTGCTCACCGTCTTCGTGGCGTACGCGTACGTATGGCGGCGCGGCGGCCTGGAATGGGACTGAGGGGCCTTTAAGACATGGGACTCGAAGAAAAACTGCCGAGCGGATTCCTGCTGACCACCGTCGAGCAGGCCGCGGGCTGGGTGCGTAAGTCGTCCGTCTTCCCTGCCACGTTCGGACTCGCCTGCTGTGCCATCGAGATGATGACGACCGGCGCCGGGCGCTACGACCTGGCGCGCTTCGGTATGGAGGTCTTCCGCGGATCGCCGCGTCAGGCGGACCTGATGATCGTGGCCGGCCGGGTCAGCCAGAAGATGGCGCCGGTGCTGCGGCAGGTCTACGACCAGATGCCCAACCCCAAGTGGGTGATCTCCATGGGGGTTTGTGCCTCATCGGGCGGAATGTTCAACAACTACGCGATTGTGCAGGGAGTCGACCATGTCGTCCCGGTCGACATCTATCTGCCCGGATGTCCGCCGCGGCCCGAGATGCTGTTGGACGCGATTCTCAAGCTCCACGAGAAGATCCAGACCTCCAAGCTCGGCGTGAACGCCGAGGAGGCGGCCCGAGAGGCGGAGGAAGCGGCCCTGAAGGCGCTCCCCCTGATTGAGATGAAGGGCCTGCTGCGGTGAGCGACGCCAGCAACGGGGTCAACCCCGAGAAGGATCTGGGCGGCTCCAACCTCCCCGGCCAGCGTGGCGAGGGCGGCGAGGAGATCCGCGTCCAGCGCGGCATGTTCGGTGCCAACAACGGCGGGGACACCTCCGGCTACGGCGGCCTGGTCCGCTCGATCCGGCTGCCGGGCCCGACGGTCCGCCCGTACGGCGGCTGGTTCGACGAGGTCGCCGACGAACTGGAAGGCGCCCTGGAGGAACAGGGACTCGTCCCCGAGAACGTGATCGAGAAGACGATCGTCGACCGCGACGAGCTCACCTTCCACATCGAACGCGAGCATCTGGTCCGCGTCGCCCAGACCCTGCGCGACGACCCGGCCCTCCGCTTCGAACTGTGCACCGGCGTCTCAGGCGTCCACTACCTGCACGACAAGGGCCGCGAACTGCACGCCGTCTACCACCTGCGCTCGATCACCCACAACCGGCTGATCCGCCTGGAGGTCAGCGCCCCCGACGCCGACCCGCACGTCCCCTCGCTCGTCTCCGTATATCCGACGAACGACTGGCACGAGCGCGAGACGTACGACTTCTTCGGGCTGATCTTCGACGGTCACCCGGCACTGACGCGGATCATGATGCCGGACGACTGGCAGGGCTTCCCGCAGCGCAAGGACTATCCCCTCGGCGGCATCCCCGTCGAGTACAAGGGCGCCCAGATCCCGGCTCCGGACCAGCGGAGGTCGTACTCATGAGCACGCAGACCCCTTCCTCCGGCGCGTCCGCGGCGGCGGCCCGCGAGACGACCGAGGGCACCGTATACACGGTCACCGGCGGTGACTGGGACGAGGTCGTCCAGTCCGCCGCGAAGTCCGACGACGAGCGCATCATCGTCAACATGGGCCCGCAGCACCCGTCCACGCACGGCGTGCTCCGGCTCATCCTGGAGATCGACGGCGAGACGGTCACCGAGGCCCGCTGCGGCATCGGCTACCTGCACACCGGCATCGAGAAGAACCTCGAGTTCCGCACGTGGACGCAGGGCACCACGTTCGTGACGCGCATGGACTACCTGACGCCGTTCTTCAACGAGGCGGCCTACTGTCTCGCCGTCGAGAAGCTCCTCGGCATCGAGGACCAGATCCCCGACCGCGCCACGATCATCCGGGTGCTCCTGATGGAGCTGAACCGCCTCTCCTCCCACCTGGTGTGCATCGCCACCGGCGGCATGGAGCTGGGCGCCACCACGATCATGATCTACGGCTTCCGTGATCGTGAACTCATTCTCGACATCTACGAGCTGATCACCGGCCTGCGGATGAACCACGCGTACATCCGCCCCGGCGGACTCGCCCAGGACCTGCCGCCGGGCGCGGTGGACCAGATCCGCGAGTTCGTGAAGAAGATGACGAAGAACCTTCCCGAGTACGACAAGCTCGCCACCGGGAACCCCATCTTCAAGGCCCGTATGCAGGACGTCGGCTATCTCGACCTGGCCGGCTGCATGGCCCTCGGCGCCACCGGTCCGGTGCTGCGCTCCGCGGGCCTGCCGCACGACCTGCGCAAGTCCCAGCCGTACTGCGGCTACGAGACCTATGACTTCGAGGTCCCGACCGCCGACACCTGCGACTCCTACGGGCGCTTCCTGATCCGCCTCGAGGAGATGCGCCAGTCCCTGCGCATCGTCGAACAGTGCCTGGACCGGCTACAGCCCGGCCCGGTCATGGTGGCCGACAAGAAGGTCGCCTGGCCCGCCCAGCTCGCGCTCGGCCCCGACGGTCTCGGCAACTCCCTCGACCACATCAAGAAGATCATGGGCACCTCCATGGAGGCCCTGATCCACCACTTCAAGCTGGTGACCGAAGGCTTCCGCGTCCCGCCGGGACAGACGTACGCGGCGGTCGAGTCACCCAAGGGCGAACTCGGGGTGCACGCCGTTTCCGACGGAGGCACCCGCCCCTTCCGGGTCCACTTCCGCGACCCGTCCTTCACCAACCTTCAGGCCATGGCGGCGATGTGCGAGGGCGGCCAGATCGCCGACGTCATCGTCGCCGTCGCGTCCATCGACCCCGTGATGGGAGGCGTCGACCGGTGACCACCACTCCCTCCCAGGGTGTAGGCCTGGGCATGCCCCAACTGCCCGCGCCCGTCTACCCGGACGACGTACGGGCCCGGCTCGAGGCGGACGGGCGCGAGATCATCGCCCGCTACCCGGACTCCCGCTCCGCGCTCCTTCCGTTGCTGCATCTCGTGCAGTCGGAGGAGGGCCATGTCACGCGCACCGGACAGCGGTTCTGCGCGGAGCTGCTGGACCTGACCACGGCCGAGGTCGCCGCCGTCGCGACCTTCTACTCCATGTACCGGCGCGGCCCGAGCGGTGACTACCAGGTGGGTGTGTGCACCAACACCCTGTGCGCGGTCATGGGCGGCGACGCCATCTTCGAGGCACTCCAGGACCACCTGGGCGTCGGCAACGGCGGGACCACCGAAGACGGCAAGGTCACCCTGGAACACATCGAGTGCAACGCGGCCTGCGACTTCGCGCCGGTCGTGATGGTCAACTGGGAGTTCTTCGACAACCAGACCGTGGCCTCCGCGAAGCGCCTCGTGGACGACCTGCGCGCGGGAACCCCCGTCGATCCGACCCGGGGCGCCCCTCTGTGCACCTTCAAGGACACCGCCCGGATCCTGGCCGGCTTCCCCGACGAGCGCGAGGGTGCCGTGGAGGCGAGCGGCAGTGCCGGCCCGGCGTCCCTGATCGGGCTGCGCCTGGCCAAGGGCGAGACGCAGGCCGCGCGCGTGGTGCATCCGCGAGGTGAAGGGCCTCAGAACCAGCCTCCCGCCGAGCACTTGAGCTCGCACGACGCACCGCAGGACACGTCGGCATCCGATCCGTCCCACCCGGCGGGTCCTGTCGCTGAGGAGGGGGAGTGATGACCTTGGCACCCGAAATCAACGAGACGAGCCCCGAGAAACTGCTCGCACCGGTGCTGTCGGCCTTCTGGGACGAGGAGAAGTCCTGGAGCCTGGACGTCTACCGAAGGCACGAGGGGTACGAGGGCCTGCGCAAGGCGCTCGCGATGTCACCGGACGAATTGATCGCGTACGTCAAGGACTCCGGACTGCGCGGCCGTGGCGGCGCGGGATTCCCGACCGGAATGAAGTGGCAGTTCATTCCTCAGGGCGATGGCAAACCACACTATCTAGTTGTCAACGCCGACGAGTCGGAGCCGGGAACCTGTAAGGACATCCCGCTCCTCTTCGCGAACCCGCACAGCCTCATCGAGGGCATTGTGATCGCGTGTTATGCCATCCGGTCTTCGCATGCCTTCATCTATCTGCGTGGTGAAGTGGTCCCCGTATTGCGGCGGTTGCACGAGGCCGTACGTGAGGCCTACGCGGCGGGCTACCTCGGCGAGAACATCCTGGGCAGTGGACTGGACCTCCAGCTCACCGTGCACGCGGGCGCGGGCGCGTACATCTGCGGTGAGGAGACCGCACTGCTCGACTCGCTCGAAGGCCGCCGTGGTCAACCGCGGCTCCGTCCCCCTTTCCCTGCCGTCGCGGGCCTCTATGCGTGCCCAACTGTTGTAAATAACGTCGAATCGATCGCGTCAGTTCCCGCAATTCTCCAAAAGGGCAAGGAATGGTTCCGGTCGATGGGGAGCGAGAAGTCCCCGGGCTTCACGCTCTACTCGCTCAGCGGCCATGTCACCAATCCGGGCCAGTACGAGGCCCCGCTCGGCATCACGCTCCGCCAACTCCTCGGCATGAGCGGCGGGATCCGCAAGGGACACAAGCTGAAGTTCTGGACACCGGGCGGCTCCTCGACCCCGATGTTCACCGACGAGCACCTCGACGTCCCTCTTGACTACGAAGGAGTGGGCGCCGCGGGTTCCATGCTCGGCACCAAGGCGCTCCAGTGCTTCGACGAGACGACCTGCGTCGTACGGGCGGTCACCCGCTGGACCGAGTTCTACGCCCACGAGTCCTGCGGCAAGTGCACGCCGTGCCGCGAAGGAACGTACTGGCTCGTGCAGTTGCTGCGCGACATCGAGGCAGGCGAGGGCGTCATGTCCGACCTCGACAAGCTGAACGACATCGCCGACAACATCAACGGCAAATCGTTCTGCGCGCTCGGCGACGGCGCCGCCTCACCGATCTTCTCCTCGCTCAAGTACTTCCGCGAGGAGTACGAGCAGCACATCACGGGCCGCGGCTGCCCCTTCGACCCCGCCAAGTCGACCGTCTGGGCGGACCACCACACGGAGGTGAACGCATGACAGTGACCACCAGCGCTCCCTCCGGAGGCGGGGAAGCGGCGGTTCCGCCGGAGGACCTCGTCGCGCTGACGATCGACGGCGTGGAGATCAGCGTGCCCAAGGGCACCCTGGTCATCCGGGCCGCCGAGCAACTCGGCATCGAGATCCCGCGGTTCTGCGATCACCCCCTCCTCGACCCGGCCGGCGCCTGCCGCCAGTGCATCGTCGAGGTCGAGGGCCAGCGCAAGCCCATGGCGTCCTGCACGATCACCTGCACCGACGGGATGGTCGTCAAGACGCACCTCACCTCGCCCGTCGCCGAGAAGGCCCAGCACGGTGTGATGGAGCTGCTGCTCATCAACCACCCGCTGGACTGCCCGGTCTGCGACAAGGGCGGCGAGTGTCCCCTCCAGAACCAGGCGATGTCGCACGGCCAGGCCGAGTCCCGCTTCGAGGGCAGGAAGAGGACGTACGAGAAGCCGGTCCCCATCTCCACGCAGGTGCTGCTCGACCGTGAGCGGTGCGTGCTGTGCGCCCGGTGCACCCGGTTCAGCAACCAGATCGCCGGCGACCCGATGATCGAGATGGTCGAGCGGGGCGCGCTCCAGCAGATCGGTACCGGCGAGGGCGACCCCTTCGAGTCGTACTTCTCCGGGAACACCATCCAGATCTGCCCGGTGGGCGCCCTGACATCGGCCGCGTACCGCTTCCGCTCGCGCCCCTTCGACCTGATCTCCTCGCCCTCCGTCTGCGAGCACTGCGCCGGAGGCTGCGCCACCCGCACCGACCACCGGCGCGGCAAGGTCATGCGGCGCCTCGCGTCCGCCGACCCCGAGGTCAACGAGGAGTGGCTCTGCGACAAGGGGCGGTTCGGATTCCGGTACGCGCAGCAGCGGGACCGGATCGAGACGCCCCTGGTGCGTTCTCCGGAGGGTGTCCTTGAGCCCGCTTCCTGGCCCGAGGCCCTGGAAGCCGCCGCTCAGGGGCTGTTGGCGGCTCGCGGCAGGGCGGGCGTCCTGACCGGCGGTCGTCTCACCGTCGAGGACGCCTACGCGTACAGCAAGTTCGCGCGCGTGGCCCTCGACACGAACGACATCGACTTCCGCGCGCGCGTGCACAGCGGCGAGGAGGCCGACTTCCTGGCCGCCAAGGTCGCCGGCCGCGGACGGGATCTCGACGGTACGGGTGTCACGTACACCTCCCTGGAGAAGGCGCCGGCCGTTCTGCTCGTCGGCTTCGAGGCCGAGGAGGAGGCGCCCGGCGTCTTCCTGCGGCTGCGCAAGGCGTGGCGCGGGCACGGACAGAAGACCTTCTCCCTCGCCACGCACGCGACTCGCGGTCTGGAGAAGGCGGGCGGCACACTGCTGCCGGCCGCGCCCGGCACCGAGACCGAGTGGCTGGACGCGCTCGCGAGCGGGTTCGGACTGGAGGGCGACGGCGCGAAGGCCGGCGAGGCGCTGCGTGCCGAAGGCGCGGTGATCGTGGTGGGCGAACGGCTCGCCGCCGTGGCGGGCGGCCTCACCGCCGCCGTGCGGGCCGCGTCCCTGACCGGTGCCCAGTTGGTGTGGATTCCGCGCCGGGCCGGAGAGCGCGGCGCGATCGAGGCCGGTGCGCTGCCCACCCTGCTGCCGGGCGGACGTCCGGCGACCGACCCGCGCGCGCGGGACGAGGTCGCGACGGCCTGGCGGGTCGCCGAACTCCCGCACCGCCACGGCCGCGACACCGGGCAGATCGTCGAGGCGGCCGCCAACGGTGAGTTGCGGGCTCTGGTCGTCGCCGGTGTGGAGGTCGCCGACCTGCCCGATCCGGCACGCGCGCGTGAGGCACTTTCCGAAGTGGGCTTCCTGGTGTCGCTCGAACTGCGTCCCAGCGAGGTCACCGAGCACGCGGACGTCGTCCTCCCGGTGGCCGCGGTTGTCGAGAAGGCGGGCACCTTCCTCAACTGGGAGGGCCGGGTACGCCTCTTCGAGACCGCGCTCAAGCCCGACCAGATGACACGCCGGCTGGCACCCGCCGACGCGCGCGTCCTCCAGATGCTGGCCGACGCCATGGACGTACACCTCGGTCTGCCGGATCTGCGCACCGTGCGCGCGGAGCTGGACCGGCTGGGCTCCTGGGACGGGCCGCGGGCCAACGATCCCCTGGAGACCGCGGTTGGCCTGCCACGGCCCGCGGCTGGGGAGGCCGTGCTCGCGGGTCACCGCCTGCTGCTCGACCAGGGCCGTCTCCAGGAGGGCGACGACGCCCTCGCCGGGACCCGGCACGCGGCACACGCGCGCGTGTCGGCCGCCACCGCCGCCGAGGCGGGCGTCAAGGAGGGCGACCTCCTGTCCGTCACCGGTCTCTTCGGAGTGGTGGAACTCCCGCTCCAGGTCACAGAGATGCCCGACCGGGTGGTCTGGCTCCCGCTCAACTCCACGGGTGGGGGCGTCGCCTCCGACACCGGGGCGCTGCCCGGCGCACTCGTCCGCATCGGCCCGGCGACGCTCGCCACCGAGGCCCCCAAGGAGGTGGAGGCATGACGCCGTACCTCGCCGCGGAAGACCTCTCCATGTTCGGCACCGACCCCTGGTGGCTGGTCGTCGTCAAGGCGGTCTTCTGCTTCGCCTTCCTGATGGTGACCGTGTTGTTCTCCATCGTGTGGGAGCGCAAGGTCGTCGCCTGGATGCAGCTGCGCATCGGCCCCAACCGGCACGGCCCCTGGGGCATGCTCCAGTCGCTCGCCGACGGCGTGAAGCTGATGCTCAAGGAAGACCTCATCGTCAAGCGCGCGGACAAGGTGGTCTACGTCCTCGCGCCGATCATCGCGGCCATCCCGGCCTTCATGGCGATCGCGGTGATCCCCTTCGGGCCCGCGGGCAACGAGGTCTCGATCTTCGGCCAGCGCACCACGATGCAGCTCACGGACCTGCCGATCGCGATGCTCTTCATCCTCGCGGTCGCCTCGGTGGGCATCTACGGAATCGTGCTCGCCGGCTGGAGCTCCGGATCCACGTATCCGCTGCTCGGTGGTCTGCGGTCCTGCGCGCAGATGATCTCGTACGAGATCGCCATGGGTGCCGCGTTCGCCTCGGTGTTCCTCTACTCGGGGTCGATGTCGACCTCGACGATCGTCGAGGCGCAGCAGGACCGCTGGTACATCGTCCTGCTGCCGGTCTCGTTCCTGATCTACATCGTGACGATGATCGGCGAGACCAACCGCGCCCCCTTCGACATGCCCGAGTCCGAGGGCGACCTGGTCGGCGGCTTCAACACCGAGTACTCGTCGATCAAGTTCGCGCTCTTCATGCTCGCCGAGTACGTGAACATGGTGACGGTCTCGGCCGTGGCGACCACGCTCTTCCTGGGCGGCTGGCGTGCCCCGTGGCCCATCAGCACCTTCTGGGAGGGCGCCAACCACGGTTGGTGGCCGATGCTCTGGTTCGTGGTCAAGGTGCAGTTGCTGCTGTTCTTCTTCATCTGGCTGCGCGGCACCCTTCCGCGCGTCCGCTACGACCAGCTGATGAAGCTCGGCTGGAAGGTCCTCATCCCGGTCTCCGTGGTCTGGCTGATGCTCGTCGCGACCGTACGGACGCTCAGGAACGAGAACTACGACTTCGCCGACATCGCCCTGTACGTCGGCGGAGGCGTCCTCGTCCTGTTGTTGCTGTCGTTCGCCGCGGACATCTTCCGGGAGAGGAAGGGCGCCGACGAGGCGCCCGCCGAGACCCCGGAATTCGACCCGATGGCCGGCGGGTTCCCCGTACCGCCGCTGCCGGGACAGGAGCTCCCACCGGTGCCCAGGCGCCGCCCGCGCCGCGAGCGGGAGCTGATTGTCAGTGGTGGGCCCGATACTGCGAGTGACGGACCAACCGGCGGATCTCGTGACGGAAAGGAGGGGTCCGATGGCTGAGGAGCCTAAGGAGACCGGGCAGACGAAGCCAGGCTTCCAGAACCCCGTCGCCGGCTTCGGCGTGACCTTCAAGGCCATGTTCAAGAAGCGGCTGACCGAGCAGTACCCGGAGCAGCCCAAGACCACCGCACCGCGGTTCCACGGCCGGCACCAGCTCAACCGTCACCCCGACGGCCTGGAGAAGTGCGTCGGCTGTGAGCTGTGCGCCTGGGCCTGCCCCGCGGACGCCATCTACGTGGAGGGCGCGGACAACACCGACGAGGAGCGCTACTCGCCGGGCGAGCGGTACGGCGTCGTCTACCAGATCAACTACGCCCGCTGCATCCTGTGCGGTCTGTGCATCGAGGCGTGCCCCACGCGCGCGTTGACGATGACGAACGAGTTCGAGCTCGCCAACACCAGTCGCGCCAACCTCATCTACACCAAGGAGCAACTGCTCGCCGGGCTCGAAGAGGGCATGGTCGACAGCCCGCACTCGATCTTCCCCGGCACGGACGAGCAGGACTACTACCAGGGGCTGGTCACGGAGGCCGCGCCCGGTACGGAGCGCCAGGTCGCCGTCTCCAGGGGCGAGACGCATCCATCGGCAGGCCCTTCGGGTGCGGCCAGGGAAGAGGGGGTGGGCGCATGAGCGACCTTGCCGCCTACTCCACCTCCACCGGAGAGGCCTTCCAGTTCTGGATCCTGGGCACCGTCGCCGTGATCGGCGCACTGTGCACCGTCTTCATGAAGAAGTCCGTGCACAGCGCGCTCTGTCTCGCCGGAACCATGATCATCCTGGCGGTGTTCTACCTCGCCAACGGCGCGTACTTCCTGGGCGTCGTGCAGATCGTCGTCTACACCGGCGCGATCATGATGCTGTTCCTCTTCGTGGTCATGCTCGTCGGTGTCACCGCGGCGGACTCCCTGAAGGAGACCATCAAGGGGCAGCGCTGGCTGGCCCTGGTGTGCGGACTCGGCTTCGGCGTCCTGCTGTTCGCGGGTATCGGCAACGCGTCCATCACGGAGTTCAACGGCCTGGCCGCGGCCAACGCGGGCGGGAACGTGGAGGGTCTCGCGGCCCTCATCTTCACGAAGTACGTGTTCGCCTTCGAGATCACCGGCGCCCTGCTCATCACGGCCGCCGTCGGCGCCATGGTGCTCACGCACCGCGAGCGCACCGAACGCCCCATGACCCAGCGCGAGATGTCCGAGAAGCGCGTACGGGACGGCAAGCACCTTCCGCCGCTGCCCGCGCCCGGTGTCTACGCCCGGCACAACGCGGTGGACATCGCGGGCCTCCTCCCGGACGGCACACCGTCCGAGCTGACCGTCAGCAAGACGCTGCGGGACCGCGGCCAGATCCGCGACGTGTCGACCGAGGCACTGAACGACCTGAAGGCCCTGGAACAGCGCGCCGAAGAACGCCTGGAGCGCACGAAGTCAGAGGAGGCGTCGAAGTGAATCCGGTCAACTATCTCTATCTCGCCGCCCTCCTGTTCACGATCGGCGCCACCGGTGTGCTGATCAGGCGGAACGCGATCGTGGTGTTCATGTGCGTCGAGCTCATGCTCAACGCCTGCAACCTCGCCTTCGTCGCCTTCTCCCGGATGCACGGCAATCTCGACGGCCAGATCATCGCCTTCTTCACGATGGTCGTCGCCGCCGCGGAGGTCGTGGTCGGGCTCGCGATCATCGTGTCGCTGTTCCGTTCCCGCCACTCGGCCTCGGTCGACGACGCCAGCCTGATGAAGCTGTAAGGGGTCGCTGAATCGTGGAGAACCTGATTGCGCTGCTCGTAGCGGCGCCTCTGCTCGGAGCGGCCGTACTGCTGTGCGGCGGCCGACGGCTGGACGCCGTCGGCCACTGGATCGGTACCGCCCTCGCGGCCGCCTCCTTCGTGATCGGCGCGATCCTCTTCGCCGACATGCTGGGCAAGGACGCCGAGCACCGGGCCATCGGCCAGCACCTGTTCAGCTGGGTCCCGGTCGAGGGCTTCCAGGCCGACGTCGCCTTCCAGCTGGACCAGCTGTCGATGACGTTCGTGCTGCTGATCACCGGCGTCGGCTCCCTGATCCACCTGTACTCGATCGGGTACATGGAGCACGACGAGCGGCGCCGCCGCTTCTTCGGCTACCTGAACCTGTTCCTCGCGGCGATGCTGCTGCTCGTCCTCGCCGACAACTACCTGCTGCTGTACGTCGGCTGGGAGGGCGTCGGCCTCGCCTCGTACCTCCTGATCGGCTTCTGGCAGCACAAGCCCAGCGCCGCCACCGCCGCGAAGAAGGCCTTCCTGGTCAACCGCGTCGGCGACGTGGGCCTGTCGATCGCCATCATGCTGATGTTCACGACCTTCGGGACCTTCGCCTTCGGGCCGCTCCTCGGCACGCACGAGGAAGCCGGTCTGGCCGGCGACGCCACCGAGGGCAAGCTGACGGCCGTCGCCCTGATGCTGCTGCTCGCGGCCTGCGGCAAGTCCGCCCAGGTGCCGCTGCAGTCCTGGCTCGGGGACGCGATGGAGGGCCCGACCCCGGTCTCGGCCCTCATCCACGCCGCGACGATGGTGACCGCGGGTGTGTACCTGATCGTCCGCTCCGGCGCGATCTTCAACGCGGCCCCGGACGCACAGCTGGTCGTCACCGTGGTCGGCGCCGTCACGCTCCTCTTCGGTGCGATCGTCGGTTGCGCGAAGGACGACATCAAGAAGGCCCTCGCCGGGTCGACGATGTCCCAGATCGGCTACATGGTGCTCGCCGCGGGTCTCGGCCCCATCGGCTACGTCTTCGCGATCATGCACCTGGTGACACACGGCTTCTTCAAGGCCGGGCTCTTCCTCGGCGCCGGTTCGGTCATGCACGGCATGAACGAAGAGGTCGACATGAGGAAGTACGGCGGCCTGCGGAAGTACATGCCGGTCACCTTCGTCACCTTCGGCCTCGGCTACCTCGCCATCATCGGCTTCCCCGGCCTGTCCGGCTTCTTCTCCAAGGACAAGATCATCGAGGCGGCCTTCGCCAAGGGCGGCACCGAGGGCTGGATCCTCGGCGGCGCGGCCCTGCTGGGCGCGGCCATCACGGCGTTCTACATGACGCGCGTGATGCTGATGACCTTCTTCGGAGAGAAGCGCTGGCAGCCGGACGCGGAAGGTCATGAGCCGCACCCGCACGAGTCGCCCAGGTCGATGACGATCCCGATGATCGTGCTCGCCTTCGGATCGGTCTTCGCCGGCGGCCTGTTCAGCATCGGCGACCGGTTCCTGCACTGGCTGGAGCCGATCACCGGGCACGACCACGGCGACGCGCCGATCAGTGCCACGACGGTCACCCTGGCCACCATGGTGGTCCTCGTCATCGGCGTCGGAATCGCGTACGCCCAGTACGGGCGCCGTCCCGTCCCGGCCGTCGCCCCGCGCGGCTCGCTGCTCACCCGCGCGGCCCGCCGCGACCTGCTCCAGGACGACTTCAACCACGTCGTGCTGGTGCGCGGCGGGGAGCACCTCACCCGCTCCCTGGTGTATGTCGACCACACCCTGGTCGACGGGGTCGTCAACGGCACGGCGGCCTCGATGGGCGGCCTCTCCGGCCGCCTCCGCAAGCTGCAGAACGGGTACGCGCGGTCGTACGCGGTCTCGATGTTCGGCGGTGTGGCGATCCTCATCGCCGCGACCCTGCTGATGAGGGCGGTCTGATACCGATGTCGTTTCCTCTGCTGACAGCGACGGCGGTGCTCCCGGCCCTCGGGGCGATCGCCACGGCCGCCGTGCCGGCCTCGCAAAGAGTCGCCGCCAAGTGGCTGGCGCTGCTGGTCTCGCTGGCCACGTTCGTGCTGGCGGTCGTGGTCCTGCTGCGCTTCGACCCCGACGGCGACCGGTACCAGCTCACCGAATCCCACGCCTGGATCGCGGACTTCGGAGTGCGCTACGAACTCGGCGTGGACGGCATCGGGGTGGCGCTCGTCGCGCTGACCGCGCTGCTGATCCCGTTCATCATCCTCGCGGGCTGGCACGACGCCGACCCGCACGAGACCGGCAACAAGCGGTGGCGGCCCACGCAGGGCTTCTTCGCCCTGATCCTGGCCGTCGAGGCGATGGTGATCATCTCCTTCGAGGCCACCGACGTCTTCCTCTTCTACATCTTCTTCGAAGCCATGCTCATCCCGATGTACTTCCTCATCGGCGGCTTCGGGGACAAGGCCCACGAGCACGGCGACGAAGTGGCGGCCACCCAACGGTCGTACGCCGCCGTGAAGTTCCTCCTCTACAACCTGGTCGGCGGCCTGATCATGCTGGCCGCCGTCATCGGGCTCTACGTGGTGGCCGGAAACTTCTCGCTCCAGCAGATCGCCGAGGCCCGGGCCAACGGTTCGCTGGAGATGGCGACCAACACCGAGCGGTGGCTCTTCCTGGGCTTCTTCTTCGCGTTCGCGGTGAAGGCACCGCTGTGGCCGCTGCACACCTGGCTGCCCAACGCCATGGGAGAGTCCACGGCCCCGGTCGCGGTGCTGATCACGGCGGTTGTCGACAAGGTCGGCACCTTCGCGATGCTCCGCTACTGCCTCCAGCTCTTCCCCGAGGCCTCGAAGTGGGCGACGCCCGTCATCCTCGTACTGGCGCTCATCAGCATCATCTACGGGGCGCTGCTCGCGGTCGGCCAGCGGGACATCAAGCGGCTGGTGGCGTACGCGTCGATCTCGCACTTCGGGTTCATCATCCTGGGCATCTTCGCGATGACCAGCCAGGGCCAGTCGGGCGCCACGCTCTACATGGTCAACCACGGAATCTCGACGGCCGCCCTGATGCTGGTGGCGGGCTTCCTGATCTCGCGGCGCGGGTCGCGTCTGATCGCCGACTACGGAGGGGTGCAGAAAGTCGCCCCGGTGCTCGCGGGCACCTTCCTGATCGGCGGCCTGGCGACCCTCTCACTCCCCGGGCTCGCGCCCTTCGTGAGCGAATTCCTCGTCCTGGTCGGCGTGTTCGCGCGCTATCCGGCCGTCGGCATCATCGCCACCTTCGGCATCGTGCTCGCCGCGCTGTACACCCTCGTCCTCTACCAGCGGACGATGACGGGCCCGGTGAAGCCGCAGGTCGCGGAGATGCCCGACCTCAGGGTGCGTGAGCTTCTGGTCGTGACCCCGCTGATCGCACTGCTGATCTTCCTGGGCGTCTACCCGAAGCCGCTCACCGACATCGTCAACCCGGCGGTCAAGCAGACCATGTCAGACGTCCATAAAACGGACCCCCAGCCCGAGGTGGAGGCGGCCAAGTGAGCGCAACAGCCGTCCACAGCCTGTGGACAACCGCGGCCGAACCGATCTCCAAGATCGACGCGCCGAAGATCGAATACGGGCAATTGTCGCCCACCTTGATCGTCATCGGGGCGGCGATCGTCGGGGTGTTGATCGAGGCGTTCGTCCCGCGCAAGTCTCGATACCACGTCCAGGTGTTCGTGTCGGCCTTCGCACTCGCCGCCGCGTTCGCCGCGGTCGTGGCGCTCGCGGCGGGCGGGTACGGCACCACGAAGGCACACATCGCGGCCATGGGCGCGATCGCCGTCGACGGACCCGCGCTGTTCCTCCAGGGCACGATCCTCCTGGCCGGACTGCTCGGCGTGTTCACCTTCGCCGAGCGGCGGCTCGATCCGGAGGCGCACGGCAAGCGGGTCGACTCGTTCGCCGCGCAGGCGGCGTCCGTACCCGGCAGCGACAGCGAGAAGGCCGCCGTGAAGGCCGGGTTCACCACCACCGAGGTGTTCCCGCTGCTGCTCTTCGCGGTCGGCGGCATGCTGATCTTCCCGGCGGCCAACGACCTGCTGACGCTGTTCATCGCGCTGGAGGTCTTCTCGCTCCCGCTGTACCTCCTGTGCGCCGTGGCCCGCCGCAAGCGGCTCATGTCACAGGAAGCGGCCGTCAAGTACTTCCTGCTCGGCGCTTTCGCCTCCGCGTTCACGCTCTTCGGCATCGCTCTGCTGTACGGCTACGCGGGCTCGGTGTCGTACGCCACGATCGCGCAGGTCGTCGACGGCACCATCCAGAACATCGACCCGGCACTCGCCGGCACCATGGGCAACGACGCGCTGCTGCTCATCGGCGCCGCGATGGTCGTCATGGGTCTGCTGTTCAAGGTCGGCGCGGTGCCGTTCCACATGTGGACCCCGGACGTCTACCAGGGCGCTCCGACACCGGTCACCGGGTTCATGGCGGCGGCGACGAAGGTGGCCGCCTTCGGCGCGCTGCTCAGGCTGCTGTACGTCGTCCTGCCCGGTCTGCGCTGGGACTGGCGGCCGGTCATGATGGCCGTCGCGGTCGTCACCATGCTGGGCGGTGCGATCGTCGCGATCACGCAGACCGACATCAAACGGCTCCTGGCGTACTCGTCCATCGCGCACGCCGGGTTCATCCTCGCGGGTGTCATCGCGGCCTCGCCGGACGGCGTCTCCTCGGTGCTCTTCTACCTGGGCGCGTACTCGTTCGTCACGATCGGCGCGTTCGCCGTGGTGACCCTGGTGAGGGACGCGGGCGGAGAGGCCACGCACCTGTCCAAGTGGGCGGGACTCGGACGCAGGTCACCGCTGGTGGCGGCCGTGTTCGCGGTCTTCCTGCTGGCCTTCGCCGGCATCCCGCTGACCTCCGGGTTCGCCGGGAAGTTCGCCGTGTTCAAGGCGGCGGCCGAGGGCGGCGCGGGCGCGCTGGTCGTGGTCGGTGTGATCTCGTCTGCGATCGCGGCGTTCTTCTACATCCGGGTGATCGTGCTCATGTTCTTCAGCGAGCCGCGCCCGGACGGCCCGACGGTCGCCGTGCCGTCGCCGCTGACCGTGACGGCCATCGCGGTGGGCGTGGCGGTCACACTGGTGCTGGGTGTGGCGCCCCAGTACTTCCTGGACCTGGCCGGCCAGGCCGGGGTGTTCGTGCGCTGAGCCGCGCCGTGTACGCGTCGGGACCCGCTCCTCGGGGAGCAGGGTCCCGACGTGTTTCAGGGGCAGCGCGCCGTCGAGTTCCAGGACGCGAGCAGGCCGCCGGGGGTGGGCCCGTGGGTGAGGGCGGGGTGGGTCTGGGGGGTGAGGGCGGGGTGGTCCGAGGGGCAGCCTGTGGATAACTCCGAGGCTGTCGGTGCGGAGGCCTATGGTGGCTGTCGTGGGCGAAGCATGACGGACGGGGGACGGGCGATGGGTGGGACGGGTGTGATGACCGAAGCGGGTACGACGGAGACGCTGGGTGGGAGCGAGGCGCTGGCCACGCTCCATCGGGTCTTCGGGTACGACGCCTTCCGCGGCGAGCAGGAAGCGATCATCGAGCATGTGGTGTCGGGCGGTGACTCCGTCGTCCTCATGCCGACCGGTGGCGGCAAATCGCTCTGCTACCAGATTCCGGCCCTGGTAAGACCTGGCACGGGCGTTGTGGTCTCCCCCCTCATCGCACTGATGCAGGACCAGGTGGACGCGCTGCGGGCGGTGGGCGTGCGGGCCGGTTTCATGAACTCCACGCAGGACTTCGACGAGCGCCGGGTGGTCGAGGCGGAGTTCCTGGCCGGAGAGCTCGACCTGATCTACCTGGCTCCCGAGCGGCTGCGCCTGGACACCACGCTTGACCTGCTGTCGCGCGGGAAGATCTCCGTGTTCGCGATCGACGAGGCGCACTGCGTGGCCCAGTGGGGGCACGACTTCCGCCCCGACTACCTGGCGCTCTCCGTGCTCGGCGAGCGCTGGCCGGACGTCCCGCGGATCGCGCTGACGGCCACCGCCACCCGCGCCACGCACAAGGAGATCACCCAGCGCCTGGGCATGCCGGACGCCCGCCACTTCGAGGCGAGTTTCGACCGGCCCAACATCCAGTACCGGATAGTCCCGAAGGCCGACCCCAAGAAGCAGCTGCTGGCCTTCCTGCGCGAGGAGCACGCGGGCGACGCGGGCATCGTGTACTGCCTCTCGCGCAAGTCGGTGGAGGCGACGGCCGAGTTCCTCGCCCGCAACGGCATCGAGGCGGTGCCCTACCACGCCGGCCTGGACTCGGGCACCCGTGCGCGCCACCAGTCGAGGTTCCTGCGCGAAGAAGGCCTGGTCGTCGTCGCCACCATCGCCTTCGGCATGGGCATCGACAAGCCGGACGTACGGTTCGTCGCCCACCTCGACCTGCCGAAGTCCGTAGAGGGCTACTACCAGGAGACGGGCCGGGCGGGGCGCGACGGACTGCCGTCCACGGCCTGGATGGCCTACGGGCTTCAGGACGTGGTCCAGCAGCGCAAGATGATCCAGGGCTCGGAGGGCGACGAGGCGTTCCGGCGCCGGGCGGGCGCCCACCTGGAATCGATGCTGGCCCTGTGCGAGACGGCCCAGTGCCGGCGCTCCCAGCTCCTGGCCTACTTCGGCCAGGACCCGCACACCCCCGCGTGCGGCAACTGCGACACGTGCCTCGCGCCGCCCGAGACCTGGGACGGCACGGTCGCCTCGCAGAAGCTGCTGTCCACGGTCGTACGGTTGCAGCGCGAGCGCGGGCAGAAGTTCGGCGCCGTCCAGATCGTCGACATCCTGCTCGGGCGGCGGACCGCCAAGGTGATCCAGTTCGACCACGACCAGTTGTCCGTGTTCGGCATCGGTGAGGACCTGTCCGAGTCCGAATGGCGCGGTGTCGCACGGCAGTTGCTGGCACAGGGGCTGCTCGCTGTCGAGGGCGAGTACGGGACGCTGGCGCTGACCGAGGCGAGTGGGACGGTTCTGCGGCGCGAGCGGGAGGTGCCGTTGCGTAAGGAGCCGCCGAAGCCGGTGGTGGCCGCTCGCTCGTCCTCCTCCCGAGGGGAGAAGAAGGCCAAGGCCGCCGTGGCGGAGCTGTCCCCGGAGCTTGTCCCCGCCTTCGAGGCGCTGCGGGCCTGGCGCGCCGAGCAGGCGCGCGAGAACGGTGTTCCGGCGTACGTCATCTTCCACGACGCGACGCTGCGGGAGATTGTCACGCTGTGGCCCGCGTCGGTGGCGGAGCTGGGCACCATCAGTGGGGTGGGGGAGAAGAAGCTGGCGACGTATGGCGAGGGAGTGCTGGGGGTGCTTGGCTCGCTCGGCCGAGGGTCCGGGGAGGCGGGTTCCGCGGTCGGCGGATCGGCGGGTCCGGTGGTCGGTGACGGCGCGGCTCCGGCGGTCGGTGAAGCTGCGGCTCCGGTGGTCGGGGAGGCGCCGGATCCGGACTGGCCGGAGATGGATCAGGAGCCGGAACCGGAGGACTGGGCCTAGCTCGGCGGGGCGAGGTCTGCCACCGGTCGGGTGGTCGTTGGGCGTGGGCTTGCAGGTGGGCGCCCGCCCGGCCGGTGGGGGGCGGGGGCGTGCCGGTACGTCCCGCCCGTCGCCGCCGGATCAGACGTCGGGCGAGTGTGGGGGCCGTCCGGTGACGCGAACGTACGCGACGGGCATGTGGACGTACCGGCACGCCCCCTTCCGCCGTCCTGTGGCCGCGGGTGCGTGGGGCTTGCTGGTTGCTGGTTGCTGGTTGTGTGGCTTGTGGCTCTCCGTGAGGGCCGGGGGTGGCTCAGGGGGTGGGTGTGATGCGTCCCGTTACCTCGCCGAGGCCCACCCGGGTGCCGCCGGGGCCTGGGGCCCAGGCCGTCATGGTCACTTCGTCGCCGTCCTCCAAGAACGTCCGCTTGCCGTCGGGGAGGTCGAGGGTGTCGCGGCCGTTCCAGGTCAGTTCCAGGAGGGAGCCGCGCTCGGACTCGGAGGGGCCGCTCACCGTTCCGGAGCCGTAGAGGTCGCCGGTGCGCAGGGAGGCGCCGTTGACCGTCATGTGGGTCAGTTGCTGGGCGGCTGTCCAGTACATGGTGGAGAAGGGGGGTTCGGAGACGACGTGGCCGTTGATGGCCACGGAGATGCGGAGGTCGTAGCCGCCGGGTTCGTCCTCGGAGTCGTCCAGGTAGGGGAGGAGGGGGTGGGTGCGTGACGGGGGTGCGACCTGGGCGTCGGTCAGGGCGTCGAGCGGGGTGATCCACGCGGACACCGATGTGGCGAAGGACTTGCCCAGGAAGGGACCGAGAGGGACGTACTCCCAGGCCTGGATGTCGCGCGCCGACCAGTCGTTGAGGAGACAGAGGCCGAAGACGTGGTCGCGGAAGGCGGAGAGGGGGACGGGAGTGCCCATCGGCGAGGGGGCGCCGACCACGAAGCCGACCTCCGCCTCGATGTCCAGTCGGACGGACGGGCCGAAGAGGGGGTCCGCGTCGGTGGGCGCCTTGCGCTGGCCAGAGGGGCGAACCACCTCCGTACCTGACACCACGACCGTGCCGGACCTGCCGTGATAGCCGATGGGCAGGTGCTTCCAGTTGGGGGTGAGGGAGTCGGCGGCGTCGGGGCGGAAGATCTGGCCGACGTTCCGGGCATGGTTCTCGGAGGCGTAGAAGTCGACGTAGTCCGCGACGTCGAAGGGGAGGTGCAGGGTCACCTCGGAGAGGGGGTGGAGGTGGGGTTCGAGCGTCTCGCGGTGGGCCGGGACCGTGACCCATGCGGTGAGGGCGCGGCGGACGTCCGACCAGGCGGTGCGGCCGGCGGCGAGTAGCGGGTTCAGGGTCGGCCGGGCGAGCAGTCCGGCGTACGGGGAGCCGAGCGCCCGGGCAGCCGCGCCCGCGTCGAGCACGTGGTCGCCGAGGCGGACACCGACAGTGCGTTCCGTGGGGCTCTCCGTGGTGCGTTCCGTCATGTGTCCCGTGCGGGTGCCGGCCGGGGTGTTCGTGGGCGGCTCGTTCAGGGAGAACACGCCGTACGGCAGGTTGTGCGGGCCGAAGGGATCGCCCTCGGGGACGTCGAAGGGGGGCATCGGGTGGTGCCTCGCTCTCGTGGCTTGCGGGTGCGTACTCGCCGTGCGGTGTCGGTGTATGGGGTTTATGTGGTGTGGGTGATGGGTGATGGGTGCCGGGTATGCGGCGTGGGTGGTGTGTGGTTCGCGGTCCGCACGGTCCGTGCGCGCGGTCCATGTGGTTTGTGCTTTCCGTCCGGTTGTCGCGATCCGCGTGTTCCGTGTGGTCGGGGCACACGTTACGGGGGAGTGGGCTCGCTGTGGCAGTGCCTGATGAGTTCGTAATGTCCTGACAAGTCTGGTGTGTGGGTGGCTGTGCGGGGATTCAGGGGTTGAGGATTCTGGGCTTCGCCGTGGGGCGGTGGGTCTTGGGTGTGGTGCTCGTATGGGCCCGTATGGCTCGCGCGGACAACTGGCCCAACTCCAGGTGGCGTTGGGGTCGGCGCTGCGTCTGCTCCTGTGACGTCCGTGTCTTCCGTGCCGTGAACGGCGTTGCTGACGAGATACCGGACGTCGTCCGGTTCACGCCGGGCCGTTGAGTCGTTCGATCCGTATTCTTCGGATCATGGCCGCTCCGACTGCGTATTCACTTATCGCCACTGACCTGGACGGAACGCTGCTGCGCGGCGACGACACCCTCTCCGACCGGTCGCGGGCCGCGTTGAAGAGGGCCGCGGCCCAGGGTGCCCGGCATCTG
This sequence comes from Streptomyces sp. NPDC050535, assembly GCF_044457665.1. NCBI lineage: Bacteria > Bacillati > Actinomycetota > Actinomycetes > Kitasatosporales > Streptomycetaceae > Streptomyces > Streptomyces sp. NPDC050535. The sequence goes on from NZ_JBITHE010000018.1 coordinate 155,738, forward strand.
GTGGTGACGGGCCGGCCGGCGCCCAGAGTGCGCCCGCTGCTCGACGAACTCGGAGGCCAGGGGCTGGCGGTGTGCGGGCAGGGGGCACAGTTGTACGACGCGGCGGCGGACCGTCTGTTGTGGTCGGTGACCCTGGACAGGGAGTTGGCCGAGACGGCGCTCGGCAAGATCGAGGCGGAGGTCGGGCAGGTCTACGCGGCCGTGGACCAGGACGGTGTGGACGGGCTCACGCTCATCGAGCCGGGGTATGTGATGCCGCATCCGACGCTCCCGGCGGTGCGGGTGCACCGGCGCGACGGCCTGTGGACGCGGCCGATCAGCAAGGTGTTGCTCCGTCATCCCTTTCTGTCCGACGACGAGTTGGCGACGACGGCACGTGCGGTGGTCGACTCGCTCGCGACCGTCACCATGTCGGGGCCGGGGACAGTCGAACTCCAGCCATGTGGCGTGACGAAGGCGACGGGACTGGCCCTCGCCGCCCGCCACCTCGGTCTCACCGCCTCCGCCACCATCGCTTTCGGCGACATGCCCAACGACATCCCGATGTTCGACTGGGCCGCGCGCGGCGTGGCGATGGCCAACGCCCATCCGGAGTTGAAGGCCGTCGCCGACGAAGTGACCCTCTCGAACGAGGACGACGGGATCGCGGTGGTGCTGGAGCGGCTCTTCGGTTCGTAGCTCGGCTCGCAGGGGGCAGGGGGCAGGGAATGTGCGCTGCCGGACGGGTGGGACGGGCGGAATGGAGTGCTGGTCAGTGGGCCGTGGTGGCCGATCCGATGTCCACCACGCGGGCCCACTCGGGTGGTGAGTCCGGTACGTAGTCGGGGTCGTTCTCGTTGTATGACGAGGGTTCGTGCCGGCGGGGGAACAGGCCCACCACCGTCCGGCACGGAGGTCGCGTGCTCGGCCAGGGCGTCTGGCCGTCGGTCAGGGCCACGATGACGTCCGGCCGGGATCCGGTTCGCAGTGCCTTGGCGAAGCCCGAGCGCAGGTCAGTACCCCCGCCGCCCAGCAGCGGAATTCCCTCGGCTCGGCACAGCGGGTGCGCGATCCGGGCCGACGCGTCGCACGGCACCACGGTGATCAGGTCGCGACGGCCGCCCACGGCACGGGAGATCGCGGCGACTTCGAGGAGTGCGCTGCCCAGTTCGGCGTCACTGACCGATCCGGAGGTGTCGATGACCACGCAGACCCGCGGCGGCCTGCGCCGCAGGCTCGGCAGAACGGCGCCGGGCACTCCGGCCGAGCGCCGGGAGGGGCGGCCGTAGGTGTAGTCCTCGCCCGCGCCGGAGCCGGAGGCCGCCGAGCGGACCGCCGCTCCGAGCAACTCCCGCCATGGCTGCGGCGGGTGGAACGCCTCCTCCGCCCACCGTTTCCACCCCCGCGGGGTGCTTCCCGGGCGGGCGGTGATGCCCTGCGCCACCCGGAACCGGACCAGGTCACGTTCCTGCGGGCTGAGGCCGTGCGCGCCGTCCGGTCCGAGTTCCCACTCACGGTCCAGTCCGTCGGCGCCGCTGCCGCAGTCCAGCCAGACCAGGTTCTGGGTGAGCGGCCCGAGACTGAACCGGCGCAGGTAGTCCTCCATGAGCTCACCCTCGGACAGTCCCAACGACACCGGCTGGACGGCTCCTTGGGGCCGGACCAGCCCGTCGCCGAACACGTCGTCGTTGATCTCGCAGTCGGCGGCGATGTTCATCCGCAGCCGTTCTCCCGGGCCGGTCAGCCCGCGCTCCTTCGCGACCCGGTCACTGCGCCCATGGTGGTCACGCAGCAGGTGCGACACCTCGTGCACCCACACACCGGCGAGGTCCTCCACCGGCATCCGGTCCACGAACGCCGGCGAGACATAGCACCGCCAGTACCGGTCGACGGCCATCGTCGGCACGGTCCGCGACTCCACCGTGTGCAGGGCGAACAGCGCCGTCGCCAGGTAGGGCCGGACCCGGGCGGCGTGCATCCGGGCGGCGAAGAGCTTGTCGAGGTCCAGCGTCTTCGGTGCCCCCGGTGCTTCCGGTGTCTCCGGGCTACCCGCGGTCATCGGCGGCCCGCCTTCGTGGTGAGCGCGGCGGCCCGGGACACCGACTGGTCCGCCCGCCTGGACAGGGTGACCGCTCCGGCGAGCTTCTCGATCGACGCGGGAACGTCCCAGTCGTCCCGGCGCAGCGTGGCGAGTGTCGTCGCCGGGACGACCACCAGGTCGGGGGCTCCGGTTTCCAGCGCCCGGACCAGGAGCGCCCACGCCGCGTCCCAGCGGGACCTCTCGGGGCGTTTGCGGACCGCCGCGACCACACCGTCGAGTACCGCCTGACGTAGATCTCCCCGCTCGGGCAGCTCCGCGGCCGCCGGGTCGGCGAGCAGCACCTCGGGGTCGGGCAGGTCCAACCGGTCCAGGCTCGCCAGCAGTTCGAGCCCCGGCCCGTCCCCGACGGTGCCCCTGACCAGCAGGGAGAGCACCTCCCGGGAGGAGTCCGCCGCGGTCGCGAAAGCGATCAGGAACAGAGTCATCTCCCAGCTTCGGGGCGACGGCCAGGGGCCACCCCGGCGGGTCTCGTTGCTGGGCAACCGGTGTACGAGGGTGGGGCGGGCGGCGAGGAGTTCGCACACCGCGCGGCGGGCGAACCGTACGGCCTCCGGCAGCTTCTCCGCGTCGAGCCGTGGCAGCGTCGCCCGTGGCCAGGTCCCGCCGAGACCGCGTACGACCACGTCGTGGTCGTGGGTCCAGTGGAGATGGACGAACCGGTTGGCCAGCGGCGGGCTCAGTTCCCAGCCGTCGGCCGCCGAGGAACGCGGGTTGGCGGCGGCCACGATCCTTACCCCGGGCGGGAGTTGAAGCGAACCGATGCGCCGCTCCAGCACGAGGCGGAGCAGCGCGGCCTGAACGGCGGGCGGCGCGGTGGACAACTCGTCCAGGAACAGCAGTCCCTGGCCGGCCCGTACGAGGCGGACCGCCCAGTCCGGCGGGGCCATCGGGACACCCTGCTCCGCGGGGTCGTCGCCGACGATGGGCAGCCCCGAGAAGTCGGACGGCTCGTGCACGCTGGCGATCACCGTGGTCAGCGGCAGGTCCAGCGCCACGGCCAACTGCGTCAGCGCCGCGGTCTTGCCGATCCCCGGCTCGCCCCACAGGAGTACGGGCAGGTCGGCGGCCACGGCCAGTGTCAGGGCCTCCAGTTGGATGTCGGGGCGCGGTTCGGTGTCGGCGTCGCGCAACAAGGTCAGCAGCTCGCCGGCTACGTCGAGTTGGGAGACGGGGGTCGGGTCGAAGAGGAGCTCGTCGACAGCAGCGGAGAACGGGGTGCGTGTGGGCATGTGTGATCACCTTTTGGTTCGTAGCGGGGTGGGTTTGTAGCGGGGGAGCGGCGGTCGGCCAGAGGTCGAGGGACCGAAGGATCCGATGGGTGAGGGCGCAGGTCAGCCGGAGACCGCGTGGTGCGAATGGGTACGGCGTTCACGTGGCCGGTGACAGTCCGGGTGGAAGTGGAGGCGGCCGGGGCCGGGTTCGATCAGGCCCGCCCTGAACAGCCCGTACGTGATCCGCCGGGCCGCCGCCGCCTCCAACTCGTCACGTAGCGCGCCGCCGCGTAGTACCGCGTCGGGGCCCAACAGGCCCTCCACGACGGCCAGCGCGCCCTTGATGTCGCCATGGATCAGGCGTTCACGGACGCCGACGAGACAGTCCGGACGGCGGTGCGCCTCGTCGATGGCCCGCAGGCAGGGAAGCGGGGTGCCGGTCAGTTCGACCAGCAATTCCTCGCGACGGATCTCGGTGGGGTCGTGGTCCATCGCCGCCAGTACCCCGTTGACCAGCCCGATCCGATGCGTGGACCCTCGGCACTCCACGAGCCACGGTTGCCCTGCGGCGGGGGTCGGGGCGGAGGCCGCGCCTTGGCCGGGGGCCGAGCCTTGGCCAGGGGTCACGCCCTGGCCAGAGGCCGAACCCGGACCCGGACCCGAGGCCGAACCCGAACCCGAACCCGGACTCGGACTCGGACCCGGAGCCGGACCCGGACCCGGACCCGGACCCGGAGCCGAACCCGAAGCCGAACCCGGACCCGAACCCGGGCCCAGACTCGCGGTCGGACCCAGACCCGGTGCCGGAACGGAGCGCACCCCCGTCCACGACTCCTCCGGCCTCAACGCCGACGCGACCAGCGGATGCAGTCGGTCAAGCTCGACCGCACCTGTCCGGATCAGTTCAAGGTCGGGCAACACCCAGGTCGCCGCGTCGGGCAGCACCGGCAGTGCGGAGTCGCTCCCGTCCTTCGGCGCCGCGGAGATCCGTATGGCGGGTCCCCCGGGGGCATCCCGGTCCCCGCTCGCGTCCGGGACCGGCTCCAGCACCAACCGACGCCGGGCCCCGAGCCGAACGGAGACCGCACCGGTACCACTCGCGCGCCCCTCGGCGCGAAGCAGAATCCCGGCCTCGGCGGCCCACCGGTCAACGGCACACGGGCGCCCCTGTGCCACCACCCCGACCATCCCCGGCAGATCCGGAGCCGGCTCCGAACCCGGGCCCGGATCCACCGGAGCGTCGGACAACCGACCGGCCCCGGACCGCACCCCCAGCTCATCGCTCCTGCGCGCATCCCACAGATGCCGGTGCAGGTCGAGGCGGAACCGTCGGTTGGGACGGAGGTGGGGATGCGGATGCCGGGCCACGTCGGGCTCGAAGCGGGGCCCGCCCCACAGCGCGAGGCTGATCCGCTGGCCGGAGTCCGCCCAGGCCGGCGGAGTCCGGACCACGAGGTACACGGGATGCTCCGCACCGCGCTCAGCGCCGTCGGAGACGGAATCGGGGTTGGGCTCGGACTCGTACCGGGCCAGTGCGATGGTCAGCCCCGGCCGCAACAGCCCGTCGGGAGCGACCCTCGGCAGATGCCAGCGCAGCAGGTCGGGAGCCAGATGGCGGAGATCGGCCCGGATCCGGGCAGCGAGGTCGCGACCATGGCTGCGCGCCACGGAACGCGGACTGAGGTCGACGTCGATGCCCGCGGCGGCACACGCCCCGGCCCAGTCCCCGGCACGGCGGCGGGCGGTCGCGGTCTCGATCATCGAGGGCGGCACGGCGAACTCGCGCACGCGCGGCCAGAAGGAAAAGCGGGAGTCCCCATTCGCGTTCTGAGTGAGCATCAGCACTCACCTTGCGCGAATGGGACCTCCGATCTACGAGCGGATTGAGTCATCATCGCGGGGAGCGTAACGCCCCCGCCCGCGACTCGGCACGTGAATTTCGACAGCAGAGTCAGCCGGGACCCCCGGGGCCGTTGGAACCCCTGGACCGCCGGGACCCCCAGGACCGCCGGACCCCGGACCACCGGGACCCGCCGCGGCCACCCACCTCAACTACCCCCTCAGTAAGCCCCATTGACGTTGTCGATCGACCCGTACTTCGCCGCGGCGTAGTTGCAGGCCGCCGTGATGTTCGCGACCGGGTCGTAGGGGTCCATGGAGGTGCCGGCCACGTGGTAGGCGGTGAAGGTCGGGTCGATGACCTGGAGGAGGCCCTTGGAGGGGGTGCCTGCGGCGGCGTTGGAGTCCCAGTTGTTGATGGCGACGGGGTTGCCCGCGGACTCGCGGATGATGTTGCGGTAGATGCCGTCGTAGCTGCCGGGGATCCCCTTCTCGGCCATGATGGCCAGGGATTCCTTGATCCAGCCGTCGAGATCGTCGGTGTAGGTCGCGGACGTCGCGGAGGCCGCGGAGTTCGCCGCCTTCGTGGCTGTCTGGGTGGTTTTCGTGTTCTTCGTACCCACGGTCAGCGTGGTGCCCGGGCGGAGCACCTTCGGGTCGGAGCCGATGACCGCGGCGTTGGCCTTGTAGAGCGTCTGCCAGGTGCCGTCCGTCGTGTGTTCTCGCGCGATCTTGGACAGCGTGTCGCCCGAGACGACCTTGTACGTGACGAGCTTGACGTCGGGGACGGCGGCGTGCGCGCCGGTCGCGCTCACCAGGGGGAGTGCGAGCGCGGCTGCGCCCGTTCCCGCGGCGACGATGCCGCGGGTGAGGTGGCTGGTCCTGGGACGGCGGTGCTTGCCTCGTGCGGGCATGACGAATTCCTCTCCGGCGCCTGCGAGGTGAGCTGTCGGGTTCGGGCGGGAGCTGCCCGGCCGCATGGGTGGGTGCGGCTTCACCCCTAGCCGGTCCGGCGTCCGGATCGGCGGCTTACCTGGGTCCCCCGCTCCTGCCGTGAGCGTGTGGATGGCTGGGTTTCCGGGCGGCGGCAGGATTCGGCGTTCCGCCTGGATCGACGTGAACGTATGCGAGAGCACATGTCCGGAACAAGGCCCGATGTGGCGGTGTAGATCGCTTTCAGCGCAGCGCACGGCAGGGAGAATCGCCCGATTGTGCCGGAATGTGAAACTCAACTTACCTTTTGCGAATGGCTAATTGTGTGGCGGGGCGAGGGGTCGATCTTGTCCGGACGTGACCCATTTCACGCCATCAAGCGTGAACAAAGCGGCACCACAGGCAATTTATTCACAAGACGGACAGTCCGCCGGAGGGGCCGCGCCCTCGGCCCTCGTCCTATCGCCCCCCCGGGGGCGCCCCCTGCCCCCGCGCCCTAACCAGCCGTCCGCGGAATCCTCTTCTCCCACGTCCGGTGGAAGACCACCTCGTCCCCGTCCCGGCAGATCACCTCGTTCGAGGTGATGAAGTCCTCGGCGTCGCAGGAGATTTCGGACGTCGTCGAGACCCGCGCGTCCCACGGCAGGTCCGGCCGGTGCAGGCGGATCGACCAGGTCGAACGGGTGCGGGCGGAGAGCGGGTCGGACTCGTTGATCGTGTACGTCTCCTGTGCGTCCTCGGTGAATTCGAGGCCGTCGGGATAGACGCGGGTGCCGCCGTAGCGGGGATCGACCTCGAGACGCCACTCGCCCTTGGCCACGTCCCGCACGACGAGGCGTTCGGGCCGGGGTTCGTCCAGGGTCGCCGGTACGACCACCGCCGGCGATTCGGACTGCTCCGGATCCTCGAAGACGATCGGGAACGCCGACCGCGTTGCCCGCAGCGGGAGTTCGAGACCGCTGCCGTCCGGATCGAGGGTGAAACCCGCCTCGGAGCCCGGCTGGGGCCAGATCCAGGGCCAGTACGCGGAGGAGATCGCGAGGCGGATCCGGTGACCGGGCGGGAAGGCGTAGCCGATGCCGTTCAGCTCGATGACCACGTCCTCGGTGGCGCCCGGTTTCCAGGGGGCCACCAGGTCACGGCCATGGCGCGCCGACAGGTTCAGTGCGCCCCGGGTGACGAGTGTCGAGGAGCCGTCCGGAGCAACGTCGCATACCCGGGCGACGACTTGACCGCGTTCGGCGTGCGACGTGAGCCGCAGCCGCACCTTCGGCCTGCCCAACACCCAGGTCTCCTCCGGCACTTCGAACTCGAAGCAGGCCGAGCGCCCGTCCTCCTCCTGCTGGTCCGGCGGCAGGTCCGCGTCGTTCCCGAAGGGGAAGAAGCGGCCGGCGTCCACACCGGTGTGCTGCGGCGAGCGGATCAGGACCGGAGCGCCCTGGAGCTCGTACGACACCGGTGTCACGGAGGGGGACGGCCAGGCCTCATCGCCCACCCAGCGGCCGGGCAGTTCGTCGTACACGGTGGCCGGAGGGTGCGAGTCCATGACGTACGAGCGCAGCAGTGGCTCGGACATCACGCCGGTGTCGCCGTCGCGCAGCCAGTGGTCCCACCAGCGCAGCGTCTCCTGGAGGAAGCCGATCGCCGGTCCTGGCGGCAGGCCCCTGTCGGGGTACTGGTGCGACCAGGGGCCGATCAGGCCTCGTACGCGATCCGGTGGCAGGTTCTCGACCAGGCGCAACACGGTGTCCCGGTAGGGGTCGTGCCAGCCGCCGACCGCCAGGACGGCGGCCTGGATCGCGCCGTAGTCCTCGCAGACGCTGCCGTGTTTCCAGTACGCGTCCCGGGTCTGGTGCGACAGCCAGGTGTGGAGGAGAGGCTCCACCGCCTCCAGGCGCTCGGCCCACATGTCGTGCCACATCACCTCGCCGACGTGCGCCGGGTCCGGCGGGCGGGCGGCGAAGGCGAGCATGGTGGCCGCCCAGGCGTGCATGTCGACGGCGAGGACGGAACCGCCCATGTAGTGCACGTCGTTGTCGTAGCGGTCGTCCGTCGAGCAGACGGTGACGACCGCCTTGAGCGGCTCGGGCGCGAGTGCCGCGATCTGGAGGGAGTTGAAACCGCCCCAGGAGATCCCGAACATGCCCACCTTGCCCGAGCACCAGGGCTGGGAGGCAAGCCAGTTGACCACCTCCACCCCGTCCGCCAGCTCCACCTCCGAGTACTCGTCCGTAGGCAGGCCCTCCGAGTTGCCGTGGCCGCGGACGTCCACGCGGACGGAGGCGTAGCCGTGACCGGCGTACCAGGGATGGCGTTGCCAGTCGCGCGGCGCGGTCCAGTCCGTGAGGCGGTAGGGGAGGTATTCGAGGAGCGCCGGCACGGGCTCGTCGGTCAGGGGGCGCCAGACTCGGGCGTACAGGCGAGTGCCGTCCGGGAGGGGGATGAGGACGTCCTCGTGAGCGGACTCGTAGGGGAAGGACGTACGGATGCGCATGGTGGGATCCCAGTGGCTTCAGTGGACGGGGTGCATCGTGCGGCGCAGCCAGGGGGCGAGTGCCATCACGGCGAGGCCCGCGGCCACCGCGATCGCGCCGTTGACGCCGAAGTAGGCGGGCTTGGACACGTCGTCGTAGAGCTTCACGGTCTGGGCCTGGATTCCGTTGGCTAGTGCGAGGGACAGGAACCAGAGGGACATCGTCTGGCTGGAGAAGGCGACGGGGGCGAGCTTGGTGGTGGCGGACATGCCGGACGTCTCGAGGAGCACGTCGCCGAGGCCCAGCAGCAGGTACGAGCCGACGATCCACCAGGCCGACATCAGGTAGTCGTCGCCGCTGTGACCGCTCGTCGGCAGCACGATCAGGAGGAAGGACAGACCGCCGAGTACGACCCCGATCGCGATCTTGTTGGAGGCGTGCGGCTGGTTGTGGCCCATCCGGACCCACAACGCGGCGACCACGGGCGCCAGGGCGACCTCGAAGGCGCCGAGCGCGGAGGCGTACCAGCCGGCCGGGAAGTCGTAACCGAGGATGGTGGTCTCGGCGTTCGACGCGGCGAGCAGCATCATCGTCGAGTACGCCTGGAAGAGGATGAAGTTGAAGACGGTCGAGGCGAGGAAGAGGACGATGTACGGGCGCAGCCGGCCGCGTTCGGCGTCCGTCACGCGGGGGCTCCGGAACATCACCGCGAAGTAGACGACCGGCGCGATCACCGAGACGAGGGTGAGCAGGTCGACGAAGCGGTCCATCGTCAGGTAGCCGGCGACGGCGAGGAGCGCCGCGACCGCGGCCACCGCCAGGAGGCCGAGGGCGATCAGCGGGACCGCGCGGCGCATCGCGTCGGGAGCGAGGGCGAATTCCGCGGCGCGCTTGCGTCCGGCCAGGTGACGGCGGCCCGTGACGTACTGGACCAGGCCGAACGTCATGCCGACCGCCGCCGCGGAGAAGCCCCAGTGCCAGCCCCGGTGGTCGCCGAGCCAGGCGGTGACGAGCGGGCCCGCGAACGCGCCGATGTTGATCGACATGTAGTAGAGGGCGAACCCGGCGTCGCGGCGGTCGTCCTCGGTGCGGTAGAGCTTGCCGACCATGGTGGCGACGTTGGGCTTGAGCAGACCGGTGCCCGCGCTGATCAGGCCCAGGCCGACCCAGGTCATGGTGGCCGTCGGGACCGCCATGGAGTAGTGGCCGCAGGCGATCAGGACGCCGCCCCACAGGACCGCGCGGTACGAGCCGAGGATGCGGTCGGCGAGCCAGCCGCCGGCGACCGAGACCAGGTAGACGAGCGTGCCGTACGCGGCGGACACCGAGGCGGCCGTGCCCGGCGACATGCCCATGCCGCCGTGCGCGACGGTGTCGGCGAAGTAGAGGACGAGGATCGCCTGCATGCCGAGGAACGAGAAGCGCTCCCAGACCTCCAGGCCGGAGAGGGTGAGCAGGCCTCTGGGCTGGCCGAAGAAGGCGTGGTCGTCACCCGGCGGCGGAGGCGACTCGTCGCCGGGCGCGGTTTCGACGGTGCTTCGGGGCACGGCTGCCGGTCTCCTCGCGGGGTACTGGCTGAAAACGAACGGCTTGGCGGGGCGGTCGAACGGTTCGGTGGGACGGCTGAACGGTTCCGCAGGGCAGCGGCGTACATCGGATCGGACGATTTGATCAAGAACATACCGCTCGTGATCTCATACCGCCCGGGCGCGAATCCGCCTTCCGTTCGGGTGAGGGTTCCCTGCCGTTCGGACCCGGAGTGTCCGTTCCGCCCGGGGGAACTGGTGAGGGAAGTCGACTATGGGGACGGTGGGCGCTCGTGGTGATCGAAACGTGACCGGATACGCTGACTTGAGTGATGGCAGCGACACATCGACAAACCGCGTCACCGGCCGAATGATCGACCGAGTTCGCCATGTGATCGTCAGCAGACAGGAGAACCTCTCGTGACCGTCGTCGGGCCGTTCGGGCTGAGCGTGCGGGACCAGGCTCTCGAAGCCGCTGTCCAGGCCGGATTGGCGGCTGTCGAGGAGGGTCTGCTCGAAGCCACCAAGAGCGAGGTTCCCTTCATCACGGAAGCCGCCCAGCACCTGGTGCGGGCCGGCGGGAAGCGGTTCCGGCCACTGCTCGTGACGCTCGCGGCGCAGTTCGGTGATCCGTACGCGCCGGGTGTCGTGCCCTCGGCCGTGGTCGTCGAGCTGACGCATCTCGCCACGCTGTACCACGACGACGTGATGGACGAGGCGGACGTGCGGCGCGGGGTGGACAGCGCGAACACCCGCTGGGGGAACTCGGTGGCCGTCCTCACCGGCGACTTCCTCTTCGCGCGCGCCTCCTACATCCTGGCGGACCTCGGGCCCGAGGCCGTCCGCATCCAGGCCGAGGCGTTCGAACGGCTGGTCACCGGCCAGATCCTGGAGACCGCGGGTCCGCGCGACGGGCGTGACCCGGTCGACCACTATCTCGACGTGCTCAGCGGCAAGACCGGTTCGCTGGTCGCCGTCGCCTGCCGGTTCGGCGCGATGATGTCGGGGGCCGACGAGACGGTCGTGGACGTGCTGACGCAGTACGGCGAGCGACTGGGTGTCGCCTTCCAGCTCGCGGACGACGTCCTGGACATCGCTTCCGACTCGCGCGAGTCGGGGAAGACGCCGGGGACCGATCTCCGCGAGGGGATTCCCACGATGCCGGTGCTGCGGTTGCGCGAGCGGGTGGCGCGGCTCGGTCTCGCCGAGGACATCGCGCTGTGCGAGCTGCTGGACTCCGACCTGACGGACGACGCCCGGCACGCCGAGGCGCTGGCCCGGCTGCGGACGCATCCCGCCCTCGAGCAGGCCCGGCGGGACACCGTGCGTTACGCGCAGGACGCGCGCGCCGCGCTCGCGCCGCTGCCGGAGTGCGACGCGAAGGCCGCGCTGGTGGAGCTGTGCGACGCGGTGGTGCACCGGGCGGGTTGAAGCGGGTGGCGCACCGGGCGGGTTGCAGCCGTTGGGCGCACCGGGCGGGTTGAAACGGGTGCGCGCACCGGGCCGGACGAAGCGGGTGGCGCACCGGGCCGAGTGACCCCGCTCGACGTGACCTCACTCGGCCGTGGCCCTGCTCGCCCGTGACCTCACTCGACCGCGGCCCTCCTCGACAGTGATCCCGCTCGTCCGCGGCCCCGCTGTGGCGCAGGTCACGTTCCTGGGTTGAGCTCGGTCCGAGACCTGGTCCGTATACCTCCCCGAAGCCGACGCAGGGGGCGTCAGCTGATATATGGGGAGAATCGGAACCATGGGATCCAACGTCACGTTCACGGCGCGTCGCAAGAGCCTGATCCTCGCCGGTGTCGCGGTCCTGGCCGCGGGCGGTGTCGCCGCCGCCACCCTCCCGGCGGCCGCCGCCGGTACGAGCGGTGGTGCCGAGACCGGCACGATCCTCGCCACCAGCCTCAACGCCGCCAACGAGGTGCCCGTCCAGGGCGGCCCGGCCGTCGGTGACCAGGACGGCACGGCGCTGGAGTTCGTCAGGATCGACGGCGACAAGGTGTCCGTGGCCGTGAAGTGGCGCGGCACCGGCAAACCGACCGCGTTGCACATCCACCAGGGCGCCAAGGCCGGCAACGGCGGCGTCAAGGTCGACTTCACGAAGCTGCTGGCCAGGAGCAGGGGCCGCAGCGTCACCGGGACCGTCACGGTCAAGGACGCGGCGCTGCTGGAGCAGTTGAAGAACGACCCGGGTTCGTTCTACGCCAACCTGCACACCGCCCGCTTCCCGGGCGGAGCCGTCCGCGGCCAGCTCCACAAGGTCACCGGCACCTTCGATTTCCGCGACGCCCTGAAGAACTTCCAGGCGTCCGTGGTCAAGGGCGAGCAGATCTACGAGTGCAAGGCGGTCGAGGGCGGTGGACACGCCTTCGCCCAGCGCGACGTCTCCGCCGTACTCCGCGGCCACATCGCACACTCGTTCGTAGCGCCCAACTCCGGAACACCGCAGTGGATCGCGCCCGACGGCAGTGCGGTCACCGGCGCGGTGACCAGCAGGACCCCGAACGGGAACAACATCGCCGAGCTGGATCTCCAGGCCACCCAGTCCGGCAAGGCCCACGGCCTGCTGGCGGGCACGCAGGAGATCCTCCGCCTCAACACCGTGGGCGGCGTCGCCCCGGCCGGATCCTGCACGCCGGGCGCCATCGTGGGCGTGCCCTACCAGGCCGACTACGTGTTCGTGCAGCGCTGACCGTATGGCCCAAGAGGCGGCGCCTCCTCCGAACCCCTACGGGTTGGGGGAGGCGCCGCCTTCTCGCGTCATACCGCAGGAGTACGTGGAGTTGAGCCCGGGGTCTGACGCTTCCCTCCCGCCGATTTGGTCATATTGAGAACACCACTCCTCACCGGTTCGGGTGAGAATGGCGGCTAAGGGTGGACCAGTGCAGCGCGACGAGCCGCCGCCGACGACGGAGGTAAGGCAGACATGGCACCGTACGAATCCGACCACAGCACGAGCGCCGACGAGGCCGAGGACGTGCGCGCCGGCCGGCGGAAAGCGGCGCGTTACGTCGTCCCGGTCACGGTGATGGGGCTGGCGGCGGCGACCATCGGGCTCGTCCCGGCGCTCGCCGACTCCGGTGACCCGGATCTGCCCAAGATCAGCGCCCAGCAGCTCATCGAGAAGATCGCCAAGTCGGACGTGGAGCAGCTGTCCGGCACGGTCAAGATCAGCACCGACCTGGGCCTTCCCGACCTGGGCGGCCTGGAGAGCAGTTTCGCCTCCGGAGCCGTACAGGGCGGCGACGGCTCGTCCGCCGACCCGTCCTCCAAGCTCATGGAGCTGGCCTCCGGCACGCACACCCTGCGCGTCGCGGCCGACGGCCCGGACAGGACCAAGGTCTCCCTGCTGGACAGCGCCGCCGAGTACAGCCTCATCCACAACGGCACGGACGTGTGGGGGTACGACAGCGAGTCGAACGAGGTCTACCACTCGACCGTGCCCAAGTCCGAGCGCGGGAAGGAGACGGCGCCGGAAGGCGTCCCGGCCACTCCCAAGGATCTCGCCGACGAGGCGCTCAAGGCCGTCGACGACACCACCTCCGTGACCGTCGACGGCACCGCGCAGGTCGCGGGCCGCGACGCGTACAAGCTGGTCATCAAGCCGAAGCAGTCCGGCTCGACGATCGGCGCGATCACCATCGCGGTCGACTCGAAGACGGGGCTGCCGCTGAAGTTCACGCTGACCCCGGCAAGCGGCGGCGCGGCCGTCGTGGACGCCGGCTTCACCAAGGTCGACTTCTCCAGGCCGGCCGCGTCGACCTTCGCCTTCACCCCGCCCAAGGGCGCGAAGGTCACCGAGGGCGACGCCGCACAGACGCCGGAGACCTCCCGCAAGTCCGGCGAGGACCTGGGCGAGGGGCTCGAAGGATTCGACGGGCTCGAAGGGCTGAAGACCATCGGCGAGGGCTGGAACGCGGTCGCCCGGTTCGACACGGGCGGCGAGGGCGTACCGTCCGACTCCTCCGGCAACGGTGACGTCGACGGCTTCCTGGACTCCCTCGGCGACAAGGTCACCGGCAAGTTCGGCTCCGGCACGGTCTTCTCGACCCGCCTGGTCAACGCGCTGATCACGGACGACGGCAAGGTGTACGCCGGCGCCGTCACCAAGGACGCGCTGGTCAAGGCGGCGAACGCGGCCAAGTAGGCCTCGGAGGCACAGGCCTCGGAGGCGGGGCCTCGCAGCCAAGGCCCCGCAGGCAAGGCCTCGTAGGCACAGCACGAATCGAGGAGTCCATGGAGGAACTGTCCGCCGCGGAGCCCGACCCGGTGGACGACGCGGGAGGGGCGGTGAGCACGGTCGCGGCGACCACGGTGGAGGACACCGTGATCGTCACCCGTGCGCTCACCAAACGCTTCCGCGGCGGACAGCTCGCCGTCGACGGCCTGGACCTGACCGTCCCGGCAGGCAGCGTCTTCGGCTTCCTCGGACCGAACGGCTCGGGCAAGACCACCACCATCCGCATGCTGATGGGCCTGATCGAGCCGACCTCGGGAACGGCGAGTGTCCTGGGGCGGCCCATGCCCCGGGCCACCCGCGCCGTGCTCCCGCAGGTGGGCGCGCTCATCGAGGGCCCCGCGCTGTACGGCTTCCTCTCCGGGCGCGACAACCTCATGCGGTACGACGCCGCCGACCCGACCGCCGACCCCCGCACCCGGCGTACCCGCGTCGCCGCCGCCCTCGACCGGGTCGGGCTCGCCGCCGCCGCGGGCAAGAAGGCGAAGGCGTACTCACTCGGAATGAAAGCGGCTCGGGCTCGCGGCGGCGCTGCTCCAGCCCCGCCGCCTGCTCGTCCTGGACGAGCCCACCAACGGCCTCGATCCGCAGGGCATGCGCGAAATCCGCTCCCTGGTAAGGGAGTTGGCCTCCGACGGCACGACCGTCTTCCTCTCCTCGCACCTGCTCGACGAGATCGAGCAGGTGTGCACGCACGCGGCCGTGATGGCGCAGGGCCGGCTCATCACCCAGGGCGCGGTGGCCGAGCTCGCGGCGGGCGCGCGCGGCCGGCTGGTCGTGACGACTCCCGACCCGGCGGACGCGGCCCGGGTACTGAAGGAACAGGGAGTCGCGGACCTCGTCGTGACGGAGACCGGGGTGACCGCCGAGCCTCCGGAGCGCGAACTCGCCGAGCTGAACGCCGCGTTGGTCACGGCGGGTGTCCGGGTCCGCGGTTTCGGGGTCGAACGGGCCTCGCTGGAGGACGCGTTCGTCGCGCTGACGGGGGAGGGCTTCGATGTCGCGGGCTGAGGTCATCACCCAGGCCGAAGCGGTGCGTGCGCCCAGCCCGCTGTGGACGTTCGGGCTGTTCCGCAACGAGCTGATCACCACCTTCCGGCGGTGGCGGACCCTCGCGCTGCTCGGCGTGCTCGCCGCGGTGCCCGTCCTCATCGGTATCGCCATCAAGATCGAGACGGGCGACGGATCGGGCGGCGGCCCCGGCGGCGGTGGCGAGGGCCCGGCGTTCATCTCGCAGATCACCAACAACGGCCTGTTCCTGGTGTTCACCGCGCTGGCCGCGACGCTCCCCTTCTTCCTGCCGATGGCCATCGGCGTCATCGCGGGCGACGCGATCGCGGGCGAGGGCAGTGCGGGGACGCTGCGCTACCTCCTGGTCGCCCCCGCCGGCCGCACCCGTCTGCTGCTCACCAAGTACGCGACCACCATGACGTTCTGCCTGGTCGCGACCCTCGTCGTGGCCGCCTCGGCGCTCGCGACGGGAGCGTTGCTGTTCCCGCTCGGCGAGCTGACGACGATCTCCGGCACCCGGATCAGCTTCGCGGAGGGACTCGGCAGAGCCCTGCTCATCGCCCTGGTCGTCGCCGCGTCACTGATCGGGGTCGCGGCGCTCGGCCTGTTCATCTCGACGCTGACGAGCAGCGGCATCGCGGCGATGGCGACGACCGTCGGGCTCCTCATCACCATCCAGATCCTCGATCAGATCCCCCAACTCCACGCCCTCCAGCCGTACTTCTTCTCCCACTACTGGCTGTCCTTCGCCGACCTCATGCGCGACCCGGTGTACTGGGACGACCTGGTCCGCAACCTCGGCCTGCAAGCCCTGTACGCGGCGGTGTTCGGCTCGGCGGCCTGGGCGCGCTTCACGACGAAGGACATCACGGCCTGAGCCCCGCCCGGTTCGCCGTCCGGGTCGGTGATCCGGCGCGCGCGAGTCAGCTGTCGTAGGGGAACCGCGCGAGCGGCGGCCGCTGGGCGAAGAACGTCTTCGCGCGGGCCAGCGCCTCGGTGTCGTGGAGTACGTCGCCGGGCTTGCTGCCGTTGCCGAGCAGGACTCCGCCGAAGCGCATGCCCATGTACGCGGCCGAGTGGTTGAGGGTGCCGGTCAGCGGGTCGGCGACCTCCTGCTCCTCGTGCGCCAGCGCGGTGACGCCCCAGAGGCTGCGCCCCGCCAGCGTGGCCTTGAAGTCGACACCGGGGGTGCGCAGCCAGCCCGACCAGTAGTCGAGGTAGCGCTTGGTGGGCGCGGAGACCGAGTACCAGTACAGCGGCGACGCGATGACGATGTCCGTCGCGGCGAGTGTCGCGTCGAGGAGCAGGCCGGTGCTGCCCCCGGTCGGGCGGACGTGGTCGCTGTCGTGGCGCAGGTCCTCGAATTCCGGCAGGGGATGCTCGGCGAGGCTCAGCCACCGCTGTTCGACCTCCGCGGGCAGCTGTTCGGCGGCCTTGCGGGCCAGCAGCTCGGTGTTGCCGTCGGGACGGCTGCTGCCGAGCAGGAACAGGAAGTGACGGCTCATGGGTCCCCCTGGGTTGCGCGAGACGAACGGCGGCTGCCGCGACTGCATGCGTGCACAATATATGCGTACGCATGCAGTCGTCCAGGCGGTTCTCCCGTCCCCGGGGATGGTCGGCGTCGGGGGTGGCCGACGCTATCGTCGGCGTTGACGTGCTGTGGTCCGCGGGACCAGGGTGGGCAGGCGGGTGTGTGCCGTACCGTCTGGACGGGCACGCGTACCCACGCGAGCGCCTCCCACCAGCCGCTCTCCTCTGCGGCCTCCCTGTCCCCCTTCCTCCCCCGATCACCCCGAGTGAGGGCACGATGTCTCGACTCAGCCGCGAACAGAAGCGGGAACTCAAGCGGCGCGCTGAGCAGGGTGCCGATCCCGGGGAGTCCGGGGGGTATCCGGCCGCCGGGGTGACTCCGGTCGAGGTGCGGGTGTACGCCTCCGCGGAGGGAATCGCGCTGACCGGGGGCAGCGGGGCCGTGGTCGACGGCAGGCCGGTGCTCTCCGCCCCAGGCCAGAACGTCCAGGCCGCCGTCCTCGACCACCTCCACCACCTCGCCCTCTCCACCGCCCGGCCCGTCCTCGCCGAGATCCACGACGAACGCACCGGCTACGTCGTACCGATACAGGTGTACGTGGACGGGTCGAGCGCCTACATGGGGGAGCCGCGCCGATTCCAGCCGCGACCGCCGCAGTCTCCGCAGCCACGTCCGCAGGCCTACCCGTACGCACAGCATCCGGATCCGCGGCCGCAGCAGTCTTCGCAGCAGCAGCCGTATCCGCACCCGGATCCGCAGCGGCACCCGCACCCACAGTCACAGCTGCACCCACAGTCACAGCCGCATCAGCGTGAGCCCGAGGCCGGGCAGCCGCGAAAGCCAGCGGCATGGCCGACACGGCCGACCCCGCCGACATCGGCCCGGCCGGTTCCGCCGATGCCGTCGGCAGGCCGGCCCCCGGCGCCGCCCGCCCCGCGGCCCGACCCCGTCTGGCCTCCGGCGGCCACCGGCCCCGAGCCGAGCACTCCCGCCCCGTCGCCCTACGCCCTGCGGACGGTGCACGAGCCGGGGGGCACCCCGCCCGGAGTGGCGGGGCCCCCGACGGGTGAGTTCGGCCCGGCGCCCGATCCGGCCGCCAGGCGGACGCCCCCCAGGTCCCTGATGGGCTTCGACCCCGACCTGGCGCACGAGCCGGAGCCGGAGCCGAAGCCCGTTCCCGTGCGGGGTTTCGACGCCGTCGCCGAAGCGGTACTGGCGCCGGTGCCCGAACTGCCGGGCGAGGCGGCCTTCCTGGCGGAACCCGTGGCCCGGATCAACGAGGCGGTGCAGCAGGGCAGGATCGAGGAAGCCGCGGGTTCGGCGGAGCAGACTGTCGCGGAGGCCGCGCACGCACTGGGCCCGGAACACCCGGAGGTGCTGCGGCTGCGCGAACTGGGCGCCTACATCGCCTACTTGGCGGACGACGCGCCCCAGGCCCTCCGCGTGTCGCTCGACCTGGCCCGGATCCACCGCCGGAGCCTGGACCCGGAGGCCGCGTACGGCAACGTCCAGAGCGCGGCGACCGCCTGGCGCGCGATCCGCGAGCCCTCGCAGGGCCTGGCCTTCGGCCGCGACCTGATCGGCGTGTGGACCGAACTCGCGGCCGACGGCGGCCCGGCCGCCGACGACCTCGAACAGCTCGAATCGGCCCGCACCCGCATGGGCCGCCTGGCCGAACGCGTCGACAGCCAGGCCGGCAACTCGTAGACCCAGGCCGACAACTCGGTAGACCCAAGGGCTGTCCCGTAATCCCCGGCGGGCGCACGACGACAGCTACGGCACCTCGCCGCGTTGTCGGATCGCCCGAATACACCCGGTATGAGGACGACCCTCCGCCTTGCGATGCACCGCATCTGACGCCGCGCGCTGATCCACCGGGGATTACGGGACAGCCCTTAGGCCGCCGGCCAACACACCCCGGAGAGCGCCCGCCCGTGTCCGGTGACCGTACGCTCGGGACGCTCGACCCGGGGAACGGCACCGACCGCGGGGCAGGGCGACGACCGGACCGCTCAGGACCGGTCGTCGCACGCGGAAGCTAGGAGGACAGCTCCCACACCGCGTAGGCCAGGGCATCGCTGTTCCGGTCCAGCGCCGTGTCGTTGATGTTCGACGTGGTGTCGCAGGACGAGTGGTAGCAGCGGTCGAAGGCCAGGCCGGCCGTGCCGCCCCACTTGGCGGCCTGCGCCGCTGTCTTGATGTAGTCCGCGCCGCTGAACAGACCGCCGACCGGGATGCCCGCGCTGTCGAACGGTGCATGGTCGGAGCGGCCGTCGCCCTCGGTCTCGATCTCCGTGGCTACGCCGATCCCCGCGTAGTAGGCCTTGAAGGTCTTCTCGATGGCGGGATCGTCGTCGTAGACGAAGTACCCGGGGTTCGGTGAGCCGATCATGTCGAAGTTCAGATAGCCGCTGATCCTCGAACGGTCGGTGGTGGAGAGTCTGTTGACGTAGTAGCGAGAGCCGACCATGCCCAGTTCCTCCGCGCCCCACCAGGCGAACCGCAGATGCTTGGTGGGCTGGTACTGCGCCCGGGAGACGGCGAGCGCGGCCTCCAGCACGGCCGCCGAACCCGAGCCGTTGTCGTTGATGCCGGCCCCCGCCGTCACGCTGTCGAGATGGGACCCGGCCATGACGACCTGACCGGTGTCGCCGCCGGGCCAGTCGGCGATGAGGTTGTACCCGGTGCGGCCACCGGACGTGAACTGCTGGACGGTCGTGGTGAATCCGGCCGCGTTCAGCTTGCCCTGCACATAGTCGAGCGAGGCCTTGTAACCGGTGCGGCCGTGGGCGCGGTTGCCGCCGTTGGCGGTAGCGATGGACTGCAGCTGAGCGAGATGGGCCTTGACGTTGGCCACGGGGAGATCGGGCGCGGCGGCCACACGTGTGGGCGCCGCGCCGGCTATCGAGCTGGTGGTGAGGAGCGTGACGGCCGCGACGACGGCAGCCGCGGTGGCACGCCCGGTGACGGAGAGCTTCATGTGGGGGGCTCCGAATTCCGTGGGAATCCACAGGGATTCCTCAGCGAATGGGGTGCCTGGATGGTGAAGGTGGGACTGATGCTCCGTCAAGAGCGCTATTTGGTCAGGGGAGTTCGGATATCGGAACGGGGCGAACTCGCGGCTACTGGACGCAGAACTCGTTCCCCTCGGGGTCCGTCAGCACCACCCACTCGCCGCCCGGCTCCTTCACCTGCCGCAGCACCGCCGCCCCCAGTCCCTCCAGTCGGGCCACCTCGTCCGCACGCCGCTCGGCCCCCGCGTGCAGGTCGAGATGGAGCCGGTTCTTGACGGTCTTCGGCTCCGGTACGCGCTGGAAGAGCAGCCGTCGCCCGAGCCCGATTCCGGTCTCCTCCTCGTACGGATCGTCCGGATGCCTTACGGCGATCAGGTCCCGCCATGCCCGGCGGCCATGGGAGTCGACGGTGAGCTCGACCGGTACGGCGTCGAGGCCGAGCAGTCGCTCGACGAGCGCGCTGTTGTCCTCGACCTGATAGCCGAGGGCGGCGGCCCAGAAGTCCGCCTGGGCGTGCGGGTCGGCGGCGTCGATGACGAGCTTCCAGTGCAGGGTCGCGTGTGTCATGGTAACCACTTATAGTGGTTACGTGAGCGAGCGTGCAATGGAATCGCCGGGACTGACCCTCGTGTCGTACGGAGGGAAGGCCTATCGCTTCGACCCCGGAGCCCTCTGCCTGGAGCTGCTGACGACGGGCGGTCCGGGGGAGTTCGCCCGCTACGAGGTGCTGCACGAGCCCGCGGACCTGGTGCGCTGGGCGGACCTGAGCCGCTTGTCATCCGGGCTCCAACTATCTGTGAGCCAGAGGGAGTTGGAGCGAACCCGGACAGTCCGCGACGCCCTGTTCCTGCTGACCTCGGACCGCGCGCACGGCCGCTCGCCGAACCCCCGCGACCTGGCCGTCGTCAACGCGGCCGCGGCCGAGCCCTCGCTCGTCGCCCGCATCGAACCGGACGGCACCCGGGCCTGGGCCCCCGGCGCCACCGGCACGCGACTGCTCTCCACCGTCGCGCGTGACGCCGTCGACCTCTTCACCGGCCCGCACGCCGACCGCGTCCGCGAGTGCGGGTCCGACAACTGCTACCTGCTCTTCGTCGACACGTCCCGCCCCGGCCGCCGCCGCTGGTGCGCCATGGAGCACTGCGGCAACCTCCACAAGGCACGCGCACACCGCGCCCGCCGGTCCGGATCAGAAACCGGGCAGGCCGAGCAATCCGAGTGAGCCGCGCGGGGCGCGCAGGGGGAGTGGGCCGAACCGGCCGGACAAGCCGAGCGGGCCACCCGAGCCGATCAAGGCACGCAATCCGCCCCAGCCGCCCCGGCCGCCCAAGTCACCCGCCCGCCACCGCCGACGCCCGCGAGTCGTAGTCCTCCCGCGCCGAGGCGATCTCCCCCTGGTGCTCCTCGGTCCAGGTCACCAGGGACTGGATGGTGGCGTGCAACGTGCCGCCCAGCGGCGTGAGTTCGTAGTCCACCCGCGGCGGCACCACGGCATGCACCGTCCGCTTCACCAGCCCGTCCCGCTCGAGCTGCCGCAGGGTCACGGTGAGCATCCGCTGACTGACTCCGTCGATCTCGCGCCGCAGTTCCGTGAAGCGGAGAACGCGCCGGTCGAGCAGGGCGATCACCAGCAGGGACCACTTGTCGGCGACCCGGTCGAGGATCTGCCGCACCTCGCAGTCCTCCCGGGTGTCCCACTGGAAGGGATCGGCGTCCCCGTAGTCCACGGTGCCTTCGCAGTTACTCGGTGACTTCGAAGTGCCTTCTTCCATGCCTGTCGATGCTGCCGCAGGCTGGCCATGGTTACAAGAGGGAACCGACCCTCGGTCGCGTAACCGCACCTATCTGAGGAGTCCCCATGGGCACCCGCGCCTGGGCCTTACTGCTGGTCCTCTGCGGAACCATTTTCCTGGAGGGCATCGACGTCGCCATGCTCGCGGTCGCGATCCCCTCCATCAGATCCGACCTCGCCCTGTCCACGACCGCCGCTGCCTGGGTGATGAGCTCCTACGTCCTCGGCTACGCGGGATTCACCCTCCTCGGCGGACGCGCCGCCGACCTGCTCGGCCGCCGCCGGATGTTCCTCGCCTCGCTGACGGTCTTCGTCGCCTTCTCCGGACTCGGCGGCTTCGCCACGGAGGGCTGGATGCTGATCGTGGCCCGCTTCGTCACGGGAGTCTCCGCCGCCTTCATGACCCCGGCCGCGCTGTCCCTGATCACCACGTCGTACGAGGAGGGCCGCCAACGCAACAAGGCCCTGCTGGTCTTCGCGGGTACGGCGGCCGGCGGCTTCTCCCTCGGCCTCGTCATCGGCGGCCTGCTCACCGAACTCGGCTGGCGCTGGGTGTTCTTCGCCCCGGTGCTGCTCGCCGGCGCGATCCTCGTCGCGGCGGTCCGGCTGATCCCCGTACAGGAGGGGCGCCACCGGCCCCGTACCGCGGAACAGCGGTTCGACCTCACCGGCGCCGTCACCGCCGCCGGGGCCATGCTCCTCGCCGCGTACGCCGTCATCCGCCTCGAACACGGTTTGCGCGACTGGCAGTTGACCGCGGTGGTGGCGCTCGCGGCGCTGCTGCTCGCCGTCACCTTCGTCGCCGTCGAACGCCGCGCCGCCAGCCCTCTCGTACGCCTCGGCCTCCTCCGCAAGGGCTCGGTGGTCCGTGCCGACCTCGGCGCGCTGCTCTTCGTGGGCGCCTTCTTCGGCTTCCAGTTCGTGCTGACGCTCTACCTCCAGGAACTGCGCGGCTGGTCGGCGCTCCAGACGGCGGTCGCGCTCATTGTGATGGGCTGCGACGCGGTGCTGGCACCGACGCTCACGCCGAAACTGGTCGAGCGGTACGGCCACACCCGGGTGGTCCTCGCCGGGTTCGTGCTCGCGGTCGTCGCGTACGGGTTGTTCCTGCCCGTGGGCGCGGACTGGTCGTACGCCGCGATGTTCCCGACGCTGATCATCGCGGGGACCGCCTTCGCCCTCGCCTACGGGCCGTTGACCATCGCGGCGACGGACGGGGTGGCGGAGTCGGAGCAGGGGCTGGCGAGCGGGCTGCTGCACACGGCGACGCAGTTCGGCTCGGCGATCGGGATCTCGGCGGTGACCGCGGTCTACGGCTTGGCGTCGACGGCTTCCGGACCGGCCGGTACGGGGTCGGGGGAGGGCGGCGAACTGTCCGCGTTCCGCGCGGCGCTGACCGTGCCGGTGGCGATGGTGGTCCTGGGGGTGCTGGTCTCGGCCCTGAGCGTCCGTGCCGCCCGGCGCGCGGTGCGCAGCGCGTCGAAGGTGAGCAGCGACAGCGCGAGCCAGACCAGCGCGAAACCGGCCCAGCGCTCGGGCGGCATGGCCTCGTGGAAGTAGAAGACGCCCAGCAGGAACTGGAAGACCGGCGCCAGGTACTGGAGGAGCCCCAGGGTGGACAGCGGAACCCTGATGGCCGCCGCGCCGAAACAGACCAGCGGCAGCGCGGTCACCACGCCGGTCGCCGAGAGCAGCGCCATGTGCCCCACGCCCTCGGTGCCGAAGGTCGCCCGTCCGGTCGCCCCCAGCCACAGCAGAAAGGCCAGCGCGGGCAGGAACTGGACGGCTGTCTCGGCGGCGAGCGACTCGATGCCGCCGAGGTTGACCTTCTTCTTGACCAGCCCGTAGGTGGCGAAGGAGAAGGCGAGGGTGAGGGAGATCCACGGCGGGCTGCCGTATCCGAGAGTGAGCACCACCACCGCCGTGAAGGCGACGCCGACCGCCGTCCACTGGAGGGGCCGCATCCGCTCCTTGAGGATCAGCACGCCCATCGCGATGGTGACCAGCGGGTTGATGAAGTAGCCGAGCGAGGCCTCGACGACGTGCCCCGTGTTCACGGCCCAGATGTAGACGCCCCAGTTCACGGTGATCAGGGCCGCGGCCACCGTGATCAGTGCGAGTTTGCGCGGCTGCCGCAACAGTTCACCGGCCCAGGCCCAGCGCCGTATCACCACGAGCGCGATCCCGACGAAGGCCAGCGACCACACCATCCGGTGGGCGAGGATCTCGGCCGCCCCGGCGGGCTTCAGGAGCGGCCAGAATATGGGGACGAGGCCCCACATGCCGTACGCGGCGATGCCGTTCAGCAGACCTATGTGCGCTTCGCCCCTGGCCTTAGCCGCCACCGCGTCCTCCTTGCCCCTGCGGCCGTGCTCGTACGGCCTTCAAGAAGGTAGCGCCGTACACCCCCGGCTGTCATGCCCGTATCGCCATACGGTCATGACAGCCGGGGGTGTACGGCGGACTCGGGTCCGGTCAGCCCTTGAGTGCCGCCGCGATCGACTCGACGATCGGCGTGGTCGGGCGGCCGGTCAGCCGGGACAGGTCGCCGCTCGTCACCGCGAGCTCGCCCTTGGCTATGGACTCGTCCACGCCCGCCAGGATCGTGGCGAAGGCCTCGGGCAGTCCGGCGCCGGTCAGGATGCCGACGTAGGCCTCGGCCGGGACGGCGTTGTAGACGATCTCCTTGCCGGACTGCGTGGCCACCTCGGCGGCGTACTCGGCGAAGCCGAACGCGGTGTCCCCGCTCAGCTCGTACGTCGTGTTCTCGTGGCCCTCACCGGTCAGCACCGCCACGGCGGCGGCGGCGTAGTCGGCGCGCGCGGCAGCGGCGATACGGCCGTCACCCGCGGCCTGGACGACCGCGCCGTGCTCCAGGACGGGGGCGAGGTTCTCCGTGTAGTTCTCGTTGTACCAGCCGTTGCGCAGCAGGGAGTACGGCAGACCGGACGCGAGGAGCGCCTCCTCCGTGGCCCGGTGGTCGTCGGCCAGCGCGGCCGTGAGGGTGCCGGGAGCGCTGGTGTAAGCGAGGAGCGCGGCGCCGGCGGCCCTGGCCGCGTCGATGACGACCTGGTGCTGGCCCACGCGGCCGAGGTGGAACTCGTTGCCGGAGATCAGCAGCACCTTGTCACCGGCGGAGAAGACTCCGTCGAAGGTCTCGGGGGCGTTGTAGTCGGCCACCGCGATCCTCACGCCGCGGGCGGCGAAACCGGCAGCCTTCTCCTCGTCGCGCACGACGGCGGTGATCCGGTCGGCCGGGACCTTCTCCAGCAGCCCTTCGATGACGAAACGGCCGAGGTGTCCGGTGGCTCCGGTGACGACGATGCTCATGACTGATATCTCCTTGTTGTGGGGTCTGGCACTAACCCTAGGAGATGCACTAACTTCTCGAAAGTACCCACTTTGAAGTAAGGTACTGGCATGGCAGTAAGTAACTGGAACCTCGAGGGCGAGGCCATGTGCCCGCACCGCCTCGTCCTGGAACACGTCACCAGCCGCTGGGGCGTCCTCGTCCTGATCGAGCTGAACGAACGCTCCTACCGTTTCAGCGAGCTGCGCCGCGCGATCGGCCGGGTCAGCGAGAAGATGCTGACCCAGACGCTGCAGACCCTGGAGCGCGACGGCCTCGTGCACCGCGACGCCAAGCCCGTGATCCCGCCCCGGGTCGACTACTCCCTCACCGGCCTGGGCCGCGAGGCCGCCCAGTTGGTGAGCGCGCTGGGGGACTGGACGCACGAGCGGATGGACGACGTGCTGAAGGCGCGCGAGGCGTACGACGGCGACAGGGCCGGCGCGGACGGGGTCACGGGCAGGGTCGGCGGCAGCGCAAAGGAAACGGCCCGGACCTGATGGCCCGGGCCCTGTCCGACGTACGGAACGATCAGTCGGTGACTGTCCAGGTGTCGTTGCCGGTGAGGAGGGTGGCGAGGTCGCCTTTGCCGTTCTGTTCGATGGCGGTGTCGAGTTGGTCGGTCATCTGGGTGTCGTAGACGGGGCGTTGGATCGAGCGCAGGACGCCGATGGGGGTGTGGTGGAGGGTGTCGGGGTCGGCGAGGCGGGACAGGGCGAACGCGGTGGTCGGTGAGGTGGCGTGGGCGTCGTGGATGAGGATCTGTGACCGGTTGTCGGCGGTGACGGCCACGACTTTCAGGTCACCGGTGGCCGGGTCGCGGACGACGCCTTTGGAGCTGTCGGTGCCGAAGGTGATGGGTTGGCCGTGTTCGAGGCGGATGACGGCTTCCTCGGCCTGTTTTTTGTCCTTGAGGGCTTCGAAGGCGCCGTCGTTGAAGATGTTGCAGTTCTGGTAGATCTCGACGAGGGCGGTGCCGGGGTGGGCGGCGGCCTGCCTCAGGACGTCGGTGAGGTGTCTGCGGTCGGAGTCGACGGTGCGGGCGACGAAGGAGGCCTCGGCGCCGATCGCGAGGGAGACGGGGTTGAAGGGGGCGTCCAGGGAGCCCATCGGCGTCGACTTGGTGATCTTGCCGACTTCGCTGGTGGGGCTGTACTGGCCTTTGGTGAGGCCGTAGATCCGGTTGTTGAAGAG